>NZ_JBMDKH010000001.1:0-577662 GCF_057809615.1 Hydrogenophaga sp. FG152 | reverse complement strand
CCCGCGCCGGCGCTGGCCGCGTCGGTGGGGGGCGCGTCGGCGGCGCGCGCTGCGGCGGCGGGCTCGGTGCCGGGGTTGCCGGAAATTCTCATGCGATCTCCTCGCGTTCGTCGGGTTTGCATTCGCCTGCGGCCTGAAGGGCGTTCATGGGGTGACGGGGGGGTGGCTGGCGCCGCGGTCCATCACCTGCTGCAGGCCGGGGATGCCCTGGCTGGCCTTGAGCAGAGAGGCGCGCAGCGCCGCGAGCACGTCCAGGCTGGGCATCTCGGTCTGCACGCCGGGCACCAGCGGGTGCTGGTCCGTGGGCGCGCCGAACATGGCGGCGATGGCCCCGCTCTGGCCTTCGGTGAGCACGAGCAATTCGATGCGCCGGTTCACGCTGGCGTGGGCGTCCCCGGTTTCGAAGGGCGCACGATCGGCCATGCCGACCACCTGCAACACGTTGCGCGCGGGCATGCCACCATCCATCAGGTGTGCGCGCGCGGCGGCGGCGCGCTCGCTCGACAGCGTCCAGTTCGATGCGGTGTGCGGGCCCGCGCCGGCATAGGGCCTGGCGTCGGTGTGGCCGACGATGAGCATGCTGTTCTCGATCTTCGCGAACAGCGGGCCCATGCGCCGCAGCATGTCCTTGAATTTCGCGCCGGGCGTCGCGCTGCCGAGCTGGAACATGCCTTCGCGGTCGGTGTCGTGCAGCATGATGCGCAGCCCGTAGGGCGTGACGATGGTCTGCAGGTTGGCCTGCAGGCCCGCTTGCTCGCTCATCAGCTTGAGCAGCTCGGCCAGGTCCTGCAGCTGCGCGGGCGTTTCGTAGCGCACGCGCTGGCCCGGTTCGCGCGGCTGCACCTCGCCCACCTGCTCGCCCGCCATCGGGCCACCACCCGACCCGCGGGCCGGCATGGGAAAACGCTCGATCAGGCTGCCGCGCGGACCACCCACGGTTTCGACGCGGGGGCCGCGCCCTTCGTTGACCACGTGCCCTCCGCTGGCGGACATCAGGCCGCTGAGCTCTTCCTTGTCGCGCGCGGCGAGCACCCACAGCACCATGAACAGGCACATGAGCGCGAGCACGAAATCGGCGAAGGCCACCTTCCAGGCCCCGCCGTGCGCCTCTTCGTCGTGGCGCCGCGAGGCGCGCTTGACGATGGTGGCGTGGTCAAGCTTGGACACGGCGATCCCCCGCGCGGCGGTTGAACTGCTGCCGGGGTTCCTCTTCGCGGCCCTCCAGCGCGTTGATCCAGGACTCCAGCTTGGAGAAGCTGGGCTTGATGTTCAGTTGCACCAGGCGGCGCCCGGCGTCGATGGCCAGCAGCGCGACCTTGCCCGACACATGGGTGACCAGCACCACCTTGACGGCTTCCATGTGCGACATCTCTTCCTTCACCAGCTGCTTCATCATGTTGCTGATGGGGTCGAGCACGGCGTAGCACAGGAAGATGCCGATGAAGGTGCCGACCATGGCCGCGGCCACCTTGGCCGCGATCTCACCCGCGCCGGCACCGGCGCCCACCGAGTTCATCGCCATCACGATGCCCAGCACGGCGGCCAGGATGCCGAAGCCGGGCATGGCCTCGGCGATCTTGTGCAGCGACTTGGCCGGCTGGTTCAGTTCCTCGTGGATGGTCTCGAGCTCCTGCTCCAGCACGCCCTCCAGCTCATGGGCGTTGATCTTGCCGATGGCCATCAGGCGGAAGTTGTCGACGATGAAGTGCAGCAGCTTGGGTTCGTCGAGCACCAGCGGGTACTTCATGAAGATCGCGCTCTTGTGCGGCTCTTCCACGTGGGCGTCCAGGGCCTTGATGCCGCCGGCGGCGGTCTGCAGCAGCTCGTACATGAGCAGCAGCAGCTGGCGCTGGAACTCCTCGCCCTGCTTGCGCGAGCCGACCAGCTTGCGCAGCTGGATGCCCATCTCGCTGAGCACGTGCCGCGGGTTGCCGACGATGATGGCGCCCAGGCCGGCGCCGCCGATGATCAGCAGTTCCACCGGTTCCCAGACCACCGCGAGGTCTCCGCCGCCCAGCAGGAAGCCGCCGAAGACGGTGAGGAGGATGACAAGGGCGCCGACGAAGAGTTGCATGGCTGGGGCTTTGAAAAATCGGTCAGTCGGTCAGTCGGTCAGTCGGTCTGCAGGACGGTTTTCATCTTCTGCAGGGCGGCCTTGTTGATCTGGCAGATGCGGGCTTCGGTCAAGCCCAGCACCGCCGCGATCTCCTTGAGGCTCAGTTCGTATTCGTAGTAGAGCTGAATCACGCGCTGTTCACGCTCGCTCAACGTGCCCAAAGCCTGCTGTAGGCTTCGTTTGAGCACCAGTTCGGCCTCCGGCGAGCGCTGGGCGGAGGCCTCGTTGGAGAGCGCGTCGAACATGTCGTCGAAGCTGGCCAGGGTTTCGGCGTTGCTGTCCTGCTGGTAGGCCAGGTAGGCCTCGGGGCTGATGTCCAGCCCGGCCAGCACCTCGGCTTCGGTGGGTTCGCGCCCGATGCGCTTCGTGAGTTCGCGCACCTCGGTCTTGAGGCGAAAGCTCTCCTGGCGCACCGAGCGCGGCCGCCAGTCCTGGCGGCGCAGCTCGTCCAGGATGGCGCCGCGCACCCGCAGGCTGGCGAAGGCGGGAAAACGGTCGTCGGGCTCGCCGTAGCGGCGCAGGGCCTCGAGCAGGCCCATGAGGCCGATCTGCATCATGTCGTCGCGGTCCATGGTGCCACCGACCTGCGAGCTGAGCTGGCGCACGGTGCGCCGCACCAGCGGCGTGAACGCCAGCAGGTGCTTCTGCTCGTCCGCCGCGCCGAGCTCGGCCGCGGCCACGCTGGCCATCTCGGTGTAACCGCCGTACATGCCGTCGCTCACTCGATGATGAGCTTGCCGATCATCACTTCACCGAAGGGCATGGCCCGCGCCTCGGACTTGAAGCTCTCGACGTAGGCCTTCTGCACATGGTCGGAAAGCGCGGGGATGGTGAGCATGCCGGCCTGTTCGAGCGTGAACTCGGAGAGCGAGCGGACCGCGATCGAGCGCAGCTTGGGCAGTTGCTGCTTGGTCTGCGCCTCGTCGGCCACGGGGGTCTTGAACACCAGGTCCACCGCGAGGTAGTTGGTCAGCGGGCCGCCTTCGCGCCCACGCAGCATCACGATGACCTTGTCCAGCGTGACGTAGCGGTACTCGCGCTTGTCGGGCGCCGGGGCGCCGGCCACGGCCGGCTTGGCCGGGCGCAGCAGCCAGTAGGCCGCCGCGCCGCCGCCCACGGCGGTGAGCAGCGCGACGCCGACGACGAGGGAGATCAGTTTGACTTTTTTCATGCGGGCAGGCTCGGTGGCGGTCGGTCGGTGGCGCTTCAGGCCAGGGAGAAGGCGCGCCGGTCGGCCTTCGATTCACTCAGCAGGCCCTGGCCGGGCCGGTCTTCCTGCTGCGGCGGGTGTTGGCGTTCTCGGTGCGAGGAGCGGCCGTCGGCGAGCGCGCGGTCTTCGAACACCTGCACCGTGACGGGGCTGCCCTGCTTGTGCGTGAGTTCCTGCCGCAGGCCTTCGCCCATGGCCTGCAGCTGGCGCACCACGTCGTGGTGGGACGCACTGAGCTGCACCTGCAGCTGGCCGGCCTCCTGGCGCAGCACGATGTCGATGCGGCCCAGGGCCGGCGGCTCCAGCCGGATGCGGGCCTGCTCGATGCCTTGCGAGGCCTGCACCTGCAGCCGATCGCCCAGCGCCTGCGCCAGCGGGCGCTGCCACAGGTCGGGCTCGGCGGCGGGCAGGCGCACGCTGTCGCCTTCGAGCACGAACGTGCCGCCCCCGGCCGGCGCGGTCACGGCGGCAGGACCGGGCTGCACCGGCGGCAGTTCGAAGCGCGGTGCGCGCGCGCCGGCATCGGCCGTGGTGCTGCCCTGCCCGGCCGGTGCGGCCGCCGGCAACGGCGTCGAGGCGTCGGACACGGCGGCATCGGCGGGCACGGGCACAGCCGCAAGGGACGTCGCGGGTGCCGGGCTGGTAGGGAACAGGGCCACGGGCGCGGCGCCCGGCGGCGGCGCGGCGGGCGCGGGGGGTGCGGCCTGCGAGGAGCGCAGCGCCAGCTGCAGCGCGCGCTCCACACCCACCGTCCACTGCACCTTGGCCAGGGCGGCGGACAGCATCGCCTCCGTGGGTTCGGCCGGGCCGTCGTCGCGCGCCTGCTCACCGTCATCGGCCGCCGGCTCTTCATCTAGCAGGCCGATCTCGGTGGGAAAGGTGGGGCCGGCGTCCTCGACGGGCTCCGCGCCTTCGCCCACGGCCAGCAGGTCGGCGAAATCGCCCGGCAGCGCGGCCTGTCCATCGGCTGACGGCGCGACCGGCGCGGCACCGATCGGTGCCGGCACGGCGGGGGCGAGGTTGAGGATGGGGGATGCGGCGTTCATGGCGAGGCCTCCTGCAGGTCGGTGCTCAGGGCGTAGGCGGTCCAGCCGGTGCGCTGGTCGCACAGCGCCTGCAGGCGCTCGTGGGCCTGGGCATGGGCCTGCGCGCAGGCGGTGCGCGCGGCCTCGTGCGCCTGCCGCAGTGCGTGGTGCGCGGCCTGCTCCGGCGCGCTCAGTGCCGCCACGGCGGGCAGGCGGGCGAGCAGCGCGGCGAGCTGTTGATCGGTGCGGGCCAACGCGGCCCAGTCGGCGGCCTGCGTCTCGTGGCGCAGGCGCGCCGCCAGGTCCAGGAACGCCTGGCGCTTATCCATGGTGGGCCTGCATGCCTTCCCAGCCTTCCTGCAGCGTGCGCAGCAGACGGCCCACTTCGTCGACCATGCCCACGTCGAGCCGGACCCCGGCCTCGTGCAGGCGGCGGGCGCAGTAGTCGTAAACCTGCGCGACCTGCGCGACCACCTCGCCACCGGCGTCCGTGTCCAGCGAACTGGACAGGCCATTGAGCATGCCGACGCATTTGTCGAGGCTGCGCGCCTTGGCCTCGAAGCGGCTGCCTTCGATGTGGGCGCGCGCGCGCGCCAGCTCGTCCTGCAGGCCGTTCATCAGGATGAGCACCAGCTGCACGGACGAGGCCTGTGCCGTCTGGGCGCCCAGGTCGACCTGGGCGTAGCTCTCGTATGCGTCGTATGTCAAGGAAGTCCTCGTCTGGGGTGGTGACGGGCGGTGCGGTCGGTCCTCAGGCGGTGGCCGAGGTGGACGATCCGAACATGCCCGAGGTCTGGTTGAGCTGACCCATCAGGGATTGAAGTTGGGTGAACTGCAGCAGGTAGCGCTCGTAGGACATCGCGAACTGCTCGTCCAGGCGCGCCTGGCGGTGGGTGATGTCGCGCTGCAGGGTCTGCACCGAGTCCTGGCGGCGCTTGATCTGGCCGTTGCCCGAGTCGAGCCAGGTCTTGAGGTAGGTGTTCATCGAGCCCAACACGCCCGAGGGCGCCGACAGGCTGGACGAGCCGAAGGCCTTGTCCAGCGCGTCGGGCTTGACGTCCAGCGTCTTCTTCAGCTTGGCCGCGTCGAAGGTGAGCGCGCCCTGACGGTCGGTGGAGATGCCCAGCTCGGACATGCGCACGCCGCCAAAGTCCTGGCGCAGGATGTCGTTGAGTCGGGTGCGCAGCGCGCGAACGCTGCTGTCGCTGGCGAAGACGCCTCGTGCGGCCGCGTTGATGTCGGTCTTGGTGAGGTCGTTGATGACGCCTTGCAAGGTGTTGAAGGCGGTCACGAAACTGCGCACGTTGTCGGCGGTGCCGGCCTCATCGGCGGCCACGGTCAGCGTGGCGGGGGCGTCGCCCGTGGACATGGCGCGGGTGAGGCTGAGGGTCACGCCGTCGATGGCGGTCACGGTGTTGCTGGCCTGCTGGATGCGCACGCCCGTGCCCTGGTCGCCCAGCCACACCACCGCGTCGCGCGCCTGCGCCAGCTCGTTGGGCGTGGCGCTCAGGGCGTTCTTGAGCGCCCCGGCGGGCAGGCCGCTGGCGTCGACGGTGATCGCGCCGTCCTCGCCGCTGGCGCCGGACGAGAGGATCAGCTGGGAGCCGTTGCCGGTGTTGACCACCTGGGCCGTCACCTTGCCCGCGTTGCCCGAGGCCTGGTTGATGGCGCGCGCGATCTCGGTCTGCGAGATGGTGCCGTTGCCATCGGCGTCGGCCATCAGCAGGTTGACGTTGAAGCTGCTGCCGTCGGCCTGCTGGATCACCAGCGGACCACCGGTGGCCACCGGCACGGCGGGCAGGTCGGCGAAGGCGATCTGGTGGTTGGAGGCCACGGCCTCGACGAAGAAGCTGTAGGTGCCGGGCTGGGCCGAAGCCGAGGCCGTGCCGGTGGCGCCCGAACTGCCGGCGAAGCTCACGCTGTTCTTGACCAGGCCCTTCTTGCCCGAGAGCGCGTCCATCGCGGTGTTGAACGCCGAGAGGGCCGAGCGCAGGCGGGTGTAGCCCGCGTTGGTGGCATCGGCGCTCTTGCTGTCGCGCGTGATGATGTCCTGCGTGCCCTGCGTGTAGATGGTGGCGAGCTGGGTCGCCATCTGGGTCGGGTTGATGTCCATGGTTGCTCCTGATCAGGCAGGAAAAGCCCCGCCCATGCCCGGTAAGGCGACCGGGAGCAGCGGTTTTTGAAGGGGGTGGCGGTTTTTTTTCATCGCGGGGTGGTCCGGCGCCAGACGGTCAGGGCCACGTCGTCGAGCTGTTTTCGCGCCCGCACTTCGCCGGCCAGGCGCCATTCGCTCTCGCGCTTGTGCAGCACCTGGGCCACACCTTCGCGCTGGCGAAAGGCGGCGTGCAGGGCCACGCGGGTAGCCTCCACCTCGGCGCTGTGGCGCTCCAGGCTGCGCTGCTGCTCCTGCGCCAGGCCCATCACCGACTGCTTGTAGGCCGCGCAGTTCGCGGCCAGCAGGAAGGGCTGGGCGCCCGAGGGCCCGGCGGCGTCGCAGATGGCGTGCAGCCGATCCACGCTGCGCTGCATGCGCTCGCGCACCGACTGCTGGCGGCTCAGCTCGGCGCCGATGCGCTCCTGCTCGCGCTCGCGCGCGGTGACCAGGTGGCCGAGGGTGACGAGGTAGGTGGGCGGGTTCATGCCATCAGCTCGCTCAGGTCGCGCAGGCAGTCGGTCAGGGGCGCGCTCTCCTTGACGCCCTGGTGCAGGTAGGCCTCGATGCGCGGGTACAGGCTCACGGCCCGGTCGGCCTGCGGGTCGGCGCCCGGCACGTAGGCGCCCATGGGCAGCAGGTCGCGCACCTGCTGGTAGCTCGACAGCAGCGCCTTCATGGAGCGCGCGGCGGCGATGTGCGCCTGCCCGGCCACCAGCGACATGCAGCGGCTGATGGATTGGCCGATGTCGATGGCCGGGTAGTGGCCGCGCTCGGCCAGGGCGCGCGAGAGCACGATGTGGCCGTCCAGGATGGCGCGCGCGGTGTCCACCACCGGGTCCTGCTGGTCATCGCCTTCGGCCAGCACGGTGTAGATGGCGGACATGCTGCCCTCGCCCTCCCCATTGCCCGCGCTTTCCACCAGCTGCGGCAGCACGCTGAACACGGACGGCGGATAACCGCGCGTGGCCGGCGGCTCGCCGAGCGAGAGGGCGACTTCGCGCTGCGCCATGGCGTACCGGGTGAGCGAGTCCAGCAGCAGCAACACGTTCTGGCCCCGGTCGCGGTAGTGCGCGGCGATGGAGTGGCAGAGCTCGGTGGCGCGCAGGCGCATCAGTGGCGATTCGTCGGCCGGCGCGACCACGACCACCGCACGGCGCAGGCCGGCCGGGCCGAGGGAGAGGTCGATGAACTCCCGGACCTCGCGGCCCCGTTCACCGATGAGCCCGACCACGACCACGTCGGCCACGGTCTGGCGCGTGACCAGGCCGAGCAGCACGCTCTTGCCCACGCCGCTGCCGGCCATCAGGCCCACGCGCTGGCCGCGGCCGAGGGTGAGCAGGCCGTTGATCGCGCGCACGCCGACATCCAGCGGTTCGTGCACCGGCCGCTTGCGCAAGGGGTCCACGCGCGGGGGCTGGCTGCCCAGGCGGTGCTCGCCGCCCAGGCGCCCCAGTCCGTCCATGGGTTCGCCCAGGCCGTTGACGATGCGACCCAGCCAGGACGGGCCGATCAGCAGCTCGCTGTCCGACGCCATCGGCAGCACCCGCGCGCCGGCGCTCAGACCGTCGGTTTTCTTGAAGGGCATGACCGAGGTGGTCTCGTCGCGAAAGCCCACCACCTGCGCCTCGACCCACTCGCCCGGTCCGGCTTCGATGCGGCAGCGCTGGCCGATGCGAAGCTGGCAGCCCTTGACGTGCAGCAGCATGCCCGCCACGCCCACCAGCCGCCCCGTGGGAACGGAGACCGGCACGTCGGTGAGTTCAACGGACTTGAGGCGCTCGGCAATCATGCGGCGAGCTCCGTGGGCGCGCCCGCCTCGCCTGCGGCAGGCTCGGCGTCGAGCAGCTGCGCGCCGATCTGTTCCATGCAGGCCTGCAGCCGGTGGCGGCAGCCGGCGTCGGCCTCCTGGCCGCCGCAGTGCACCCGGCATTCACCGGCGTCGAGGCGGCTGTCTGCCATGAGTTTCCACGTGCGGGCGCGCACGGGGTCCAGGTCGCGGATGCGCTCCAGGTCTTCCGGGTTGAGGAACACCTCGATCTCGCCGGTGGCAGGCGGCATGCTCTTGAGGGACTCCTCGACCAGGGCCAGCAACTGCGCGGGCTGCAGCGTGAGCTCGGCGCGGATCACCTGCCGGGCCACCTTGCCCACCAGATCGACGACCTCGCTGCGCAGGGCCTTCTGGTAATCGTCCTGGGCCTGGTGCAGGGCCGCGAGCGCGGCGTCCACTGGCGCCGCATACACCTGCCAGCGGGCCAGCACGGCGGCACGGGCCTCGGCCAGCCCTTCGTCTCGGCCTTCCTGGAGCCCTTGCAGGCGGCCTTCGGCCTGGCCGCGCTCCGCCCCGCTGTCATAGCCTTCGCGGTAGCCGCGGTCCATGCCCTGCTGAAAGCCTTCGGCCAGCGCCGCCTGCGCGCTCTCGGCGTCGCCGGGCGACAGCGCCTGGACCGGCGTGAAGCGGCTCAGCGGCGGGAAGCGGTGCGGCCGGTAGATCTTCATGCGACCACCGCCTCGGCAAACAGCTGGATCTGGATCTCATCGCGGTCCACCAGCGCCTTGACCTCGCGCATGATCTCGGCGCGTGCCTGCTCGACGCGGCTGAGCGGTACCGGTCCGGTGCGACGCAGCGTGTCTTCGAAGGATTGCGCCTGGCGCCTCGGCATGGCCTGCAGCACTTTGCGGCGCACCTCGGGGTCCGCACCCTTGAGCGCCACGGCCCACAGGTCCAGCGGCGAGGTTTCGATGATGCGGGTGATGACTTCCTCGGTCTGTCGCGAGAGGATGAAGAAGTCGTACATGCTGACCTCGATCCGAGCCATGACGGCCGGATCGCGCGCCCGCATCTGCTCGACCATCTTCTGGCGGTTGCCGGGCAGGCGGTTGATGATCTCGGCGGCCTGGCGCACGCCCTCCACCGTGGCGCTCTGGGTTTCCAGGCTCGCCAGGTACGCATCCACCAGCACCTCGAGTTCGCGCAGGATGTCGTGCTCCACATGGCCGAGCTGGGCGATCTGCATCAGCACCGCGTCGCGGTTTTCCTCGGGCAGCCGCTCGATGACCTCGCTGGCCAGTGCCGAGGGCAGGAAGGCCAGGAAGACCGCCTGCATGTGCTCGTGCTCGGCTGCGATGCGGTCGGCGATCCAGCGCGATGAGGCCCACTGCAGCCGGGCCATCTTCGGCCGGATGGCGTCGCCGTAGATGCGGGTGAGCACGCTGCTGGCGATGTTCGCGCCCAGCGCCATGTCCAGCGAGCTCTTGAGGTAGGCGCGTGAGGCGCCGTGCACGCCGCTTTGCTCGCGGTAGTCGTCGAAGAAGCGCTGCAGGGCCGTGCGGGCCATGTCCACCTTGATGCCGCTCATGCGCGACATGACCTGGGTGACGTCCAGCAGTTCCTCGCGCGAGAGGTGCTGCAACACAGCCGCGGCCGGCTGCTCGCCCATGCTCAGGAGCACGATGGCAGCCTGTTCGGTGGCCGAGAGCGAGCCGCTGTCGGCCCCTTCCTGATCAGGTGATGGCGGCATTTTTCTGGACCCACTGTTTGACAACTTCGGCGACGCGCTCGGGCTCCTTCTGGGCCAGCACCTTCAAGTGATTGACCAGCACCTCCACCGGCGAACCGGGCGGCGGCAGGTCGTAGTCGGCGAGCAGCGGCACCATCGCGCCGGAGGCCGACGGCTGGACCTTGTTGGGCAGCGCCGCAACGGCCTGAGACGGCTGGGCCAGCGCGGGCGCCTCCTCGGCTGCGCCAGGGCCGCCTTCGAGGGCGATCAGGTCGGTCATGCCGACTTCGGCGGCGGGCTTGCCGCGCTCACGCAGAAGGCGCAGCAGCGGGCGCGCCAGCAGGAAGTAGGCGAGCAGCGCGCCCAGGGCATACAGGCCCCAGGTCACGAACTCGAACACGGTCTCGCGTTCCGCGTACCAGGGCACGGCGGGTGCTGCACCGGGGAAGGCCAGCGCCGAGACCACAAGCTGGTCGCCGCGCTCGGCGTTGATGCCCAGGCCGCCGCGCAGCAGGCTTTCCATGCGCGCGATTTCCTGAGGCCCCCAGCTGGCGGCACCGCCGGGGGCGGCACCTTCGTTGAGCACCACGGCCACACTGAGCTTCTTGAGCTGGCCGCGCGCGCGCTGGATGGTGGTGACACTGCGGTCGTAGGCGAACTGCCGGGTGACGGCGCTGCGCTCGGCGGTGTTGGGAGCCTCGTTCGCGTCCGGCGCCGGTGTGGCCGGGCGGTTGCTGAGCGAGCCCGGCACACCGAGCGCCACGCGGTCGCGGTTGCTCTCCTCGCGCGACGCTTCGTTGGTGACCTTGGGCGCATCGCCGTAGCGCTCCTGGGTTTCCTGCACGCGGTCCTGACCGAGCTCGACCGCCACGCTCACGTTGTAGTTGCCCGCGCCCAGCAGCGGCTGCAGCAGCTGGTGCGCGTTCTGCAGGATGTCGTTCTGCGCCTTGCGCACCGCCTCGTCGGCGAAGCTGCCCTGGTCGATGCCGTCCTTCACATCGACGCGCGCGGAGAGCAGGCGGCCGGCCTGATCGACCACGCTCACGCGGGACGGGTCCAGGTTGGACACGCTGCCGGCCACGAGCTGGATGATGGAGGCGATCTGCTCGTTGCCCAGCGTGCGGCCGGGGTGCAGGCTCAACACCACCGAGGCCGTGCTCTTGTCCTGGGCGTTGAGCACGAAGGTCGAGGAGCGCGCCACGGACAGGTGGACGCGGGCCGAGCGCACGGCGTCCATCGAGGTGATGCTCTGCACCAGCTCGCCTTCCAGGCCGCGGCGGAAGCGGATGTCCTGCACGAACTGCGTGACACCCAGCGGGTCGTTCTTGTCCATCAGTTCCAGCCCCTCGGGCAGGCGCGCGGTGACGCCCTTGGCCGCCAGCAGCATGCGGGCGCGGCCGAGGTCGGAGGACGAGACCAGCACCTGGCCCGACTCGGGGTGCAGCCGGTAGGCGATGCCTTCGGCATCCAGCGCGGCCATCATGTCCGACACCGGCACCTGCTCGCGCGCACCGAACACCGGCTTGTAGCTGGCCTGGTCGTTCCACAGGAACATCATCACCAGGGCCGTGATGCCGATCGCCAGCAGCACGACCGGCAGCAGGCGGGACATCAGTTCAGGACGCAAGGCGCCGCCCAAGGCTTTCCCCGAGGGCAGCTTGTCGCGCATGAGCCTGAGTGCATTCATTCGATGGGTCCTGTTGGGGTACCGGTGGATTCTTGGCGCTGGCCCCCCCTCGACCACTTCGCTCTTTGAGTCCAAATCCCCCCGTAGGTCCGGCCTCGCGCGACACGACATCGACAAACGACTGCTTTCGAACTAAAGCGCGGCGCCATGCCACACATGCCCGTCCCTGTGTGGGTGGCGCCCTCCATCGGGGGCCGCCCAAGCGTGTCAATTTGCTCGGAATGGGCGGAAAAATTTGAGGGCGTTGGACGCAGGACGCAACGCCGAGTCGCACCGCCGCCACAGGCTGCTGGTATGGTTGACGCCGCAAGCGCCGCCCAGACGGGACAGCAGCGCCACCGACAGAAAGCACCTCTCCCCATGCCCACCCTTGAACCGTCCGCGCCCCCCTCGACCCAGGCCGCAGAAAAGGCCTCCTGCGGCCTGACGATCGAGCGGTTGCAGGAACAGGCGGCGCTGGCGCGTTCGATCGCCGACCGATTGCCATGGCAACTCGCGCACTTCGACCTCGATCTGCGCTGCCGCTTTGGCAACCAGGCCTTCTGCGACAGCCTGCGCATCGACCCTTCGGCACTGGAAGGCCGGCCGTTCCAGGACTGTTTTCCCCAGGACGCCCTGCCCGCCCTGCTGCCGCGCTTCATGCAGGCCCTGGGTGGCGAGAAACAGCTGAGGCTCACGGAGCAGTCCACGCCGGGCGGAGCCCACACCTTCACCGAGACCTCGTTCACGCCCGACGTGCACGACGGCGTGGTCCTCGGGGTCTTCGTCGAAACGAAGGACGTCGCCGGGCGAGCGCGCGTCGATGACCTCGCGCAGAACAAGCGCCGCTTCGACCTCATGGCCGATGCGCTGCAGGACTCCTGCATCTACTTCCTCGACCCGGTGGGCCGCATCACCGAATGGAGCGAGAGCGCGCACCGCCTGCACGGCTTTTCCCGGGAACAGGTGGGCAACATGCACCTGGCCGACATGGCCGCGCCGCGCGTCGGTGAAGAGGCGGAGATCGGCATCGACGACACCATCCGGCTGGCCATCGATCGCGGCCAATGGGAAACCCGCGGCTGGCTCAAGCGCGCCGGTGCGGAGGCGTTCTGGGGCCAGACCTTGATCACGGCCCTGCGCGGCGACAACGGCGAGCTCGAAGGCTTGTCCTGCATCACGCGCGACATGACCGCGATGAAAGACCTGGACCGGGTCATGAACGACCTCAACGCCGAACTGGACCGGCGCGTGACCCAGCGAGTGCGCCAGCACACCGTGCCGAACAAGGACCTGGACATCTTCACCCACTCCATCACGCACGATCTGCGTGGGCCGGTGCGGCACATCAACACCTTCGCCGGCCTCATCGCCGAGGAACTGGGCGAGAACGCCAGTGAAGAGATCCGGCATTTCCGCGATGCCATGAAGCGGGCCTCGCAGCGCCTGAACGCGATGATCGAGAACCTGCTGACCTACTCGCGCATCGGCCGCATCGACCTGCACCCCGAGCGGTTGGCGATGAACAGCGTGCTCGAAGGTGTGGTCTCGCGCCTGCGGCAGGCCGCCCCCGACCGCCATATCCAGTGGGAGATCCAGCCCGATCTGCCGACGGTGGTGGCCGACGCGGCGATGGTGACCGACCTGTTCACGCGGCTGCTGGACAACGCCATGAAGTTCACGCGCAAGGTCGAGCCGGCCGAAATCCAGATCGGCTGCCGCACGGAGAGCGACGGCACCTGCCGGTTCTTCATCGTGGACAACGGCGCCGGCTTCGACGTCGCCAAGGCCAGCAACCTGTTCCTCATGTTCCAGCGCCAGCACCACACGCTGGACTTCGAGGGCCACGGCGCGGGCCTGGCTCTGTGCCAGCGCATCGTGCAGCGCCACAACGGCCGCATCTGGCTCGACAGCACGCCGGGCCACGGCTGTGCGGTCTACTTCACGCTGCCGGTGGAAACGGCGATGGCGGCGTCCGGCCTGGCCGCGCTCGGGTGCTGATCGCGCAGGCGGCGCTCAGCCGCCCGACAGGCGCGCCAGCCAGCGGTGCAGCAGATGCGCCCTGCGCTGGCGCCGGCGACCGATGTCGAGCAGGCGGATGGCGGCGGCTCGGCATTCGGCCAGGTAGCGCTCGCGCTGCGGAATCTCCCAGTCCGGCTCGTTGAGGGCCTTGTTGCGCACGGCCGCGAGATACCGCAGCCGCCGGTCCAGCCGCGCCGGCACCGGGTGGCGCACGCTGTCGAGCTTGGAGTGGATGCCCCGGCCCTTGCCGCCGAAGTCGCGCGCCAGCACCGAGTCGATCACCGCGGTGATGTCCAGCACGTCCTGCATGGCTTTCATGTGCGGGGTCTTGACCGTGTGCTGGTACAGGGGGATGACGTCGCCCGCGCGGTCATCCGGATGAATGTCGTCTCGCGGGCGAAAGCCGGGTGTGGCGGAAGACACGAGGGATGGGTTCATGGTGCACAGACTCCAGCAAACGGTTCCACGGTTCGAGCATCGGGGGCGGCAGGCTCGCGGCCCATGGCGTTCTCCTCCGCCAGAACCGCCAGGCACTTCACACAGGACACCGGCTCGCCCCGCCGGGCTTGCCATCGACGGAAGATGCCGCTGGGCCGCGCACCACACAGCGCCTTGCCGTCGGGCGGGGAATGCTCGGACCACAGATGGACGACCACCCCCAGATCGACACCGGGACCGGCCCCGGCAGCGCTGAGCCGGGCGGGCACGGTGGTGGCCGCGGGCGCCGACGCCCGATCGGCGGCACTGCGCAGGCAAGGGATGTTCAGGGGGTACAACAAGGTTCGCTCCTGGGCGTTCGGCTCACAACCAAACGCTCCTGCGGCCGCTCTCCATCGCCTCCTGGTTCTGCAGCTCTCGCACGGCGGCCCGCACGAGGATGTGATCGAAGGCCTTGAGAATCTCGCTGGTGCTGGTGAAGGCCTCGCCGGAAGGCGTGGCGGTGGGCACATCGGGGGCCTGCCGCGGGTTGCCAGACTGGGAGGGGCCCCTGCCCATCATGTGCGCATGCCTCAATGCGGCCTGCACGACCTCTTCGCCGGAGACACGTTGCCAGCGGTCCGACCGGCGCAGGTGGGTCACGCCCTGCCCCGCCGCGTTGCAACTGTGAACAACCAGGGGATCGTCCGGCAGGCGCGGTGCGAACGCGAGGTGCACGACGCTGTTGTGCGCGACCTCCTCGTCGGTGAGGCTGGCGGTCTGTGCCCACGGAATGGGCGCCAGTCGAAAGAGCATGTCGGCCAGCGTGCCGCCCAGGCCCGCGGTGCTCCCGGTGTCGAACACCGACAGGGCAAACGGCCGAGGCTCGTGGGGGTCGCCCGAGCGCAGTTCGCCCCAGGCGCTGGTTTCGGTGAAATCGAGCGATCCAGGGCCCGAGTCGACATCGAGCTGTGAATGCGCGTGGACCACGCGAAGCATCACGGCAGGCCCCTGCCGTGGCGCATGCTCGCGCTCCTGCAACACCTGGATGATGCTGGAGAGCAGGTACTTGTGGCATGCGAAACAGGACGCCGGATTGTGCCGCGGCGCGCGCCGTGCGCTCAGCCCGTACAGTTGGGCGTGGTCATCGCTGTGCATGGGCAACCGACCTCACCATCACCCCTGGGCCGCGTGTTTCATGAGGTAGCCGGTGTCGATGGGGTCCGACACCCGCACGACCATGTGCGTGCGGATGCCCACGATGGTGACCTCGGCGGGCAAGGGATCCGACACCTCGGCGACCAGCGTGTCGATGCCATGGCGCACCGCCCAGGCCTGCAAGGGCTCCGAGAAGTGCCGCCAGCGCTGGACCATGCCGAACCGGTCCACGCCAGAGATGGAGACCCGCGCCACATCCTTCGCGTGCATGGTCAGGCCATAGAGGTAGACCCCCACGAAACGGCCGGTAAAGGTCTCACCGTTGCCGACGGCCACCTCGGAGCGTTTGACCGCTTCCCCGATGGCTCGCACCAGAAGGGAGGAGCCATCCTCGGAGGGCCAACAGGGTGTGATGAAGGACGCCAGCCGGAGCGTGGCTTCCTTGAGGTTGGGCTGCTGCGCCCAGCAGGACAGACCGAACCCCTCGTAAGGCTGGCCAGCCAGCGCATCGTGGATCCACTGCTCGGGCCCACCCGTTTCCAGCGCCTGCAAGGGCCAGTAGGCGGTGCCCCCACCACCCTGGACCGCCTTGGCCTGGCGGGTGCGCGCCGCGTTGAGCGAAACGATCTGCGTCATGCCGAGCCGCGCGCGCGGGAAGGCGCGAACGCATCATGTGCTGAGCGGATCGGCCAGGAGCGCGACGGGAGGGATGAGGGCCACGTTTCAAGCATCCGGGTATTCTTCTACCCAATGCCTCGGCGGCCGCCCGGTCTACGGTGCCGTTTTGCCCCGTAGAGGGAAGGTGTCAGCCAAACTTCGGCATCTGGTTGCGCGATTGGCGGTACGCGGCGATGCGGGCCTGCACCTCGGCGCGCGCCTCGTCCATGCGAAGGTCCTGCGTGGCGCAGGCAGGGCAATGCGCGGGGCCCTGGTGCTGCTTGACCACCGGGTGCTTGGTGTTGCAGGCACCGCACTGCCGGACTTCGATCTCGCGGCTTTGCAGCCCCTCGATCAGCAACGCATAGGTCTCGAACGTGATGCGCTGGCTGTCGCCCACGGGCGGCACCGTCCGGCGGTACTTGTTGTAGACCTCGATCATCTTGTCCAGCGCCTTGCCGAAATTCGTCTCGACCACGGCGTACTCGCCAATGCCGCGCGATCCGAAATGCAGGGCCATCAGGTACGAGGCCTCGAAGCGCTCCGCCGCGCTGTCGAGGAAGGTCTTGGCTGTCGTGGTTTGTCCCAGGCCTCTGGGCCGCTTGACCTTGATACCGTACTGCCCGAGACGGCGGTCCATCTCCTCTTTGATGCGCTGCTCGCCCACGTCGGTGCCCAGCAGCTTGACGATCAGCTTGGTGCGCGAGGTCAGCTCGATCAGGGCCTCGAATCGCTCGTCCGATACCTGGTCCTCGAAGAGGACGCGTTTGTGTCCAGAAGAAGCGAGGGCTCGGCCCGCGGTGTTGATCATGGTGATGTCCCTGGTTTCAGTGAATGCGGTTCTTCGAACGCCGGCTCATGACCATGAACTGCGTTTTCTGCGAAGAGGTCAGGTCGCGCGTGGCGGCGGCCTCGAAGTAGTGGTCACTGGCCACCGGAAACATCACCAGGCCGGGGTTGGCCGAGATGTCCCAGAGTTCATGCGGTCCGAAGCGGCGGACGTGCACGGCTTCGCTCATGGACAGATCGAACAGCACGCAGGCCTCGTCGAACGAGGTCTTGATGCTGTCGACGCGCACCGCCAGCGCCATGAAGGCCTCCTGGCGATTGGCGGCCTCGAATTCGCCCGGCTGCACCAGCGACGCCGATGTCGTGGGCAAAAGTCCTGTGTGGATCATCATGGAAAACAGCGGATGCGAGCAGTCCGCCAGCTTGATGACTTCGTCCTCGCTCAGCAGGGCCAGCAGCTCCAGCAGGTTGCGCTGCCCCGGGAACCAGCGTGCGATGACACGCGGGTCGACCAGTTCGGAACTGCGCGCGATGTGCCAACGCCGGGCCAGCGCCTTGAGGTTTTCGGCGCGAATGGCCCTTTCATATGTGGGCAGATGCAGATTGCCTTGAATCCGCGAGTCCATCAGCGCTGTCATCATCTGTGTACATTCCCCTGTCTGTTCTTGAACTGCGTCGCCAACGCGCCCGAAAGGGACATGGTGTTACGCCCAACCAGCCGGTTGGCGTCTACCATGGCAGCCAGCCCTTTGCGACGCCCACACCCCAACGCCCAGCCCTCATGCCAAGTCTTGAACCTCTGTCTATCGGCGATCTTTCTGCGCTCTTTAGGGCTCGATTGAGAATGAGCCTGGATCGCCTGGGCTTTCCGGGCGCCATGCGTGAAAAAAGTCGCGAACTGGGCTTCAGGCTGGGGGTAGACGAAAGCCTGGCCTCGGCCTTCCTCACCGGCGACGTGCTCCCTGACTACGAGGCCCTGCTCACCCTCTGCGCGCTGACCCAGCAATCACCCGGCTACTTCCTCGACCCCAACGCCGACGCCCTGCCCCAGGGGACCCGGCTCGTCCCGGCCATCGGCCCGGGCGAGGACCTGGCCATCTGCCTGCCCGAAGACATGGCCGGTGGGCGCGCCGCCCAGGAGGCCGAGCTTTGCCACTATCGCGCCCGCAGGGACATGGGCTTTGGCGTGAGGGCCGGCGACTGCATCCTGGCGGTGTTCGTGCCGATGGAGCCGGCCTCGATGCAGAAGGACCGCATCTACCTCATCGGCAGCGAGACCGGCTTCGATCTGCGCCGCTGCGTCGTGCAAACGCCCGTGCGGGCGGCCTTCACCAGCTTTGACGGCAAGTCTGCCCAGACCATCAAGCCGCACGTCGCGGCGGTGGGGCAGGAACGGCCGAGCTTCCGCGCCGAAGGCCTGGGCGACGAGGTTCATGCCTTCGCGGAAGTGATCGGCCTGCTGCGAGGTGCGCAGAACCTGCCGCTCGAACCCAACGCCCTGGATGTCCAGGGCTGAGCTGCGGCGAACAGACAAAAAAAAGCCCGCCATGGGCGAGCTGGATGTTTCGAACCGGTATTTTTTGGAGGCGCGATCCGGAGTCGAACCGGACTAACCGGATTTGCAATCCGGGGCATAACCGCTTTGCTATCGCGCCGTCAGGACCGGCACCAAAGACACCGATCTCAAACTCCGACAAAAAAGGGAAGCAGAGCTTCCCTTTTTGAATTTGGAGCGGGAAACGAGATTCGAACTCGCGACCTCAACCTTGGCAAGGTTGCGCTCTACCAACTGAGCTATTCCCGCATTTCTTACCACCTGCTGCTGCATCTGCTATTGCGTTTGCCGCTGCATTTCGGTAAGCCATGATTCTAACCCGAAAAAAGGGGCCCTTTCAAGCCCCCCGAAATTTTTTGATCAATGTTTCACCGCGTCGGGAGACGCCGTCGGCTTGCTCACGCTGGCCGCCGCGATCTGGGCCGCGACTTCCTCTTCGGTGAGCGGCACGGGCTGGCGTTCGAGCGCAATGGCGAGGACCTTGTCGATCCATTTCACCGGCACGATCTCCAGGCCCTGCTTCACGTTGTCGGGAATCTCGGCGAGGTCCTTCACGTTCTCTTCCGGGATGATCACGGTCTTGATGCCGCCACGCAAAGCGGCCAGCAGCTTTTCCTTCAGGCCGCCGATCGCAGTCACTTCACCGCGCAGCGTGATCTCGCCCGTCATGGCCACATCGGCGCGCACGGGAATGCCCGTGAGCGACGAGACCAGCGCGGTCGTCATGGCCGCACCGGCGCTCGGGCCATCCTTGGGCGTGGCGCCATCGGGCACGTGGATGTGGATGTCGCGCTTGTCGAACTGCTCGTCCTTGATGCCCAGCATGCGGGCGCGGCTTCGCACCACGGTGCGGGCCGCTTCCACCGATTCCTTCATCACATCGCCGAGCGAACCCGTGCGCGTGATCACGCCCTTGCCAGGCATGATGGCCACTTCGATGGTCAGCAGATCGCCACCGACTTCCGTCCACGCCAGACCGACCACCTGGCCCACCTGGTTCTGCGCCTCGGCTCGGCCGTAGCTGTACTTGCGCACGCCCAGGAACTCGCTGAGGTTCTCGGCATTCACCACCACGGTGGGCGTGTACTTCTTGAGCAGCAGGCCCTTGACCACCTTGCGGCAGATCTTGGAGAGTTCACGCTCGAGCGAACGCACACCGGCTTCGCGGGTGTAGTAGCGCACGATGTCGCGCACGGCGTCGTCGCGCACGTCCAGCTCGCCTTCGCGGATGCCGTTGTTCTTGAGTTGCTTGGGCAGCAGGTAGCGGATCGCAATATTGGTCTTCTCGTCTTCCGTGTAGCCCGAGAGGCGGATCACCTCCATGCGGTCCAGCAGGGCCGGCGGAATGTTCATCGAGTTCGACGTGGCGACGAACATCACGTCGGACAGGTCGAAGTCGACCTCGATGTAGTGGTCACCGAAGGTGTGGTTCTGCTCGGGGTCCAGCACCTCCAGCAGCGCGCTCGAAGGATCGCCGCGGAAGTCCGTGCCCAGCTTGTCGATCTCGTCGAGCAGGAACAGCGGGTTGCGCGTGCCGACCTTGTTCAGGCTCTGCAGCACCTTGCCCGGCATGGCGCCGATGTAGGTGCGGCGGTGGCCGCGGATCTCGGCTTCATCGCGCATGCCGCCCAGCGCCATGCGCACGTACTTGCGGCCCGTGGCCTTGGCCACCGACTGCCCAAGCGAGGTCTTGCCCACACCGGGTGGGCCAACCAGGCACAGGATGGGCGCCTTGACCTTGTCCACGCGCTGTTGCACCGCGAGGTACTCGAGGATGCGGTCCTTGACCTTCTCCAGGCCGTAGTGGTCTTCGTTCAGCACCGCCTCGGCATGCGCGAGGTCGTGCTTGATCTTGGTCTTCTTGCTCCAGGGCAGGCCGACCAGCGCATCGATGTAGTTGCGCACCACGGTGGCCTCGGCCGACATGGGCGACATCAGCTTGAGCTTCTTGAACTCGGCATCGGCCTTCTTGCGCGCTTCCGCGGGCATCTTGGCGGCCTTGATCTTCTTCTCGATCTCCTCGATGTCGGCGCCCTCTTCGCCTTCGCCGAGCTCCTTCTGGATCGCCTTGACCTGCTCGTTCAGGTAGAAGTCGCGCTGGTTCTTTTCCATCTGGCGCTTCACGCGCCCGCGGATCTTCTTGTCGACGTTGAGGATGTCGACCTCGCGCTCGAGCTGTTCGAACAGGTTTTCCAGCCGCTTGTTGACCGGATCGAGGTCCAGCACCACCTGCTTGGACTCGAGCTTGAGCGGCAGGTGCGCGGCGATCGTGTCGGCCAGGCGGCCCGGATCGTCGATGCTGGAGATCGAGGTGAGGATCTCCGAGGGGATCTTCTTGTTGAGCTTGACGTACTGGTCGAACTGCTGCATCACGGCGCGGCGCAGTGCTTCGAGTTCGTTGGACTGGGTGTCGGCCCGCTCCACGGCCGGGTCGACCGGGCTCACACTGGCGATGAAATGGCTTTCGCCATCGCGGATGGTCAGCACCTTGGCGCGCTGAACACCTTCGACCAGCACCTTCACGGTGCCGTCGGGCAGCTTGAGCATCTGCAGGATGGTGGCGACGCAGCCCATTTCGAACATGTCGTCGGTCGACGGCTCATCCTTGGCCGCGGCCTTCTGGGCCACGAGCATGATGCGGCGCTCGGCCTCCATCGCGGACTCCAGCGCCTTGATGCTCTTGGGCCGGCCCACGAACAGCGGAATGACCATGTGCGGGAACACGACCACATCGCGCAAGGGCAGGAGTGGCAGTTCAACCGGCGTGCTGGGAAGGGGGGTCTGTCCGGACATTTCAACCTCGACTAAAACGGGTAAATGGGGTCGGTGCGAGCGATCTCAACCGGACGCATCCGTGACGGGGTTGGTCGAAGCCGGCGCGTCAAGCCTGCTTGGCCGCCTCGCGGTACACCAGCAAGGGCGGCTTGTTTTCCTCGATGGTCGACTCATCGACCACCACCTTCTCCACATTGCTCATGCCAGGCAGATCGAACATGGTGTCGATCAGCGCGTTTTCCAGGATCGAGCGCAGACCGCGCGCGCCCGTCTTGCGGGCCAGGGCCTTGCGGGCGATCGCCTTGAGGGCGGCGGGCCGCACTTCGAGCTCGGCACCCTCCATCGCCAGCAGGCGGGAGAACTGCTTGACGACCGCGTTCTTGGGCTCGGTGAGAATTTCGACCAGCGCGTCTTCACTGAGTTCCGACAGCGCGGCGATCACCGGCACACGGCCCACCAGCTCGGGGATGAGGCCGAACTTGATCAGGTCTTCAGGCTCGATTTCCTTGAACGATTCGGTGATGCTGCGCTGCTTCTTGCTCTTGACCACGGCACCGAAGCCGATGCCGGAGGCCTCGGTGCGGTTCTCGATGATCTTCTCCAGGCCGGCAAACGCGCCGCCGCAGATGAACAGGATGTTGGTGGTGTCGACCTGCAGGAAGTCCTGGTTGGGGTGCTTGCGCCCGCCCTGCGGCGGCACCGAGGCCATCGTGCCTTCGATCAGCTTGAGCAAGGCCTGCTGCACGCCCTCGCCCGACACGTCGCGGGTGATGGAGGGGTTGTCGGACTTGCGCGTGATCTTGTCGATTTCGTCGATGTAGACGATGCCCTGCTGGGCGCGCTCGACGTCGTAGTTGCAGCTCTGCAGCAGCTTGGCGACGATGTTTTCCACGTCTTCGCCCACATACCCGGCTTCGGTCAGCGTGGTGGCGTCGGCCATCACGAATGGCACATTGAGCATGCGCGCCATGGTCTGGGCCAGCAGCGTCTTGCCCGAGCCGGTGGGGCCGATCAGGAGAATGTTGCTCTTGGCCAGCTCGACGTCGTCCTTGCGGGCGGCGACCTTGTGGCGCAGGCGCTTGTAGTGGTTGTAGACGGCCACGGCCAGCGCGCGCTTGGCGGCCTGCTGCCCGATGACGTAGTTGTCCAGGTTGGCCTTGAGCTGGGCCGGCGTGGGCACGTCGTCGCCCGAGGCCTTGACGGATTCGAGGCCGGGCAACTCGTCACGGATGATGTCGTTGCACAGGTCGATGCATTCGTCGCAGATGAACACCGAGGGGCCGGCGATCAGCTTCTTGACCTCGTGCTGGCTCTTGCCGCAGAACGAGCAGTAGAGCGCTTTTTCACTGGAGGCGGCTTTTTTGTCGGCCATAGGTCTGGGGGCTCGGATGAAGCGGTAACAACAATGATAGTTCAAGCCCCATAGGGGCCAAACGGGGGAAAAGCGCCGGTTTTGGCACCGTCTCCCGGGTTTGGCGGCCCATGGGTGGCCATGGCCAGGACGGGGTCAGACAGCGCCGGGGCGCTTTTCGATGACCTTGTCGATCAGGCCGTACTCGGCCGATTCGGCGGCCGAGAGGTAGTAATCGCGCTCGGTGTCGCGCTCGATCTTCTCCAGCGGCTGGCCGGTGCGCTCCGCCAGGATCTTGTTGAGCTGCTCGCGCGTCTTGAGGATTTCTCGGGCGTGGATCTCGATTTCCGTGGCCTGGCCCTGGGTGCCGCCCAGCGGCTGGTGGATCATGACCTTGGAGTTCGGCAGCGCGAAGCGCTTGCCCTTGGCGCCGGCGGCCAGCAGGAACGCGCCCATGCTCGCGGCCATGCCGATGCACAGCGTGGACACGTCCGACTTGATGAAATTCATGGTGTCGAAGATCGCCATGCCAGCGCTCACCGAACCGCCCGGGGAGTTGATGTAGAACGAGATGTCCTTGTCGGGGTTTTCGCTTTCCAGGAACAGCAGCTGCGCCACCACCAGGTTGGCCGACTGGTCATTGACCGGGCCCACCAGGAAGATCACGCGCTCCTTGAGCAGGCGCGAATAGATGTCGTACGCACGCTCGCCGCGGCCCGACTGCTCGATGACCATGGGCACCATGCCCAAACCTTGAATGTCCATTGCGCTCATGCTGTACTCCGTGTGTTGATGCTTGCCATGTCACTACTGTAACCAACCCCATGTGGCCCCACGGCGACCGGTGGCTTGACCGGGACGACCGCAGGACAGGCGGAGGGAGGTACCTCCAGGTGGGGGGCAAACCCGAAAAAGAAAGGGCGGATCGCTCCGCCCTGTTCCAACGTCCCGCCGGGCGGGAAATCAGGCCTGGGCCATCAATTCGTCGAAGCTGACCGACTTTTCGGTGATCTGTGCCTTGGACAGCACGAACTCCGTGACGTTGTTCTCGATCACGATGGCTTCCACCTCGGCCATGCGCTGGTTGTCGCCCTGGTACCAGCGCACCACGTCGGCCGGCTTCTCGTAGGAGGCGGCCAGCTCTTCGATGTGAGCCTTGATCTGCTCGGGCTTGGCGTGCAGCTCGTTGGCGCGCACCAGTTCGGCCACCACCAGACCCAGGCGCACGCGGCGCTCGGCTTGCGGGCGGAACAGCTCTTCGGGGATCGGCGCCTTATCGGCATCCTTCACGCCGCGCTGCTTCAGGTCGGCGCGGGCGCCTTCCACCAGGCGCTCCAGCTCGGACTGCACGACCGCATTGGGCAGATCCAGCTCGGCCTTGGCCACCAGGGCGTCCATCACGGCCTGCTTGTTGCGGGCCTGCAGGCGGAACTTGACTTCGCGCTCCAGGTTCTTGCGGATGTCGGCGCGCAGGCCTTCCACCGTGCCGTCGGCGATGCCCAGGGACTTGGCGAAGGCTTCGTCCACGGCCGGCAGGTTGGCGGCTTCGATCTTGTTGACCGTGACCAGGAAGTCGGCGGTCTTGCCGGCCACGTCCTTGCCGTGGTAGTCGGCGGGGAAGGCCAGCGGGAAGGTCTTGGACTCGCCGGTCTTCATGCCACGCACGGCGTCTTCGAATTCCTTGAGCATCTGGCCGTCGCCGACGATGAACTGGAACGCCTCGGCCTTGCCGCCCTCGAAGGGCTCGCCGTCGATCTTGCCGGCGAAGTCGATGGTGACGCGGTCGCCGTCCTGGGCGGCCTGGTCCTGCGCGCGCTGCGCGAAGGTGCGGCGCTGCTTGCGCAGGATCTCCAGCGTGCGGTCGATGGCGGCGTCGTCCACTTCGGCGGCCACTTTTTCCACCGAGGCGGTGGTCAGGTCGTCGATCTTGACTTGCGGATACACCTCGAAGACGGCGTCGAAGGTCAGCTGGCCTTCGGGCGCGCCTTCCTTCTCGGTGATCTTGGGCTGGCCGGCCACGCGCAGCTGGGCTTCGTTGGCGGCGGTGGCGAAGGCTTCACCGACCTTGTCGTTCATGACCTCGTAGTGCACCGAGTAGCCATAGCGCTGGGCCACGACGTTCATCGGCACCTTGCCGGGACGGAAACCGTCCATCTTCACATCACGCGCGATGCGCTTGAGGCGGTTGGACACTTCTTTCTGGATCACATCGGCCGGCAGCGTCAGCGTGATCTTGCGCTCGAGCTTTTCCAGGGTTTCAACGTTCACGGTCATGGCATTCTCCAAAAGGGTGTCGGTCAACCAGCCTGTCTGGCCGACCCGGGGGGTCTGTCTGTTTGTCTGTGGTGTGGTGCGCGGGGGGGGACTCGAACCCCCACACCATTGCTGGCGTCAGGACCTAAACCTGGTGCGTCTACCAATTTCGCCACCCGCGCGCCTCGTAGGGGGTTTTCCGGTGCAACGCAAAAGCAGCGCTGGACGGCCGGTTGTCCACTTCACGGCAACCTTAGATTGTAGCTGCAGCGCCCACCCCGGCCGGACAGCCTCAGGCCCCCAGGCGGCGCCGCAGGGCCCGGACTGCGCTGCCGGGCGTGGTGAGCACCGGCAAGCCCACCGCCTTGTGCACCGCCAGCTGCGCGCGCGCCATGCTGAACTGGGACAGCGCGATCACGTCGCAGCCCTGCCCCACCAGCCAGCGCGCGGCCTCGACCACGCGCGCGTCGTGGCCCGCGTCGTCGCCCCGGTTGAGGGCGTCCATGGCGCCTTCGGCCAGGCAGGTGACCAGTTCGGTGCCGGCCGGGAACTCCGGCGGCATGGAAGTCAGGGTGGGCGCGAAGGACGCCACCAGCCCGATGCGGCCGCCGCGCGCCACGGCCACGGCTTCGGCCACCATGGCTTCGTTGGGCTTGAGCACCGGCATGTGCGGGCGCCGCGCCGCCACCGCCTCGATGCACGAACCGAATGCCGAGCAGGTGAACAGGATGGCGTTGGCCCCGGTGCCCTCGGCATAGGCCGCCAGCGATTCGAAGCGCTGGTGCATCGCCGCGTCCAGTCCCTTGCCATCGCGCCCCAGGTCGGCCGACAGGCTGTCGTCGAGCAGGTTCATGCGCCCGGCCTCCGGCCAGGCGCGCGCGAGCTCCTCGTTGATGGGCGCGACCGAGTGGGCCAGCGCATGGATCAGGGCGATGCGCATGTCAGGCCACCTTCAAGGCGCGTGGCAGGGCCATGCGCCGGCCCTGGCTCCACCAGACCAGCGCCACCAGCAGCAGCGCCGGCAGGTAGAACCAGTGGGGTGTGGGCCTGTCGTTGGGTACCTGGACACCAGTCACGTCCCAACCCTGCTCGAAGCCGGATTTGGCCGCGCGCGTGCCGAACTTGACCTGCCCGATTTGAACCGCCCCGCCCAACGGCACGAGCTGCAGGCCCGCGTCGCTCAGGCGCTTGCGCCCCTCCTCGCCCTTCTCTCCAAGTTGCACGGCCACCGTCTTCACCACGTCGTCGCCCTCGATGGTCGTGCCCTGGATGACCATCACGACCCGGTCATCGCTGGCGGTGTCGCGCGCCACGTCGTACACCTGGGCCGCAGGCACCTGCCGGTACTCGGGCGCGATGCGGTCCATGAAATAGTCGGGGCGGAACAGCAGCACCACGGCGACAAGCAGCAGCGCCGTTTCCCACCAGCGGCTTTTCACCCGGAACCAGTTCATCGTCAATGCCGCGAACAGCAACGTGGCCAGCGTGCAGGCCAGCAGCAGGCGGATCAGCTCGGCCGTGCCGTGCACATTGATGAGCAACAGTTGCGGGTTGAAGATCCAGATGAAAGGCAGGATGACCGTGCGCAGCGCGTAGATCGCGCCCTGCACGCCGGTCTGGATCGCATCTTCGCCCGAGATCGCCGCCGCCGCAAACGTGGCCAGTCCCACCGGAGGCGTGATGTCGCCCATGATCCCGTAATAGAAGACAAAAAGATGCACCGCGATCAGCGGGATGATCAATCCGCTCTGCGCGCCAAGCTCGACCACCACCGGCGCCATGAGCGTGGCCACCAGCACGTAGTTGGCGGTGGTCGGCACACCCAGGCCCAGCACCAGGCACACGAAGGCGATGAAGAGCAGCATCATCATCACGTTGCCTTGCGCCACGAACTCGACGAACTCCGTCATGCGCAACCCCAGGCCGGTGAGTGTGATGGCGCCGACGATGATGCCCGCCGTGGCGGTGGCCACGCCGATGCCGATCATGTTGCGCGAGCCATCGTTGAAGCCGTCCACCACCGAGCGCCAGCCCTGCATCCAGGTGCCCGCGCCGCTGGTCCTGCGAAAGAGCGCGATCAACGGGCGCTGGGTGAGCATGAGCACCACCAGCACCGTCACGGCCCAGAAGGCCGAGAGCGCGGGTGACATTTCCTCGACCATGAGACACCAGATCAGCACCGCGATCGGCATGAGGTAGTGCAGGCCGGCGCGCACCGTGGGCCAGGTCTGCAGCGGCTTGGGGTGATCGATGTCGATGTCCTCGGGCAGGTCCGGGCAGCGCGCGGCCTGGTAGACCGAAAACAGGTAGAGCCCGAGCACCACCGCCGTGACGGCATAGGGTGCGGCCGCGCCCATGACCGCTTTGAGGGTCTGCAGCAGGTAGTACACCGCACACACCACCACGATGCTGCCCGCGATGCCGATGGCGTTGCGCATCACGCGCACGCGCCACGGCCGGGCCACGGCCTGCACGATGGGCTGCATGCCGAGCTTGAGCGCTTCGAGGTGCACGATGTAGAGCAACCCGATGTAGGACAGGGTGGCGGGCAGGAAGGCGTGCTTGACGATGTCGGCGTAGGGGATGCCGACGTACTCGACCATGAGGAATGCGGCCGCGCCCATCACCGGCGGCATGATCTGGCCATTGACCGAACTCATGGTTTCGATGGCCCCGGCCTTCACGCCACCGTAACCGGCCTTCTTCATCAAGGGGATCGTGAAGATGCCTCCCGAGACCACGTTGGACACCGACGAGCCGGAGATCATGCCGTTGAGCGCCGAGGACACCACCGCGACCTTGGCCGGCCCACCGCGCAGATGGCCCAGGGCCGCGAAGCTGACCTGCATCATGTAGTTGCCGCCGCCGGCGCGGTCCAGCAGCGCGCCGAAGAGCACGTAGACGAAGATGGTGCCAGCGGAAACCCCCAGGGCAATGCCGTACACCCCTTCGGTGGTGAGCCACATGTGCGAGATCAGCCGGTTCACCGAAGCACCCTTGTGCGAGAGCACCTCGGGCAGGTGCGGCCCGAGCAGACAGTAGGCCAGGAAGATGGCGGCCAACGCGGCCATGGGCCATCCCACCGCGCGGCGCGTGGCCTCCAGCAGCAGCACGACACCGGTGAAACCGACCGCGATGTCCATGCTGTTGGGCTGACCCGGTCGCGTGGCCAGCTCGGCGTAGAACAGCATGATGTAGGCGCCGCAGAAGGCCGCCGCCAACGCCAGCAGCCAGTCCCCGGCCGGCACCCGGTGGCGCGGCGAACGCTTGAACGCCGGCCAGGCCAGGAACGCGAGGAACAACGCGAACGCCAGGTGGATGGCGCGTGCCTCGGTGTCGTTGAGGATGCCGATGCCGAGCTCGAACGGCAGCGGCGAGGCGTACCAGTACTGGAACAGCGCCCAGAGCAGGCACACGGTGAACACCACACCGGCGGTCCACCCGGTGGGCTTTCGCCCACCGGTGTCGCTGTCGGCCACGAGTTGCTGCAGGGCCTCCGGGGCCTTTTCGATGTCGGTGCTCATGCGCGCTCCGGGCCGTTGCCTCTACTTCACTTGACCCAGCCCTTTTCCTTGTAGAACCTGAGCGCACCCTCGTGCAGCGGGGCGCTCAGGCCGTCCTTGACCATGCCCTCGGGCGTCAGGTTGGCCAGCGCGGGATGCAGCTTCTTGAATTCGTCGAAGTTGTCGAACACCGCCTTGACCACCTGGTACACGGTCTCGGGCGAGGTCTTGCTCGACGCCACCACGGTGGCAGAAACGCCGTAGGTCTGGGTGGGCTGCGGGTTGTTCGGGTAGAGGCCGCCGGGCAGCGTGACCTTGGCGTAGTAGGGCTTCTCGGCCACCAGCTTGTCCACGGCCGGGCCGGTGATGGACACCAGCTTGGCGCCGCACGAGGTGGTGGGGTCCTGGATGTTGGCGCTCGGATGGCCCACCGCGTAATAGAAGCCGTCGATCTTGCCGTCGCACAGCGCGGGGCCATGCTCGTCAGCCTTGAGTTCGGAGGCCAGCGAGAAATCGCTCAGCTTCCAGCCCATGCCGGCCAGCAGCTCTTCCATGGACGAGCGCGTGCCCGAGCCGGGGTTGCCGACGTTGAATCGCTTGCCCTTGAAGTCCTCGAACTTGGTGATGTTGGCTTCCTTGCGGGCCACCACCGTGAAGGGCTCGGGGTGCACCGCGAACACCGCGCGCAGGTCGCCATAGGCCCCCGCGTCCTTGAACTGCCCCACGCCCTTGAGCGCGTTGAACTGCACGTCGGACTGGGTGAAGCCCAGGTCCAGCTCACCGGCCTTGATGGTGTTGACGTTGAACACCGAGCCGCCGGTGGACTCCACCGAGCAGCGGATGCCGTGCTTGGCACGGTCCTTGTTCACCAGCCGGCAAATCGCGCCGCCCGCCGCGTAATACACCCCTGTCACGCCGCCGGTGCCGATGGTCATGAACTTCTGCTGCGCCTGGGCCGGTGCCATGGGCGTCATCAGGGCGGCTGCGGCGGCCAGGGTGCTCAGGCTGAGAGGGATCTTTTTCATGCGGAAGGCTCCTGAAGGTTTCGACGGGGTGGAACAAACTTGGTGCGAACACAAGGGTCTTGTCACGAGCAAGCAAGCTTCGTGCAGACCCGCTGCGACGGCGACGGGGTTTTCCCCCATCAGGCGGCCACCGCGCGGTCGATGGCGTTGGCCAGCCGCGCCACGATCTGCTCGAGTTCGTCGGGCGTGCTGATGAAGGGCGGCGCGAGCAGCACGTGGTCGCCGCAGCGGCCGTCCACCGTGCCGCCCATGGGATAGACCATCAGGCCGCCGGCCATGGCCTCGCTCTTGATGCGGGCGTGCAGCTTGCGCGCGGGGTCGAACCACTGCCGGCTGCCGCGATCGGCCACCAGCTCGATGCCCCAGAACAGGCCACGCCCCCGGATGTCGCCCACATGCGGGTGGTCGCCGAAAGCCTGTTGCAACAGCGAGTGCAGATGCTGCCCGCGCCCGCGCACCTGCGCCAGCAGGCCGTCGCGCTGGATCACGCGCTGCACCGCGAGCGCGGCTGCGCAGGCGATCGCGTGGCCCAGGTAGGTGTGGCCGTGCTGGAACAGGCCGCTGCCCTGCCGGAAGGCATCCACCACCCTGCCCTGCGCCAGCACCGCGCCGATGGGCTGGTAGCCACCGCCCAGGCCCTTGGCCACGGTCATCAGATCGGGCACCACACCCTCCTGCTCGCAGGCATGCAGGGTGCCGGTTCGGCCCATGCCACACATCACCTCGTCGAGGATCAACAGAATGCCGTGGCGGTCGCACAGCTCGCGCACGCCTTTGAAGTAGCCGGGCACGGCCGTGAGCACACCCGCCGTGGCGCCGCCCACCGTCTCGGCCACGAAGGCCATCACGTTCTCGCCACCCAGGCGGTCAATCGCGTCGGACAGCTCGGCCACCAGCCGCTGGCCGTACTGCTCGGCGGTTTCGTCGGCGCGGCGGTCGCGGTACTCGTAGCACGGCGAGACGTGCGTCACGTCGATCAGCAGCGGCTTGAACTGCTCGCGCCGCCAGGCGTTGCCGCCCACGGCCAGCGCGCCCAGCGTGTTGCCGTGGTAACTCTGGTGACGGGCGATGAAGTGCCGCCGCTGCGGCTGCCCGATCTCCACGAAATACTGGCGCGCCATCTTCAGCGCGGCCTCCACCGCCTCGGAGCCACCGCTCACGAAATACACGTGGCTCATGCCCGCCGGCGCCGAATCGATCAGCACGTCCGCGAGTTCCTCGGCCACTTCGGTGGTGAAAAAGCTGGTGTGCGCATAGGCCAGCTGGTCGATCTGCGCGTGCATCGCAGCCAGCACATCGGGGTGCCCATGGCCCAGGCAGGACACGGCCGCGCCGCCCGAGGCGTCGAGGTAGGTCTTGCCGGCCTGGTCGGTCAGGGTGATGCCCTGGCCGCTCACGGCAAAGGGCATGGGGCGGTGCAGCTGGCGGTGGAAGACTCGGGTGGAACTCATGCAGGAAGGACGGGGTGGGGACAGCAATTCAGGCGCAGTGTAGGCAGCGTCGGCGCCCTGGGAAAAATGCCTTTTTCACCCCGCTCCATGCCTTCCGGTTATGGCCTGTCCATGAGTTCGCGGCATGGGCCTTGTCGCGATTGGCATTTTTCGCTCTGGCGCGGCTTGCCTACAGTTCGCCCCATGAACGCTTCCTCCCCACGGCGCCCCCACGTGTGCGTGCTCGGTGCCGGCATCGTCGGGCTGGCGGCGGCCTGGCAGTTGCGGCGCGAGGGCTTCGAGGTCACCGTGGTCGACCGGGCGCAGGCTGGCACCGGCGCGAGCGCGGCCAATGGTGCGCAGCTGAGCTACGCCTACGTGCAACCGCTGGCCGACCCGGGCATCTGGCGCCAGTTGCCCAAGCTGCTGTTCGCGGCCGATTCACCGCTGAAGCTGCGCCTGCAGCCCGACCCGCACCAATGGGCCTGGGGCCTGCAGTTCCTGGCCGCCTGCCGCGCCAGCGTGTCGCGGCGCACCACGGCCAGCCTGCTGGCGCTGGCGGCCGAGAGCCGCGCCGGCTTCGAACGCCTGATGGCCGAGGAACGCATCGCCTGCGACTTCTCCGCCACCGGCAAGCTGGTGCTGTGCGCCGACGAGGCCAGCTTCGCCGCCGCGCGCCGCCAGATGGCCTTGCAGCGCGAACTCGGCAGTCCGCCGCAGCACGCGCTCTCGCCCGCCGAATGCGTGGCGATCGAACCCGCGCTGGCGGGCTACGCGCCGCGCTTCGCGGGCGCCATCCACACGCCCAGCGAGTGCGCGGCCGACTGCCACCAGGTCTGCCTGGAGCTGCTGCGCCTGTTGCTCGCGCAGGGCGTGCGCTTCGCGTTCGACACGCCGGTCACCCGGCTCACCCGCTCGGTCGATCGCATCGTGGCGGCCGACACCCCGCGCGGCCCGATCGAGGCCGATGCCTTCGTGGTCGCGCTCGGCACCGCCTCGCACCCGCTGGCGCGCACGCTGGGCCTGCGCGTGCCGGTCTACCCGCTCAAGGGCTACAGCCTCACGCTGGACGTGAGCGAGGCACCTGGTGCGGCGCCGCGTGTGAACGTGACCGATGCCGCGCGCAAGGTGGTGTTCGCGCGCCTGGGTTCGCGCCTGCGCGTGGCCGGCATGGCCGAACTGGTGGGTGAGAACACGCACATCCCCGTCGACCGCATCGACTCGCTGGTGGCCAGCGCCCAGGCCCTGTTCCCCGACGCGCGCTGCAGCGACGAGCTGCGGCCCTGGGCCGGGCTGCGGCCGGCCACGCCCACCGGGCTGCCGGTGCTGGGACGGCTGCGCGGCGGGCCCGACAACCTGTGGTTCAACACCGGACACGGTGCCCTGGGTTTCACATTGGCCTTCGGCAGCGCGCAGCGGCTCGCGGCACAGCTGCGCCAGAGCGGGCTCTGAAACTCAGCCAGCCGTCTCCAGCAGCGCCTGTTGCATGCAGCGTGTGAAGGCGCGCGTGGTCAGCGAATTCGGCCGCGCGGTGGGCCGCAGCATGCGCACCGTGGTGGGCACGGTGGGTTCGAGCTTGAGCACGTCGACCTTGGCGAGGTCGGCCGAGGCGGCGGTGCAGCTCTCCACCATGGCCACACCCACGCCGTGGTGCGCGAGCGCCAGCGCCACGTGGTAGGTCTGCACGGTCATCACTTCCTTGAGCCCGGCGCCGCTGTCGCGCACGGTGTGGGCCAGCAGCAGGCCCAGCGGGTCCTGGCCGTCGAGGGCGATCACGGGGAGTTTGGAGAGTTGCGTCAGCGTGATGGTGCCGGCCTTGACGTGGCGCGCGGTCAGCAGGCCCTTGGGCACCACGCACACGACGTGGCGGTCGGCCAGTTGTTCCTGCACGAGCGCGGGGTGCGACACGGCGCTGAAGACGTAGCCCACGTCGGCTTCCTGCAGCACGAGGGAGGAGATGATCTGGGGCGAATGCAGCGCTTCGTGGTGAACGCGCACGGAGGGGTGTTTTTCGCGGAACAGGCGCATGGCGCGCGGGAAGACTTCGTAGCTCAGGGCGAGCACGGTGAGCACGCGAAGCTCGCCTTTGCCGCGGCCGGCCTTGAGGCTGGCGGAGAGGCGTTGCACTTCGTCGAGCTGGGCGAACAGGCGTTCGATGTGGGGGTACAGGGTTTGCGCTTCGGCGGTGGGCCTCAGGCGCCCGCCGACGCGCTGGAACAGCTGGAAGCCGAGCTGGATCTCGGCGTGCTGCAGCGTGCGGCTCACGGCGGGTTGCGTGACGTTGATCATGCGGGCGGCGGCGCTCACGCTGCCGGTGAGCATCACCGCGTTGAAAACTTCGATGTGTCTTAGGCGCATGCGGCCTATTGTTGTCGATGTTTTTCTCCGGGTGGAGCGGTCATCGGCACGGGCGGGCGGAGGGCTCCGCTCATGTCCCCCGACCCGGCTGCGCCGGGTCTCCTCCTTTACTTCGCTGCGCCCTCCGCCCACCCGCGCCGATGACCTATGGGCATGCGAAGCATGGGTACACCGACTCCTTCTGGCGCATGGGTGTTCGGTGCTCTGCGCAGCGGGGTAAAGGAGGAGACCCGGCGAAGCCGGGTCGGGGGACACCCGCGGAGCAGAGTGCCGAACACCCATGCGCCCGCGAGGTCTCAGAGAGAGAGAACGAAACTCAGGCAGGCCGTCGAACCCGGAACCAGGCCGCGTACATGGCCGGCAAAGCCAGCAAGGTCAACACCGTCGCCACAATCAGCCCCCCCATGATCGCGACCGCCATCGGCCCCCAGAACACACTGCGGGACAGCGGAATCATCGCCAGCACCGCCGCCGCGGCCGTCAACACGATGGGCCGCATCCGCCGAACAGCCGCTTCCACGATCGCGTCCCAGGCCGGCACACCGCGCGCCCTGTCCTGCTCGATCTGATCGATCAGGATCACCGAGTTGCGCTGGATCATCCCCATCAAGGCAATCACCCCCAGCAAAGCCACGAAACCGAACGGCCGGTTCAACAACAGCAACGCCCCCGCCACCCCCGCCATGCCCAACGGCCCGGTCAGGAACACCAGCATCGACCGGCTGAAACTCTGCAATTGCAGCATCAGCAACGTGAACACGATGAACAACATCAAGGGCACGCCCACCACGATCGAAGCCGAGCCCTTGCTGCTCTCCTCCACCGCGCCCGCCACTTCGATGTGGTACGCGCTCAAACCCCGAGCGGCCCAGCCGTCGCTGATCGCCTTGAGCTTGGGCTGCAGCTCGGCCGTCACCGTCGCGCCCTGCAAGCCCTCGACCACGTCACCCTGCACCGTGATCGCATAGTCGCGGTTCTCGCGCCACAACACACCGGGCTCCCAGTCGAACACCGGCTTGGCGATCTGCAACAGCGGAATCGCCTGACCACTCGCCGTGGGCAGATACGCATTGGCCAGGCTGGTGATCGCGTCGCGCTCATCCAGCGGCTGGCGCAGCACGATGTCGATCAGCTTGTCCCCCTCGCGGTACTGGCCCACCGTGGTGCCCGAAAGCAGGGTGCGCGAGGCCTGCGCGATCGACTGGCTCGACACGCCCAGCGCGCGCGCCTTGGCCTGGTCCACCTCCAGCCGCAGCTTCTTCACCGACTCGTTCCAGTTGTCGTTCACGCCGCGCATGTTCGGGTTCTCGCGCATCGCCTGCTTCACCTCGTCGGCCAGGCCGCGCAGCACCTGCGGGTCGGTGCCTACCACGCGGAACTGCACCGGGTAGGGCACGGGTGGGCCGTTGGGCAACAGCTTCACGCGGCCGCGCACCTCGGGGAATTCGGTCGCCAGCAAGGCCGGCAAGGCCTTGCGCAGGCGCTCGCGCGTCTTCAGGTCCTGGGGCAGCACGATCATCTGCGACACGTTGGTCTGCGGGAAGATCTGGTCCAGCGGCAGGTAGAAGCGCGGCACGCCCGAGCCCACCCAGGTGGTCACGCTGCGCACGCCCTCTTCCTTGGCCAACCGGTCTTCCACGCGGCGAGTCACCTCGTCCATGGCGGGCATGCTGCTGCCCTCGGGCAGCCAGATGTCCACCAGGATCTCGGGCCGGCTCGAATCGGGGAAGAACTGCTGCTGCACCGAGCCCATCCCGACAATGCCGAGCACGAAGGTCAGGATGGTCGCGCCGATGGTCAACCAGCGGTGCTGCACGCACCAGTCCACCACGGCGCGGAAACGCACGTAGAACGGGCCGTCGAAGACCTCGTGCGGCTCGCCCTCGGCGTGCGGCTTCACCTTGAGCAGCACCACGCCCAGGTAGGGCACGAACAGCACCGCCACCACCCACGAAATCACCAGCGCGAGCACCGTCACCGCGAAGATCGCGAAGGTGTACTCACCGGTGGTGGAATTGGCCAGGCCGATCGGCAGAAAGCCCGCGGCCGTGATCAGCGTGCCCGTCAGCATGGGCATGGCCGTGGCGTCCCAGGTGAAGGTGGCCGCGCGCATCATGTCGTAGCCCTCTTCGAGCTTGCGCACCATCATCTCCACCGCGATGATGGCGTCGTCCACCAGCAGGCCCAGCGCGATGATGAGCGAGCCCAGCGAAATCTTGTGCAGGCCGATGCCCCAGTAGTTCATGGCCAGGAAGGTGATGGCCAGCACCAGCGGGATGGTGATGAACACCACCATGCCGGGCCTCATGTCCAGCACGTAGCGCTTGAGTCCCCGCCCGCCCGGACGCCGGTGCAGGCCCAGTGCCAGGAAACTCACCGCGAGCACGATCACCACGGCCTCGATCAGCACCTTCACGAACTCGTTGACCGAGTTGGTCACCGCGCTGGGCTGGTCCTGCACCTGGGCCAGCGTCATGCCCGCGGGCAGCGTGGCCTCGATGCCGGCCACGGTGGTCTTGAGCGCCTTGCCCAGGGCGATGATGTCGCCACCCTTGGCCATCGAGATGCCCAGCGCGATGCTGTCCTGCCCTTCGTGGCGCACCAGCACCTGCGGCGGGTCCACGTAACCCAGGCCGATCCTGGCAATGTCACCCAGGCGGATCTGCGTGCCGTTGGACGCGCGGATCGGCATGGCGCGCAACTGCTCCACCGAGTTGAAGGCACCGGCCACGCGCACCTGCACCACGTCCTGCGGCGTCTGCACCGCGCCGGCCGATTCCACCGCGTTCTGCTGCCCCAGCGCGTCCAGCACCTGCTGCAGGTTCAGGCCCAGCGTGGCCAGGCGCTTCTGCGAGATCTCGATGTAGAGCTTCTCGTCCTGCACGCCGAACAGCTCGACCTTGCTCACATCTTTCACGCGCAGCAGGCGCTGGCGCACGTCGTCGGCCACCTGCTTCTTGTCGGCCGGCGAGAAACCTTCGCCCTGCAGCGCGTAGATCACGCCGTACACGTCGCCGAACTCGTCGTTGAAGAACGGGCCCACCACCCCCTGCGGCAAGGTGGCGCGCATGTCGCCCACCTTCTTGCGCGCCGTGTACCAGATCTGCGGCACCTCCTGCGGCGGCGAGGAGTCCTTGAGCTGGAAGATGATCAGCGTCTCGCCCGGCTTGGAGTAGCTGCGGATCTTGTCCGCGTAGGGCACTTCCTGCAGCGTCTTCTCGATGCGGTCGGCCACCTGCTCGGCGACCTGCTCGGCGGTGGCGCCAGGCCAGTAGGCGCGCACCACCATGGCACGGAAGGTGAACGGCGGGTCTTCGTCCTGGCCGAGCTGGAAGTAGGCCGCCACGCCCAGCACCATCAGCACGATCATCAGGTAGCGGGTGAAGGCCTGGTGGTCCAGCGCCCATTGCGACAGGTTGAAGCGCGAGACCCAGGAGCCGGCGGGTTCGCCGGCGTTGTTCGTCGTCGGTGAGGCGTCGTTCATGCCGGGCCTCACTGCGTGGCGGCGGCGGTGAAACGCGTGACCTTCTGCCCCGGCGAGAGCACATGCACCCCGGTGGCCACCACTTCCTCACCGGGCTTGAGCCCGGCCACGATGACCATCTCGTTGCCATCGGCGCCAGCCACCTGCACCGGGCGCGGCTGCACCGTGCTGGCGGCCGCGTCGAACACCCACACGGCCGAGCCCTGGCGGTCGCCCTGGTCGGAACGCGCCAACGCGCTGGTGGGCAGCTTGATCACGGCGGGCGCGTCGCTCGCGCCGCCCAGCGTCACATAGGCCGTGGCGCCCAGCGGCACAGCGGCTCCATCGGGCAGCGAGAGCTTGACCTGGTAGGTGCGCGTGGCCACGTCGGCACTGGCCGCCACTTCGCGCACCCTCGCCTCCAGCGGCGCCACAGCGCCGGGGGCCGCGCCCGCGCCGGCCCACAGCCGCACCTGCGCGGTGGCGCCGGGTCGCATCTGGGCCACCCGGTCTTCGGGCACGGCAATGACCACATCGCGCGCGCCATCGCGCGCCACCCGCACCACCGGCGTGCCGGCGGCCACCACCTGCCCCACTTCGGCGTCCACCGACAGCACCACCCCTGCGCCATCGGCCAGCAGGCGCGCGTAGCCGGCCTGGTTGCCCTGCACCGCGCCCTGGGCCTTGGCCTGGCGCAGGGTGGCTTCGGCCGATTGCAGCGTGGCCTGGCGGCGCTCGATCTCGGCGCCACTCACGAAGCCCTGGGCCTGCAAGTCCTGGTAACGCTTGAGGTCGGCGGCGGCGAGGTCGCGCTGGGTCTGCGCGGCGCTCACCTGGGCCTGCGCGGCCTGGCTGGAGAGCGCGAGGTCCTGCGCGTCCAGTTGCGCCAGCAACTGGCCCGGCTTCACCCGCTGCCCCACCTCGGCCGGGCGCTGCACCAGCTTGCCGCCCACCCGGAAGCCCAGGCGCGACTCGGTGCGCGCCCTCACCTCACCGGCGTACTCGCTGCGCGCCACCACATTGCCCGTTCCTACGGTAAGCAGCTTGACCGAGCGGATCGGCTCCTGCGGCGCGGGCGGGCGGGAGCAGGCGGACAGGACCAGGGCGGCGTTCACGATCAGGACAAAATGCGGTGTTTTCATGGTGTTGCAGGCGGATGCGGGGGTGGAAACACAGGGGCGTGAAAGAGCGCTCATGGCGCCCTACACTAATGACTGACCGGTTAGTAATCAAAATTGTAGATCAAATCCATGAACCTTCTTCATGACAAAAACGTCATCCAACGGGGCTGACGCGACGCCGCTGGGCTCGGGTGTCGGGCACTACGAGAACTTCCCCGTCGCCTCCTGGCTGTGCCCGCCGGCGCTGCGCCCGGCCGTGGGCGCCATCTACCACTTCGCCCGCGCGGCCGACGACATCGCCGACGAAGGCAATGCCGACGCGGCGCAGCGCCTGGCCGACCTGGCCGCCTACCGCGCCGAACTGCACCGCTGCCTGCAACCCACCTCGCGCTCCACGCTGGACATGCCCGAAGCGCGCTGGCCCGGCATCTTCCGCGCGCTGGGCAAGGCCGTGCGCCGCCATGCCTTGCCCGCTCAATGCCTGCACGACCTGCTCAGCGCCTTCGAGCAAGACGTGCGCCACACCGCGAGTGGTCACCGCTATGCCGACACCCCCGAGCTGCTGGCCTACTGCCGGCTGTCGGCCAACCCGGTGGGTCGCCTGCTGCTGCATCTGTATGGGGTGCGCGACGAGGCTTCGCTGCGCCAGAGCGACCAGATCTGCAGCGCCTTGCAACTCATCAACTTCTGGCAGGACATCAGCGTGGACCTGCCGCGCGGGCGCTGTTACCTGCCGGCCGACACCTTGCGGCGCCAGGGCGTGGCCGTGGCCGACTTCGAATCGAACCATGGCAGCAAGGAACAGGCCATGCAGGCCGTGGTGGCCGAGCTCTGCGCCTGCGCGCGTGGCCTCATGCAGCAGGGCGCACCCCTGGTGCACCGCGTGCCGGGCCGCGCCGGCTGGGAACTGCGCCTGGTGGTGCAAGGCGGCCTGCGCATCCTCGACGGCATCGCCGCCCAACACCACCGCAGCTGGCAGACCCGCGTGACGCTGCACAAGAGCGACCTCCCCCGGCTGGCCTGGCGCGCGCTCTGGATGTAGGGCCTGTTCAGGCGCTGCGGCCCACGGGCGGCGCGTCCTCGGGCCGCCTGTGGGCCTCGTCGGGGACGTCCGGCGCCACCGTCAAGGGCAGGAACACATGGAAGCTGGCCCCCTGGTCGGGGCAGGCATCGGCCCAGATGCGCCCGCCGTGGTACTCCACGATGCGGCGCACCAGCGCCAGCCCGATGCCCGCGCCCTCGAAGCGCGGGTCGCTGTGCAGGCGCTGGAACATGCCGAACAGCCGCTCCGCCTGCCCCGGTTCGAAGCCCACGCCGTTGTCGCTCACGTGGAACTCGGTGCCATCGGGCAGCGCGCGCCAGCCCACCTCGATCTCGATCACCTCGCGGTGAGACGCGTACTTCACTGCGTTGTCCAGCAGGTTGACCCACACCTCGCGCAGCAGCACCGGGTCGCCCTGCACCGTGGGCAGGCCGGGCTGGATGCGCCAGCGCAGTTTCTTCATGCCGGCATCGATCGCCAGCGCCGTCACGGTCTCGTCCACCAGCGCGGCCATGTCGACCGCCCCCACCTTCATGCCCTTGCGGCCCAGGCGCGCGAACGACAGCATGCCGTCGATGAGGTGTCTCATCTGCACCGCGGCGCGGATGATCTTGTCGCAGTACGGCAGGCTGCCCTGCACATCACCCGCGCTCACCTCTTCCTTGAGCAGCTCGGCGAACCCCGCGATGTGGCGCAGCGGTGTGCGCAGGTCGTGCGAGAGCGCGTACGAGAACTCCTCCAGCGAGCCGTAGGCCTCCTCCAGCTGGCGCGTGCGCATCAGCACCTGCTGGTTCAGGTCTTCGTTGCGGCGGTGGCGCTGCTCGATCAGGTTCTTGTACAGCGTGACGTCCTGCACCGAGAACGTGAGCGGCAGCTCGACCGCGTTTGACCCCACGTGCGGCACGCCCCGGCAGCGCACCCAGCGGCAGGCGCCGGTGGCGGTGACCACGCGGAACTCCACGTCGATCTCGTCGCCCGAGCGCAGGGCCGCGTCCAGCGCCGCCTGCAGCATCGGCCGGTCCTGCTCGTGGGCGTGCGCCATGAACGCCTGCACGCCGCGCGCCTCCTCGTCGCGTTCGCAACCGAGGATGCGGTAGATCTCCGAGGTCCAGCGCGAGCGGCCGGTGTCCTCGTCGTGTTCGATGCGGCCCAGCCGCGCCAGCCGCTGCGCCAGCTCCAGCCGGTGCTGCAGGTCGGCGGTGAGCAGCTCGCGCTTCTTGCGCTCGGTGATGTCGGTCTGGATCGACACGTAGCTGCTCAACTGGCCCGCCGCGTCCCGGATCGGCTCGATGTTGAGCGACACCCAGTACGGCTCGCCCGAGCGCTTGTAGTTCAGCAACTCGAAGTCCCGCACCGCCTGCCCCTGCCGCACCATCGCACCCAGGCGGGAGAGCGACAGGGCGCTGGTCTGCGGCCCGTGCAGCAGGTCGGCCGGGCGGCGGCCCACGCATTCGTCCAAGCGCCAACCGGTGATGCGCGAATACGCGGCGTTGACCCAGGTGATGCGGCGCTCCTCGTCGGTCACCACCACCATGTTGGAGGTGTTCTCCACGATCATCTCCAGCATCTGGAAACGCCGCATCACATCTTCGGCGGCGGGCATGGGCGTCGGGGACATGGTCTGTTCCTCAGGCAAAGATGCCCACCGCGCTTTTCATGCTCTGCGACTGGTGGTTCAGGGCGTTGGCCGCGGCGGCGCTCTGCTCCACCAGCGCCGCGTTCTGCTGTGTCATTTCGTCGAGCCGCCTCACGGCGGTGTTGAGCTGCTCCATCTCGCGCGTCTGCTGCACGGAAGCGGCATTGACGGTGGTGATCAACCGGGCCAGATCACCCACCTGCGCGACGATCTCGTTCATGCGCGACCCGGTGGCCTCGACCTGCGTGGCCCCCTCGCGGATGCCGGCCAGGCTGCCGTCGATCAGTTCGCGGATCTCCCTGGCCGCGTTCGCGCTGCGCTGCGCCAGCGTGCGCACCTCGGTGGAGACCACCGCGAAACCCCGCCCCTGCTCACCCGCGCGCGCGGCCTCCACGGCGGCGTTGAGCGCCAGGATGTTGGTCTGGAAGGCGATGCCGTCCACGATGTCCACGAACTCGGCAATGCGGTGGCTCGAGCGCGTGATCTGCTCCATGGTGCGCGCCATCGCCCGCATGGCCTCGCCGCCCGAGCTCGCCACCTCGCTGGTCTGGCGCGCCAGCGTGGCGGCGTCCTGGGCCGCGCTCGCGTTCTGCCGCATGGTCGCCACCAGTTGCTCCATGGACGACGCGGTCTGCTGCAGGTTGGCGGCGGTCTGTTCGGTGCGGCTGCTGAGGTCGTCATTGCCGTGGGCGATCTCGCCACTGGCCACCGAGACCCCGGTGGCCTGGGTCGACATGTCGGCCAGCAGCGAGCGCAGGTTCAGCGCCGACTGGTTCACCGTGAGCAGCAGCATGCCGATCTCGTCCACCCGGTTCAGGCTGGCCAGCCCACCCGCGTGCCCGCTGGCCACGCGCTGGGCCTGCCGCAGCACCAGCTTGAGCGGCGCGGCCAGTTGCCGCTGCAGCCACAGCGCGCTCCCCGTCAGCAGCAGCACCAGCAGGCCCACCGCCCACGCGGCTCGCCCGGCCGGCAGGCCCGAGAACGCCAGCGCGGCGGCCATGCCCAGGCCAGGCAGCAGCAGCGCCAGGCGGATGCGCCCGCTCACGCCCAGCCAGCCGTTCCAGGACAGCCAGGCCAGCGGGCCGCTGCGCACCACCAGCCCGCGAAAGAAGCGCCAGCCCTGCGCCCGGCCTTCGCGAAAGCGCCGGTACAACGCCTCGGCGCCCTGCACCTCCTCACGGCCCGGCTTGGTGCGCACCGAGAGGTAGCCCGTGAGCACACCGTTGCGCATCACCGGCGCGGCGTTGGCGCGCACCCAGTAGTGGTCGCCGTTCTTGCGCCGGTTCTTCACCAGGGCCGACCAGGGCATGCCCTGGCGCAGCGTGGCCCACATGTCGGCAAAGGCCTGGGGCGGCATGTCGGGGTGGCGCACCAGGTTGTGGGGCTGGCCGATGAGCTCCTCGGCGGTGAAGCCGCTGACCTCCACGAACGCCGCGTTGGCATGAACGATGTGGCTCTGCGTGTCCGTGGTCGACAGCAGGGTGCTGCGTTCATCGAACTCGTATTCCTGCTGCGTCACGGGCTGGTTGTTTCGCATGGGCAAGTGTCTCGCTCTCAAGGAGGTGGGGGTCTCGCACCACGGTCCGCAGAGGACCGCATGTGACCCCATTTCGGCACACAAGCGCCATGAGACATCTCAAAAAACGCAGCAGAAAACCGGGAATCTGCAACGGATGTGACGCAGCACGCGTTTCCAGGCCCCTGTTTCGCGTCTACTGGGGAGGAACCCTTGTTTAAATCCCGGGGCCCCTATGAAACAGCCGACCGCCACCGATGCCACGCCTGTCCCGCCGCCCCGCTGCCGGACGCGCTGCAGCCACTGCGCCACGCTGCAGGTCTGCCTCATGGGCGGCCTGCCGGACGCCTCGCGCGAACTGCTGGCCTCGTGCATCGAGGAATCGGCCTTCGGCAAGGGCGACGCGCTCCAGCTCGAAGGCGTGGTGGCGCAGCGCATCTCCATCATCAAGATCGGCGCCGTGATGGCCACCCGGCAGGGTGAGGATGGGCAGCCGCACCCGGTGGCCCTGCTCGGCCGGGGCAAGACCCTCGGGGGCTACGCGGTCTACGGGCACCAGGAACAGATCGGCGCCCAGGCCCTCTCCACCGGCCGGGTCTGCAGCGTGGACGTGCCCGACTTCTACCGCCTGGGCGTGGTGGACCGCCAGTTCCACGCCTGCATCCAGGCCCACATCGTGGACGCGCACGGCCAACTGGCCGACTGGTCGCGCGTCATGCGCATCAAGGGCTTGCAGCAGAAGCTGCTCGCCACGCTGCAGCTGTACGCGCGCGAGCAGCGCAGTCAGGCGATCCGCCTGCCCAGCCACGTGGCGCTGGCCGCCCTGCTCTCCACCACGCGCGAGACCATCGCGCGTTCGCTGCGCCAGCTCGAGGCGGCCGGCCACATCCTGCGGCACGACCGCTGGCACTGCGAAGTGGTCAGGTCGCGCGGCACCGGCGAGGCCACGGCCAGCCCCTGACCCCGCGCCACCTCAAGGCTCGCCGATGTCCTCGTTCCAGAGCCCGGGCTCGGCGGCGATGAAGTCCCGCATCAGGTGCACGCAGCTCGGTTCCTGCAGCACCTGCACCTCCACGCCCCGAGCGCGCAGCCAGTCTTCCTCGCCCAGGAAGGTCTGGTTCTCGCCCACCACCACCTTCGGGATGCCGTAGAGCGCGATCGCGCCGCTGCACATCGGGCACGGCGAGAGCGTGGTGTAGATCACCGATTCCTGGTAGACCCGCGCGGGCTGCCGGCCCGCGTTCTCCAGCGCGTCCATCTCGCCGTGCAGGATGGCGCTGCCCTGCTGCACCCGTCGGTTGTGGCCGCGCCCGATGATGCGGCCCTGGTGCACGAGCACCGAGCCGATCGGGATGCCCCCTTCCTCGCGGCCCAGCCGGGCTTCGTCGATGGCGGCTTGCATGAACGGGTCCATGGGGTGTCCTTTCAAAAAAATCGTGTCAGCCACGGGCCGGTGGCGGGCTGGGCGTGCTGGGCGTCTCCATTTCGGCCGCGCCACCCTCCACCGGCGGCGGTCCGTTGACCACAGGGCCCGATGCCGCCGGCTCGGGCGGGTCGAGCTCGGCCCGGTGGCGCGGCAGATAACCCGGGTACTCGCGCTGGATGAAATCGATCAGGTGCTCGCGCACGTGGCAGCGCAGGTCCCACGCCGCAGGGGCCGAGGCGGCCGTGACGAGGCAGCGCAACTGCATTGCCTTCTCGCCCGCTTCGGTCACCTGCAGCAGCGCGAAGCGCCTGTCCCAGTGGGGCGACTTCTCGCAGGCCGCCTGCAAGGCCTCGCGCAGCGGCGCCAGCGGCATGCGGTAGTCCACCCAGAGAAACACCGTGCCGATGAGTTCCGAGGTGCGGCGCGTCCAGTTCTGGAACGGCTTCTCGATCCAGTACTGCAACGGCACCACCAGGCGCCGCTGATCCCAGATGCGCACCACCACGTAGGTGCCGGTGATCTCCTCGATCACGCCCCACTCGTTCTCCACGATCACCACGTCGTCGATGCGGATCGGCTGGCTCAGGCCGATCTGCAGGCCCGCGATCAGGTTGCCCAGCACCGGCCGCGCCGCGAAACCCGCCACGATGCCCACCACGCCGGCCGAAGCCAGCAGGCTGGTGCCGATCTGGCGCACGGCCGGGAAGGTCATGAGCATCAGGGACACGCCGATCAGCACCACCAGCCCCTGCACGGTGCGCGAGAGCACCATGGTCTGGGTCTGGATGCGGCGCGCCGAGAGGTTGTCCGACACCGCCAGCGGGTTGGCCTCGTTCACACCCCGCGCCACGCCCTGCACCACGCGCGCCAGCAGCCAGGTGAACACGCCGATGAGCAGCAGCGTGAGCAGGCGATCCACCCCGGGCAAGTCCTCGGGGCCCTGCTGCCAGGCCAGATTGAGCGCCAGCAACTGCAGCGCCAGGTGCGCCGGCGCCTCGATGGCGCGCCCCACGCTGGCCACCATGGGGGCGCGCTGCGCGGCGCGCCGCACCACGCGGCGGCCGACCCGGAACACCAGCTCGGCCAGCAGGCACAGCGGCAGCACGAGCACCAGGGCGGGCAGCCAGGCGGCAATAAACGGGGGGAAATCTTCGGGGAGCCAGTCAACCATGTTCATGGCCCATCGTAGCCAGAACCGTGCCCGGAGGACAACCGCGCGAATCAGGTCTGTTCGGCCAGGTCCCCCTGCGCCGCGCGCCGGCGCCGCCAGGTCGCCGGCGGCACGCCGTACTCGCGCCGGAACGCGCGGATGAAGGCCGTGTCGGTCTGGTAGCCCACGTCCTCGGCGATGCGCGAGAGCGGCGCCTTGCTGCGGCAGAGGAGGTTGGCCGCGAGCATCATGCGCCACTGGATCAGGTACTGCATGGGCGAGCTGCCCACCAGGTGCTGGAAACGCTCGGCCAGCACCGAGCGCGAGGTGCCGGCCTCGCGCGCGAGTTCCTCCAGCGTCCAGGCGTGCGCCGGGCGCTGGTGCAGCGCGTTGAGTGCGGCCCCCACCACGCGGTCGCCCAGGCCCGCGAGCCAGCCGGTGCGGCCCGCGCTCTGCTCGTTGATGTAGAGCCGCAGCACCTCGATGAACAGCACCTCGGCCAGCTTGGACAACACGCCCGCACCGCCCGGCCGGGGCGAGCGCGCCTCGGCCAGCGCGTAGCGCACCGAGGCTTCCAGCCAGGTGCCCGCGTTCGATCCGCGCACGTTCACCCGCACCAGCGGCGGCAGCCCGGCCAGCAGCAGGCGGGCCAGCCGCGCATCGCAGGCCAGGTAGCCGCACAGCAGCCGGGTCGGCGCGCCGCCCCCGCCGTACATCAGCTGCCGGGGCCGGCGCTGCAGCAGTTCCTTCAACGGCGTGGCGGGCGCGGGCGTGAGGCCGGGGGCCGATCCCATGCGGTGCGCATCGCCCTGCGAGAACACGATCACATCCCCCGCGCCCAGCCGCACCGGCGGCTGGTGGTCCAGCTCCACGAAACACTCGCCTTCGGTGACCAAGTGAAAGATCACCACCCGCTCGGCATCGGGCTCCAGCAGCGGCGCGGCCGCGTCGGCGCGCGGCGACTGGTAGCACCAGGGCGCGGTGAAGCGGCCCTGGAGAAAGATGGCGCCCACCAGTTGCACCACGCGCAGGGTTTCGGACAAGGCGTCCATGCCTTTTCAGCCAGCATCGATGCGCAAGGCCAGCGGCGTCGCGGCCTGCAACGCGTTGGGAATCGGCGAGCGGCCCACCGCCGCCTGCACCAGCGCGCGCAGGCGTTCGGGCGGCACGCCGTTGGCCTGAACGCGCACGGCCAACTGCACATCCCCTGGCCCGGCGTTCACCGCCTGTCCGTCGGCATCGCGCATGCCGAGCAGGCCGCGCGTGTCGGAGCGGCTGGTCGCCTTCACCTCCAGGCTGGTGAGTTCGACACCCTCGGCCGCCGCCGCCATCACGATGGAGGTGGTCGCGCAGGACGCCAGCCCCGCGCGGAACAGCCAGCCCGGCGTCACCAGATCGCCGGTGCCGCCGAGTTCGCTCGGCATGTCGGAAGGCACCTGCGTGCCGTTGGCGTGGCTGGCCACCACGCGCGTGCCGCCGGTCCAGCGCGCGGTGGCTGGGCCGTCCTCGTGCAAGCCGCTCTCGGGCCGGCGCAGCAGCACGGCTTGCACGCGCTGCAGGGCCTCTGCGATGTGTTGTTGCGTCACGGTACACCTCCGGGCCGAGGCATTATGGTCGCCCTGCTCCCAGGCACCAAGGCAGCACGTCGGCTCATGCACCCGGGCCGGACGCCGGGACAGCATTTCCGGACGTGCGGTCAGCCGCACCAGCGCCCCGGGCCAGATCCGGACGATCGGGCAGCCCTGAGCGCGCCTCGGGCAGGACACCACACACCGCCTCGCGTTCCACTGCATGCCGGGCCATCGATCACCGCGGCCCGCACGCCAGCCACCCTTCAGCGAGACACACACCATGAACGCACCGACCGACTTCATTGCCCTGAAAACCCGCCAGCAGGCCGCCTGGGCCAGCGGCGACTACGCCGTCATTGGCACCACGCTGCAACTCGTGGGCGAATCGCTCGCCGAGGCCTGCGATCTGCGCTGGGACGAGCGCGTGCTCGACGTGGCCGCCGGCAACGGCAACGCCACCCTCGCCGCGGCGCGCCGGGGCGCCCGCGTCACCTCCACCGACTACGTGCCCACCCTGCTCGAACGCGGCGCCGAGCGCGCGCAGGCCGAGCGGCTGGACGTGCAATTCCAGGTCGCCGACGTGGAAGAACTGCCCTTTGACGACGCCAGCTTCGACGTGGTGCTCTCCACCTTCGGCGTGATGTTCGCGCCCGACCACGCCCGCAGCGCGGCCGAGATGGCGCGCGTCTGCCGCCCCGGCGGGCGCATCGGCCTGGCCAACTGGACGCCCGAAGGCTTCATCGGCCAACTGTTCAAGACCTTGGGGCGCCAGCTGCCACCACCGGCCGGCGTGCAACCGCCCTCGCTTTGGGGTACGGAGGCACATCTGCGCGAGCTCTTCGGTCCCACCGCCGCGAAGATCGACGCCACCCCCCGGCTGTTCAACTTCCGCTACCGCTCGGCCGCGCACTTCATCGACGTGTTCCGCACCTGGTACGGCCCGGTGCACAAGGCCTTCGCCGCGCTGCCGCCCGACAAGGCCCAGGCGCTGGAGAGCGACCTCACCGAACTGCTCAACCGCCTCAACCGGGGCGGGCCCACCGCGCTGGTGGTGCCCAGCGAGTACCTCGAAATCGTCATCACCCGCCGCTGACGAAAGGGCCCACCATGGACGCGCGCCTTCAACGCCGCGTGCAGCGCTACGGCTGGGACCTGGCCGCGGACGGCTACGAGGCGCTGTGGCAGGACCAGTTGGCGCCCGCCCAGGCTCGCCTGCTGGAGCGCATGGCGCTGCAAACCGGTGAACACGTGCTCGACGTGGCCTGCGGCACCGGCCTGGTCGCCCTGCGCGCCGCGCACAGCGTGGGGCCGCAGGGCCAGGTGATCGGGGTCGACCTCTCGGAGCGCATGGTGCAGGCCGCCGAGCGCCGCGCGCGGGCCGCCGGGCAGCGGCACATGCGCTGGGAGCGCATGGACGCGGAACAGCTGGCGCTGGCCGATGCCAGCCTGGACGCCGCGCTGTGCGCCTTCGGCCTCATGTACCTGCCCGAACCCGAGCAGGCTTTGAAGGAACTGGTGCGCGTGCTGCACCCGGGCGGCCGCCTGGGGTTGGCGGTGTGGGGCGAGCGAGCGCGCTGCGGCTGGTCGGCGCTGTTTCCCATCGTCGATGCCGAAGTGACCACCGAAGTCTGCCCGCTGTTCTTCCGCCTCGGCCAGGGCGACGCGCTGGCGCGGCTGTGCGGCCAGGCCGGCGCGACCGGCCTGCGGACCGAGCGCCTGAACACCACCCTGCACTACGCCAGCGGCGACGAAGCCTGCCGCGCCGCCTTCGCCGGCGGCCCGGTGGCGCTGGCCTGGTCGCGCTTTGGCGACGAGGCGCGCGCGCGGGCCTGCGCCCGCTACCTCGACGCGCTCGCGCCCTGGCGCAGCGGCGCCGGCTACGCGGTGCCGGCCGAGTTCGTGCTCGTGACCGGCCACAAGCCCGAGCGAAGCTGAGGGAGGGCCGCGTCGTCTACAGTGGACGCCGATCTTCCACTGGGACGAAAAGAATGCACACAAGAATCGTGATCGTGGGTGGCGGCGCGGGCGGCCTGGAACTGGCCTGCAAACTCGGGCGCAAGCTCGGCGCGGAGCAGGTCACCCTGGTCGACCAGCAGCTCTTCCACATCTGGAAACCCTCGCTGCACGAAGTCGCCGCCGGCACGCTGGACATCCACCAGGAAGGCCTGTCGTACGAAATGCTCGCGCACGACAACCGCTTCACCTTCTGCTTCGGTGCCATGACCGCGCTCGATGCCACCGGCAAGACCCTCACCGTGGCGCCCATCACCGACGAAACCGGCGAGGAACTCATCCCCGAGCGCACCCTGCCCTTCGACCAGTTGGTGATCGCGGTCGGCAGCACGGCCAACCACTTCAACGTGCCCGGCGCGGCCGAACACACGCTCTCGCTCAACCGCCCGGCCGACGCCGAACACTTCCGCCTGCGCATGCTCAAGCTGCTCACGGCGGCCGAACTGCGCAAGAGCGCGGGCTCGCAAGCCCAGGTGCGCGTGGTCATCATCGGCGGCGGCGCCACCGGCGTGGAACTCGCGGCCGAGCTGCGCGAAGCCAGCGTGGTGCACTCGCGCTACGGCTTTCGCCGGCTCGACCCGCACCGCGACGTGCAGATCACCCTGCTCGAAGGCGCGGCCCGCATCCTCGCGCCGCTGCCCGAAAAAGTGTCCACCGCCGCCGCGCAGCTGCTGCGCGAACGCCACGTCACCATCGAAACCAACTGCCGCGTCGCGCGCATCACGTCCGAGCTGGTGGAAGACGCCACCGGCCGCGTGTTTGCGGCCGACATCGTGGTCTGGGCCGCCGGCATCAAGGCCCCCGACGTGCTGGGCACCCTCGGCCTGCCCACCACCCGCGCCGGCCTGCTGGAGGTGGAAGGCAACCTGCTGGTGAAAGGCCAGTCCGACCTCTACGCGCTGGGTGATTGCGCCGCCTGCCCCACGGCCGATGGTGGCTTCGTTCCCCCGCGCGCCCAAGCCGCGCACCAGCAGGCCAGCTACCTCGTTGACGCGCTGCTGCGCCGCGCCAGCGACCGGCCCGCGGGCACCCGGCCCTACGTCTACAAGGACCACGGCTCGCTGGTTTCGCTGGGCACGCAGACCTCGGTCGGCAACCTCATGGGCAACCTGTTCCGCTCCACCTGGTACGTGCAAGGCATGTTCGCCCGCATGATGTACGTGAGCCTGCACCTGATGCACCACCAGGCCGTGCTCGGCACCCTGCGCACCGGCGTGCTGGCGGTGGCGCGCTTCCTCGTGAAGCGGGCGACGCCGCTGGTGAAGCTGCATTGAGGCAGGGAAAGGACACCACCATGACCCAATACTGGCTGATGAAATCCGAGCCCGACGAGTGCTCGATCGACGACGCGCTCGCCGCCCCGAAAGCCACCGTGCCCTGGACCGGGGTGCGCAACTACCAGGCCCGCAACTTCATGCGCGACGGCATGCAGGTCGGCGACGGCGTGCTGTTCTACCACTCCAGCTGCCCCGAGCCGGGCATCGCCGGCATCGCGCGCGTGGCCTCCACCACGCGGCCTGATCCCACGCAGTTCGACGCCAAATCACCCTATTTCGACGCCGCGTCGAAACCCGACGCGCCGCGCTGGCTGCTGCTGGACGTGCAGGCCCTGCGCAAGACGCGGCTGATCGGACTGCCCGAGTTGCGCGACACGCCCGAGCTGGCCGACATGGTGGTGCTCAAGCGCGGCAACCGGCTCTCGATCACACCGGTGAGCCCGGAGCACTGGAGTCTCATCACCGACCAGCTGGCCGGCGATCGAAAGTAACGCCGTTCAACGAGAAGCTTCGCGCACCAGGCGGATGCCCACCAGCGTGTAACGCGTCTGCACCGTGTTCCAGTTGCGGAACGCGCACCGCGTGTACAAGGGCCAGGTGTGCCAGGAGCCGCCTCGGCGCACCTTCACCGCGCCATCGGCCGGGCCCGTCGGGTCGTCCATGGGCGACTGCGCGTAGTAGTCGTCCCCATGCCAGTCCGATACCCACTCCCACACATTGCCATGCATGTCGTGCAGGCCAAAGGCGTTCGCGGTGTAGACGCCCACGGGCGCCGTGAACGCATGGCCATCGCGGCCGGGCACCGCCCGATCGCGCCAGGCCGGCCAGTTCACGGCGGCGTCTTCATCGAACGTGTTGCCCACCCCGATCAGCCCCGCCGGGTCGTCGCCATGCTGGTAGCGGCCCGTGCCGCCGGCGCGGCACGCGTACTCCCACTCGGCCTCCGTCGGCAGGCGGTAGGTGCGGCCCTCCTGCTGTGACAGCCAGCGGGCCAGCGCGACCGCGTCGTTCCAGGTGACGTTCACCACCGGGTGGTCGTCGCCCTGCGCGAAGCCAGGGTTCTGCCAGGAGTAGCGCGGGGATCGCCCCTCGAACGCATCGCGCCGGGGGCTGGTGGCGGGGTCGTAGGCCGGGTTGTAACCATAGCCCCCGGTGCCATCCGCGACCGATTCGGGCACATGGCCCGAGCGTTGCAGGAACACCCGGAACTGACCCACCGTGATCTCGTGGCGGCTCATCTCGAAGGGCTTGGTGATGCGCACTCGGTGCACCGGGGCTTCGTCCGACAGGCCCTCGAAGCGGGACCGCTCCAGCCCGGGATAGGCCACGGCCAGCGCCGACACCGGTTCGTCGCTGCCCATCAGGAACTCGCCCGCGGGCACCCGGATGAACGCAATGCCGAGGGAATCGGTGGTGGCGGTGGGCGGCGGCACAACACAGCCTGTCAGCAGCACCATCCCCGCCAACGATGCCCATCGCCACAGGACGGCGGCACCTGCAGAGTGAACGTGTTCGGTGCGGGTCATCGGGGTCAAGGCAGGCATGGGCAGAGGCTCCGCGAGGGTCATCGAACAAGCCAGACGAACGCGGCCGCGCCCAGGGCCATCCAGATGCCGACCACCATCAGCATCCCCAGTCGGCTGCGGGGTCTGGCGCCCCTGGTCTCCATCCACCGGTCCGCTTCGCGACGGCATTCCTGAAGCACATCGGAAGGCAGGAGCTTGATAGCCAGCAAGATCAAGACCGGCAACAGCAGCACGTCGTCGATGTAGCCGAGCACGGGAATGAAATCAGGAATCAGGTCGATGGGACTCAGCGCGTAGGCCACCACGAAGATGCCCAGTGCCTTCGCATGCCAGGGCGTGCGCGGGTGTTTGCCGGCCAACCACAGGGTCATGCCATCGCGCCTGGTGCGCTTCGCCCAGGCTTTGAGGTTTCCACCGAAGTTCATGGGTTCGAGGCGTCCTTTCAGCCATCTCTCTTTGAGCATGCCATCGTAGCCCGGGAAGCTTCTTCTCCTACACGGCTCGGCGCGCTTTTCCTACGGAGGGCACGCAGCCGCAGGGCGAAGATGAAGTTTCTCGAAACCCTCAGGAGATGAAAACCATGTACATCAAGACACTCACTGCCATCACCCTGTGCGCCGCCTCTGCCATCGCATCGGCCCAGGCCATGACCAAGGCCGAATACGACGCGGCCAAAGACCGCGTGGAGATGAACTACAAGACCGCGAAGAAGTCGTGCGATGCCCTCAAGGACAACGCCAAGGACATTTGCGAAGTCGAAGCCAAGGGCAAGGAAAAGGTCGAGAAGGCCGAGCTGGAGCACAAGTACAAGGCCACGCTGGGCAACGCCCGCAAGCTTGAGGAGGTCAAGGCGGACACCACCTACGACCTCGCCAAGGAAAAATGCGAAGACCAGGCCGGCGACGCCCAGAAGGTGTGCAAGGCGGACGCCAAGGCAGTTCACGACCGCGCCGTGAAGGCCGCCAAGGAAAAGACTTAAACCGCTTCTCCCATCGCGCAAACCGCCCTTCGGGGCGGTTTTTTTGTGAGCTGCCCCCTCAGCCGCGCAACGGCAGCGCCAGCCCGATGGCCACGAAGATGCCGCCACAGACCTGGTTGAAGCGCTTGCCCACGCGGCGCAGCCAGGGGCTGATGCGCGCGGCCATGCCGGCGATGAACAGCTCGGTGATGGCCTCGACCAGCGCGAAGGTGCCGGCCATGATCAGGAACTGCAGCAGCAGGCTGCGGTGCGGGTCGATGAACTGCGGCAGGAAGGCCGCGAAGAACAGGATGCCCTTGGGGTTGGTGACGGCGGACAGGGCACCCTGCCGGAACAGCGAGGCGCCTGAGCGCGCCGGCCCGGCCCGGTCGTCCTGGGTGAGCTGCACGCCCACGGGCGGTGAGCGCCAGACCTGGATGCCCAGCCACACGAGGTACGCGCCACCGAGCCACTTCAGCGCGGTGAGCCACACCAGCGAGGTCTGCAGCAGCGCGCCGATGCCGAACATGGACAGCGCGATGACGGCCACGAAGCCCAGCGTGCCGCCGAAGATGGTGAACAGCGTTTTGCGCTGGCCGTGCAGCACGCCGTGCGTGAGCGCGAGCAGGCCGTTGGGGCCGGGCGAGAGGGACAGGCCGGCCGCCGCCAGGAGGTAGATGAGCCAAGTATCGAGGTTCATGCGGGCGATCCTAGCGCCGATGGGCTTCAATGGAAATCCCGGCTGACGGTGGACAGGCCGTTGAGCAAGGGCGTGAGGTCTTCGAGGTGGCCGGCGATGAGGTTGCGCACCTCGCCCTCGCGCTGCCACACACCACGCACGGCCAGCAGGCGCGCGCCGGTGAGCACGGCGCGCTGGCGCTCGCGGATGCGTTGCCACACGATGACCTGCACCACGCCGGTTTCGTCCTCCAGGCTCACGAACACCACGCCCGAGGAGGTGCCGGGCTGCTGGCGCAGGGTGACGATGCCGCAGTGGCGCACCAGACGGCCATTGGGTGCGTCCTGAAGTTGTTCGGCGGTCATGCACCGGCGCCTGGCGAGCTCCTCACGCAGCAGGGCGAGCGGGTGGCGGCGCAGGGTGAGGCCGGTGCTGGCGTAGTCCCACACGATGGCCTCGCCTTCGGGTGCGGCGGGCAAGGCCAGCGGGGCCTCCTCCACCGGCGCGCCTTTGAGCAGCGCCGGCGCTGAGCGCAGCGCGGCGGCGTCCCACACCTGCTGGCGGCGGTGGCCGCTCAGGCCCCCGAGGGCATCGGCGGCAGCCAGCGCTTTCATCTGCGGCTGGTCCAGGCTGGCGCGGCGCGCGAGGTCTTGCGCGTTGCGCAAGGCTTGTTGCGCGCGCGCCCGCACGATGCGCTCGGCCGCCTCCTGGCCGATGCCACTGACCAGGCGCAGGCCCAGCCGCACCGCGCCGTCGGCTTCGATCGTGCTGTCGCGGTCGCTGTGCATCACGTCCACCGGCCGCACGACCACGCCGTGGCGTTTCGCGTCCTGCACCAGCTGGCTGGGCGTGTAGAAACCCAGCGGCTGGCTGTTGAGCAGCGCGGTGAGGAACTCGGCGGGGTGGTGGCATTTGATCCACGCGCTCACATAGACCAGCAGCGCGAAGCTGGCGGCGTGGCTTTCGGGGAAACCGTAGCTGGAGAAGCCTTTGATCTGCTCGAAGATGCTCTGGGCGAATTCAAGTTCGTAGCCCCGGTCGGTCATGCCTTTGACCAGCCGCTCCTCGTATTTCTGCACATGGCCGTGGCGCTTCCAGGCGGCCATGGCGCGGCGCAACTGGTCGGACTCATCGGGTGTGAAACCGGCGGCCAACACGGCGATCTGCATGCATTGCTCCTGGAAGATGGGCACGCCCAGTGTCCGCCCCAATGCTTCTTTCAGCTCAGGCCCTGGATAGCTCACCTCCTCTTTTTTCTGTCGCCGCTTCAGATAGGGGTGCACCGCGCCACCCTGGATGGGCCCGGGCCGCACCAGCGCAACCTCGATGACGAGGTCGTAGTAACAGCCCGGCCGCAGGCGCGGCAGCATGCTCATCTGCGCGCGGCTCTCGATCTGGAACACACCCACGGTGTCGGCGGCGCAGATCATGTCGTAGGTGGGCTTGTCGTCCGGGGTCGCGTCTTCCAGTTCGAAAGTGCGCCCCTCTTTCTGGCCGATCAGCGCCATGGCCTTGCGCAAGGCCGTGAGCATGCCCAGTGCGAGCACGTCCACCTTGAGCATCTTCAAGGCATCGAGATCGTCCTTGTCCCATTCGATAACGGTGCGCCCTGCCATGGCGGCGTTCTCGATGGGCACCAGGCGCGAAAGCGGCAGTTGCGTCAGCACGAAACCGCCGGTGTGCTGTGAGAGGTGGCGCGGAAAACCCATCAGTGTGGAGGTGTGTTCCAGCAGTTGACGCACCTTCAGGTCTTCCGGGTCAAGGCCGGCTTCCTGCAACCGCTCGACGGCGATGCCATGTCCGTCCCACCAGCGCGACTGTTGGGCCAGCACGTTCAGCGAGCCCTCTTCGAAGCCCAGCGCCTTGCCCACGTCTCGCAGAGCGCTGCGGGGCCGATAGCTGATGACGGTGGCGGTGAGCGCGGCGCGCTCTCGTCCGTACTTCTCGTAAAGGTACTGGATGACGTCTTCGCGGCGCTCGTGCTCGAAGTCGACATCGATGTCGGGCGGCTCGTCGCGTTCGCGCGAGATGAAGCGTTCGAACAGCAGACCGGTCAAATCGGGGTTCACTGCGGTGATGCCCAGGCAGTAGCAGACCACGCTGTTGGCCGCCGAACCACGCCCCTGGCACAGGATGTTTTGCGAACGCGCAAAGGCGACGATGTCGTACACCGTCAGGAAGTAGTGCTCGTACCGCTTGAAGGCAATGAGTTCGAGCTCATGCTCGATCTGCTGCGCATTTTTGGGGCTGATTCCGCCCGGCCATTTCTGCTGGGCACCCTCCTCGGTCAACCGCCGCAGGTAACTCTGTGGCGTCTCCCCTGCGGGAATCACCTCGCTCGGGTACTGGTAGCTCAACTCATCGAGCGAGAAGTCGCAGCGCCCGACCACCGCCAGCGTTTCCGCCAGCAGCTCAGCGGGGTAGAGGCTGCCCAGCGTCGAACGCAGGCGCAAGCGCTGCTCGGCATTGGGCTCCAGCGCAAAACCACATTCGGTGAGTGGTTTGCCAATGCGGATCGCGGTGAGCACGTCGTGCAGGGGTTTGCGCGAGCGCACGTGCATGCGCACGTCACCCACAGCCACCAGCGGCACGGCGGTGAGCGCGCTGCTCTGGCGCAGCTGGTGCAACCGCATTTCGTCGTCGAAGCGGCAGAGCTGTTCCACGCCGAGCCAGCAACGGCCACGGAAATTCCACAGCAGCCAACGGGCGATGGTGTCCATCTGGCCTTGATCGCAAGCGGTGTCGGGCACCGCGATCACCACGCAGTCGGTCAGGGCTTCGGCGTCGATGTCGCCGATCGTCAGCCGGTAGGTGCCCTTTTTGGGCGAGGCACGACGAAGGCGGGTGATGAACTCGCAGAGGTTGCCGTAGCCGTCGAGGTGGCAGGCCAGCACGACGAGGGTGAACGGCGCATCGCAACGCACCCGGAACTGGCTGCCGATCAGCAAAGGCAATCGATGTTTCTTCGCGGCCACGTGCGCGCGCACCACGCCGGCGAGCGAACACTCGTCCACCATCGCCAGGGCGCGGTACCCCAGTTCCACCGCGCGCTCGACCAGTTCCTCCGGGTGGCTGGCGCCTTGCAGAAAGCTGAAGTTGGAGAGACACCGCAGCTCGGCGTAGTCGGGAAGAGCGGCCGTCGTGTTCATGCAAAGTGCCCATGCAGGTACCAGGCAGGGGCATCGTGCAGGCGGGTCTGGAACACCCACACCACGCCGGCCTCGGCGGACAGGGCCACCCAGTAGTCGCGCACCACGTGGTGCATGCGGTCTTCGCCGTCCACCCGGTCCCACCAACCGCCTTCCACGCGCTGCGGCCCGAGCAGCAGCACCAGACGGCCGTGGTAGACCGGGCGCTCGTCCTGCACCAGCAGGCGCAGCGGCACCGGCAGCAGAAAGCCGGGCTGGGGCAGCCCGGTGCCGGGCGCGCCCTGGCGCGGCAAGGGCAGCGCGGCCGGCTGCCAGCGGCACATCCATTCGGGGCGGTGGTCTTCGCGCAGCACCGGGCGCAGCACCCGCTGCGGCCCCAGGCGGGCGGACAGCCGCTCCAGCACCAGGCCCAGCTGTTCGCCCTGGCGCACGATGTCGGGCAGCAGCGAGGCGCTCACGTCGTGCAGGGGCCGCACCTCGGTGGCCACCAGCACCAGGTCGCCCACGGGCGCGAGCAGTTTCACGCGCGCCAGGTGCTCACCCAGCAAGCGGCAGAGGTGTTCGATGTCGCGCGTGGGCTCGGCGGTGCGGATGGTGATCTCGCCGCCCTCGCCCGCCGCGCGAGCACGCATCGCGTCGTGTGCCCAGCGCAGCGTGAAGGCGGTGACGCCCGCGCGCCGCGCGGCCAGCCAGCCGCTGAGCACGCGCAGCAGGCGCCGCGCGCCGAACAGCAGGGCCGGCGCCTGCTCCACGCGGGCCATGAGTTCGAGCCGCTCTTCAAAATGCTCGGGCAGCGCCACCCAGTCGTGCGCCTCGGGCACCGTCCCATAGGCTTGGTCGAGCGCCCGCAGCAGTTGCGCGTCGAAACGTCGGGCAATGCCGCCACGTGGCAGCGCGCGCACATCGCCCAGCGTGCGGCAGCCGATGTGTTCGAGCGTGAGCCGGTGCGGCTGCACCGCGCTCAGCGTGTCCATGGGCAGGGTGTCGAGCAGCGCGGCCAGCGGGCGCTGGAAACCGTTCTCGATGCCGGCGCGCGCCAGCGCGAGCGCGGCCAGGCCATTGGGCGCCCAGGCCAGCTGCGCCACGCCGAGTTCGCGGGCCTCACCCCACACGCGGTCGCGCAGGGCCCGCCGGCCGCCGAACAGGCGCGCGCTGGCCGCCACCTCCATGAGCACGGCTTCGTCGGCCAAGGCCACGCGAGGTGTGAACTGCAAGGCCCAGGTCGCCAGCGCGCGCTGCGGCGCGGCCTCAGTGGGCGGTGCGGTGCCGGTGCTCGGGCTGGGCAGCAGGGCGGACCACAACATGGTCGTTCTCTCGACGGTGCAACCACCGGCTGGGCTCGCGCAGCCGGGGCGGAAGGACGGCGGCCAGACTGGCGGGGACCGAGGGCAGGTGCAGGGTCTCGTCCAACGGCGGGCCCTTGCGCTTGGCAATGCGCAGGTGCAGTTCCCAGTCCACCCCCACGCAGGCCTGCACGCGCAGCGGCGCGGCCGAGGACTCGCCCAGGGCATGCATGGGCCGGCACACGAAGACCGGCGACTCGAAGCCGGTGGCGAGCACCTGCAGCCGGCGGATCTGCTCTGCCCTCGCCCGCGGCAGCCAGGCGACGATCGCGCCGCCGGCCTGGGCCTTGATGAGCTGCTCGGCCGACCACAGGCGCTCGGCCGCTGTGTCGGCCTGCACCCAGACCAGTTGGCGCTCGTCGAGGCCTTCGAAGCGCAGGCCGGGCAGGTGCGGCGCCAGCGGTGGGCCGATCACCACCACCGCCTGCCCGGCGGCACAGACCTGGCGCAGCGCCGGCCCGAGCAGGCGCCATTCCAGCGTGCCGCTGTGCGGGGTGAGGATTTCGGTCAGCCCATGGCCGGGCCAGCCACCGCCAGGCAACTGCGCGTCCAGCGCGGCGAAGCCGCTGGGCCACACCGCCGAGACCGGCGCGCCGAGCTGGTCACCCCGCCACAGCGCCGCGGCCACGGCCGCCGGCAGGCCACCAGCGGGCGGCGGCGCCGGGCGAACGGGTGTGGGGGCCGGGGACGGATCGTCCTCCTGCCAGGAAACGGCGGGCAGCATGGCGGGATGGATGCGCGGGGAAAATGGGCAGCTTCAAAATACTGTATCTCCGTACAGTACATGAAAGCCCAACCCCTGTCCAGCCAAGGCGTGGGAGACCCTTCAACAGGGTCTGGCAGGTTGGCCCTGGGGGCATCAGACCGCCTGGCCCAGGCGCCCGATCCCTTCCTCGATCTTCTCCAGCCCCACGGTGGCGAAGGACAGGCGCAGCGTCGCGTGGTCGGGGTTGCGCGCGAAGAACGGCGCGCCTGGCACGAAGGCCACGCCTTTTTCGATCGCGCGCCTGGCCAGCTCTCCGCCGTCCTTCACCTTGCCACCGGCCCCCGTGAGGCTGGCCCAGACGAACAGGCCGCCCTGCGGTTGCACGAAGTCGATCGCATCGCCCAGCTCGCGGCGCAGGGCGTTGCCCATGGTGGTGGCGCGCTCGGCGTAGACCTTGCGCACCTTGTCCAGCGTGGCGGGCATGCGGCCGGCCTTGAGGTATTGCGCGGCGGTGGCCTGGGCGAAGGTGCTGGTGTGGGCGTCGCTGAACTGCTTGCACATGGTGGCCTTGGCCAGCAGCTCGGCCGGGCCCACCATCCAGCCCACGCGCAGGCCGGGGCTGAGCACCTTGCTCAGGGAGCCGCAGTGCACCAGGCGCTCGCGGCTGCCGGGCACGGTGGGGCTGAGCGCGAGCAGGCTGGGCGGCGGGGCCGCGCCGAAGTAGAGGTCGCCGTAGGGGTCGTCTTCCACGATCAGCGTGTCGTGCTTCACCGCCATCTCCAGCACCTGCTTGCGCCGCTCCAGGCTGAGCAGGCCGCCGCTGGGGTTGCCGAAGGTGGGGATGAGGTAGACGAACTTGGGCTTGTGTTCGGCGATGAGTTTTTCCAGTTCGTCGGTCTTCACGCCGTCGCCGTCCACCGGCGCGCTGATGAGTTCGGCACCGTAGAGGCGGAAGCATTGGATGGTGGCGAGGAAGGTCGGGCCTTCGACGATGACCTTGTCGCCGGGCGAGATCAGCGTCTTGCCCAGCAGGTCCAGGCCCTGCTGGCTGCCGGTGGTGACGATGAGGTCGTTCGCGCCCACGTCCTTCGCGCCCTTGCTGGCCATGAAGGCGGCGAGCTGTTCGCGCAGGGGCTGGTAGCCCTCCGTGGCGCCGTACTGCAGCGCACCGCCGGCCTCTTCGGTCAGCGCGGCGTTCACCGCTTCGCGGATCCCGTCCACGTCGAACATCGCGCTGTCGGGAAAGCCGCCGGCAAAGCTGATGATGCCGGGCTTGCCCAGCAGCTTGAAGAGTTCGCGGATGGCGGAGGTTTCGACGTTGTTGAGGCGGTCGGCGAAGGGAATGGTGAAGGGCATGGTGGCGATTTCCGAGAGGTCGTGGTGGACAACGGCCTCCATTCTCGCGCACCGGCGTGGGGCGTCCTCAGGCGGAGGCCAGACCGCGCGCGTGGCGCCGGGGCAGCCAGTTCCAGCGCGAGGCGGTGGCGCGCCGCGCGCAGGGCAGCGGCTCCAGCCGCAGCACGGCGGTCTGCAGGGCGTAGGCGATCACGCGGTGGTGCGGTTGGGTGACGAAGGCGTCGCCCGCGTTGAGGATCACGTCCTGCTGGTCGTGGTCCAGCGTGATCCAGACGCTGCCTTCGCGGCAGACCAGGCGCAAGGCGCCCGAGGGGATGGCCTTCACCGCCCGGTGGGGCATGTTCAGGTCCACGGTCAAGGTGTCGGTTGTCATGGAACACTCCTTTCGCATCAGGGATGTGCATGACTGTACGGAGCCTCCCTATACTGCACAAACGTTCATTTCGAATGCTTCGCATGCCATTCAAGAATGTGAAAACCGGCGCCGAACGGCTCCCGCTGCCACGCTCGCAGATGCTGCGGCTGGACCTGCTGCCCTGCTTCGATGCGGCGGCGCGCACGCTGAGCTTCACGCTGGCCGCGCAGGAACTCAACCTCACGCAATCGGCCGTGAGCCGGCAGATCCAGCTGCTCGAAGACAGCCTGGGCACGCCGCTGTTCGAGCGGCGGCACCGCGCGCTGGTCTTGACCGAGGCCGGCGAGGTGATGCAGCGGGCCACGCGCGATGCGCTGGAGCGGCTGCGCGACGCCTCGGCGCGCGTGCGCCCCGGCCCGCGCCTGCGCCAGGTCGCCATGACCTGCACACAGGGTTTCGCTTCGCTCTGGCTGATTCCCCGCCTGGCCCGCTTCGCCGCCGACCATCCCCTGGTGGACGTGCGCATCTCCGCCACGATGGACATGATGGACCTGGAGCGCCATCGGCTGGACGTGGCGGTGCGCTTCGTGCCGTCCAGCGCCGGCCGCGGGCGGGCGCTGTTCGAAGAAGTGGTGCAGCCCCTGTGCGCGCCGTCCCTGCTGCGCCAGCCAGGCGCGCCGCTGCGCCAGCCCGCCGACCTGGCCCACCACACGCTGCTGACCGTGGAAAGACCCGCCGGTCATGCCATCACCTCGGACTGGGACCCCTGGTTCCAGGTGATGGGCCTGCAGGACATGCGCATGAAGAACGCCATGCACTTCACCCAGTACGCCGACGCGGTGGCCGCCGCCGTGGCCGGCCAGGGGGTGGTGATCGGCCGGTTGCCGCTGCTGCAGTCGCTGCTGGACAAGAAGCAACTGGTGGCGCCCTTTCGCAGCGGGGGCGCGGCCACACGCCGGGGGTATTACGTGGAAGTGGCGGAGCACGCGCACGACAACCCCGACGCGCTGGACTTCGCGAACTGGCTGCGCGCCGAGGCCGAGCGCGGCTGAGCGAGAATCCCAGCCCATGACGCCCACCCAGATCGAAGCTTTTTTCGCCACGCTCCAGGCCGCCAACCCCACCCCGCAGACCGAGCTGGAGTACACCAGCGTGTTCGAACTGCTCGCCGCCGTGCTGCTCTCGGCGCAGGCGACCGACGTGGGCGTCAACAAGGCCACGCGCAAGCTGTTCCCGGTGGCTAACACGCCGCAGGCCATCCTCGACCTGGGGCTGGAAGGGCTGGAGGGGTACATCAAGACCATCGGCCTGTACCGCAGCAAGGCCAAGCACCTGATGCAGACCTGCCGCATGCTGGTGGAACAGCACGGTGGCGAGGTGCCCGGCACGCGCGAGGCGCTCGAGGCCCTGCCCGGCGTGGGCCGCAAGACCGCCAACGTGGTGCTCAACGTGGCCTTCGGCGAACCCACCATGGCGGTGGACACGCACATCTTCCGCGTGAGCAACCGCACCGGCCTGGCGCCGGGCAAGACGCCGCTGGCGGTGGAGCTGCAGCTGATGAAGCGCGTGCCGCCCGCCTACGCGGTGGACTCGCACCACTGGCTGATCCTGCACGGGCGCTACGTGTGCCAGGCGCGCAAGCCGCTGTGCCCGCGCTGCGCGGTGATCGCCTGCTGCGATTTCAGGGAAAAGACCCTCGTTCTCTGAGCCGCCCGCTCGGGCGCACTGCCGTCCAGGCGTGCTGAATGTCACGTTCGTCGCCAGGGTCGAGGCGCACACCTTTGGTGCATCTAGGATGAACTCTTTCCATCCAGGGGAATATCAGAATGAAATCATTGTTTGCGCGCAGCGTGCTGGCCCTGTCGCTGTGCGCGGGATCGGCCCAGGCCAAAGACCTCATCCTCGCCATCAGCGAAGGCACGTCCGGCGGCACCGACCATGCGCGCGTGATCGCCAAGTACCAGGGCCTGGCCGATGCCATCGGCAAGAGCATCAACCAGAAGGTGAACGTGGTGTTCATCCGCGAGTTCTCCTCGCTCGAAGAGGGCATGAAGGAGCGGCGCTTCGCCCTGGCCATGGCGCGGCCGAGCGACTTCCCGGCCCGGGGCATGCGCGACTACGGCTACCGCTATGTGGCCTCGGCCAAGCCCGACGGGCAGTGCCTGATCGTCGTGCCCAAGGAATCGGCGTACAGGACGGTGGCCGACATCAAGGGCAAGCGTCTGGTGCTGCCCGAGCCGGCGGCCTACATGGCCAAGTTCTGCGCTTCGGCCCTGCGCGACGCGGGCATCGACATCGGCAAGGAGAACGTGCAGCGCGTGCGCGAACAGGGCGCGGTGCCGTTCTACCTCACCAACAAGTTCGCCGACGTGGGCGGCGTGGCCTCGTACTCGGGGGTGGCCAAGTCGCTGGACAAGAGCGGCCACCGCGTGCTGCACACCAGCGTGTCGCAGCCCTACTTTCCGCTGATCGTGGACCGCGATTTCACCCCGGCCCAGATCGACGCCATGCAGAAGGCCCTGATCGCCCTGCCTGACAACGAAGCCGGGCAGGCGGTGCTCAAAAGCGTGGGCATCCAGGCCTTCGACACCAGCACCGAGAAGAAGCTGCGCGAGCTGCTGGGCTGGCTCGGGCTGTAGGCGCTCCTCCGATCAGAGTTCGACCGTCACCCACCCGCCCGGCTCGGGCGCGTCCTTGGGCCACTCGGCCGCTTCGCGGATATGCACACCCTGGGCCAGGATGTGCCGCACCGCGCGGATCACGCCGGCGTGGGTGATCCAGAGCACGTCGGTGCTGGTCGCGGGCCGCAGCTCGCCCAGCGCGGCGGCCACGCGGTAGAGCAGCATCTGCGTGCTCTCGACACCGCCGAAGCGGTGGTGCGCGAAGTCGGCCATCCAGGCGTCGAAGGCCTCGGGTGGCACGGCGTCCCAGCGCTGCAACTCCCAGACACCGAAGTCCATTTCGTTGAGCCGCGTGTCGATGCGCGCGGCGCCCAGGTCGCTGCGCTCGGCCTGCAGCGCGGCCGCGAGCTGCTGCGCGCGCAACAGGCCCGACACCCACACCGGCGTGCCCGGCGGCAGCAAGGGCGAGACTGCCATGGCCGCTTCCCGCGTGAGCGCGGCATGGGCCGGCACGTCGCTCGACCCATAACACAGGCCCGGGCCCAGCATCACCGGGGCATGCCGCAGCAGCCAGAGTTTCATGCGAGCACCGGCAGCGCCAAGGCCAGCCCCAGGTAGAACAACAGCTCGCCCACCTGCTGCGTGGCGCCCAGGCCATCGCCGGTGAAGCCCTGCAGGCGGCGCTGCAGCAGGCGCCACATCCAGACCAGCCCAACCAAGGACCCCAGCACGCCAGGCCCCCAGGGTGCCCCTGGCAGCAGCCACCACGCCAGCACCATCGCCAGCGCCCACCAGACCAGGCCGGCGATCAGGCCGGCGTTGGACAGGCTCTCGGCCAGCGGCTTGCTCTTGGACTGCGGCGTGTCCCCCACGTGCGGCAGCGTGCGGATCACGAACAGGGGCAAGGTCCGCGAGGTGACGTGCGCGGCGAACAGCGCCACCACCGCCAGCCACCCGCTGCCCTGCGCCAGCAGCACGAGCAGCGCCACCTTGGTGAGCAGCACCAGCACCAGCGCGATGGCGCCGTAGCTGCCGATGCGCGAGTCCTTCATGATCTCCAGCGCGCGCTCGCGCTGCGCGCTGCCGCCCAGGCCGTCGGCCAGGTCCGCCAGGCCGTCTTCGTGGAAGGCGCCGGTGAGCATCACGCTGAACACGGTGCTGAGCACCACCGCCACCCACAGCGCGGCAGGCACCGGCGGCAGCAGCGCGAGCAGGCCCCACAGCACCGCCGCCGTGAGCCCGCCCACCACCCAGCCCACGCCGGGAAAATGCGCCGCGCTCGCGCGCAGCATGGCCGGGCTGAAGCCCACCCAGGCGGCCAGCCGCCCCGTCACCGGGATGCGGGTGAAGAACTGGAGGGCCAGCAGGAAGTGGCGGGCGAACGTGGTCATGTCAGTGGCGCGCGGGGGTGGCCTCGTCCTGGCGCGACACGCCGGCCGATTCGAAGCTGGCCATCTCGCGCAGCAGCGCGCAGGCGCTCACCAGCAGGGGCCAGGCCAGCGCGGCGCCCGAGCCTTCGCCCAGGCGCAGGCCCAGGTCGAGCAGCGGCACGGCCTTGAGGTGCGCGAGCATCAGCGCGTGGCCGCGCTCGCCCGAGCAGTGCGCAAACACGCAGCGCTGCAGCACGTGGGGTTGCAGGTGCGCGGCCACCAGCACGGCGGCGGTGGCAATGAAGCCATCGACCAGGATCACGCGCCGTTCTTCGGCCGCCTGCAGCACCGCGCCGGTGAGCGTGGCGATCTCGAAACCGCCGAAGGCGGCCAGCGCGTCCAGCGGCGCGGTGGCCTCGGCATGGCGCGCCAGCACTTCGCGCAGGATGCCGATCTTGCGCTGCACCGCCGCCGCGTCCAGGCCGGTGCCGGCGCCGGTGACGTCGGCCACATCCAGCCCGGCCAGGCGCGCCAGCAGCATCGACGCCGACGAGGTGTTGCCGATGCCCATTTCGCCCAGCAGCAGCGCGTTGCCCGGCAGGCCGCGCAGCACCTCGCGCCCGTTCTCGATGGCTTGCGCGCATTGGGCCGCGCTCATGGCGGGGCCGTCGAGCGCGTCGGCCGTGCCGGGCGCGACCTTGCGGATGAACAGGCCTTCGCGCGCCGCGAAGTCGTGCCGCACGCCGCAGTCCACCACGTTCAGGCCGATGCCGTGCTGGCGCGCCAGCACGCTCACCGCCGCGCCACCGGCGAGGAAGTTCTCGACCATCTGCCAGGTCACGTCGCTCGGAAAGGCCGACACGCCGCGCGCGGCCAGGCCGTGGTCGGCCGCGCACACCAGCATCTGCGGCGCGCGCAGCTCGGGCCGCTCGGTGCCCAGGATCAGGCCGATGCGCTGCGCCAGGGTTTCCAGGCGGCCCAGCGAGCCCACGGGTTTGGTCTTGCTGTCCAGCGCGCGCTGCAGCGCTTGAGCGAGCTCGGGTTGGGTGATGTCGGTGAGGGGATTCATGTCAGTTCCCGATGAGTTGGTCGAGCACGCGAGGCTCGATGTGGGTGGCAAGGAAATCGGCCAGGCCGTCGAACACGGTCTCCAGCGTGGGCGCGGTGGCACCGAACAGCGCGTGCAGCACGCGCGGGTCTTCGAACAGGCCGTGCAGGTAGACGCCGAGCACGTTGCCCTGCGCGTTCTGCCAACCCAGGCCGGCGGGCAGCGCCTCGCGCGCCAGGTCGCCGGCGGCGGCCATGGCCGCGTGCGGCAGCGTCTGGCCGTGGTGGATCTCGTAGCCCGCTGCGTCCACATCCGAGAGCGCGGCCCACACCCCGGTGAGGCGGCCGAAGCGGGCCTGCGTGTGTCGCACGGTCTTCTGCGGCTCGAACTGCGTCACCAGCGGCAGCAAGCCCAGGCCGGGCGCATTGCCGTCGATGCCATGCGTGTCGATCAGCGCCTCGCCCAGCATCTGCAGGCCGCCGCACACCCCCAGCACCGCCCCGCCCCGCGCGGCATGCGCGGCGATGGCACGGTCCAGCCCTTGCGACCGCAGCCAGGCGAGATCGGATGCGGTGGCCTTGCTGCCGGGCAGCACGATCCAGTCGGCCCCGGCGCAATCGGCCGGGGCGCGCGCCCACACCAGGCGCACGCCAGGCACGTTCTTGAGCGGCTGGAATTCGTCGAGGTTGCTGATGCGCGGGTAGGCGATCACCGCGATCGTTTTGTGGACGGCGCCCGAGGCGCGCGTGCGGTCGTCGAACACACCGTCTTCTTCCGGCAGGCCGTGCTGCCACCACATCGGCAGCACCGCCACCGTGGGCACGCCGGTCAGTTCCTCCAGCTGTTGCGGCGCGGGCGCCAGCAGGCTGGCGTCGCCCCGGAACTTGTTGAGCACGAAGCCGTGGATGAGCGCGCGCTCCTCGGGTGGCAGCAAGGCCCAGGTGCCGTAGAGGTGGGCGAAAGCGCCGCCCCGGTCGATGTCGGTCACGAGCAGGCAGCGCGCCTGCGCGTGCAGGGCCACGCGCATGTTCACGATGTCGCTGGCGTGCAGGTTGATCTCGGCCGGCGAGCCCGCGCCTTCGATCACCACCACGTCGTTCTCCTCGCGCAGCGCATCGAGCGCGGCGGCGATCTGCGGCCACACATGCAGGCTGCGCCCGCGCCAGGGCATGCCGGACAGGGCTTCGTTCACCTGCCCCAGCAGCACCACCTGACTGCGTGTGTCGGCCTCGGGCTTGAGCAGCAGCGGGTTCATGCGCACCTCGGGCTCGGCGCGCGCGGCGAGGGCCTGAAAATACTGCGCCGAACCGATCTCCCCGCCAAGCCCCCGATTTTCCGCCGGGCCGCCCCAAGGAAAATCAGCCCCCTCGGGGGGCAGCGACCCGCGCGAGCGGTGGAGCGTGGGGGCAACAACCCGGGCGTTGTTGCTCATGTTCTGCGCCTTGAACGGCGCCACCCTCAGGCCCTGGCGCGCGTAGTGACGGCACAGGGCGGTGGTGAGCCAGCTCTTGCCCGCGCCGCTGGTCGTGCCCAGCACCATCACGCAACGCGCCGTCATGCCACGCGCTCCTCTTGCGCCGCCAGGGCCGCGCGCAAGGCCGCCTGCGCCTCGGGTGGCTGGGCACTCAGGCGCCATTGGCCGGGCAGGCCGAACGAGTTGGCATCGCGCAGCTTGATGCCTTGCGAGCGCAGGGACGGGGCGTCGAGTGTCTGCGGTGGCTCGGCACAGAAATAAGGTGCGTCGCTGGCTTGCACGGCCCACCCCAGGCTGGCCAGCAAGGCCCGCAGGTCGCCCGTCCAACGGGCCAATGTGGGCCGGGTCTGCGCCACCCAGGCCTGCGCGTCTGGTGATGTCCAGGCTTCGAGCAGGGCCACGCCGTGCGCGCCGAGCGGCCACGAAGGCGCAAGCCGATCGAGCGAGCGCGCCATGTTTTCCCCGCCCACCGGGGCGATGGCGTAGCTGCCGCGCACCCCCGTGAGGCCCAGCGCCTTGTTGGGGGTCCAGAGCTGCCAGACCCGGTCCAGGGCCGCCGGGTCGAGGCTGCCCTGCCCGCTCAGGCGCAGGGGGTCGTAGGCGCGGTCCAGCACGACCGTGGCAGCGCCCGACGCCGCCACGGCGCGCGCCCGGGGCTCGGCCTGGCCCAGCGGGCTGGCCGGCTCGCACAGCCAGGCCAGATCGGCCTGGGCCGGGTCCGGCGTGCGCTCCAGCCGCCAGGCACTGGCCGCGCGGGCGTAGTCGCCGTAGGCCAGCGCGGGCAGCCAGACGCGCCGGCCGCCTTCGCGCGCCACCCAGGCGGTGATGCGGCCGATGAATTCGCTGGCGCTGCCGGCGATCACGATGCGCTCGACCGCCACCGCGTGGAAGGCCGCGAGCGATGCGCGCAAGGCGGTGTAGGCCGGGTCGGGGTAGTGCCGCGCATCGGCCCGCAGCACCCTGGCCTGCGCGGAGGGACAGGGCCCGCAGGCGTTGGCGTTGGTGGAGAAGTCCCAGGTCGGCACGCCCAGCGCGTCGGGGCCTCCGTGGAAAGTCGACTGTGCGTGCGTCATGCGGTGTTCCCCCAGGCGAACGTGGCCCACAACACGGCCGCGGCTGCCAATGCTTGTACCACCCCGCCCGCCAGTTGCAGGGCCCGCGCGGTATCGGTGGCCTGCGGGCTGCGGCCCTCGGCATTCAATGTATAGATACCCGGTTTGCCCAGGCGCACATTCAGCGCGAGCGCCATCGCGGCCATGGGCCAGCCGCTGTTGGGCGACGGTGTGCGGCGCGCCTGCGCCGGCAGCGCGCGCCAGCCCCGGAAAGCGCCCAGAAAACCCAGCAGGACCCCGGTGAGGCGCGCGGGCAACCACGAGAGCGCATCGTCGGCGCGCGCCGCCCATTTGCCGGCCCAGGTCCAGTCGCGGCCCTGGCGCTCGCCCCGGTAGCCCCACATGGCGTCGGCGGTGTTGGCGAAGCGGTAGAGCGCCGCGCCCGGCAGGCCGGCGATGGCGAACCAGAACAGCGGCGCCACCACCGAGTCGTTGAGGTTTTCGGCCAGCGATTCGATGGCGCTTTCGCGCACCTGCGCCTCGTCCAGCGCGCTCACGTCGCGGCTCACCAGCCAGCCCAGGCGCTCGCGCCCCGCCGCCAGGGAGTCGCCCAGCGCCGCTTCGACCGCGACCACCTCCTCACGCAGCATGCGCCACGCCAGCAGGGGCTTGAGCAGCAGACCCGTGACAAGGACTTGCAACCACACCGGCCCACCGCTCACGAACCGCATCAGCGCGAAGGCAATGGCGACCACCAGCAGCGCGCCGGCCATCCAGGCCAAGGCACCGAGCACGAATGGCCGCACGGTGCCGGCGGGTGCGCCCCAGGCCGGCGCGATGCGCGGGCCCAGCACCCCGAGGTAGCGCCCCATCCCCACCACCGGGTGCCAGCGCGCGGGCGGCTCGCCCCAGCAACGGTCCACCAGCAGGGCCACCAGAATGGCCGCCGGCGCCAGAAAAGAAGGAAGGTCCATCGGGAAGCTCATGCCGGCAGCGCCGCCGTGGAGGCGGCGGCGATCCGCAGGGCGCGCAGCAGCGCGTCGATGTCCGCCGGCTGGTGCGCGGCCGAGAGCGCGATGCGCAGCCGCGCGGTGCCTGCGGGCACGGTGGGCGGGCGGATCGCGGGCACCCACAGCCCTTGTTCGCGCAGCACGGCCATCACGGCCAGTGCGGCGGCGTTGTCGCCGATCACCAGCGGCTGGATCGCGGTGGCCGAGGGCATCAGGGCCCAGCCGGCCGCGTCGAGCACGGCATCGGCCCCCGGTGCCAGGCCTTCGCGCAACTGCGCGATGAGCGCCTGCAGATGCCGCCGGCGGCGTTCGCCGTCGGGCCCGAGCACGCAGCGCAGGCCGGCGCGCACCGCCTCGGCCAGCAGCGCGGGCGCGGCCGTGGCGTAGGTGTAGCTGCGGGTCTTCTGCAGCAGCCACTCCACCAGGCGATCGGGGCCGGCCACGAAAGCACCGGCCACGCCCAGGGCCTTGCCCAGCGTGGCCATGTAGAGCACCCGCGGCGAGGCCTGCGGGCCGGTCAGTTCCGCAGCGGCCAGGGCGCCGCGCCCTTGTGGCCCGAGCACGCCGAAGCCGTGTGCGTCGTCCAGCAGCAGCAAGGCGTCGTGCCGTTCGCACAGCGCGTGCAACGCCGCGATGTCGGCGACGTCGCCGTCCATGCTGAACACCGCGTCGCTGATGACCAGCTTGCGCCGCGCCGGGCTGGCTGCCAGCAGCGCGTCGAGCCGCGCCAGATCGGCATGGGGGTAGCGGTGCACCGTGGCGCGAGACAGGCGCGCGCCGTCAATCAGGCAGGCGTGGTTCAGCGCGTCCGAAAACAGGGCATCGCCCTCGCCCACCAGGGCCGGCACGATGCTGGCGTTGGTGGCGTAGCCGGCGTAGAAATAGAGCGCGCGCGGCAGGCCCACGGCCTGGGCGAGTTCGCGCTCCAGCGCCGCGTTGGCCGCGCTGTGGCCGCTGACCATGGGCGAGGCACCGGACCCCACGCCGTAGCGGTCCACGGCGGCGTGCACCGCTTCGCGCAAGAGCGGGTCCTGCGCCAGACCGAGGTAGTCGTTGCTGCAGAAGGCCAGCAGCGATTCCCCATCGACGCACAGCCGCGCGCCCTGCTGCGGCACCACCTCGCGGCGGCGGCGGCGCAGCGACTGCGCGTCCAGCGCGGCCAGGCGCTCGTCGAATTCATCCAACCAGGTCATGGGGCAGCTCCAGCGCAATGTCATGGGCCTTCGGGGCGGCGGCCTGCCAGGGCACGCGGCCCAGCAGCGGTGCCGGCAGCCAGCGGCGCAGCGTCTCGATGTTCTCTTCGCGGCAAGGCATGTCGGGGTCGATGGCGTTGGCCACCCAGCCCGCCAGGATAAGGCCGTCGGCGCGGATGGCCTCGGCCGTGAGCAGCGCGTGGTTCAGGCAGCCCAGGCGCAGCCCCACCACCAGCACCACCGGCGCACCGATGGCGCGCGCGAGGTCGGCCAGGGTTTCCTCTTCGTTGACCGGCACGCGCCAGCCGCCCGCGCCTTCGACCACCACCACGTCGGCGTGCGCACGCAGCGCGCGGTGCGCGGCCAGCAGTTCGGCCACGGTCACGGTGCGGCCCGCGCGCTCGGCCGCGAGGTGGGGCGCGATGGCCTCGGGCAGGGCCACCGGGTTGTCGAGTTCGGCCGGCACCACCACCGTGGACGCCGCGCGCAAGGCCAGCACGTCTTCGCTGACCCATTGCCCCCGGTGCTCGATCAGGCCCGCCGCCACCGGCTTCATGCCGACCACGCGGCGGTGGTGCCGCGCGAGCGTGTGCAGCAGCGCGGCGCTGACCAGGGTCTTGCCCACGCCGGTGTCGGTGCCGGTGACGAAGCAGCCGTCAAACGCCATCGCGCACCTCCGCGATGCCAGCGGGGCTCGCACCGGTTGCCTCTTCCGCCAGCGTGGCTTCCAAGGCGGCCAGCGCGCCCCGCGCCAGCCAGTCGCTTTCGGCTTCGTCGATCACGTAGGGCGGCATGGCGTACAGCGTGTGCCCGATGGGCCGCAGCACCAGCCCGCGCTCCAGCGCGTGGCGGGCATAGCGGCGGCCGAAGTCGGGCAGGCTGCTGGCCACGTCCCACGCGAACACCATGCCCTGGCGGCGCGCGTGGCGCACACGTGGGTGCGCCGAGAGCGGTGCGAACTGCGCGGCCAGGCGTTCGGCGGTGGCCCCATTGCGCCGCAGCGCGTCGGTCTGCTCGAACAGGTCAAGCGTGGCCAGTGCGGCGCGGCAGGCCAGCGGGTTGCCGGTGTAGCTGTGCGAATGCAGGAAACCGCGCGCGACCTGGTCGTCGTAGAAGGCGGCGTAGACCTCGTCGGTGGTGAGCACCACCGACAGCGGCAGCGTGCCGCCGGTCAGCCCTTTGGAGAGGCACAGGAAGTCGGCGCGGATGCCGGCCTGCTGGTGCGCGAACAGCGTGCCGGTGCGGCCGAAGCCGACCGCGATCTCGTCCAGCACCAGGTGCACCTCGTAACGGTCGCACAGCTCGCGCGCGCGCCGCAAATAGTGGGGGTCGTGCATCGCCATGCCGGCGGCGCACTGGATCAGTGGCTCGACGATCAGCGCCGCCGTGTCCTCATGGTGTTCGGCCAGCCAGTCGGCCAGCACCTTGGCGGCGCGCTCGGCCACGTCGGCGGCGGACTCGCCCGGCAGCGCCGCGCGCGCATCGGGGCTGGGCACCGTGGCCGCCAGGCGCACCAACGGCGCGTAGGCCTCGCGAAAGAGCGCGATGTCGGTCACGGCCAGCGCGCCCACGGTCTCGCCGTGGTAACCGCCCGCCAGCCCGACGAAGCAGCTCTTGCCGGGCCGCCCCGCGTTGCGCCAGTGGTGCGCGCTCATCTTGAGCGCGATCTCGGTGGCGCTGGCGCCGTCGCTGCCGTAGAAGGCATGGCCCAGCCCGGTGGCCGAGGACAGGCGCTCGGACAGCTCCACCACCGGCGCGTGGGTGAAGCCGGCCAGCATCACGTGGTCCAGCCGGTTCAGCTGGTCCGTGAGCGCGGCGCGGATGGCGGGGTGGTTGTGCCCGAACAGGTTGACCCACCAGGAGCTGATGGCGTCGAGGTAGCGCCGGCCGTCGTGGTCGTGCAGCCAGACCCCTTCGGCCCGCGCCACCGGCACCAGCGGCAGGGCCGCGCCCTCGGGCGCGTGCAGCTTCATCTGGGTGCAGGGGTGCCACACCGCCGCGAGGCTGCGCTGGCGCCAGGTCTCGTTGAGCGAGGACATGCGCGGTGGCTTCAGTCGGCCGAGACGTGGCGCGGCCGCAGGCCCAGCTTGGCGAGAAGGCCCATGTCGGCCGCCACGTCGGGGTTGCCGGTGGTGAGCAGCTTCTCGCCGTAGAAGATGGAATTGGCGCCGGCCAGGAAACACAGGGCCTGCACCGCCTCGCTCATCTGCTGGCGCCCGGCCGACAGGCGCACCCGCGCGCGCGGCATGGTGATGCGCGCCACCGCGATGGTGCGCACGAACTCGAGCGGGTCCAGGTCGGGCTGATCGGCCAGCGGCGTGCCCTGCACTTTCACGAGGTGGTTGATCGGGACCGACTCGGGGTAGTCGGGCGCGAGGTTGGCGAGCTGGGCCACAAGCGCGGCGCGCTGCAGGCGCGACTCGCCCATGCCCACGATGCCGCCGCAGCAGACCTTCACGCCCGCGCCGCGCACGCGCGCCAGCGTGTCCAGGCGGTCCTGGTAGTCGCGCGTGGTGATGATCTCGCCGTAGAAGTCGGGCGCGCTGTCGAGGTTGTGGTTGTAGTAGTCCAGGCCCGCGTCGCGCAGGATCTCGGCATGGCCGTCGGACAACATGCCCAGCGTGGCACAGGCCTCCAGGCCCTCGGCTTTCACGGTGCGCACGAGTTCGGCCACGGCATCCACGTCGCGGTCTTTTGGCGCGCGCCAGGCCGCGCCCATGCAGAAGCGCGTGGCACCGGCCTGCTTCGCGCGCTGCGCGGCCTCGCGCACCGCGTCCACGCCCATGAGCTTGCCCGCGGTGAGGCCGGTGTCGAAATGCACCGACTGCGGGCAGTAGCCGCAGTCTTCCGGGCAGCCGCCGGTCTTCACCGACAGCAGCGTCGCGAGCTCGACCTCGGCGGGGTCGAAGTGTTCGCGGTGCACGGTCTGCGCGCGGTGCAGCAGATCGGAGAACGGCAGGTCGAACAGCGCCTGCACGTCTTCCACGCGCCAGGCGTCCGTGCCGGCGTCGGTGGCGGGCTGGGGCGCGGGCTTGGCGTGGAAATGCAGGGGCTGCGCGGCGCTGGCGGCCTGCGGCGGGGCGATGTCGGTGATGGTCGTCATGTTCATAGTCCTTTCGACTTAGGGGAGCGGTATTCTGCCTGTCCTCGCGGACAGGCAGACTGCCACCTCGTCAGGCCGCTTGCGGCAGCTTGCCGGCTTCGCCGAAGGTGGCGCGCAGGATCGGTTGCACCCAGCGCTGGAACGCCAGGCCTGCGGCCACGCCCATGCAGAGCCAGAAGGTCAGCGAGATCCAGGTGGTCGCCCAGACGAACTGGCTACCGAGGTCGCGCAGCGCAGCCTGTGCTTCACCCTGGAAACCGGCCAGCGGATCGGCGGTGATGTGCGGCGCACCCACCACATAAGGCAAGGCCAGCAGCGCGGCGGCGAGCAGCCAGCGCAGGGGGCTCTTGAAACCGGCCACGGAGGCACAGGCCAGCGCCGCGCTCACCGCGGCGAGGGTCCACCAGCCCTGGCGCGAACCCAGGCGGGCCGCGTCCATGCCGGGAATCTCGGCGTGCAGGCCGATGGAAGGCCAGAAGTGGAACACCAGCCAGCCGGCAGCGGCGGTCACCAGGGCCAGCGGCAGCGCGCGCAGCGTGGTGCCGCGCCACAGGGCCACGCCCATCACGGCGAACACCAGCAGCGCCATGCTGAAGGCGTGCAGCACGTTGGCGGCGAAGGTCCAGGCGGTGCGCTCGAAGCCGTCGGCCGGGGCCCACGCTTCGGCTTCCTCGGCCATCGCATGGCCTTCATGACCGGCATGGGCGTCGGCCGGTGCGGTGGTCGCGGGCGCTTCGATCTTCTGGTCTTCGTAGGCCTCGGCGGCCAGGATGATGGGCACGGCCTGCAGGTGCTGCACACCGGTCTGCACGATGCCCACGGCGAGGGCCACGGCGAGCCCGGCCCAGATCAGTCGTTGAAAAATCATGTTCAAACTCCAAAAAATGTCGAACAGGAATGGTCTATTCCAGAGGTGCCGCGGAACCGGCTCTGCCGGGCCGCAGGCGCCGCCCCCTTGAGGGGGTCGCGCGGAGCGCGGCGGGGGTGCGTCTCAATGGCAAGGCTTCACGGTGACGTGGCGCACGTCGTGCGCCGCGTTGTGCGCGACCGGGCTCTCGGCGAACGCCACACCGTAGAGAACCACCAGCCCGAGGGCGGCGGCGGCGGCCAGTTGCAGCAGCAGGCTGCGCACGGCGGACGTGACGCCCGAGGGCGCCGTGGTGCTGGTTCCAATCATGGGGTGCTCCATTTCAAGAAGGGTTGAGGCGTGCGGACAGGGAAGCCGGGGCGCCGCGCCTTTCGGCGCTCCGGCAGGAACAGGTGGGGGCTCATGGCTCCGCCCCCGTGAGGTTGGGGGGCAGGCGCGCGAGGATGCCGCTGCGCAGGCGCTCCGGCCGCGCGTTGCGCAGCAGGTTGCCGTCGCTCGCGGCCGCGTGCAGGCCGGCGCAGACGAGCACGTGCTCCGCCGTCTCGGCATCGGGCACCAGATCGCCGAACAGGTAGGTGTGTTTGCCCGGCGCCTGAAAGGCCACCGAGCAGGCGCGCGAGCAGCTGCTGAGGCAGGCCATGCCCCGCACCCGCACCAGGGGCTCGGCGTTGCGCCCTTGCACGGCCTGCACGGCCTCGAACAGCAGCGCGCCGGCCGCCGGCTCCTCGCGCGAAGCGCCCGGGGGCCGGCAGGTGGTGCAGACGATCACTTCGGTGATGGGTGTCAGGGACATGGTGTGGGCTGCGTGATCAGGCCGGCAGGCGGTGTTCGGCCTGCCAGCGCTCGGCCCAGGCCGCGCACCGGCCCAGGGGCCGCAGAGGGTCGTCGAAATCCACGACGACGATGTGGCCCGCCGAGCCGGGGGCCATGGGTTGTTCGAGCGTGCGGCCGTCGGTGAGCAGCCACAGGCAGTCGCCACCCGCCGCGCCGCGCTGCCGCTGCGTCTTGCGCAGCAGGCGATCGGCCTCGTTCAGGCAGGCCGACAGCGGTGTGCCGCCGCCGCCACCCACCGGCCGCACGCGCTCGCGGCCGGCCGCGCGGGCCGGGCCGGGTGGCAGCAACAGCTGCACGCCCTGGCCGCCGAAGCTCAGCAGCGCCACGTGGTCGCCGGCGCGCGCAGCCTGCTCGATCAGGCGCGCGGCATAGCCCTTGGCCCAGGCCAGCCGCCCGCCCCGGCGCATCGAGCCCGAGGTGTCGAGCGCGATCAGGTGCAGCGGGGGCGTGCGCGGGCTCACCGGCCGGTGGCGCAGGTGCACGGGCGCGAGGCGCTGCGACCCTTTGGCCTGCAAGGTGCGCAGCCAGTGAATGCCGGCGCCCGCCGCGTCGGCCGGGCGCACTGCGTGCCGGGCCAGGCCCGGTTTCGGGGAGAGGTTCGGGGCAAGCCACCGCCGGCCGCCGCTCGCCATGGGCGCGCGCGGGCCGGGGTGGCTCATGCTTTTTTTGGGGGCCAGGCCCCCGTGTGTTTCACCGACGCCATGGCCTCGGGCTGCGGCGGCAAGGCGCCCCAGTCGCCGTCGGGCTCGGTGCCGTTCGACGCCGCGGCGGCACCCTGCCCGCCCGCCGGGGCATGGGAAGGACGGGACATCGGCGGCGTGGCGCTGTCGGGCGCGCGGCGGTGTGCCAGCGCGAGTTCGGCCACCGCGTCCACATCGGCCACGCCCACGTGGTCGCGCTGCTCCAGCGCGGCCAGGGCGCGCGCGGCGCGCAGCATGACGAGGTCGGCGCGGATGCCGTCGACACCGGCGGCCAGGGCGAGGTGCGCGGCGTGCTGCACCACAGCGTCCGGCCACGGCAGCTGCGCCAGCGCGGCGCGCGCGGCGGCCAGCGTGGCCACCAGCCGGGACTGCGCGGCGGCGTGTTCGGCCAGCAGCGCGTGCGGGTCGGCGTCGAAGGCCAGGCGTGCGCGCACGATGGCCTGGCGCTGCGCGGCATCGTCGGGGTTGGCGAGCGCCACCGACAGGCCGAAGCGGTCCAGCAGCTGCGGGCGCAGCTCGCCCTCTTCCGGGTTCATGGTGCCCACCAGCACGAATTGCGCGGCGTGCTGGCGCGAGACGCCGTCGCGCTCCACCGTGTTCACGCCGCTGGCGGCCACGTCGAGCAGTGCGTCCACCAGCGCATCGGGCAGCAGGTTGACTTCATCGACGTACAGCACACCGCCGTGCGCGCGCGCCACCAGGCCGGGCGCGAGCCGCACCTGGCCGTCGCGCAGCACGTCTTCGAGGTTGAGCGTGCCCACCAGCTGTTCCAGGCTGGCCGCCAGCGGCAGCGTGACGAAGGGCGCCTGCGGCAGCAGCGCGGCCAGCGCGCGCGCCGAGGTGGACTTGGCCGTGCCGCGCGGCCCGCTGATGAGCACGCCGCCCATGCCAGGGTCGATGGCGGCGAGCAGCAGCGCGCGCTGCAGCGCGTCGTGGCCGACCAGGGCGGTGAAGGGAAAGGTGGCGTGGGACGCCGCGTGCAGTTCGGGCAAGGCGGTGTTCGTCATTTCAGGGGTCCTTCTTCCAGTGCGTGTTCGAGCGCCAGCAGGTGCTGTTCGATGCGTTCCCGGTGCTCGCCCGGCTCGGCCCACAGGCCGCGCTGCATGGCTTCGAGCAGGCGCTCGCCGATGCCGCGCAGGGCCAGCGGGTTGTGTTGTTGCAGGAAGGCGCGCGTGGCGTCGTCGTGCAGGTAGGCCTCGGCCACCAGCGCGTACTGGTGGTCGCCGACCACGCCGGTGGTGGCGTCGAAGGCGAACAGGTAGTCCACCGTGGCGGCGATCTCGAACGCGCCCTTGTAGCCGTGGCGTTTCACACCGTCGATCCACTTGGGGTTGACGGCGCGCGAACGCACCACGCGGGCCACTTCCTCGCCGAGCGTGCGCACGCGCGGCGCGCCGGGCGTGCTGAAGTCGCCGTGGTACAGCGCGGCGCTCGCGCCGCTCAGGTGCTGCACGGCCGAGGCCATGCCGCCCTGGAACTGGTAGTAGTCGTCGGAGTCGAGGATGTCGTGCTCGCGGTTGTCCTGGTTGTGCAGCACCGCGTCCACGCGCGCCAGGCGCTGCTCGAAGGCCTCGCGCGCGGCCGTGCCGTGGCCGTCCTGCCCGTAGGCGAAGGCGCCCGCGCGCAGGTAGGCCTGCGCGAGGTCGGCGTTGCCGCTCCAGCGCCGGCTGTCGATCAGCTCCTGCAGGCCGGCGCCGTAGCCGCCAGGAGGCGGGCCGAACACGCGCCAGGTGGCGCGGCGTTGCGCGTCCTCGTCCGCCGCGCCGGCCGCCATGGCCTCCGCGGCTTCGCGCTGCACGCGCGCGCGGATCGGGTTCACCTCGTCCGGCTCGTCGTCCTGCGAAATCGCGGCGACGGCGCGCACCGCCGTGTCGAACAGGTCGATCACGTTGGGAAAAGCGTCGCGGAAGAAGCCGGAGACGCGCAGCGTCACGTCGATGCGCGGCCGGTTCTTGATGGCCATGGGCAGCACCTCGATGTCCACCACCCGGTGGCTGCCGGGCGCCCACTTCGGCCGCACGCCGAGCAGCGCGAAGGCTTGGCCGATGTCCTCGCCGCCGGTGCGCATGGTGCTGGTGCCCCACACCGAGAGGCCGACCGCCGTGGGGAAGCTGCCGTGGTCCTGCAGGTGGCGCTCGATCACACGGTCAGCCGCGAGCGCGCCCATGGCGTAGGCGGTGGGCGTGGGCACGGCGCGCGTGTCGACCGAATAGAAGTTGCGCCCGGTGGGCAGCACGTCGGGGCGGCCGCGCGAAGGTGCGCCGCTCGGGCCGGCGGGCACGAAGCGGCCTGCGAGGCCGCGCAGGAGCTGGCTGGTCTCATTCGGGCCGCAGGCGTCGAGCCGGGGCGCGAGGGTTTCGCGCATGCGATGGATCACCGGGGCCGTGTGCGGCCAGGCCTGCGCATCGAGCAGCGTCCCGTCCGCGCCCAGGTGCTTGTCGACGAGCGCGGCGGCCAGCCACTCCAGCCGCTCGCGGGTGTGGCCGGCGTGGCGCCAGGGCTCGTCGCCCATGGCCTGCAGCGCCTCCGGGCGTGGGCCGTTCCAGGCCTCGGCCCACTCGGGGCTGAGCGGGTCGAAGCCGTCCAGGCCCAGGTCGTTGGCCAGTGCCACCAGCAGGCTGCCCTGCCCCGCCGCCTGCCCGCCGGGGAAGCGCGCGAGCGCCACCAGGGTGTCGGTGCGCTGGCGGCCCTGCGGCGAGCGGCCGAGGATGTGCAGGCCGTCGCGGATCTGCGATTCCTTGATCTCGCACAGGTAGGCGTCGAGCTTCGCGAGCAGCTGTTCGCGCTGCGCCTCGTCGGCCGGCGGCTGGAAGCCCAGCTCGCGGTGCAGCTGGTGTTTCAGCACCTGCGCCAGGATGCCTTCGCGCAGCAGCCTGGCGCGGCGCGGGTCGAGCGCGAGCGCTTCGTAGAACTCGTCCATCTGGCGCTCGAGCTCCTGCAGCGGACCGTAGGTCTCGGCGCGCGTGAGCGCGGGCATGAGGTGGTCGATGATGACCGCCTGCGTGCGGCGCTTGGCCTGGCTGCCCTCGCCCGGATCGTTGACGATGAAGGGGTACAGGTGCGGCAGCGGGCCCAGCAGCACGTCGGGCCAGCAGGCCGCCCCCAGGGCCACGCTCTTGCCCGGCAGCCATTCGAGGTTGCCGTGTTTGCCCACGTGCGCCACGGCATCCACCGCGAAGGCGCGCCGCAGCCAGAAATAGAAGGCCAGGTAGCCGTGCGTGGGCACGAGGTCGGCGTCGTGGTAGCTGGCGACCAGGTCGAGGTCGCGCCCGCGCGCGGGCTGGATGCCCACGAAGACCTGGCCCAGGCGCAGGCCGGGCACCATGAAGCGGCCGCCACGCTGCATCGGGTCCTGCTCGGGCGCACCCCAGAGTGCGTTGACCGCGGCCTGGCTCTCGGGCGGCAAGGCCTGGAAGTCGCGCAGGTAGTCCGCCATGGCGAGGCTCTGGCCGGCCGGCCGGTGGTGATTGGCGTCGGTGTCGTTGGTGACGCCCTGCACCAGGCACGCCATGAGCGCATCGCCATCGGCCGGCAGCTCACCGGTGGAGTAGCCCGCGTCGCGCAAGGCGCGCAGGATGAGTGCGGTGGACGCGGGCGTGTCCAGGCCCACACCGTTGGCCAGCCGGGCGTCGTCGTTGGGGTAGTTGGCGAGGATGAGCGCGAGGCGCTTGTCGGCGGGCGGCTTGTCGCGCAGCGCGCACCAGCGGCGCGCGAGCTCGGCCACGAAGCGGATGCGCTCGGGCTCGGGCTGGTAGCGCACCACGTCCACCTCGGTGCGCTCGCAGCGCCAGGCCAGGCCCTTGAAGCTGATGGCGCGCGTGCCGATGCGGCCGTCCACCTCGGGCAGCACCACCTGCATGGCGAGGTCGCGCGGCGCGAGACCATGCGGGTCGGCCGCCCACTGTTCCTGCGAGCAGCCGGCGGTGATGAGCTGCAAGACCGGCGCGTCGCCGGCCAGCGCCACCGCCTCGGTGCTGTCGCCGTCGAGCGAGGCCACGGCGAAGCTGGTGGCGTTGAGCACCACGCCCACGCCACGCTCGGCGGCCAGGGCCTGCAGCTCGGCCAGGCTCTCGGGGTTTTTCAGGGAGTCCACCGCCACCGCGAGGGCGTTGAGCCCTTCCTCGGCCAGGGCGGCGAGCAGGGCGTCGAACACGGCGGTGTTGCCGGCCTGCAGGTGCGCGCGGTAGAACACCAGCAGCGCCACCGGCGCGCCATCGATCCAGGGCGCGGCGGCCTGCGGCGTGTAGGGCATCACCGGCGGCAGGGGCCGGGGCGGCGGTGGCTTCGGGCCCCGGCCAAAGGCCGCGTGGCCGATGAGCGAGAAGAAGGCCAGCGCGTTCTCGCGCCCGCCTTCGCGCAGGCAGCGCCAGAGCCGGTCGCAGTCCTCGGGCGCGGCGGTGCTGCGCATCAGCAGCTGCGGGTCCTGCGCGTTGTCGCCCGAGAACAGGGCCAGCCACTGGCCGTGTTTCGCCGCCAGCGAGACCGCCTGCTCCACCACGTAGGCCCAGTCGCTCGGCGCGCCCAGGTGGTCGATGACGACCACGCGCGCGTGGCGCAGCACGTCGTCCACGTACAGGTCGGTGGACGCGGGCTGGCGCAGCCACATCAGGTTGCACAGCCGCACGCTGGGGAAATCGCTGCCCAGGCCCGCGGCGGCGTCGGCCAGCAGCGAGAGCGTGGTATCGGCGGCGCTGAGCACCACGATGTCGCCGGGGGTCTGCTCCACGCGCACGATGCCCTGCCCGCCGTCTTCGACGTGGCCGCCCGGGCGTGTGGACAGGAGGTGCATGTCAGGCCACGCTGGTGTCGGTGCTCAGGGCCGACTGGAGTTCGTTCTGCAGCGTGTCGCGGTCGAGGTGGTCGCCGATGAACACCAGCCGCGTCGCGCGCGCGTCGTCGGCGCGCCAGGGCCGGTCGAAGTGGCTGTCGAAGCGCTGGCCCACGCCCTGCACCACCAGGCGCATGGCCGCGCCGGGCAGGGCCACGAAGCCCTTGACGCGGTAGATCTCGTGGCGCTGCACCAGGGCCACGAGCGCGTCCAGCAGGCGCTGGCGGTCTGCCACCTCCAGCGTGAGCGAGACCGAGTCGAACTCGTCGTGGTCGTGGTCCTCTTCCTCGTCGTGGTGGGTCTTGCGCTGGTCGATCACGTCTTCCACCGCGCGCTCCAGACCGAGCAGCACGCCCAGGTCCAGCTTGCCGTGCTGCGCATGCACCAGCTTCACGCCGGCCGGCGTCTCGGCGCGGATGATGGCCTCCACCTCGGCCAGCGTGGCGGCGTCCAGGCCATCGGTCTTGTGCACCACCACCAGATCGGCGGTGGCCAGTTGGTCCTCGAACAGCTCGGCCAGCGGCGAGTCGTGGTCCAGGTTCTCGTCGGCGCGGCGCTGCGCGTCCACCGCCACCGGGTCTTCGGCGAAGCGGCCGGCGGCCACGGCCGGGGCGTCCACCACGGTCACCACGGCGTCCACCGTGAAGGCGTTGCGCAGCGCGGGCCACTGGAAGGCCTGCACCAGCGGCTTGGGCAAGGCGAGGCCGGAGGTTTCGATGACCAGGTGGTCGATCTGGTCGCGGCGCGCGGCGAGCTGCTCCATCACGGGCGCGAACTCTTCCTGCACCGTGCAGCACAGGCAACCGTTGGCGAGCTCGAACAGCTGGCCGTTCTCTTCGCCGTTCTCGTCGCAGCCGATGCCGCAGCCGCGCAGCAGCTCGCCGTCGATGCCGAGTTCGCCGAACTCGTTGACGATGACGGCGATGCGCCGGCCCTGCGCGTTCGTGAGCAGGTGGCGCAGCAGCGTGGTCTTGCCGGCACCGAGGAAGCCGGTGACGATGGTGGCGGGGATCTTGCGGGTTTGCATCAGGGGTCTCCTATTCAGGGGCGAGGGGGCAAGGCGAGCAGGCAATCGACCAGCATCTGCGCGGCCTCGCCCAGGCGGGGACCGGGGCGCGAGAGCAGGTCCATTCGGTCGGCGTCGAGCTGGCAGACCTGCTGGCGGCGCAGCGCCTGCAGGCCGGCCCAGCCGGGGCGCTCGGTCATGCCCGAGAGCGTGGACTGGGGGCCGATGATCAGATCGGGCGAGCGGCGCACCACCATCTCGGGGTTGACGCGCGGGAACAGGCCGGCGTCGCCGCTCACGATGTTGACGAGGCCGAGCCGCGCCACGGTTTCGCCGATGAAGCTTTTGGCGCTGGCGGCGGTGGGACCGATGCCGACCTCCACATACACCGTGCGGCCGCGCAGGGACGCCGGCACGCGGCGCGCGGCGGCGTCGAGCTCCTGGTCGATGCGCCGCACCAGTTCGAGGGCGCGCGCCGTCTCGCCCAGCGACTGGCCGAGCGCGAGCAGCATGCGCTTGAGGTCGGCGTGGGTGCGCGCGTCGAAGGTCTGCACCGGCACGCCGAGTTCGGTCAGGCGCTCACCGGCGCGGCTGCGCGGCCCGAGCAGCACCATGTCGGGCCGCAGCGCCACGATGTGTTCGATCTGCGCATCGGCCAGGCCGCCGACCTTGGGCAGCTTGGACACGCTGCCCGGCCAGCTGGAATGGCGGTCGGTGCCGACCAGTTCGGCGCAGTGACCGAGCGCGCACACGGCCTCGGTGAGCGAGGGCGACAGCGTGACGATGCGGTGCTGCGCGAGCGCCGGCACGGCCATGCCGCCGAGCAGCCCCAGCATCGCCAGCGTTGGCACGGGCAGCATGGCGCCCATCAGTCTTCAATGCCTCGCTGTGCGGGAACGCCGGCCTTGAAGTGGTGCTTGATCAGCGTCATCTCGGTCACCGTGTCGGCCAGCTCGATGAGTTCGGCCGGCGCCCCGCGCCCGGTGAGCACCACGTGGACGTGCGGCGGTCGCTCGCGCAGGCAGGTCAGCACCGCCTCCAGCGGCACCCAGCCGTAGCGCAGCGGGTACATGATTTCGTCCAGCACCACCATGAAGTGTTCACCCGCGCGGATGGTGGCCTCGGCCTTGGCCCAACCGTCGAGCGCGAGTTCGGCCGAGTGGTCCAGGTCGCGGCTCTTCCAGCTGAAGCCGTCGCCCAGGCCTTCGATGGGAATGCCCAGCTGTTCGAACAGGCGGTGCTCGCCGAAGCGCGCCGAGGGCACCTTCATGAACTGGTAGACCTTGACCGCCTTGCCCCGGCCATGGGCGCGCAGCGCCAGGCCGAAGGCGGCCGTGCTCTTGCCTTTGCCGGTGCCGGTGTGGACGAGCACCAGGCCGCGCCGTTCACCTTGGGGTTTGGGGGTGTCGCGCAGGACGGGAGGGGCTTCGATCTGCATGGTGCGGGCTCCGTGAAAAAGAGGGTCAGCGGGGCAAGGCGACCCACTGGTCGCCCAGCGGGTGGATCGCGATGCGGTGGTCAAAGACCTGTTCGAGGGCCTGGTGGGTGGCCGCGTCGTCACAGGCGCCCTGGTGGTGCACGCGGCCCTGGGCCATCACCACCATCTGGTCGGCGTGCAGGGCCATGCCGATTTCGTGCAGCACGCTGACGACGGTCTTGCCCTGCGCCACCAGCTCGCGCACCAGCAGCAGCCAGTCGGCCTGGTGCGGTGGGTCGAGGTTGGCCAGCGGTTCGTCCATCAGCATCACCTCGGCCTGCACCGCGAGCAGGCGCGCCAGCAGCACGCGCTGGCGTTCGCCGCCGGAGAGCGCGCCCAGCGGGCGCTCGCGCCAGTCCCAGGCCTGGGTGGCGCGCAGGGCCTGCTCGACCGCGGCGCGGTCGGCCTCGGACGGCGGGGCCAGCCAGGGCTGGTGCGGCAGGCGGCCAAGCATGGCCACGTCCCACACGCTGAGGTCGTCGGCACCCTGCTCGCCCTGCCCGAGCCAGGCCAAGCGGCGCGCGCGCTCGCGGCCACGCCATTGCATCAGCGGGCGGTCCAGCAATTGCACCTCGCCGCTGTGCGGCAGCAGGCCGGCGAGGGTCTTCAAGAGGGTGGACTTGCCCGCGCCGTTGGGGCCGACCACGCTGGTCCAGCGCGCGGCGGGCAGGCTCACCTCGATGCCGTGCAGCACCGGCGTGCCGCCCAGCGCCACGCCGATGTTCCGGGCCTGCAGTGCGACCGTCACAAGCCACCTCCCGGCCGGCGGCGCCGGTGCATCAGCCACAAGAGGTAGCTGCCGCCCAGCACGGCGGTGAGCACACCCACCGGCAGCTCCTGCGGCGCGATGATCCAGCGCGCGAGCACGTCGGCGGCCATCAGCAGCAGGCCGCCCATCAAGGCGCTCAGCACGATCAGGCGGCCGTGCGTGGTCTTCACGATGGAGCGCACCAGGTGCGGCGAGGCCAGACCCACGAAGGCGATCAGGCCGGTCTGCGCCACGGCCGCACCGGTGGCCAGCGCCAGCACCGCCACCAGCACGGCGCGCACGGCCACCAGCGGCAGGCCCAGGCTGATCGCGGTGGCTTCGCCCAGCGCCAGGCCGTCGAGCACGCGGCCGAGCGAGGCGGCCACCAGCAGCGCGGCCAGCCCCATCGCGGCCATCACGCCGCAGGCGGCCCAGCCCACGAAACCGGTGCTGCCCAGCATGAAGCCCTGCATGGCCTGCAGGGTGTCGGGCGAGGCGATGGTGACGAGGTCGCGCGCGGCGCCCAGCACCACGCCCACGATCACGCCGGCCAGCAGCAGGCGCAGGGTGTGCTGCACGCCCTTGGCGAGCATGAGCGTGAGCACCACACCGACCACCGCACCGGTGAAGGCCGCGCCGGTCAGGCCCAGGCGCACGGCCCATTGGGTGGCGAAGGGGGTGGTGCCGAACAGGGCCAGCGCCAGGGCCACGCCGAGCGCCGCGCCCGAGGCGCTGCCCAGCAGATAGGGGTCGGCCAGCGGGTTGCGGAACAGGCCTTGCGCGACCGCGCCGGCCAGGCCGAGCAGGCCGCCGGCCACCCAGGCACCGAGCGTGCGCGGCAGGCGGATGTCCCACAGGATCTGCCAGGCCACCGGGTCGTGCCGTGCGTGCAGCACGCTGTCGAAGCCGGTGCTGCCCACGCCCGCGCCCAGCAGCAGCACCGCCACGGCCGCGATCAGCAGTGCGCTGCCGAGCCAGAGGCTGTGGCGGGCGCCGCTCACTTCAAGCCCTTTTCGGTGATGCAGCGCGCCATGAGGCGCGCGGCCTCGGCCATGCGCGGGCCCGGGCGCACCAGCACGTCGGACTCCTCGGCCGTGAAGACGCAGAGGCGGCGCTCGCGCAGCGCACGGATGCCGCGCCAGCCCGGCCGGGTTTCCAGGCCCTGGACGTTGCGCGAGCCGATCATGATGAGGTCGGGGTTGGCGCGCACCACGTACTCGGGGTTGACGCGCGGGAACGGCCCCAGCCCGGGCGCAACGATGTTCTGCACGCCCAGGCGCGCCATCATCTCGCCGATGAAGGAGCCGGTGCCGGCGGCGTAGCCCCCGGCACTCACCTCGTAGTACACACGCAGCTGGCGCGCGCCCGGCGGCAGCGACTGCGCCACCGCCGACACGCCGGCGTCGATCGCGCGCCAGATGCGCTGCGCATCGGGCACTTCCAGCAGCTGGCCCAGCTTGCCCATCACGCGCTGCGCGTCGGCCGAGCTTCGGGGCTCCATCGCCAGCACCTTCACGCCCAGCGACTCCAGCCGCTGCACGCCGCGCGACGAGGTGGCCATGAGCACCACGTCGGGCTTGAGGGCCACGATGGCCTCGATGTTGGGGTCGATGCCGCCTCCCACTTGCGGCAGGTTGCGCACGCTGGCCGGGTAGTTGGAATAGCGGTCCACCCCCACGAGGCGGTGGCACTGGCCCAGCTCGCACACGGTTTCCGTGAGCGAGGGCAACACGGAGACGATGCGCTGGGGCGATTGGGCCAGCGTCACCGTCACGCCCCGGTCGTCGGTCAGGGTCACATCGGCCGCGTGCGCCGCGCCACCGATCAGGCAGCCCAGGGCCAGAATGCGCCAGAAACGAAGGGACATGGATCGGACTTTCATTTCAGGGTCAGCGGCAGGCCCGCCGCCATCAGCGTGACGCGCTCGCAGGCGGCGGCCACGGCCTGGTTCAGGCCGCCAAGCGCGTCCACGAAGGCGCGCACCTCGCGGCCCATGGGGATCACGCCCAGGCCGATCTCGTTGCCCACCAGCACCACCGGGCCGCGCGCGGCGCCAATGGCCTGGCACAGGCTGCGCGTCGGCTCGCCGGGATCGGCCGCCGCGCCTTCGGCGGGCATCAGCAGGTTGGTCAGCCACAGCGTGAGGCAGTCCACCACCACCAGGGTGTGCGGCGCGCTGTGTTCGCGCAGGGCCTCGGCCAGGGCCCGCGACTCTTCCACCGTGGCCATGCCGGGCACGCGCTCGGCACGGTCGCGCTGGTGGCGCGCGATGCGCTCGCGCATCTCGTCGTCCCAGGGCTGGCCGGTGGCGATCATCACCGCGCGGTGATCGGGACTTTGCGCCAGCCACTGGCGCGCGAGCAGTTCCGCGCGGCGCGACTTGCCGCTGCGCTGGCCGCCCAGAATGAACTCGCTGCGGGCGATCTCAACCATGCTGCGCCATCCATTCGGTGACGATGCGGTGCAGCTGCGCCACGCCGTCGGTGAGCGCAGCCGGCCCGGGCTGCAGGATGTCGGCCGACTTGATCTCGAACAGCTGGCCGTGCTTCACCGCACTCACGTCCTGCCAACCGGCGCGCGCGGCCACCTTCTCGGGTCGGAATTTCTTGCCGCACCAGGAGCCGATCACGATGTCGGGGTTGCGGCGCACGATCTCGGCGCCGTCGGCAATGATGCGGTCCTTGCCCAGCGGCATGCGCGCGAGTTCGGGGAACACGTCGTCGCCCCCCGCGATGCCCATCAGCTCGGAGACCCAGCGGATGCCGCTGATGTGCGGCTCGTCCCACTCCTCGAAGAACACGCGCGGGCGGCGTTTGCCGCCGGCTTGCAGGGTTTGCACGGCGGCGCGCAAGCCGTCGAGCCGGGCCCGCGTGGCCTCGATCCAGGCCAGCCCTTCGTCGGCACAACCCACGATCGCCGCCACCTGGTACAGCATGGACAAAATCTCGTCCACGCTGCGCTGGTTGAACACCGTCACCTGCACGCCCGCGCGGATGAGTTCGGCCGCGATGTCGGCCTGCAGGTCGGAGAAGCCGAACACGCAGTCGGGTTGCAGCGCGAGGATCTTGTCGATCTTCGCGTTCAGGAAGGCGCTGACCTTGGGCTTCTCGTCGCGCGCGCGGCGCGGGCGCACGGTGTAGCCGGAGATGCCGACGATGCGGTGCTCCTGCCCGAGCAGGTACAGCCACTCGGTGGTTTCTTCGGTCAGGCAGACGATGCGCTGCGGGCCGAGGGATGCCGTGTTCATGGGGCAGCTCCTGCGAGAAACAGCGAGGCGGTGGCCGCCGGGCTGGACGGGAACCAGGCGTGGAAGTAACTGGCCTGCACCGGCCCCACACGGTACACGGCCTCGCCGGCACCGCCGCGCGCCGGCTCGGTGCGGTGGGCCGGCGCCAGCGCGGTCTCGCAGCGCGAGTAATGGAAGGTGTGGCCGCGCAAGGTGCCCGCCGGCAGCGCGAGTTGCTGCAGCCCCAGGGCCGCCAGCCGCTTCTGCATGAGCACCTGGCCTGGCAGCAGGCCCCAGAGGGCGACGGCCTCGCCGTCGCTGGACACGATGTGATCGAACAGCGGCATCATGCCGCCGCATTCGGCCCACACCGGCCGCCCGGCCTGGGCGTGTGCGCGCAGGCCGTCGCGGGTGCGGGTGGCCGCCGCCAGTGCGCCGGCGTGCAGCTCGGGGTAACCGCCGGGCAACCAGACCGCGTCGCACGCAGGCAGCGGCTCGTCGGCCAGCGGCGAGAAGAACACCAGTTCGGCACCGAGCGCGCGCAGCACATCGAGGTTGGCCGGGTAGATGAAGCAGAAGGCCGCATCGCGCGCGACGGCGATGGTCCGGCCGGCCAGCAGCGGCGGCTGGGCGGGCACGGCGGCGGGCGCCTCGAAGGCCACCGACCAGCGCGCCAGCGCGGCGCCGTCCATCTGGCCCAGGGGCGTGCGGGACAGCGCATCGGCGGCGGCATCGAGCCGGGCCAGCGCGTCGGGCAACTCGGCGGCCACCGTCAGGCCCAGGTGGCGTTCGGGCAATGAAAAAGTGGCGTCGCGCATGACCGCACCCAGGAACTGGGCCTCGTCATCGGCCAGCGCCTCGCGCAGCATCTGCGCATGGCGCTCGCTGCCCACGCGGTTGGCCAGCACGCCGGCCCAGGGCAGGCCGGGGCGGAAATGGCGCAGGCCAAATGCCAACGCACCGAAGGTGCCCGCCATGGCCGACGCATCGATCACCGCGAGCACCGGCAGGCCGAAGCGCTGCGCCAGGTCGGCCGCGCTGGGCTCGCCGTCGAACAGGCCCATCACCCCTTCGACCACGATCAGGTCGGCCTGCGTGGCCGCTTCGTGAAGGCGCGCTCGCGCATCGTGCTCGCCCGTCATCCACAGGTCGAGGTTGTGCACCGGGTGGCCGGTGGCGAGCGCGAGCCAGTGCGGGTCGAGAAAGTCGGGCCCGCACTTGAAGGCGCGCACGCGCCGGCCGGCGCGCGCATGCAGGCGCGCCAGTGCCGCGGCCACGGTGGTCTTGCCCTGGCCCGAAGCCGGGGCCGCCACCAGAATGGCCGGGCAATGCGCCATCACCGCTGCGGCGCCCACTTCAGGCCGATATAGAACGTCTGACCGGCGGTGGCGTAGCCGCGCGCGGTCTGGTAGTCCTTGTCGCCCACGTTGTCCACGCGCGCCAGCAGCGTCCAGTCAGGCCCCAGCCGGGTGCTGGCGTACAGGTTCACCAGCCCGTAGCCGTCCAGGCGCTGGGTGTTGGCGGCGTCGTTGTAACGGCGGCCCACCAGCTCCAGCTCGGACCCCAGCGTCCAGCCGGCCACTTGCGTGTCGGCGCTCAGCTTGGCCATCTCGCGCGGCCGCCGTGCCAGTTCCTTGCCGGTCGCCAGGTCCTTGGGGTGTTGCAGGTCGAGCGAGCCGTTCAGCCTCACCGCCCCCACCTGCCCGCCGGCCTCCACCGTGATGCCCGAATACTCGGCGCGGGCGGTGTTGGCGTAGCAGCCGGGGAACGCGCCCGTCCCGTTGATGCAGGCACCGGCCCCGCCCACGTAGGTGATCAGGTCGGACACCTTGTTGCGGTAGGCCACCACGCTGAAGAGGCTGCTGCCGACCTCGCGCTTCAGGCCCACTTCGACGTTGCGCGAGGTTTCCGGGCGCAGCGAAGGCACGCCGTAGATGCTGAAGCGCTGGTACAGCGTGGGCACGCGGAAGGCCGTGCCCGCCGAGGTCATGACACGCCAGCCCGGCGCGAAGGCATAGGCATAGGCCGCGCTGCCGGTCGACTTGGCGCCGAACTCGCTGTCGTCGTCCTGGCGCGCGTTGAGTTGCAGCGTGTGTTTGCCCTCGCGCCAGCCATAGCCCAGTGCCAGTGCGTTCTGATGCCGGTTGGTCGCGGCGGGCCGGGTCTCGGCGTTGTCGAAGCGGTCCTCGCGCCGCTCCAGCGTCGCCGTCAACTGGTGCGCGCCGAGCTGCCAGCGGTTCTGCCACAGGTAGTTGCTCAGGCGGGTCTTGGACACGTAGGGCGAAGGCCGGGTGGCGTAGCGGTCGGTGCCTTGCGTGACACCGACCTGCGTGCTGTACACCTCGCTCCAGCGCGCCGACCAGGTCAGGCCCAGCGTGTTCACCTCGCTCAGCGCGTGGTCGTCGCGGCGCGGTGTGGTCGAGTCGTACTGCGCATCCAGGTCGCTGGACAGCAACGTGGCCTCCAGCCGGTGGCCGGGCGCCACTTTCAGACCCAGGCGGGCCGATGCCGAGGTGCTGCGAAAGCCGTCGTGGTCCGGGTTGGCCGAGGGCTGCGCGTTGAAGCCGTGGCTGGTTTCGCGCGTGACGCCGAAGGCGTAGTCGAAGTCGCCGGCGGCGCCGCTGAAGGAGGCATCGAGCTTGGCCGTGCCCTGGTTGCCGAGACCGAACTCGATCGAGGGCGTGAAGCCGCCCTCGCCCTGGCGCGTGAAGATCTGGATCACGCCCGCCATGGCGTCCGAGCCGTAGACCGCCGCCGCCGGGCCGCGCAGCACTTCGATGCGCTCGATGCGCGACAGCGGGATCGCGCTCCACGATGCGCCGCCGCTGCCGCCCTGCGACTCGATGCGCACGCCGTCCACGTAGACAGCGGTGAAGCGGGTTTCGCCGCCGCGGACATAGACGCTGGTGGTGGCGCCCGGGCCACCATTGCGGCTGATGGAAATGCCTGGCACCCGGGCCAGCACGTCGGCCAGACCGGTGGCGCCGCTGCGCTCGATGGCCGCGCGGTCCAAGATGGACACGTCGGCAACGACGTCGGTCAACGGCTGCTCGACGCGGGTGGCCGTGACCACTGTTTCCTTCAGGGTGGCGTCAGCGGGGGAGGAAGAAGTTTGTGCGCAGGCGACGGACGAGCCAAAGCCCGCCAGCAACGCCAGCGGTAGCACGGCCAGGGGCGCGCGCAGGGTGCGATTTTTCATGATGAAGAAACAGACAGGAGACCCTCACCATCTTCCCCGACGGTGCATGGGCATCACGGTGGAGCGCCTGTCGCCAGACGCACCACCACCTTGTTGGCCGGTATCCGGGCTGACAGACCGACCTCCATCGCCTTCCCAGATGACACGGTGTGTCGTCCAGTGGCTGTCGGATGGAGGCTGAGGACCGTTCGCGCACGCGCTCATGGCCACTCGTCTGCTTACCGTTGCGGGGGCAGCGCAGGTTAGGTCCCATCCCTGGGGTGTGACCCTCCTGCTTCCCGTTGAACTGCGGCATGTGAACCACACCGCGAGCACCAACAACCGGCATTCTACGGCGCGCGCACCCGGGGCAACCCTACAATGTGAAAACTTCGAGTCCCACCATGGCCGATCCCAAGCACTTTGATCAGATCACCGAACGTGTCGAGCGCCTGTTGCTGCGGCACGAAGAACTGCAGCGCACCAACAGCCTGCTGGTGGAACAGGTGCATGCGCTGCAGGCCGAACGCGACTCGCTCAAATCCAGGTTGATGGCCGCCCGCGCCCGCATTGATGCCTTGTTGGATCGCCTGCCACCCGGCATGACCGATGCCACTCCAGACACCCGCAAGGAAAGATCATGAGCAAGCCCGGCAGCAAACAGATTGAAGTGCAGATCATGGGCCAGAGCTACCTGCTCTCGTGCCCACCGGGTGGCGAGGCCTCGCTGCTCGACGCGGTGGAGCGCGTGGACACCGCCATGTGCCGCATCCGCGATGCGGGCAAGGTGAAGGCGCGCGATCGCATCGCGGTGCTCGCCTCGCTCAACCTCGCGTTCGAACTCTCGCAGAAGGAAGCCGAGAGCTTCCAGGCCTCGTCGTTCGGCCAGCCCGAGCCGAGCGCGTTCGCCGAAGCCGGTGGCGGCTTCGAGAGCGAGCCGCTCGACCCCCAGACGCAGGCCCGCGTGGAAGAGCTGATGCGCCGCCTGGACCAGACGCTCGACAAGGACGGGCGCCTGCTCTGACGCGCCGCCGGTCACTGCGCGCGAATATATCGACCGATGGTCCTCGTGGGCCGCATGCAGCGCCTACAATTTGAACTGTCTGCAGTGCGCGCCGGGCTTTATATTTCCTTGAACCAATGCTCATAGAGCCCGGGCTTGGTACATTGCGTGGCTGGTGCGAGCGTCTCGCGTCAGACGAACCCGAAGCCCCGCTGCCCTCGCCCACCTGAACCCCGGTTCAGGATGCCGGTCCGGCGGCACTTGCAGACACCTTTCATGCCTCTAGACCCCCTCCTGATTCTCGAGTTGGCCGCGCTCGGCCTGGGCACCGGATTCCTGGCCGGCTTGTTGGGCATCGGTGGAGGCATGCTGATGGTGCCCTTCATCACCTTCATCCTCGCGGGACGCGGTGTGGAAGCGGATCTCGCGGTCAAGATGGCCATCGCCACCTCCATGGCCACCATCATCTTCACGTCCATCTCCAGCGTGCGCGCGCACCACAAGCGCGGTGCCGTGCGCTGGGACATCGTCAAGGGCCTCGCCCCCGGCATCGTGCTGGGCTCCGCCATCGCCAGCCTGGGCATCTTCGCCTTGCTCAAGGGCTCATGGCTTGCGCTGTTCTTCGCGGCCTTCGTCGGCTTCTCGGCCACACAGATGCTGCTCGACAAGAAACCCAAGCCCACGCGCACCCTGCCCGGCACCCCGGGCCTGGTGGGTGCCGGCGGCGTCATCGGCATGCTCTCGGGGCTGGTCGGCGCGGGTGGCGGTTTTGTCAGCGTGCCCTTCATGACCTGGTGCAACGTGAGCATCCACAACGCCGTGGCCACCAGCGCGGCGCTCGGTTTTCCCATCGCGCTGGCCAACGCCGTCGGCTACGTGATCGCAGGCCAAGGCCTGAAGGATCTGCCGGCCGGCTCGTTCGGCTACATCTACCTGCCTGCGCTGGTGGTGATCGCGCTCTTCAGCGTGTTGATGGCGCCGGTGGGCGTGAAGGCGGCGCATGCGCTGCCGGTGAAATCGCTCAAGCGCGTGTTCGCCGGCCTGCTGTACATGCTCGCCACCTACATGCTCTACAAGGGCATCACCGCCTGATCGAGGCACGAAGCCAGCCGCCGTGAAGCCGGCAAAAACGCCCTCCCGCCAAGGCACTGAGCGGCCTCCTCGCGAGGAAGTGTTGTTTTCCCCGCCAAAAACCCGCGTCTCCCCTGCGCAAAGCTTGAAAAAAGCGCGTTCTCCACCTTGGATTGCGGGTGCATCTCCATTAGCATGCGAGACACCAGTGAGAAAGCGCGTTTTCCGCTGGCGAATCGTCAACTTCTAGAAGGAAATTCAATCATGGCAACTGCGAAAAAAGCGCCCGCTAAAAAGGCGGCACCGGCCAAGAAGGCCGCTCCTGCGAAGAAGGCCGCTCCGGCCAAGAAGGCAGCCCCTGCGAAGAAGGCCGCTCCGGCCAAGAAGGCAGCTCCTGCGAAGAAGGCCGCTCCGGCCAAGAAGCGCACCCCCAACGCCGCGTTCATGAAAGCGCTGACCCCCAGCGCCGCTCTGGCCGCCATCGTGGGCAGCTCGCCCCTGCCGCGCACCGAAGTCACCAAGAAGATCTGGGACTACATCAAGAAGAACAAGCTGCAGGACTCGGTCAACCGCCGCATGATCAACGCCGACGCCAAGCTGAAGGAAATCTTCAAGAAGGCCCAGGCGTCCATGTTCGAAATGACCAAGCTGGTCAACGACCACCTGAAGTAAGCCTTCCTTCTTCACCTTCACGGGTGCAATGAAGATCAGCAAAGCCGGCGCAAGCCGGCTTTGCTGTTTTTGCGCCTTCGCGTCTCAGCATCGCGCGCGACATGTGAGAAACTGCAACAAAATTTTGACAATCCCTCAGGCATGACCGCCCGCCAGCCCGTGACCGCTTCGAAATTTCAAGAAGGCCAGGACCCACCATCGACGACCATGCCTCCGTTGCCACAGCAACGGCACAAGGTCGTGTTGGTGATCGACCTGGTGGAATCGGTGCGGCTCATGGCGGCCAACGAAGCCGCGGTCGTGAACCAATGGCGCGGGTTCATGCACCACGCCACCTCCCAGGTGCTGCCCGCGTGCCGGGGTCGCCTGGTCAAGAGCCTGGGCGACGGCATGCTGGTCGAGTTCGACCAACCCACCGACGGCGTGCGAGCAGCCCTCGCCCTGCACCAATACTTCGCGCCGCTGAACCAGACGCTGCCGCCCGCCCAACAACTGCACCTGCGCGCCGGCCTCAACGCCACCAACCTGTACGTGGACGAGAACGACGTGTACGGCCACGGCGTGAACCTGGCCGCGCGCGTGGCCGACCTCGCCTCGCCCGGTGAAACCCTGGTGACCACCAGCGTGTTCGACGGCATCGTGGTCGGCGTGGACGCCGAGGTCGAAGACCGCGGGGAGAGTTACCTCAAGCACTGGCCCGAGCCGGTGCGCACCTGGCAGCTGTACCCGGTCTCCAGCACGTCGGCGGCCGTGCGCCCGCGCGTGCCCGAAGGCGCCGCCACCGACTTCCGCCCCTCCATCGCTGTGGTGCCCTTCGAGACGCGCAGCCACGCGGCCGAGCAGTTCGTGATCGGCGAGCTGATCGCCGACGGCGTGATCGCGCAACTCGCGCGCAGCCAGAACCTGCGCGTGATCTCCCGCATGTCCACCACCGCCTTCCGTGGCCGCCAGAGCAGCACGGACGAGATCGGCCAGCGCCTGGACGCGGCCTTCGTGCTCGGCGGCAGCTACGTGACCTACGGCGACAAGGTTGTCATCATGGCCGAGCTCTCCGACCGCAAGCGCGGCGAAGTGATCTGGGCCGACCGGCTCACGGGCGACACGCGCGACCTGCTCGAAGCCCAGAGTCAGTTGCTCGACGCCCTGTGCGCCGCCTGCGCCAAGGCCTTGCTCAACGACGTGGTGCAGCGCACGCTGGTGCTGCCCGTGCCACAGCTCGACAGCAATGCCCTGATGCTCGGCGGCATCACGCTCATGCACCGCTCCACGCCGCGCGACCTGCAGCGCAGCCTGCAGCTGATCGAGGCCGTGGTGGAGCGCCACAAGCGCGTGGCCACGCCCTGGGCCTGGCTGGCCAAGTGGCACATCATGCAGGTGGTGCAAGGCCTCTCGGGCGAGCCAGCGCGCGACTTCCAGCGCGCCATCGACACCGCCGACCGCGCGCTCGACCTCGAACCCAGCAGTTCGCTGGCCATGGCGATCAAGGGCCATGCGCTGTGCCACCTCGGCGAAGACGTGGACGCCTCGCACCGGCTGCTGCAGGAGGCCACGCAGAGCAACCCGAACGATCCGATGGCCTGGCTGTACAACAGCGTGTGGTCGACGATGTGGGGCACGCCCGAGGATTCGATGAACGAGGCGGAAAACGCGCTGCAGCTCTCGCCACTGGACCCGCAGAAGTACTATTTCGAGATGATGCTAGCCACCAGTTGCGCGGCCCTGGAACAGTGGGATCGGGCCATCGAGCTCTGCAAGGCCTCGCTGATGAAGAACCGCTACCACCTGCCCACGATCCGTTGCCTGATCGTCGCGCAACTGGAAAGCGGGAGCACCGACGCGGCCAGGGAGTCGTTCCAGCTGATGCGCACGCTGCAACCCGACCTGACCATCACGAAGTACATGGCTTCCGGGGGGCAGAGCCCTCTGCGAAAGCGCGTGGCACATGCACTGACCCAACTGGGTCTCCCTGTCCATTGACCAACAAGGAGTTGACATGAGTGGAGGAATGAGCGGAGGGATGAGCGGCGGCATGAGTGGGGGAATGAGCGGTGGCATGAGTGGGGGCATGAGCGGAGGGATGGGCACCATGGGAGGCGCCATGGTCTCGGCCGATTCCCTGATCCTCAGCCGCGCGGCCATCGTCGGCCCGTTCAACGGGGCGGTGCTGCACGTCAACGAGCCGGCGTTCGACAGCCCGCCGAACCTGGCGCTCTGGGCCGATGGCCCGCGCCATGAAGCCATCTTTACCCAGCTCGTCGAAGGCCTGCTGTTCAAGACCCGCAGCGGCCCCAAGGACGCCACGCTGGAGTTCGCCAACCTCCAGGCCAGCACCATTCAGCGCAAGCCGCTCGTGCGCATGCGCGCGCCCACCAAGGCGCAGTTCAAGAAGCAGCTCGATCTGGTGGCCTCCTATGCGGACCTGCGAGCCGACCGCGCGATCGAGATCGTGGACCAGCGTACCCCGCCGATCCTGTTCTGGTCGTCCCTGCTCGGCCTCACGGCGCACCGCCACAAGAAGACCCTGCAGCTGATCGACCTGGTGTTCTCCCTGAGCGTGCTGGTGGAGATGCGCTTCAAGCAGATCTTCGCCAGCATCCGCCCGGTGGCGTTCTCGCCGCAGATCCAGCCCATGATCGAGACCCCGGGACACGGCAGCTGGCCCAGCGGCCATGCCACCGAGGCCTTTGCCGTGGCCACGCTGATGCAGGCCCTGCTGGATACCGTACCAGGTACAGGATCGCCGCCCAACGGCACGCTGAACCGCGAGCAGATGCAGCGGCTGGCCGCGCGCATCGCGACCAACCGCGTGGTGGCCGGCGTGCACTACCCGGTCGACAGCGCCGGCGGGCGCCTGCTGGGCACGGCGCTGGCCGAGTTCCTGGTGGCGCGCGCCACCGGCACCCGCGTGCACGAGCGCGGCTTCGACGGCCGCCTGTTCGAAGGCCCCAACGGCGAGCCGCTGGACTTCAGCCTGAACCAGTCGATGGACCACACGAGTGGCAACGCCTACACGCGCTCGGCCACGTCCACCGCCGTGGGCAACGCGCCGCTGCTGAACTGGCTTTGGGAGGAAGCACTCAAGGAGTGGAAATGAGCGGCCCGACCTGGCAGCCGCTGCCCACCGGCGAGTTCACCGGCATCGACTGGAACGCCCCCGGTGCCATCGACGGTGAAGACCCCTACCTGGTCTGGGCGGAAGCCGACCAGTTCGCGGGCTACCACTTCGGGCGCGGCAAGAAGCCGCCCAAGTGGCTGCCGATCGTGATCGAGCTCACCAGCGAGGCCGACGTGCCGGCGCTGGTGGCGGCCTCCTCCACCGCCTGGCTGCAGATTCCGCGCGTGTACCTCAACGTGCCCGGGCTGCGCTTCTGCACCGCGCGGGTGAAGAAGCGCTTCTTCGACCAGTTGCGCAACAACCCGCACTTTCGCGGCCTCATCCTGCGCTTCGAGCTCGGCCTGCCGGTGGGCCACCACACGCACCCCCTGGTCGACCCCTGCACGCCCGACAGCCACCCCGACCACGCCCCCGGCCTGCTCGAGGGCAAGGTGCTGGGCCTGATCGACGGCGGCCTGGCCTTCGCCAACGAGCAGTTTCTCGATGCGCTGGGCCACACGCGCGTGAAGCACTTCTGGCGCCAGGACGACACGGTGAATGGCAACTGGCCCGGCAACCAGCCGCACCACTGCGTGCCGCTGGACCCCGCGCGCGCCGGCCCGACCCCGTGCGACATGGGCTACGGGCACGAACTCTCGGGCGCGGCCATCGACGCGGCCATGGCCGCCTACACGCGCCACGGCCAGCTGGACGAGGACGCGCTCTACGAACACCTGCAGCTCTGGGACCTGACGCGCCCGGTGAACCACGGCACGCACGTGATGAGCCTGGCCTGCGGCAAGGGCAGCCTGCTGCACCCCAAGGACGACGAGGCCAGCCGCTGCGATCTGGTGGCGGTGCAGCTCGACTGGTCCAACGTGCTCGATACCTCGGGCGGCGCCATGAACGTGAGCGTGCTCGACGGGCTGATGTACATCCTCGCGCGCTGCGCGCCCAGCGCCCAGCTGGTGGTCAACATCAGCTGGGGCACGCTGGCCGGTCCGCACGACGGCACCTCGGTGCTGGAAGCGGCGATGGACCAGCTGGTCGCGCTGCTCGGCGGCCGCCTGCAGATTGCCGTGCCCGCCGGCAACGCCTACCAGAGCCGCACCCACGCCAACGCCACACTGCCCCCTGGTGGCTCGGTGGCGCTGCACTGGCGCGTGCAACCCGACGACCGCACCGAGAGCTACCTGGAGATCTGGCTGCCCGCAGGCGCGCAGAACGTGCGCATCAGCGTGACGCCGCCTGGCCACACCCAGCCTTTGCCCCCCATGGCGATGGGCCACGGTGGCACCTGGGTGAACGCGCAAGGCGCGCCGCTGTGCGGCCTGATCTACCCCACGACCTCGGCGCTGGGCAGCCACGGCACCTGCGCTCTGCTGGCGCTGGCGCCCACGTTCAGCCGCAGGAAGTCGGTGGTCACCGGGCCCTTCGGCACCTGGAAGGTGGTGCTGAGCAACACCGGCTCGACGCCCACGCTGTTCGACGCCTACATCGAACGCGACGACGTGGCCATCGGCCAGAACACGGGCGCGCGCCAGTCCTATCTGGAAGACGTGTTCTACGACACCAGCGGCAACCTGGGTTCGTTCGTGGACCATGCCGACAACCCCACGCCCGTGCGCCGCAGCGGCACCTTCAACAGCCTCTCGACCGGCCAGAACACCGTGAGCGTGGGAGGCCTGCGCGCGCAGTCGTCGGCGGGCGGGCATTTCGCGCTGTACTCCCCGCGCAAGCCCGACCCCGATGCCGGCCGACCTCAGCGACCGGGCGTGAAGATGGTCCCCGAGACACTCAAGGCCAGCGACGACAACCCGGCCCTTTGGGGTCTGCTCGGCGCGGGCAGTCGCAGCGGCAGCGTGGTGCGCCTCGTGGGCACCAGCTCGGCCACGCCGCTGGAGGCGCGGGACATGGTCAACGGCCTCTGAGCCGCCGCCCGCTCACCAGCGGGCGGGCAAGGGTTTGCGCAGCACGATCCAGCGCTCGCGCACCGCGATGTAGCCGCCGGTCTCCAGGTCCTTGAGCAGGCGGCTCACCATCTCACGCGAGCAGGCGAGGTGCTGCGACATCTGCTGGTGGGTCAGGCGCTCCTTCAGGGGGCGCTCGCCGTTCCCGTCGGGCTTGCTGCTGGCCAGCTCGTTGAGCAGGCGCACCAGGCGGCCGTAGACGTCGATCAACGCCACGCTGCGCGCGCTGTCCGTCGCCAGGCGCGCGCGCCGGATAAGGCGGGCCATGAGTTCCAGCGCGAACTCGGGGTGGGCCGCGATGTACTCGAGCAAGGTGGCGCGCGACACCACCGCGCAGGTGCTGGCCTCGGCGGCCTCCACGTTGGCCGAGCGCGGCCCGCCGTCGAGCGACATCTCGCCCACGTACTCCAGCGGGCCGTACATGCCCAGCGTGAGCTCGCGGCCCTGGTTGTCGGCCACGAAAGCCCGCAACCGCCCCTGCAGGACGATGTACAGCGTGTCGCCGGTTTCGCCTTCCTGGATCAGCAGCGCGCCACGCCGATAGCGCCGCGCGACCCCGAGGGTCGCGAGCGCTTCAATGTGGGGGGAGTTGGGAGGGGTTACGAAGGAAACGGCAGGGGCAGGCATCCAGGCTCACGTCACGGGTGGGAAAACTCCGTGGCATTGTGAGGCATGGGCGTGATGATGCGCAAGGCAGGGACCACCGGCGGCAGGCTGTTGACCCGGTGCAGCAGGCGGCGGATGCTGGGCGCGCCGGCCTTCTCGCGCAAGGTCTTGATCTGGCTGCGCACGGTGGACTCGGCCACGCCGTGCTGCGTGGCGATCTCGGTGATCTGCAGGCCCCGGCACAGGCCCATGAGCACCGACTCCTCGCTCGGGCTGAGGTTGAGCGAGCGGGCGAACATGCGCACCGCGAGGTTGTCGCAGGTGCTCTGGCGCGACAGCAGCACCAGCACCGAGGGCGCGTCGGCCTCGAGCGGGTGGCTCAGCGGCGTGAACGCCAGCGAAAGCTCTTTCTCACCCGACACCAGCATGAGCAGCTTGCGCTGGCCACGGAACGAGGACTCCATGGCCAGCTGGATCTGCGAGGTGAACTCGGCGCTGCTGCCCAGCAGGCTGTTGCCGTACGACATGATGACCCGCCCATTGGCCAGCTCGTGCCGCGCCAGGTGGTTGGCGTGCAGGATGTGCCCTTGCGCATCGATGATCAGCATGCCGTAGTCGATCTCGTCGAACACCCGCATGAGGTGCTGCGCGCCCAGGCCCGAACGCAGGCCCATGCCGCCCGCCACATCCGCGCCGCCGTTCCAAACCGTGTCCGTTGCTTGCCACATGACCAACCCCCGTTGATGGATGGGCCAGTCTAGGCAGGGGCGCTACCGACGGGGTGTGTGAAGCTGCCCCGGACTTTGTGACGTATTCACAGGGCCGTGCGCTGGGCGGCCTGGCGGATCGCGCCGAGCGTGCCGCGCGTGGTGATCACCTCCACGTCCAGCAGCACCTCGATCACCGTGCCCACCGGCGCGGCCAGGGCGCGCTGCAGCGCGGGCTCGAACTCGGCGGTGTGGGTGATGCGCTCGGCCGCGTAGCCATAGGCCCGGGCGAGCGCGCAGAAATCGGGGTTGGTCAGGCCGGATCCGCTCACGTGCGCTGGGTACTCGCGCTCCTGGTGCATGCGGATGGTCCCGAAACTGCCGTTGTTGAGCAGCAGCACGATGCTTTTCGCACCGTGCTGCGTCGCGGTGGCCAGCTCCTGCCCGTTCATGAGGAAGTCGCCGTCGCCCGCGATGGTGAAGGCGGTGCGCCCGCTGACAATGGCCGCGCCGATGCCGGCCGGCACGCCATAGCCCATGGCGCCATTGGTGGGCGCCAGCTGCGTCTTGTGGCCCTTGGCCAGGCCATGGTGGCGGAAGAAGCGGTGCAGCCAGCTGGCGAAGTTGCCCGCGCCGTTGGTGAGCACGGCATCGGCCGGCAGGTGCCGCTGCAGGGTGTGGACGAGGGCCGGCATGTCGATGGTGCCGGGCAGCGTGATGCCGCCGTTGGTCACGTCGATGTTGGCAAGGTAGTCGGCATGGCAGGCCTGCGCCCAGGCGCTCCAGGGCACGGACGGCGGCGCGGTGAGCACCTCGAGGCTGCGCGCGGCGGCGTTCATGGTGGCGTGGATCGCGAGCGTGGGCTGGTACACCCGGCCCAGTTCCTCGGCGCTGGCGTGGATGTGCACCAGCTTCTGGGCCGGCACCGGCGCTTCGACCAGCGTGTAGCCGCCGGTGGTGGCCTCGCCCAGGCGCGGACCCAGCGCGATCAGCAGGTCGCTCTCGCGCACGCGGCGCGCCAGCGCGGGGTTGATGCCCAGCCCCACGTCGCCTGCGTACAGCGGGTGGTGGTTGTCGAAGGTGTCCTGGAAGCGGAAGGCGTTGGCCACCGGCAGCTGCCAGTTCTCGGCGAAGCGCTGCAGCGCGGCCGCGGCCTGCGGCGTCCAGCCGCCGCCGCCGGCGATCACCAGCGGCCGCTCGCTCGCCAGCAGCAGCGTGCGCAGCTCGCGCAGCGCGCCCGGGTCGCTCCAGGCCTGCACCGGCTCCACGCGCGGCAAGGGCTCGGCATCCACCGGCTGCGTGAGCATGTCCTCGGGCAACACCAGCACCACCGGGCCGGGCCGGCCGTTCATGGCGGTGGCGAAGGCGCGCGCCACGTACTCGGGAATGCGGCGCGCATCGTCGATGCGCTCCACGCGCTTGGCCATGCCCTTGGTGGACGGGCCGAAGAAGGCGGCATAGTCCACTTCCTGGAAGGCCTCGCGGTCGCGCGCGTCGCTCGCCACATCGCCCACGAACAGCACCATGGGGGTGGAATCCTGGAACGCGGTGTGCAGGCCGATGGACGCGTTGGTGGCACCGGGCCCACGCGTCACGAAACACACGCCGGGCCGGCCGCTCAGCTTGCCGTGGGCCTCGGCCATGAAGGCCGCGCCCCCCTCCTGCCGGTTGGTCACGAAGCGGATGCGATCGGCATGGGCGTGAAAGCCGTCGAGCACCGCCAGGTAACTTTCGCCCGGCACGCCGAAGGCATGGGTCACACCCTGGACAATGAGGCATTCCACAAGCAGATGGCCAGCGATCCGGGTCATTTGACTTTATTAACCAATTAGAGAATTATGTTGGCATGAGCAGCACACCCACACCGGTCGCGGAAGAGCGCTTGAGAGACGCCGACCGATCGCAGAATACCATTCTGAACGCGGCGCGAGACGAGTTCTCCGAGCATGGGCTGGGCGGTGCTCGCATGGACCGCATCGCCGAGCGCGCCGGCCTCAACAAGCGCCTCATCTACTACTACTTCGAGGACAAGGAGCGCCTGTTCCAGGCGGTGCTGGAACAGGCCTACCGCGACATCCGCGAAGAGGAACAGCAGCTCAACCTGCTGCACCTCAAGCCCGAGATCGCGCTGCGCCGGCTGGTCGAGTTCACCTGGAACTACTACCTCGAACATCCCGAGTTCCTGACCCTGCTCAACAGCGCCAACCTGCACCGCGCGCGGCACCTCGCGCAGTCCGAGCGGGCGCGCCAGCTCAACTCGCCGCTGATCGCCACGCTGGCCGAGGTGGTCGAACGCGGCCACGCCGACGGCACCTTCCGCGGCGGTATCGACCCCCTGCAGCTCTACGTGTCGATCGCCGGCCTGTCCTACTTCTACCTCTCGAACAACCACACGCTGTCGGCCATTTTCGGGCGCGACCTCATGACGCCCAAGGCGCACAACGAACGGCTCTCCCACATGTGCGATGTGATCCTAGGGTATGTCCTGAGGAACTGACACGGCTGGCGGCTTGACGTCGCAGGGGGTGGTTTCTAGTATTAACCGCTCGGTGAATTAAACCCCTGGAGACAACGCATGAAGACCGCCCTGCCCCTTCGCCACCTGTTGATCACCTCCCTGCTGGCCGTTGTCTCGGCCAGCGCCATGGCCCAGTGGAAGCCCGACCGGCCGATCACCCTGATCGTGCCCTGGGCGCCGGGGGGCTCAACCGACCAGGTCACGCGCGTCACCGCAGCGGAACTGGAAAAACACCTGGGCCAGAAGATCGTGGTGATGAACCAGCCCGGCGCCTCGGGCTCGGTGGGCACCAAGAACGCCATGGCCGCCGCACCCGACGGCTACACCTGGACCGCCGGCGGCGCCAAGGACCTGGGCACCTACAAGGTGCTGGGCATGCTCGACACCTCCGCCACCGACTGGAACCTCTACCTGAACGTGGCGCACATCGCGGTGGTCGGCGTCAACGCCGACGCGCCCTACAAGACCATGACCGAGCTGCTGGCGGCCATGAAGGCCAAGCCGGGCGCGGTCTCGGTCGCCACCGCGGGCGTGAATTCCAGCGGCCATTCGGCCATCGAAGCCATCGCGCGCGCCGCCGGCGTGACCTACAAGCACGTCACCTACGACGGTGGCGCACCGGCCGCTGTGGCCGCCGCCTCGGGCGAGACGGAAGTGACCACGCAGCTCGCGGCCGAGCAGACCGACATGATCCGAGCCAAGAAGATCCGCCCGCTGGCGGTGGTGGGCGACAAGTCGATCGAGATCGAGGGCTTCGGCACCATCCCGCCGCTGTCTCAGTTCATCCCCGGCTTCAAGGACCCGATCAACTACTTCGGCATCTTCGTGCCCAAGGCCGCGCCGCCGGTGGTGGCACAGACGCTGGACAGGATCTGGGCCACCGAAATGGTCAAGAGCGAGGCCCTGAGGAAGTACGCGCAGTCGCGCGGCGCCATGTTCGCGCCGATGGCGGGCGAAGAGGCGCAGAAAGCCGTGTTCCCGGCCATCCAGTCCTACGCCTGGACGCAGCAGGCGGCCGGCAAGGCCAAGGTGTCGCCCGACACCGTCGGCATTCCCAAGCCCTGATCCACCCACACGGAACACAGCATGAGCGAGGGTGGAAAAACCGCCCGCTCCGACCTCTGGGGCGGTGCGGGCTGGGTGGTGTTCGGCCTGGCGATCGTGGTCGGCTCGGTGCGCATGGACCGCTTCGAGTCCATGGGCGCGCAGCTCTACACCATGCCGGGCTTCGTGCCCGGCATGATCGGCTGCCTCGTCGCATTGCTCGGCCTTGTGCTGATGGCGCGCGGCTGGGCGCGCCGGGCCCAGGAGTCCGCAGCGCCCTCAGAGCCGCTGCTGAATCGGCGCATCCTCGTCACGCTGGCGCTCACGCTCGTGTACGCCGGCCTGCTGATCGGGCGCGCGCCGTTCTGGCTGGTCACGGCCCTGTTCGTTGCGACCTTCGTGGCCTTGTTCGCCCCCGCGAACCTGGCGCCCGCGCGCCGCGCCACCGTGGCGGTGCTGGCCGGTGTGCTCACCTCGGCCGTCGTCACCCTGGTGTTCGAGCAGGTCTTCCTCGTCCGTCTTCCTTAGGAGCACCATGTTTGACGGACTGATCATGTTCGGGCAGTCGATCGCCCGTTTCAGCGGCCCCGAAACGATTGCCTACGCCCTGCTGGCCTCGCTGGTCGGGGTGGTCATGGGCGCCCTGCCAGGCCTCACGGCCACCATGGCTCTGGCGCTGATGACCACGCTCACACTCAAGCTGCCACCCAGCCAGGCGCTGCTGATCCTGATCTGCACCTACGTGGGCTCGATCTACGGCGGCTCGCGTTCAGCGATCCTGCTCAACATCCCGGGCACGCCGGCCTCGGCCGCGTCCTGCCTGGACGGCTACGCGCTCGCGCGCCAGGGACTGGCCGGCCGCGCCATGGGCATCGCCACCACCGGCTCGGTGATGGGCACGCTGATCGGCATGTTCTTCCTGGCCACGCTCACGCCTGTGCTGGGTGGCCTGGCGCTGAAGTTCGGCGCCTACGAGTTCTTCTGGCTGGCGCTCTTCGGCGTCATCATCGCCGGCACGCTCACCGGCGACGACCCGCTCAAGGGCTGGATCGCCGGCATCGCCGGCCTGTTCATCGCCACCATCGGCCAGGAGCCGCAATACGGCTACGAGCGCTTCGCGTTCGGCGTGAGGGATCTGGCCGGCGGCATTCAGCTGGTGCCCGCGCTGGTCGGCGCCTTCGGCTTTGCCGAGCTGCTCACTGCCATGCGCGAACGGCAGGCGCCGGTGAAGATCAGCGCCTTCGACACCGTCATCCCCAAGGTGCGCGACGTGCTGCAGTACTGGCGCACCATCCTGCGCTCGGGCCTGATCGGCACGGGCGTGGGCATCGTGCCCGGTGTGGGCGAGGACGTGGCGGCCTGGTCGTCCTACGCGGCGGCCAAGCGCGCGAGCAAGGAAAAGGAGAAGTTCGGCAAGGGCTCGGTTGAAGGCCTGATGGCCGCCGAGACCGGCGACAACGCCTGCGTGCCCGGCGCGGTGATCCCCGTGCTCACCCTGGCCATTCCCGGCTCGGCGCCGGCCGCCGTGCTGATGGCCGCGATGATCATCCACGGCGTCAAGCCCGGGCCGCTGATCATGGTGGAGAACCCCGAGTTCGTGTACGACGTGGTGACCATGATGCTGTTCGCCACCATCGGCATCCTGATCTTCGGCCTGGTGCTCACCAAGGCCCTGGTGCAGGTGCTGCGCGTGCCACAGCACCTGATCACCCCCATCGTCTTCGTGCTGTGCGCGGTGGGCAGCTTCGCCATCGCCGGCCGCCTGTTCGATGTGTATGTGATGCTGGTCTTCGGCCTGATCGGGTTCGGCCTGCGCCACTACGGCTACCCGATGGCGCCGCTGGTGCTGGGCATCGTGCTCGGCGACCTGCTGGAGAAGAACCTGCGCCGCGCGCTGGTCCTCTCCGACGGCGACCTCTCGCCCTTCTTCACCCGCCCCATCGCCGGCACCGTCGCCGCCCTGATCTTCGCCACCATCGCCTGGAAGCTCTGGGCGCTGTACGGCCGCCGAAGCCGCACCAGGGCGCCGGCATGAAACTGGCCTTGTGCAACGAGGTGCTGCAGCCCCTGCCGCTGGCGGCGCAGTGCGAGGCCGCCGAGCGCATGGGCTACGACGCCCTGGAGATCGCCCCCTTCACGCTGACCGACGAACCCGAGGCGCTCGACAGCGCCGCCGCCCACCGCGTGCGCGCCACCGCGCACAGCCACGGCCTGGCCGTCTCCAGCCTGCACTGGCTGCTGGTCAAGCCCGCCGGCCTTTCGCTGGTGAGCGATGACAAAGCCTTGCACCGCCGCACGCTGGACCTGCTGCGCCGCCTGATCGACTTCACCGCCGCCTGCGGCGCGCGCGTGCTGGTGCACGGCTCACCCAGGCAGCGCTCGCCCGGCCCCGGCCAGAGCGTGGCGGACGCTGCCGCCCGCTTCGAAGCCGCCATGGCCGAACTCGCGCCACACGCCGCGGACGCGGGCGTGGTCTATTGCATCGAACCACTGGGCCGCTTCGAAACCCCGGTGGTCAACACCGTGGCCGAGGCCGCCGCGATGGTCGATCGCATCGGCTCGCCCGCCATCCGCACCATGCTCGACGTGAGCGCCGCCTCGCACAACGAAACCGAGCCCGTGCACGAGGTGCTGCGCCGCTTTCTCGCCAGCGGCCACATCGCGCACATGCAGGTGAACGACAGGAACCGCCGCGGCCCCGGCCAGGGCGAGACCGACCAGCGCCCCGTGCTGCAGGCGCTCAAAGACGGGCGCTACGCCGGCTGGGTGGCGGTGGAACCCTTTGAATACGTGCCCGATGGCCTGGGTTGCGCCCAGGCCTCGGCGCAGCATGTGCGTGAGATCTGGAGGACCCTGTCATGAGCGCTGTGACCCTGCGCGTGCACGAGGTGCAGCTGTACGAGCGCCACGTCACGCTGCGCCTGCCCTTCCGTTTCGGTGCCGCCACCGTCACGCAATGCCCTCAGGCCTTCGTGCGCGTGCTCGCCGAGGTGAATGGCCGGCGCGTGGAAGGCGCGAGCGCCGAACTGATGGTGCCCAAGTGGTTCGACAAATCGCCCACGCTCACCCACGAACAGAATTTCGAACAGCTGCGCGAATCGCTGCGCAACGCGCGCGAGGCCGTGCAGGCGACCCGCGAGGCGCTCAGCCCCCATGCGCTGTCGCACGAGGCGGGTGAGGCGGCCATCGCCACCTCGGTGGTGCGGCAGCTGCCGCGGCTGGCCGCGCAGTTCGGCCCCGCCCTGCTGGACAAGGCCGTGGCCGACGCGGCGTTGCGCGCGGCCGGCCGCTCGTGGGTCGACGGCGTGCACGCCGGCGTGCTCGGCGACCCCTGGGGCCCGCGGCTCGATCTGGTGCGCCCCACGCACGTGGTGCTGCGCCACACCGTGGGCCTGGCCGACCGCCTGGTCGAGAGCGACCAGGGCGCCGATCCGCAGGACGGGCTTCCCGCCACGCTGGAGGCCGCGATCCAGCGCCACGGCCTGCACCACTTCAAACTCAAGCTCGGCGGGCAGATCGGCGCCGACGTGGAGCGCCTCACCCGCATCGCCGAGGTGCTGCAGCGCCTGGGTGGGGACTACCGCGTCACGCTCGACGGCAACGAAACCTTCACCGATGCCACCAGCCTGGGCAAGTTCTGGCAGGCGCTGCGCACCACCCCCGCGCTGGCCGATCTGCTGCGCCGCACCCTGCTGCTGGAGCAGCCCCTGGCGCGCGCGGTGGCGCTGCGCGAATCGATCGCCTCGCTGGGCATCGGCGTGCCCGTGATCCTGGATGAGTCCGACGACCACGCGGCCGCGCTCGACGAGGGCCTGGCGCTGGGTTACCACGGCATCTCCAGCAAGGCCTGCAAGGGCATCTACCGCTCGCTGCGCAACGCCCACCGCATCGCGCAGGACCCCCGCCTGCTGCTCTCGGGCGAAGACCTCACCTGCCAGGCCGGCCTGGCGGTGCAACAGGACACCCTGCTCGCGGCCAGCCTGGGCGTGCGCCACATCGAACGCAACGGCCATCACTATGTGGACGGCTTCGGCCCCGCGCCCGCCGATGAAGCGTTGGCCTTCGCGCGCGCGCACCCCGGCTTCTACGAGACCACGGCGGGCCGCCCGCACCTGGCGGTGCACCAGGGCCGGCTCGACCTGAACGCCCTGCACGCGCCGGGCTTCGCGACCGCGGCCGTGCCGCAATGGCGCAGCTTGCAGGCCATTGCCTGAAATTTCACCAAATGGTTAATTGAAAGCGGTCTGCGGCTCACCACTCGCGGCCGTGGCGGCGGTGGCCGAGCCGCGTCCTGGCGCGCTCAAGCCCGCAAAACCAAGGGAAAACCCTGAATTCAAGGCCCGCAATCTCCGCTTGCGCATCTTTCGCGACCGCTTCTATAATTTCCACTATTCACTGACTGGTGAATTAAACCAACAACCAGCCTTTTTCACTGGAGACAAGCATGAAACTGATCCACGCCACCGCCCTGGCCGCGTTCGCTCTCGCCACCAGCCTGCCTGCCGCCGCGCAGCAGGCCTACCCGAACAAGGCCATCCGCGTGATCGTGCCGTTCGCCGCGGGCAGCACCACGGACATCATTGCGCGCGCGATCACGGACAAGATGAGCCAGAGCATGGGCCAGCCCATCGTGGTGGACAACCGCGGCGGCGCCAGCGGCACCATCGGCCAGGCGGCGGTGGCCGCGGCCGCGCCTGATGGCTACACCATCATGATCCACTCGTCCTCGCACACGGTGAGCCCCTCCACCTTCGCCAAGCTGTCCTTCGACACGGTGAACGACTTCGCGGGCGTCACCCCGATCTCTTCCACCCCCAACGTGCTGGTGATCGCGCCGAGCAGGAACCTCAAGACGCTGCCGCAGCTGGTGGCCAACGCCAAGGCCAACCCCGGCAAGATGAACTTCGCCTCCGCCGGCCAGGGCAGCGCCACCCACCTCAACGCCGAGAAGTTCAAGATGGCCGCGCAGATCGACGCGGTGAACATCCCCTTCAAGGGCTCCGCAGAAGCCGTCACCGAAGTGCTCGCCGGCCGCGTGGACTACTACTTCTCGCCCATCGCCCCGGTGATCGGCCAGATCAAGGAAGGCCAGCTGCTGGCCCTGGCCGTGGGCTCGCCGCGCCGCGCCAGTGCCCTGCCCGATGTGCCCACCACCGCCGAAGCCGGCGTGCCCGGCTCCGAATTCAACTTCTGGATCGGGATGATGGCCCCGGCCAGGACGCCGCGCGACGTCGTCAACCGCCTGCACGACGAAGTCGTCAAGGCCCTGGCCACGCCGGAAGTGAAGGAACGTTTCCTCAAGCTGGGCGCCGATGCCTGGACGCTCAAGCCCGAGCAGTTCGATGCCTACATCAAGGAAGAAATCAAGAGCAACGCCGTGCTGGTGAAAGCCGCCGGCCTGCAAGTGACCAACTGACCCCGGCCCCGGGGTTTTCAAAGCGAAGAGAAGGAATTCGACAATGGCCGTTCAACAACTCGGGATCATCATGCACGGCGTGACCGGACGCATGGGCATGAACCAGCATCTGATCCGCTCCATCTGCGCGATCCGCGCGCAAGGCGGTGTGACGCTCTCCAACGGCGACCGGGTCATGCCCGACCCCATCCTGGTCGGCCGCAACGCCGAGAAGATGGAAGCGCTGGCCAAGGCCCACAACATCCCGCGCTGGGGCACCGACCTCGATGCCGCGCTGGCCAACAAGAGCGACACCATCTTCTTCGACGCCGGCACCACGCAGATGCGCCCCACCCTGCTGGCCAAGGCCATCCGCGCCGGCAAGCACGTGTACTGCGAGAAGCCGATCGCCACCAACCTCAACGAGGCGGTGGAGATCGCGCGCCTGGCGCAGAGCTCGGGCCTCAAGCACGGTGCCGTGCAGGACAAGCTGTTCCTGCCCGGGCTGCGCAAACTCGACATGCTGCGCCGCGCCGGCTTCTTCGGCCGCATGCTCAGCGTGCGCCTGGAGTTCGGCTACTGGGTGTTCGAAGGCGACCTGCAGCCCATCCAGCGCCCGAGCTGGAACTACCGCAAGGAAGACGGCGGCGGCATGATCCTGGACATGATGTGCCACTGGCGCTACGTGCTGGACAACCTGTTCGGTGAAGTGAAGTCGGTCTCGTGCATCGGCACCACGCACATCCCCACGCGCTGGGACGAAGCCGGCAAGCCCTACGAGTGCACCGCCGACGACGCGGCCTACGCCACCGCCGAGCTCACCGGCCACAACGGCGAAAACGTGATCGCGCAGCTCAACATGAGCTGGGCCACCCGCGTGAACCGCGACGACCTCGTGACCTTCCACGTCGACGGCACGCACGGCTCCGCCGTCGCGACGCTGACCGGCTGCAAGGCCCAGAGCCGCGTGAACACGCCGCGCCCGGTGTGGAACCCGGACGTCAAGCAGACGATGAACTTCTCCGAGCAATGGCAGGACGTGCCGGACACGCAGGTCTACGACAACGGCTTCAAGATCCAGTGGGAACACTTCATCCGCCACGTGGTGGAGAACGAGCCCTACAAGTGGACGCTGCCCGAAGGCGCCAAGGGCGTGCAGCTGGTGGAAGCCGCGCTGGAGAGCTGGGAACAGCGCCGCTGGGTCGATGTGCCCGAACTGAAAGTCTGAAGACCGGAAGACACCCCCGCCGCGCTTCGCGCGACCCCCTCAAGGGGGCGACACCTGCGGCCCGGCAAAGCCGGTTCCGCGGTGTCTCTTGATCCGACCATCTCGCGCGTTGCGCTCTGGAGCATCCACATGACCTTTTCTCTCAAACTGCCCACGGCTTCGGGCCAGGTCGAGGCTTACACCCTGCGCGGCACCACCCCGGTGAAGCCCGCGCCGGGCGTGAAGTTCAACCGCATCGCCTACTCCGCCGCCCACGTGGTGGCCGACCCGCTCGCCGCCATCGACCCCTGGCTGCAGTGCGCGGTGGACTGGGACGCGACCATCGCCTACCGCCAGCGGCTCTGGTCGCTCGGCCTGGGTGTGGCCGAGGCCATGGACACGGCCCAGCGCGGCATGGGCCTGGACTGGCCCACCTCGCTGGAGCTGATCCGCCGCTCGCTCGACGCCGCCAGGGACGTGCCCGGTGCGCTGGTGGCCTCGGGCTGCGGCACCGACCACCTCGTGCTGGAGAACGTGAAGACGGTCGATGAAGTCATCGCCGGCTACGAAGAGCAGATGGCCGCCATCGAGAAGCTCGGCGGCAAGCTGATCGTGATGGCCAGCCGAGCCCTGGCCCGCGTCGCGAAGAGCCCGGCCGACTACGAGCGCGTGTACGACCGCATCCTGAGCCAGGCGAAACAGCCCGTGGTGCTGCACTGGCTGGGCGACATGTTCGACCCCGCACTCAAGGGCTACTGGGGCGACAACGACCCCGACAAGGCCATGGACACCGCGCTGGCCGTGATCGCGGCACACCCGGACAAGGTGGACGGCATCAAGATCTCCCTGCTCGACAAGGACAAGGAGATCGCGATGCGCCGCCGCCTGCCCCCGGGCGTGCGCATGTACACCGGCGACGATTTCAACTACGCCGAGCTCATCGCCGGCGACGGCTTCGGTGCCGAGAAGACGCACGGCCAGAGCGACGCGCTGCTGGGCATCTTCGACGCCATCGCACCCGCCGCCAGCGCCGCGCTGGGCGAACTCGCGCAGGGCAACCTGCAGAAGTTCCACGACATCCTCGGCCCCACGGTGCCGCTGTCGCGCCACATCTTTGCCGCGCCCACGCGCTTCTACAAGACCGGCGTGGTCTTCATGGCCTGGCTCAACGGCCACCAGTCGCACTTCACCATGGTCGGTGGCCAGCAAAGCACGCGCTCGCTGCAACACTTCGCCGAGCTGTTCCGCCTGGCCGATGCGGCCAACCTGCTGGAGCAACCCGAGCTGGCCGTGCGCCGCATGGGCACGCTGCTGGCCCTGCACGGCGTGGAGGCCTGATCGATGCGCGACTTCTCCCAAGACCACCGCTGGTTGTCCCTCAACACGGCCACGGTGCGCAAGAGCCGGGGGCAGGACCTGCCGCTCGATCAGATCCTGGACGCCTGCGCGCGCCACGGCATCCCGGCCATCTCGCCGTGGCGGGACCAGGTCGCCGCCGTCGGGCTGAAAACCATCTCAGCCCAGGTGAAGTCGCTCGGCCTGAAGCTCTCGGGCTACTGCCGGGGCGGCATGTTCCCGGCGGTGGATGCCGCCGGGCTGCAGGCCGCTCGTGACGACAACCGCCGCGCGGTGGACGAGGCCTGCGAACTGAACGCACCCTGCCTGGTGCTGGTGGTGGGCGCCCTGCCCGGTGCGCTGGCCGGCCAGGCCGCGCACAAGGACATCGGCCGCGCGCGCCAGCAGGTGAGCGAAGGCATTGCCGAACTGCTCGAGTACGCCAAGGCCAACGGCATGCCGCTGGCCATTGAACCCCTGCACCCGATGTACGCGGCCGACCGCGCCTGCATCAACACCATGGAACAGGCGCTGGACGTGTGCGACGGGCTCGACCCGGGCCAGACCGGCGCGATCGGCGTGGCGGTGGACGTGTACCACGTGTGGTGGGACCCCAAGCTGCAGGCGCAGATCGAGCGCGCGGGCAAGAACCGGCTGCTGGCCTTCCACGTGTGCGACTGGCTCACCCCCACCACCGACCTGCTCAACGACCGGGGCATGATGGGCGACGGCGTGATCGACATCCCGCGCATCCGCGGCTGGGTGGAAGCGCAGGGCTTCGCCGGGTTCAGCGAGGTGGAGATCTTCTCCACCGGCAACTGGTGGAAACGCGATCACGACGAGGTCCTGAAGACCTGCATCGAACGGCACCGCAGCGCGGTGTGAGCCCCAGGCCCCGCGCACGGCGCGGGGCCCGCCCATCAAGGCCGGCGCAGATCGACGTCCGGGCCGATGTTCTCAGGCCGCCGCTCGGCCTTGCCCGGGACGGGCGCGCCTTGAGCCGTCTCTGGCCTCTGGAACATGGCCAGCAGCAACTCCCGGATCCGCTGCGCGGCGAGGTCCTGGGTCTCGGCAACCAGCGAGCGGTGGGGGGTGGTCCACTTTTCGCGAGCGCTCATTTTTTCAGTTGAGGCTGGTCCATGTAGCGCACGTCCTTGACCGGCAGCGGGATCGGATTGATGTACCGGTAGCCCTGGGACTGCAGGTAGGCGATCTCCGGAAAGCCTGCGGGCACGACGGTGATGAACCCGTGCATGTCGTTCGGCTGGAAACCCGCTGCCCGCATGGCGTTGCTGCACATGCGGAACTCGACCCCGTTCTTCGCCAGCTCGGCCATCTTGTCCACGATGCCCTGGTACTTCTCGTAGTTCTCCTTCGCGAACACCCGAAGCTCGGGGCCGTGCGTCACCACCACCATCTTGCCCTTGAGCGGCGTGCGGGTGTTGTTGACGAAGTTGTAGAGGATGTTCATGTCTCCGGGGTTCTCGTAGTTGAGATCGAAGACAGCATTGATGGTCGGGTACTCGTGCATGTCGACCTTGGCAGTGCCGTAGGGCGCGAACTCGTCGGCAGAGGCCGCGACGGCGCCGAAAACCAACGCCGATGCAAGCAAGGTGCGAGCGAAAAATGTCATCGTCAAAACTCCAGGGTGAAAAAACTAGCAGGCACTGGCGCGTGGTTCCAGCGAGCGAAGCCAGGCCTTGATCTGGCGGGCTTCGGTATCGATGACCCTGGGGTCCTTGAGCGCATTGGCCAGGATGCCCATGCCCTGCAGCGAACACAGCAGCTGAAGGCGTGCTGGCGCGCGCTGCGCGCCAGACCCATCGCCGCGAACTGCCTCGTGCACCACGCCAGCAGAAGAGAAAAAGGCTTCGAGGCCAGCTGGCCAAGCGTCCCGCCGTCCTTGCCCAGCTCATAGCACAGGCTGCCGACTGGGCAGCCGTGCCGGGTGTCGGACTCCCGGTCGCGCAGCCAGACATCGGCCAGCGACGCGAGCCGGGCACGCGGGTTCTTGAGCGCATCCCAGCTCGTCAGGCGGCGCTGGATGACGCCGACGCGCAAATCCATGATGGCGCTGGCGAGCAACTCCTTGGTGGGGAAATAGAAATGCACGCTGCCCAGCGGAATCCGCGCCGCCGTGGCAACGTCGGCCAGGGACGTGTTGGAAAACCCATGTCGATGGACCAGGTCGGCCGCCGTCTCGGTCAGGTGCTGGCGCTTCAGTTCACTCTCTGCCCGCGATGCCATGTCATGCCCCAAAAAACCAGTTGATCAACTGGATTATGGGATTTCGACACGGAGACTGTCAACGAGTGATGAGCTTCTCGTTGCTCGCTGTGAGCACGGCGGCCGGGAGGGGGCCGCGCCGCGCGGCCTCGTCGGCGAGGATCAGCGACCCTGTCGTGCGCTGCTGCAGGCGGCGCTGCTCGCCGCGTTGCGTGACGTCATTGAGCACCGCCACGAACCACATCAGCAGCAGGCCGGCGGTCGCCAACAGCAGCCAGACCAAGGCATTGGAAAAGACGCCGAGCCAACCGCTGTCGCGGGGTGGGCTCATGTGGGTGGTGCTGTTCATTGCGGGCTCCTCGATGCGGTGTTGGGCTTGCACGGATGATCCGCGCAGGCACCGATCCGGCATGTCGGTGCATGGCGACGCAGCTTGTAGGAGCCAGCCGACACAGCGGCAATGCCGCACCCAGCGGCTGCGCATGTGCGCGCGGCACAGGCCCTCGCGACTCACTTGACCAGCACGCGCTCGGTGGCGGTGGAAGCCGTCGTGCCAGGCGTGGAAGGCCGGGTTCTTCTGCATTCGATTGAGGGGTTCTCGAGGATGTCAAGAATCCGTGGCGATATTCCCGAAAGGCGGTGACCTGCCCCTTGGGGCAGTGCCCAAAAGTGCATGGTGGGCCCAGAATCGACACGCCCATGAACCTGCTCCTCATCGATGACCACCCGATGTTCGGCGTCGGGTTCGTTCACGCCCTCACCCACCTGCGCCCAGGCATCGACGCCCGGGCGGTGCTGCACCTGGAACACGGGCTGGCGCTGGCCCGGCAATGGCCCGGGCTGGATGTGGTGCTGATCGACTACCGGCTGGCGGGCGACGATGGGCTGGCCGGCTTGCGGCGCTTCGGCACGCACCACCCGCTCGTCGCACGCGTGCTGATCTCGGGCCAGGAAGACCGGCACCTGCTGGCGCAGGCGCGCACGGCCGGCGCCGCGGGCTTTCTGGGCAAGTCGTTGCCGATCGCCGAGATCCTGGCTGCGCTGGAGAAGATCGTGGGTGGTGGCGAACATTTCCACGCGGCGGAAGTTGCCGGCAGGCTTCTCACGGGAGCAGCGACCTCCGGCCCGACAGCCCGACAGCTCGAGGTGTTGCTGCTGGTGGCGCGGGGCCAGCAGAACAAGCAGATTGCGCACGAACTGGGCATAGCCGAGCGCACCGTGAAGCTGCACGTCACCGCGCTGCTGGATGCGCTGGGCGCGCGCAACCGCACGCACCTGCTGGTGCTGGCACGCGACTCGGGCCTCATCTGAATGGACCGGTCCACCAGCGCCCCGGGCCCGACCGCGCTGGAGGTGGACCAGATCAACCGGCTGGTGCGCACCACCCCGGCGGTGTGGTTCCTGAGCACACTGGGCGCGTTGATCTGTTACCTGCAGTTCGCCGACTCGCAGACCGATTCGCGCCTGGACTGGTGGCTGGCCGCCTTCTGCGCGGTGAGCACGCAGAGGCTGGTGGCGTCCCTTTTCGTGCACCGCGTACCGCGCTCGGTCCGCCTGATCCGCTGGTGGCTGAGCAGCACGCTGGTGCATGCCGCGCTGTGGGGCCTGCTGAGCGTGGTCCTGCTGACCCCGGGGCCGCCCCAGGCGGAGTCCATCCTGCACATCACGCTGGTGGCGATAGCCATGGGCGGCTCGGTGCGCCTGCCCGGCTTTCGCCTCACGCTGATCGCCCATGTGGGTCTGGTGCTCGGCCCGCTGATCCTGCGCGACCTGTGGACGGCCAACCCATACCACGCGGTGCTGGCGTTCCTGGTGTTCCTGATCGGGGTGTACGCCCTGGTCAGCGGCCGCAACCAGTCGCTGGCCCTGCGCGAGATCCACGTCCAGCGCCAGCGCAACGAGGAACTGATCGTCGCCTTGCAAAGAGAGAACGAACGCAGCGAAACCGCGCGCGGCGTGGCCGAAGAGGCGAACGCGGCACGCACCCGCTTCTTTGCAGCGGCCAACCACGACCTGCGCCAGCCTCTGCACGCCATGCGCCTGCTGTCTCAGACGCTGCTGGAACAGGGCCACAAGGTGGACGTGGCCGCGGTGTCCACCCACCTGGTCGAGTGCGTGGAGGGCATGGCGGAGGTGATCGACGACCTGCTGGAGATCACGCGGCTCGACGTGGGCCACATGGCACCGCACTGGTCGAGTTTTCCGCTGGACGATCTGGTGCGGGAGTGCTGCCGGCCCCACGAACCACTGGCGCTGGCCAAGGGCCTGCGGCTGGACATCGATGTGGCCCGGCTGGCCGTGCACAGCGACCGCGCCCTGCTGGCCCGGGTGCTGAGCAACCTGGTCTCCAACGCCATCCGCTACACCGAGCGCGGCGCGGTGCGGGTGGCCTGCGCCCTGACAAGCGACGAAAGCCACGTCTGGCTGGATGTGGAAGACACCGGCATCGGCATCGGTGAAGAGGACCTGCCGCGCATCTTCGAGGAGTTCTACCAGGTGGGCAACCCGGCCCGCGACCGCCACCTGGGCCTGGGACTGGGCCTGGCCACCGTGAAGCGCCTGAGCGACCTGCTGTCGCTGGATGTGTCGGTGCTGCGCTCGGCGCCCGGCCAGGGCAGCGTGTTTTCCCTGAAGCTGCGGCGCGTGGCCATGGACGAGGTCACGATGAGCGCCGCGCCCCATCCCGAGCCGGGCGCCCAAGAGGCTTTGCTGCCCGGCCACCGGGTGCTGGTGATCGAGGACGACGCCGATGCGCGCGCCGCGCTCACGGGCCTGTTGCGCTCATGGGGTTGCGACGTGCGTTCGGCGGCGGATGCGGCCACCAGCCTGGACCACATTCGGACGGGGTTCCGGCCCGACGCCCTGGTGGTGGACCTGCGCCTGCCCGACGGTGCCAGCGGCATCGACGCCTTGCGCGATGTGCGCGCGCTGCTGGGTGACGAGCTGCCCGCCGTGATGGTGACGGGCGACGCCGGAAGCCCGCACATGCGGCTGGCCCAGGACGCCGGCCTGACGGTGATGGTCAAGCCGGTGCGGCCGGTGCAATTGCGCGCGTTCCTGGGGCAGGTGTTCGCCAGGGAGCAGGCGCCGCAGCCCGATTGAGGAAGGGCTCAGCGCAACAGGGGGTTGCGCGCGGGCGGCGCGCCCTTGCGGCTGCACACCGCCTCGGACACCGAGCGCCCCAGCACATTGAAGGACCCGCCGACGAAGCAGCCGTATTCCTGGCCGCTCTTGGTGCGCACGGCGTAGCGGGTGGTGGTGCCCTCGTCGACGCGGTTGCTCACGGTGAACGCGTTCCGCTCCAGGCCGAGCGCAAAGGCGGTGCGGTCGACGATGGCCTCGTCGGTCACGGCCATCGAGGCGCAACCGGCGGTGAGCAGCAGCAGCGCGGCAAGGGTGGGTACCCAGAGTCTGGGTGAGTGCATGGGTTCTCCTGTCATGAAAGTAGTCGGTTTTGACGGCAAAGGTCTGCCGCGAACCCATGCTAGGCGGGACCTCCCCGGCGGGGAACAGCACCATCGGGCAGGTGATGCGCGCGCGCATCGCCCTGCCCGATGGTGCTATGGAGCCGCGCGCCCTTCGTTCCTAGCATCCGCCCCATGTACAACCATGGAGCACATGAATGAAATGGCAAGGAACGATCGCACGGCTGTCCGTGCTGGCGGCGGTGGCCGCCGTGCTGGGCGCCTGTGGAGGCTCGAACAACAGCAGTGGAAGTGGTGGCAACAGCCCCGCTCCCGCTCCGGACACCAGCAGGCTGGAGGTGACCGTGGTGGGCAGCGGCAACATCAGCTCACTGCCCACCGGGCTGGACTGCAACGACGCCTGCGGCGCACCCTTTGCGACCGGCAGCGCGGTGACGCTGACGGCCACACCGGCGGCGGGGCAGCAACTGGCCAGCTGGAGCGGCGCCTGCAGCGGCGCGGCGCTGACCTGCACCGTGTCGATGGACCAGGCGCGCTCGGCCACGGCCACCTTCGTGGCCACCACGGCCACGCGCTTCGACCTGTCGGTCACGCGCACCGGCAGCGGCGATGTGACTTCGTCACCGGCGGGCATCAGCTGCGGCAGCAGCTGCGAGGCCCAGTTCAACGCCGGCACCCTGGTCACGCTGACGGCCAGCCCCGCGTCGGGCCAGGTGTTCGATGGCTGGAGCGGCGCCTGCCGCAACCAGGCCCTGAGCTGCGACGTGACGATGAGCGCGGCGCGAGCCGTGGCGGCCGCCTTCAAGGCAGCGCCCAGCCAGGCGGGCTGGGGTGAGCTGGTGAACCTGGCGGGCGCGGGCGCGGCGACGCCGGTGGTGGCCATCGACGACGCGGGCCGGGCCACCGCCGTGTGGCGCCAGCTGAACCCGGGCACCACCGAGCACCACGTCTGGAGCAGCCGCTCGGTCTCGGGAGGCACCTGGTCCACGCCCGAGCGGCTGGAGAGCAACACCGGCAACGTGAGCGAACTGCGCTTGTCGGTGGACGCGGCCACGGGGCGCGGCATGCTGCTGTGGATCCAGGCCGGCCCCACGGTGGACCTGCATGCGAGGCCGCTGGACCCCACCACCGGCTGGGGCGCCGCCGCGGTGGTGGACAGTGGCGCGGGCATGGTCGGCGTGAGCAGCGTGGGCACGGACCACAGCGGCAACGCGGTGGCGGTCTGGTCGCAGATCGGCCCGGCGACGCGCTTCAGCATCCACGCCAACCGCTACACGCCCGGCGGCGGCTGGGGTTCGCCGCAGCTGATCGAGACCAACGAGGTGGTCGGCAGCGTGGACGGTGACCCCGTGGTGGCGGTGACGCCCGCCGGCGACGCACTGACCGTGTGGAAGCGCTCCGGCGGCGGCGGTGACCTCTGGGGCAACCGCTTCACCGTGGGCGCGGGCTGGGGAACCGCTGCCGCCATCGTGACCGACGCGGGCGCCTTCCAGACCCTGGGCCGGCACGACCTCGCGCTCGATGCCGGTGGCAACGGCCTGCTGGCCTGGGGCCAGCTCGACATCGCGGGCGGCACCGGCAACAACGCCATCTGGTTCAAACGCTTCAATGCCGGCGCCTGGCAACCGGCGGTGGGCACCGTGGCACCAGCCGTGCCCAACACGCAAGGCTTCGTCAGCACGCCGGTGCTGCGCATGAACGCGGCGGGCACGGCGGTGGTGGTCTGGGGCGATGCCGACCAATCGCTGAACGCGGCGGCGGCCGCCCCGCAGGCGGTGGCCTTCAGCGGCCCGACCACGCTGCGCAGCGCCAACGGCGGCACCTGGGACAGCCTGCCGGTGGTGGGCATGGACAGCGCGGACCGCGCGATGGTCGCCTGGGTCGATCCCGTGGGCAGCAACGTCACGGTGTCGCGCCTGACACCGGGCAGCGGCTGGTCCACGGCGGAGGTGGTGGAAACCTACACCGACCCGTCGTACACCCCGGCCCTGGCCATGAACGGGCAAGGCCACGCGGTGCTCGGATGGGCGCAGCTCTTCTCCGCCACCGGCACGCAGATTGTGGTGCGCCGCTGGAACGCGGGGCCGTGAACGGGCGACGGCCTTCAGGCCGCGGCCGACTCCGCCGACCTCGACGAGGCGGCGGGGTCGGCCTTTTTCATGGCCTGCAGCGCCTTCTGCACCACACCCTGCTGCGTGTTGACCGGGCGCAACAGGCGGCTGGCGATCAGGCGTTCGCAGCTGCGCTTGGTCATCGAATGCGGCCGGCCTCCCCGGCTCACGAACATGAACAGCGTGCCCTTGCTGCTGGCCCAGATGAGTTGGGCGCGCAGCCACTCGCGGTGGGAATACAGGTCCACCCAGTCGCCTTCGTGCAGGCCCACCAGCGTAGCGGCGGCGTTGATGTCTTCCAGTTCGCCCTCTTCGGCCAGGGCCGCGGCCTGCGAATCGTCCTCGCTGGCGCGGGCCTGCACCTGGGTTTCGATGAGGTCGCCGTAATCGGTCGGCATGGTGTCCTCGAAACCGGCGGCCTCCAGCTCGCGCTTGCCCAGCCAGGGCTGCGCGCGCGGCTTCGGCTTGCGCTGCTCGGGCGTGGCGGGCAGGGTTTCGTCGAGGTCCATGGACATGGAGGAAGGCACCTCCTCCAGGGGCATCGCGCCGGAGTTCTCCATCGGCGGCAGGCCGGAGTGGCTCGCATCGGCGCGGATGCGCGCGCGGCGAAGGCCGAGCACAGGCTGGTGCAGGCGCATCAGCGCATCGAAAAAAGGCTTGGTTTCCTCGCGCGTCTTGCCCAGCATGTCCAGCCCCGCGTGCAGCGTGGCGAGCATGCCGGGCACCATGGCGAACAACTCCTTGGGCCGCTTGAGCGTGACTTCCTTCTTCACGCTCCACAGCAGGTTGGACACCACCTTCCGGTAGCCGCCGGGGTCGGCCTCGTCCGGCTCGTTGAGCTTGGCCGAGGCGATCACCAGCGACCAGGGGCCATAGAGGAAATCGAGGATCACCCCGGGCGCATTGTCCACGTCGGGCCGCTGGCTCAGGTCCCAGGCGATCTGGTCGGCCATGGCCTGCCGCTCTTCGGCGTAGCGGATGGACTGCAGGCTGTTGTCCTGCAGCGCGAGTTCCTTCTGGTCCTGCGCTTCCCAGCCCTGCCGCAGTTCGGTGAGCACGTCGGCGAACGGCTGGGGGTCGCGCGTGGCGGTGGCGTTGAGCTCGTTGAACGCGCTCTGCACCGGCTGGAAGAAGCTGTCGAACTCGGGCGCGAACTCGTCGTTGAACTTGAAGCTGCGCTGCGCCACGCTCTCGATCAGGCGCCGCGCGGGGTGCTCGTCCTCGTTGAAGAAGCGCGGGTTGGCCATGGCCAGGCGCAGCAGCGCCGGCTCCAGCGCCACCACCGCTTCGCGCACCGGCCCGAGCAGCAAGGGATCGCTCGCCACCTGGCTGACCAGCGTGCGCACCAGGTCCAGGCCCACGGCCTGGCTGACGCGCTGCGCCTTCTGCTTGAGGTGCATGAGCACGCGCGAGCGCTCGTGCGCGGCGGCGTAGGTGCCCCAGGCCTTGTGGCTGAGCTGGCTGGAGATGCCGATCTCGCGCGCCGGCCGGTCCACCACCGGCAGGTCGCGGTACTGCGTCTGCTGCTCCAGGATCATGGACTCGTCGAGCACCGGGATCGCGGCAAACGCCTCGATGGCGGCGAGCTCCTCGCTCACCTGCTCGTAGTAGTCCGGGGTCAGGTGGCGGTCGAAATGCTTGCCGCCCTGCTTCAGGAAGTCATGGAAGACCTGGTGGTCTTCGCCCGGTTGCATGCGCGCCAGCGTCTGCATGGACGGCAGCGGATCGGCACTGGCCCAGCCCGGCGCGTGGTGGCCGCTGCCCCCGGTGTCGCCGGCGTCCTGCCACTGGCTGCTGGACGGGACGCCCAGGCCGGCCGCGCGGGACGAAGTGCCCAGGCTGCCCGAGCGCGTGGACAGGCCGCCGGATCGGGTGGACGCGCCCGACTCTTCCACCAGCCGCACGCGGTAGCCGGCTTCCTGCACGTTGGCGCGCTGCAGGATCAGCGCCACGCGCTCGTAAAGCTTCTGCAACTCGCGGGCCAGCGCGTCGCCCATGTGCCGCAACCACAGGGCGCGCACCTCGGGTTCGGATTCGGCCGAGGCCATGAGCTCGCGCAGCGCCCGCACGAAGACCGAGGGCCGCATGGGGTTGCGCTCGGCCTGCACCGTCTGCAGGCCGATCACCGAACTCATCAGGGCATCGAGCACGCCGAGTTGCTGCTCCACCACCGGCATGAGGCTGTGCACCAGCCGGGCCGATTCGAGCGACTCGTTGACCGCGTCGTCCTCCACCAGCGACAGCAGGGAAGACTCGGAGAGCAGGGCCGGGCGCGAGCTGTTCATCTCGGGCGAGGCCATCAAAGCATCGCGCAGGTGCTGCGAGAAGCTGCGCCCCCACTGGATCTTGTTCTGCAACAGACCCCACCAGGCCAGCGCGAGACGGTCGCGCTGGGCGACTTCCTTGGAAGCTTTTTCCGCGGCCTGCAGGCTGGCAATGGCCGAGTCGGCGCAGCGCGCCAGCATGTCGGGCGCGCCGGAGAGTGCTTCCTGGAAGCACTGCTGCAGCAAACGGGAGGGCGCCGTCATGGGCGGTGTGCGGGAATCGGCCGGGTGGGTATATGTATCAAGATGCTTTTATACCCGCTGGCAAGGCCCACCGCGTGAAGGGCGGCAAATATTCGGCAGCCGGGCGCAACACCGGCACCGGCGGCGCCCGGGTGGCCGGCCCGCTTCAGGCCGGCGCCAAGACGGTGCGCCGCACCCGGCGCACGTTGAAAGCGCTCGCGATGAGCACCGCCTGCACCACCGCCAGGCCGATCAGCACGCCCTGGAACTGGCCGTGGTCCATGAGCACGCCGAAGATCAGCGGCGAGATCGCCTGCCCGATGTCCAGCCCCGAATAGACCACGCCGTACACGCGGCCGGTGGCGTTGTCGGGCGTGGACTTCTTCACCAGCAGGTCGCGCGACGGGCCTGCGATACCGGCCGAGAAGCCCATGGCGCCGAACAGAACGGGCACCGCCGCCGCCGGCACGTGGGCAAAGGCCAGCACCAGCGCGAGGCAGGCCGCCAGGCCGAAGCCCACGCCCACCACGCGTTCGCAGCGCGCCGGGTCGGCGGCCAGGAAGCCACCCAGCACCATGCCGCCGGCCGAGCAGACCATGTAGATCGTCAGGCACACCGCCACCAGCGCGATGGGCACACCGTGCAGCTGGCGCGCGGCCTCGGGCGCGAAGGCCTGCACCACGCTGAGCGCCATGGCATAGAAGAAGAAGAAACCGAAGCACATCCATACCGCCGGGATGCGCAGGAAGGCCATGGGGTTTTCCACCGCCCCGTGGGCGGCGCCCGGCGCGGGCTTGGGCGCGGCAGGCAGGGCGAGCCGCTCGCGGTTGAACCACAGCACGGCAAGCACCACGAAGGCCAGCACCCCGGCGCTCGCCAGCGCCGCCCGCCACGAATAAGCCAGGGCGATCGGCACCATCATGGCCGGCGCGAGCGCCCAGCCCAGGCTGCCGGTGATGCCGTGCACGCTGTAGGCGTGCCCCAGGCGGGGCGCGCTCACCTTGCGGTTGAGCAGGGTGTAGTCCACCGGGTGGAAAACGCCGTTGCCGATGCCGGCCACGATGGCGAAGAAGGCCATCATCCAGTAGCCGGTGCTGGCCGCGAACCCGAAGGCCGCCACGCCCAGCAGCGCCAGGCCGGCGAACAGCACCGGGCGGGGACCGAGGCGGTCCACCACGAAACCCGAGGCGGTCTGCACCGCGCACGAGGTAACGAAGAAGATGGTCATCAGGAAACCCAGTTCCGCGTAACTGGCATTGAATGCGTCCTTGAGCCAGGGGAACAGCGGCGCGAGCAGCAGCTGGCTGAAGTGGCTGACCATGTGGGCCAGGCCGACCAGCCCGATGAGGCTGGCGTCCTGCCGCAGGGCCACGGGCGGCGGCAGGGATGAGGTGGTGCTGGAGGAGGACATGGCGTGATCGTAGATCGGCCCGACTTCGCCGAATCGCGACGATCTGTCAGAATTCGTTGAAAATCCGCCAACGCACCAAAACGATGCCTCAGCGCCCTCGCCCCGGCCCCACGCAGCTCGGAGACACCGACCCCTTCACGCCCGACGCGGCCCGCCCGGTGCGCGTGCGCGCCCGCGACCTGAGCGCGGACACCCACTTCGAACCACACCGCCACCCCTGGGGGCAGCTGGCCTACTGCGCCACCGGCATCGTGCAGGCGATGGCCTCTCCCGACGACCCGAGCCTGCAGGCGGTGACCTACATCGTGCCGCCCTCGCGCGCGGTGTGGATTCCGCCCGGCATGCGCCACGCCGTCACGGTGCGCGAAGCCGCCGAGTTGCGCACGCTCTACATCCACGCGGGCGCCGCGCCCGCCGGCTGGACGGCCTGCCGCATGATCGTCGTCTCTCCCCTGTTGCGCGAGCTGATCCAGGCCATGGACGCGGCCACGCGGCGCGCGGCCGAACCGGCGCGCGACCGCCTGCTGACCGACCTGGTGCTCGACGAGCTGGCGCACGCCGACACCCAGACCCTGGGCGTGCCGCTGCCGCGCGACAAGCGGCTGCGCGCCCTGTGCGAGGCGGTGCTGCGCGCGCCCGGCGAACGCGCCACGCTGGCCGAATGGGCGGCCGACACCGGGGCGAGCGAACGCACCGTGGCGCGGCTGTTCCGCGAGGAACTGGGCACCACCTACCAGCAGTGGCGGCAGCAGGCGGTGCTGGCACACGCCTTGCCTCTGCTCGCCCGGGGCATGCCCATCGGTCAGGTGGCGGCGGCCACGGGTTATGCCAGCGACAGCGCGTTCAGCGCGATGTTCAAGGCGGCCATGGGCCACCCGCCAACGCGCTGGGGCTTGCGGGCAGACGGCCAGCAACGCTGAAGGAGACTCGGCGCGGCCGTCTTCCCCCCCCTTCAAGGGGCTGTCATATCTGACAGGCAGCATGGGACACGCTCGGGCCAGAATGGTGCCGAGATTCGGGGAGAAAAAAATGGAATGCAGCAACCAACGCTACGTGAAGACATCCCGCGCCTGGGACGCCCTCACCTGGCCCGACCGGCTGGGCCGCCAGACACACACCCTCCTGTTGCTGGCCAACGGCCGCCGCAGCGAGCAGGAACTGGTGGGCCTGCTGGGCGACGATGTGAAAGAACTTCTGCAGCGCTTGCAGCAAGAAGGTTTGCTGCAGTGCGCCACGACCGGGGCCGCGGCGGAGACCGACGACGATGCGGTGGCGGGTGTCTGACTCAGAGCCAGCGCTTGAGCAAGCCCATCACACGCTGGAACCGCGCCCCATACGGCGGATAGAACAGCTGGCCCATCGCCCAGCGCGACTGCACCAGCACGGGCTTCTGCTGCGTGAAGCGCAGGAAGCCGGCCTCGCCGTGGTACGAGCCCCAGCCGCTTTCGCCCACGCCACCAAAAGGCAGGCCTTCGTGCGCGATGTGCATCAGGGTGTCGTTCACCGTCACACCACCGCTGACCGTGCGGTTCAGCAAGCGATCGCGCGCGGCGGTGTCGCTGCCGAACCAGTACAGCGCCAGCGGCCGGGGGCGCAGGTTGATGAAAGCGATGGCGTCGTCGATGCCGTCGTAGGCCACCACCGGCAGGATGGGGCCGAAGATTTCTTCGCCCATCAGACGCACGCCCGGCGCCGCATCGAACACCAGCACGGGATTCATCTGGCGCGCATCACCGCTGGTGCCACCGGGCGGCGCCACATCCACCACGCGCGCGCCGCCGGCCTGGGCTTCGTCCAGCATCGCGACCAGACGCGCCTGGTGCCGCTCGCTCACGATGGCGGCGTAATCGGGGTTGCCCGCGATGCTGGGGAACAGGCGTGCGACAGCGGCGGTGTAGGCGCGCTCGAACTCGGCCTCCCGGTCCCGGGGCAGCAGCACGTAGTCGGGCGCGATGCAGGTCTGGCCGGCGTTGAGCAGCTTGCCGTGCGCGATCTTGACGGCCGCATCGTTCAGGTCGCACGAGGCATCGATCACGCAGGGTGACTTGCCGCCCAGCTCCAGTGTCGTGGGCGTGAGGTTGGTCGCCGCGGCCGCCGCCACCTGGCGGCCGACCTGGGTGGAGCCGGTGAAGAACAGGTGATCGAACGGCAGGCGGGAGAAGTCCTGCGCCACGTCCGGCCCGCCCAGCACCACGCTGAACTCGTCGGCCGCGAAAGCCTGCTGCACCAGCGTGGCCATGAGGGCCGAGGCGTGGGGCGTGAGTTCGCTGGGCTTGAGCATCACGCGGTTGCCGGCCGCCAGCGCCGTGGCGGCTGGGCCGAACGTGAGTTGCAGCGGGTAGTTCCAGGGACCGATGACGCCGACCACGCCCAGGGGCTGGCGCTGGATGTGGGCCCGCGCGGGCTGCAGGTAGAGCGGCGTGGCCACCCGCTGCGGTTTCATCCAGCCGGGCAGGTGCTTGTGCAGCTGGGCCATGCCCGCGCGCAGCACGAACAGGTCCGCCGCCTCGGTGAGCTGCGGGGAGCGCACGCCGAAGTCGGCCTCCACCGCCTCGGCCAGAGCCGGCGCGTGGGTGTCGATCAGGGCACGCAGGCGGGCCAGCCGGTCGCGCCGCAATGCCAGTGGCACGTCCACCTGGGCGCGGCTGGCGTTGTACTGCGCGTCGAACAGCGCCCGCAGAGGCAGGGAGGGAGGGATCTGGGTCATGGGTTTCATGATAGGCCGCCCCTCCCGTCAAGGGTAGAGCCCCTCCTCCATCCACGACGGACGGAGGAGCCCAGGGCCTCAGGCCTGCACGACGCCGTCGCCGAACTCGAACACGCCGGGGTTCTGCACCGGGTCCACGTCCACCGGAATGGACGACTTCGGTGGGTAGCGCCCTTCGAGCAGGAACTTCGAGAGCGGGTTCTCGATGCGCTGCTGGATCGCGCGCTTGAGTGGCCGCGCGCCGAAGACCGGATCGAAGCCGACCTTGGCCAGCTCGGCCAGGGCCGCCGGCGAGACATCCAGATGCAGGTCCATCCTGGCCAGGCGCGCCTCGAGCACCTTGAGCTGGATCGCGGCGATCGATTCGATGTGCTTCGCGTCGAGCGCGTGGAACACCACCGTCTCATCGATGCGGTTGAGGAACTCGGGCCGGAAGTGGTTCTTGAGTTCGTCCCAGACCGCTTCCTTCACCTCGTCGTACGGCGAGCCGACCATGGCCTGGATCATGTGCGAGCCGATGTTGCTCGTCATGACGATCACGGTGTTCTTGAAGTCCACGGTGCGGCCCTGGCCATCGGTCAGGCGGCCGTCGTCGAGCACCTGCAGCAGCACGTTGAACACGTCGGGGTGGGCCTTCTCGACCTCGTCGAGCAGCACCACGCTGTAGGGCTTGCGGCGCACGGCTTCGGTGAGGTAACCGCCCTCCTCGTAGCCCACATAGCCGGGTGGCGCACCGATCAGGCGCGCGACCGAGTGCTTCTCCATGAACTCGCTCATGTCGATGCGGATGAGGTGGTCTTCACTGTCGAACAGGAAACCGGCCAGCGCCTTGCACAGCTCGGTCTTGCCCACGCCCGTGGGGCCGAGGAACAGGAAGGAGCCGGTCGGGCGGTTCGGGTCGGACAGGCCCGAGCGCGAACGGCGGATGGCGTTGGCAACGGCACCGATGGCCTCGTCCTGGCCGACCACGCGCTCGTGCAGCTTGCCCTCCATCAGCAACAGCTTGTCACGCTCGCCCTGCATGAGCTTGGACACCGGAATGCCGGTGGCGCGCGCCACGACCTCGGCGATCTCTTCCGCGCCGACCTGGGTGCGCAGCAGCTGCGGTCGGCCCTTGCCGTCCTTGTTCAGCGCCTTGCCCGACTCGACGGCCTGCGCGTCCTTCAGGCGCTTTTCCAGCTCGGGCAGCTTGCCGTACTGCAGCTCGGCGACCTTGTTGAAATCGCCCTTGTCGGTGAAGGTCTTGATCTGCGAGCGGATGCGGTCCATCTCTTCCATCACGTCCTTGGAGCCGAGCGCGGCGGCCTTCTCGGCTTTCCAGATCTCGTCGTAATCGGAGATCTCTTTTTCCAGCCGCGCGATCTCTTCCTCGATCAGACCAAAGCGCTTCTGCGATGCCTCGTCCTTCTCGCGGCGCACGGCTTCGCGCTCGATCTGCAGCTGGATCAGGCGGCGGTCGAGCCGGTCCATCACCTCGGGCTTGGAGTCGAGTTCGATCTTGATCTTGGACGCGGCCTCATCGATCAGGTCGATCGCCTTGTCGGGCAGGAAACGGTCGGTGATGTAGCGGTGGCTGAGTTCGGCCGCGGCCACGATGGCCGGGTCGGTGATCTGCACGCCGTGGTGCACCTCGTACTTCTCCTGCAGGCCGCGCAGGATGGCGATGGTCGCCTCCACGCTGGGTTCGCCCACCAGGATCTTCTGGAAACGGCGCTCCAGCGCGGCGTCCTTCTCGATGTACTTGCGGTACTCGTCGAGCGTGGTCGCGCCCACGCAGTGCAGTTCGCCGCGCGCCAGGGCCGGCTTGAGCATGTTGCCCGCGTCCATCGCGCCTTCGGCCTTGCCCGCGCCCACCATGGTGTGCAGCTCGTCGATGAAGACGATGGTCTGGCCCTCGTCCTTGGCCAGTTCGTTGAGCACGGTCTTGAGGCGCTCCTCGAACTCGCCGCGGAACTTGGCGCCGGCCAGCAGCGCGGCCATGTCCAGGCTCAGCACGCGCTTGCCCTTGAGCGAGTCGGGCACTTCACCGGCCACGATGCGCTGCGCCAGGCCTTCGACGATGGCGGTCTTGCCCACGCCGGGTTCGCCGATGAGCACGGGGTTGTTCTTGGTGCGGCGCTGCAGCACCTGGATGGCGCGGCGGATCTCGTCGTCGCGGCCGATCACCGGGTCGAGCTTGCCCAGGCGGGCGCGCTCGGTGAGGTCCAGCGTGTATTTCTTGAGCGCCTCGCGCTGGCCTTCGGCCTCGGGGCTGTCCATTTTCTGGCCGCCGCGCACGGCGGTGATGGCCGCTTCCAGGCTCTTGCGGTTCAGGCCGTTTTCGTTGGCGATGCGAGCGAGTTCGCCCTTGCTGTCGGCCACGGCGAGCAGGAAGAGCTCGCTGGCGATGAACTGGTCGCCGCGCTTGATCGCTTCTTTTTCGGTGGCCTGCAGCAGCTTGGCCAGCTCGGGGCCGACCTGCACCTGGTCCTGCCCCTGCACTTCGGGCAGGCGCTTGACCGCCGCTTCAGCGGCCTTGACCAGGCCCGGCACGTTCACGCCCGCGCGCTGCAACAGCGACTGCGGGCCATCGGCCTGGCGCAGCAAGGCCAGCAACAGGTGGGCGGGTTCAATGTAGGCGTTGTCGGCGCCCAGGGCCAGGGTTTGAGCTTCGCCGAGGGCTTCCTGGAACTTGGTGGTGAGTTTGTCGAGACGCATGAAAGGCTCTCCGTAAATTCAGAATTGCCCCACAGGTGGCGCCAATCACCGGATTTTCAAGGCGCGGTTCCACTGTCACGGTCCCGGCCGGCATCGGGTTTGATGTCGATCAAACCGGGGCGGGATCGGGCCGGCGCCAGTAAGCGTAAGCCCAGGCCGTGGAAAAGCCCAGCCTCTGGTAGAGCGCGAGCGCCGGTGCGTTGCTGGCATCGACCTGCAGGAAGGCTTGCGCAATGCCGCGCTGCGCCGCCTCCCGGGCCATCGCGCGCAGCAAGCGCCCAGCCAGGCCCCGGCCGCGCTGCGCGGCCGCGGTGCGCATGCCGTGCACCCCCAGCCAGCCGTGGCCGAACGAAGCCGCACCACAGGCCAGCGTGTGACCGTTCTCGCGCAGGCTGGCATACCGCGTGCCCGTGGCGCGGCTCAGCGAGCGGGCATGGCTCTCGCCATCCACCGGGTCCAGGCCCTCGCCCAGGAACATGGCCATCCAGGCCGCATCAGGCGCATCGGCCAGCACAGCGGCCGGATCGGCTTCGGCGCTCAGCAGCGCCTCGATCGGGGCGGTCTGCGTCAGCGTGGGTTGCTGGCGCACGAAACCCTGCTGCCGCAAGGCCTGCTGGAAGGGCTCGAACGGGGGCAGGTCCGGCAGGCGGAGCGCGGGGGTGAAGCCCCGGGCTTCATACCGCGCCAGGATCGAGGCCAGCAAGCCGAGGTCGGGCGCTGCATGGTGCAGGGGCACGGCGCTGCGCGCGCGGCCCACGGTGCCACTGTCCATGGGCAACAACCAGCCGGGCAGCGCTTCCACCACCTCCGGCGCCACCGCCTGCAGCGTGGCGCGTTCGATGGCTTCGACGTCGGCGGCGCGGGTCATGTCAACCGTTGCGCGCCTCGATGCCCCAGCGCGCGAGCGCCGCGTCGTCGCTCACGCGGGCGTCGACCCAGCGCGCCCCCTCGGGCGTCTGTTCCTTCTTCCAGAACGGCGCCTGGGTCTTGAGGTAGTCCATGAGGAACTCGCAGGCCTGGAAACTTTCGCCCCGGTGCGCGGAGGTCACGGCCACCATCACGATCTGGTCCAGCGGCTGCAGCAGGCCCACGCGGTGGATCACGCGCGCGCCGTACAGATCGAAACGCCGCAAGGCCTCATCGATCATGGCTTCGATCGATTTTTCAGTCATGCCCGGGTAATGCTCCAGCTCCATCGTGCTCACGCTCTGGCCGTCGTTGCGGTCCCGCACGGTGCCGATGAAGCTGCAGACGGCGCCCACGCGCGCGTCCTGCAGGCGCAGTTGAGCGACCTCGGTGCTGAGGTCGAAGTCTTCGATCTGGATGCGGACGCGGGGCGTCATTTCAACCACCCGTGACGGGCGGAAAGAACCCGACCTCGGCGCCCTCGGTGAGTGGCGCGGACTCTTCGCTCATGGCCTGGTTCAGGGCCACACGCACCGCCCGGCCCGGCGCCAGCACGTCCGCGTACGCGCCCCCGCGCGCCACGAGCTCGGCGCGCAAGGCCGAGAGCGTGGTGGCCTGCGTGTCCAGGGTTTCGCTGCCGGTGCCCACGGCCTCACGGATGGCGGCGAAATAGCGCAGTTGGACTTTCATGCAAGCAGATCCGCGAACGAGAGATAGGACACGGGGTCACCGTGGGCGATGGTGGTGCCGGCCGGGTTGTCGACCAGGCCATCACCCCAGACCGCGGACGTCAGCACACCCGAGCTCTGGTTGGGGAACAGGTCGAGCCCGCCCGCGGCGTTGCGGCGCACGCGCAGGAATTCGCGGCGCTTGTCGGCACGCGCCACCGTGAAATGCGCCGGCAGCGTGATGGCCGCAGGCAGTGCCTGGAAGCGGTTGGCCGGCACGCCTTGCAGCTTGAGCAGGAAGGGCCGAACCAGCAACAGGAAGGTGACGAAGCTGGACACCGGGTTGCCCGGCAGGCCAATGAAATGGCAGGCCTCGCCAGTGGCTGCACCCGCGCCACCATCGCGCCGCACCGTGCCATAGGCGAAGGGCTTGCCCGGCTTCATGCCGATCTGCCACAAGTCCAGGCTGCCGAGCTTTTGCACCGAAGGCTTGATGTGGTCTTCCTCGCCCACCGACACACCACCGCTGGTAAGGATCAGGTCGTGGTGGTCGGCCGCGGTCTTGAGCGCGGCCAGCGTGGCCTCACGCCGGTCGGGCACGATGCCGAGGTCGCTCACCTCGCAGCCCATGCGCTGGAGCAGCGTGCGCAGGAAGAACCGGTTGGAGTTGTAGATCGCGCCCGGCTTCATGGCTTCGGGCGGCACCTCGCCGGGCATCACGAGTTCGTCGCCGGTGGAGAACAGCGCCACGCGCGGCCGCGCGTTCACCAGCAGGTGCGCCAGGCCCAGGCTCGCGGCCAGACCCAGGCTCGAGGGCGAGAGCCGCTCGCCCCGGGCGAGCACCACGGCACCGCGCGTCACGTCTTCGCCCGCGCGGCGCACCCACTGGCCCACCTCGGGCACCGCCTGGATGTGCACGGCGTGGATGTCGCCCCCCACCTCGATGGTGTCTTCCTGCATCACCACGGCATCGGCCCCGGCGGGCATGGGTGCGCCGGTGAAGATGCGCGCACAGGTGCCCGGCTCCAGGGGCTGGCCCACATGGCCTGCGGCGATGCGCTGGCTCACACGCAGCACCTGGCCCGGCTCGGTCACATCGGCCACGCGCACCGCGTAGCCGTCCATGGACGAGTTGTCGTTCGGCGGCACCTGCAGGGCCGAAACCAGGTCTTGCGCGAGCACCCGGCGGTCGGCATCGAACGTGGCGACGGTCTCGGTCGCGCTCAGCGCCTCGACACGGCCCAGCAGGTCGGTCATGGCGTCGGCCAGCGACATCAGCGGTGCGCGTGCGGAAGGTTGGGAGGCGTTCATGGCGTCTTGGAAGGCGGATGGGCCTGGTAGGCGAAGCGGTCTGCATTGTCGAGCAACCAGAGCGCCACGTCATCGGGACGGTTCAAATCCAGCACCGTGCGTGGGGTGGGTGCCGGCAAGGCATTCGGGCTGTCGGTCACGACGGCAACGACGCGATCGTCGGCGGGGTAACGCACCGGCTTGCCATGGGCCTCGCGCCAGACCTCGACCTTGGCGAGGTCGCTGTCCTTGAAACCCTCGACCAGCACCCAGTCCACGGCGGGGTGCAGCTCGGCGATGAGGCTGTGCACCGAGTGCACCACGCGATCCTGCAGCTCGCGCATGATCACCAGCCGCCGGGGCGAGGCGGCCAGCACCTCGAAGGCGCCAGCCTCGCGGTGGCGCCAGGTGTCCTTGCCCGGGTGGTCAATGTCGAAATCGTGGTGGGCGTGCTTGACCACCGAAACGCGCTGCCCGCGCAGTTGCAGCGCGGGAATCAGTTGTTCGACCAGCGTGGTCTTGCCGGATCCGGAGTAGCCCGCGAATCCGACCACCTTCATGCGCGGGCGCAGTGCTGGGCGATGAAGGCCTGCACGTCGGCGGTGCGGGCCGGCATGACCTTCACCCGCTTGGGCAGGTCTTCGATCCCCTGGAACTGCGCCGGGCGATCGGGCTGGCGGCCCAGGGCTTCGACAATGGTTTCGGCGAACTTGATGGGCAGCGCGGTCTCCAGCACCACCATGGGGGTGCCGGCTTCACGGTGTTCGCGCGCCACCTTCACACCGTCGGCGGTGTGGGTGTCTATCATCAGGCGGTGGCGCCGGTGCACGTCGCGAATCGTGTCGAGCCGGTCGGCATGCGTGCTCTTGCCGCTGCGAAAACCATAGTGGCTCGCGGCCTCGGCGAACACCGGGTCGGTGCTCAGGTCGAAGCGACCCTCGCGCGACAGGCCTTCACCGAAGAAGGCCTTGACGCGATCGCCGTCGCGCCCGAGCAGGTCGAACACGAAGCGCTCGAAGTTGCTGGCCTTGGAAATGTCCATCGACGGGCTGGAGGTCTCGTGCGTGTCGGCGCTGCCGCGCACGCGGTACACGCCGGTGCGGAAGAACTCGTCGAGCACGTCGTTCTCGTTGGTGGCGACCACCAGCGTGCGGATCGGCAGGCCCATCTGGCGCGCCACATGGCCCGCGCACACGTTGCCGAAGTTGCCGCTGGGCACGGTGAAAGAGACCTGCTCGGTGTCCTTCGTGGTGGCCTGGAAATAGCCGGCGAAGTAGTAGACCACCTGGGCCAGCAGGCGGGCCCAGTTGATCGAGTTGACGGTGCCGATCTTGTAGGCGCGCTTGAACGCGAGGTCGTTGCTGACGTCCTTGACGATGTCCTGGCAATCGTCGAACACGCCTTCGATCGCGATGTTGTGGATGTTCTCATCCATCAGGCTGAACATCTGCGCCTGCTGGAACGGGCTCATTCGCCCGTGCGGGCTGAGCATGAACACGCGCACGCCGTGCTTGCCGCGCATGGCGTACTCGGCCGCGCTGCCGGTGTCGCCGGAGGTCGCGCCCAGGATGTTGAGCTCTTCACCGCGGCGCGCCAGTTCGTACTCGAACAGGTTGCCGAGCAACTGCATCGCCATGTCCTTGAAGGCCAGCGTGGGGCCGTTGGACAAGGCTTCGAGGTAGAAGCCGTCTTCGAGCTTCTTCAGCGGCACGATCTGCGGCGTGCCGAAGACCGCTTCGGTGTAGGTCTTCTCGCAGAGCGCACGCAGGTCGGCGGCGGGAATGTCGTCGATATAGAGCGACAGGATCTCGAACGCCAGCGCGGCGTAGCCCCCGGGCCGGCCGCCGTTGAACGACTCACGCAGGCGCTGCAGCGCGATGGCATCGACCTGCGGGTAACGCTCGGGCAGGTAGAGACCACCATCGGGCGCCAGGCCTTCCAGCAGGATTTCGCAGAAGCGCTTGCGGTCGGCATGACCGCGGGTCGAGAGGTAACGCATCAGTTGAGCTCTTCCTTGCGGATGCGCACGATGGGCGCCAGCACGGTGGGCAGCGTCTGCAGTTGCGCCAGGGCGTCGTTCATGGTGCCCTCGCGCGTGTCGTGCGTGAGGATGATGAGGTCGGTGGAGGTGCCACCTTCGCCGCTCACCTCGTCGGCCTCGCGCTGCAGCACCGCATCGATGCTGATGCCGGCGCCGGCCAGCAAACCGGTGACCTTGGCCAGCACGCCGGCCTGGTCGGCCACGCGCAGGCGCAGGTAGTAGCTCGTCACCACCTCGCTCATGGGCAGCACGGTGAGATCGCTCAAGGCGTCGGGCTGGAACGCCAGGTGCGGCACGCGGTGGTGGGGGTCGGCCGTGTGCAGGCGGGTGATGTCCACCAGGTCGGCGATGACGGCGCTGGCGGTGGGCTCGCTGCCCGCGCCCTTGCCGTAGTACAGCGTGGTGCCCACGGCGTCGCCGTTGACCACCACGGCGTTCATCGCGCCTTCCACGTTGGCAATCAGGCGCTTGCTCGGCACCAGGCTCGGGTGCACGCGCAGCTCGATGCCTTGCGCCGTGCGCTTGGTGATGCCCAGCAGCTTGATGCGGTAGCCGAGCTGTTCGGCGTACTTGATGTCGGTGGCGCCCAGCTGGGTGATGCCTTCCACGTAGGCCTTGTCGAACTGCACGGGAATGCCGAAGGCGATCGCGCTCATGAGCGTGACCTTGTGCGCCGCGTCCACGCCTTCGATGTCGAAGGTCGGGTCGGCCTCCGCGTAGCCCAGGCGCTGCGCCTCCTGGAGCACGACGGCGAAGTCCAGGCCCTTGTCGCGCATCTCGGAGAGGATGAAGTTGGTCGTGCCGTTGATGATGCCGGCGATCCACTGGATGCTGTTGGCGGTGAGACCTTCGCGCAGCGCCTTGATGATGGGAATACCACCGGCCACGGCGGCCTCGAAGGCCACCATCACGCCCTTGGCCGAAGCGGCCGCGAAGATTTCGGTGCCATGCACGGCCAGCAGGGCCTTGTTCGCGGTGACCACGTGCTTGCCGGCAGCGATGGCCTCCATCACCAGGGCCTTGGCGATGCCATAGCCGCCGATGAGCTCGATCACGATGTCGATCTCGGGGTTGGCGATCACGGCGCGGGCGTCGTTCACGACCTTCACATCGGGACCCACGATGGCCTGCGCACGGGCCACGTCCAGGTCGGCCACCATGGTGATTTCAATGCCACGACCGGCGCGCCGGCGAATCTCTTCCTGGTTGCGCTGGAGCACGTTGAACGTGCCACTGCCTACGGTGCCTATGCCCAGGAGGCCTACTTGGATCGGTTTCATGTCGGTCATGGTTGGGAAGCGGAAAAATCAGGTGCCGTGGCGTTTTCGCCAGCCCTCGAAAAACTTGGCCACGCGGTGGATGGCCTCGCGCAGGTCGTCCTCGTGCGGCAGGAACACGATACGGAAATGCTGGTTGTCCGGGTAATTGAACCCGGTGCCCTGCACCAGCATCACGCGCGTTTCCTGCAGCAGTTCCAGGAACATCTGCTGATCGTCCTCGACCGGGTACATCTTCGGGTCGAGCTTGGGGAACATGTAGAGCGCGGCCGAGGGCTTGACGCAGCTCACGCCAGGAATGGCGGTGATGAGTTCGTAGGCAAGGTCGCGCTGGCGGCGCAGGCGACCGCCTTCGCACACGAGGTCATTGATGCTCTGGTACCCGCCCAGCGCGGTCTGGATCGCCCACTGGCCCGGCACGTTCGCGCACAGGCGCATGTTCGAGAGCATGTTCAGGCCCTCGATGTAGTCCTTGGCGGGCTTCTTGTTGCCCGACACCACGAGCCAGCCCGCGCGGTAGCCACACGACCGGTAGCTCTTGGACAGCGAGTTGAAGGTCAGCGTGAGCACGTCGTCCGACAAGCTGGCGATGGCCGTGTGTTTGGCACCGTCGTACAGCACCTTGTCGTACACCTCGTCGGCGAAGATCACCAGCCCGTGCTCGCGTGCGAGTTCCACGATGGCCTTGAGCAGATCGTCAGAGTACAGCGCACCCGTGGGGTTGTTCGGGTTGATCACCACGATGCCCTTGGTCGCCGGCGTGATCTTGCGGCGGATGTCGTCGAGGTCCGGCATCCAGCCGTTGGACTCTTCGCACATGTAGTGCACCGGCGTGCCGCCCGACAGGCTGGCCGCGGCCGTCCACAGCGGGTAGTCCGGTGCCGGCAGCAGCAGCTCGTCACCGTTGTCCAGCAGCGCGTTGGTCGCCATCACGATGAGTTCGCTCGCGCCGTTGCCGAGGTAGATGTCTTCCAGGGCCACGCCTTTGATGCCCTGCTTCTGCGTTTCGTGCATCACCGCCTTGCGCGCCGCGAAGATGCCCTTGCTGTCGGAATAACCCGCCGAGTTCGGCAGGTTGCGGATCATGTCCTGCTGAATCTCCTCCGGCGCATCGAAGCCGAACACCGCCAGGTTGCCGATGTTGAGCTTGATGATCTTGTGGCCTTCCTCTTCCATCTGACGCGCCGCGTCCATGATGGGCCCGCGGATGTCGTAGCAGACGTTGGCAAGCTTGGCGGATTTCTGGATGCTTTTCAAAGGCCCTCCGGAGGGGGTTGTGGGGTCATGACCAACATGCCCCGCCGAGGTGCGCCGGGCGTTATATTCGGTCTCTTCAGCAGGGAAAACCTGCAATTTGACCACAGATCCCCAGCCCTTCTGATCCGCTGCCTTCCCATGAAACTTCACGCCGACAAGCTGGACACACAGTCCATCACCTCCTACGGCGAGGGGTGGATCGCCGTGAACGGCCAGCGCCACGCCGGCAGCCTCGTGCTCGCCTCGGGGGGCCAGCTGATTCCCTGGGAATGCCAGCACTTCGAAGACCTCACCGCCACGCACTTCGAGCAGTTGGCCAGCGTCATGCAAGAAGCACCTGAACTGGTGGTGTTCGGCAGCGGCTCCCGGTTGCGCTTCGTGCGGCCCGCGCTGCTGCAGGGTTTGATGGAGCGCCGCATCGGCGTGGAAACCATGGACACCGCCGCGGCCTGCCGCACCTACAACATCCTGGCTGGCGAAGGCCGCCGCGTCGTGGCGGCGCTTTTGATCGAAACCTGAAACGCCCCGTTCCCCGCTCCAGCCAAACCGTGACGGAATGGCGCAATCAGGGTAAAATAGCGGATTGTTTCCTGCCACGGCCCCCTTTTGCATGTCCAGTGCAGGGCATGCCGTGAAGCACCCGGGAAGCCAACGAATCACCACCAACTTACGTCAGGGGTCCACGCAGTATGGCAGTCGTTGTCAACAAACCCATTCCCGAATTTGAATCGCAGGCCACCGGTGGCGTGAAGGTCAGCAACCAGACCCACCTTGGCCAGACCATCGTTCTGTATTTCTACCCCAAGGACAACACCCCCGGTTGCACGACCGAGGCCATGCAGTTCCGCGACAAATACAAGGATTTCGTCAAGGCCGGCGCGCAGGTGTTCGGCGTGTCGCGTGACAACATGAAGTCGCACGATGACTTCAAGACCAAGCTCGAACTGCCCTTCGAGCTGATCGCGGACACCGAAGAGAAGATGTGCCACATGTTCGGCGTGGTGAAGAACAAGATCATGTACGGCAAGAAGGTCAAGGGCATCGAGCGCAGCACCTTCCTGATCGGCCCGGATGGCGTGCTCAAGCAGGAATGGCGCGGCCTGAAAGTGCCTGGCCACGTGGAAGACGTGCTCAAAGCGGTGAAGGCGCTCAAGAAGGCTCCCTGAACCCCAGATCGAGGGAGTGTGGGACCCCGCTGATGCAGGAATTTCCGGGTCACACGACTCGTGCATAATGAATTCATGACAACGGGAAGCGTTTCAGCCCCACCCTCTTTCGACAAGCTCCGCAGCTCTCAAAGCCGCCCGGTTTTCCCGGCGGCTTTTTGTTTTCCGGCCCCGCGCTGACACCACTAGCCCTCCATGCCACTGCCTCCCGCACCCTCCAAACGCGCAGCCCTGCTGGCCCCCGATGCCTACTCCCTTCGAGCCGCCGAAGAGCCACTGGACTTGAACCCTGTCCTGGAACCGTCCGCAACGGTTGCACCCGCCACCCCGACGGGCTCGGCGCCGAAGGGCCATGGGCGGGGTCGAAAACCCTCGATGACAGCTGCCAGCGCACGCGCCGAAGTGCCGAAGGCACCCGTGCGCCCGCCTGCGCCGGTGGTGGCCAAAGCCCCCGAAGTGCGCCAGCCCGTCCCCGAGGCGCCCGCCGAACCCCGGGCCCCCGTGGCACCGGTGGCCAGCAACCGCCGGCGCACCGCAGGCAAGGCCGGCAACGGGCCGGCGCGACTGTTCGTGCTGGACACCAACGTCCTGCTGCACGACCCCATGAGCCTGTTCCGCTTCGAGGAACACGACATCTTCCTGCCCATGATCGTGCTCGAAGAACTCGATGGGCACAAAAAAGGCATGACCGAGGTGGCCCGCAACGGCCGCCAGACCAGCCGCACGCTCGACGCCCTGGTGGCCCAGCAAGGTGGCGACATGGCCAAGGGCCTCAAGCTCTCGGCCACCGGCCACCAGTCGGCCCGTGGCCTGCTGTTCTTCCAGACCGAACCGCTGGACAACGCCCTGCCCTCCAGCCTGCCCCAGGGCAAGGCCGACAACCAGATCCTGGGTGTGGTGCATGCCCTGCGCGAGCGGTATCCGCAACGCGAAGTCATCCTGGTGTCGAAGGACATCAACATGCGGGTTAAAGCGCGCGCGCTGGGCCTGGCCGCCGAGGACTACCAGAACGACAAGACCCTGGACGACGGCGAACTGCTCTACGCCGGCGCACTGGCCCTGCCCCAGGACTTCTGGACCCGCCAGAGCAAGACCATCGAGAGCTGGCAGAGCGGCAGCCACACGTTCTACCGCGTGAGCGGCCCTGCCGTGGGCCAGTTCTACATCAACCAGTTCGTGTATTTCGAGGCGCCCGGCGAGCCCTCGCTGTACGCCCGTGTGACCGAGATCCGCGACAAGACCGCGGTGCTCAAAACGCTGAAGGACTACACCCATTTGAAAAATGCGGTGTGGGGTGTGACCAGCCGCAACCGCGAGCAGAACTTCGCGCTCAACCTGCTGATGGACCCGGAGATTGACTTCGTCACACTGGCCGGTACCGCGGGCACGGGCAAGACGCTGATGGCGCTGGCCAGCGGCCTGACCCAGGTGCTCGACGACCGCCGCTACACCGAGATCATCATGACGCGCGCCACCGTGAGCGTGGGTGAGGACATCGGCTTCCTGCCGGGCACCGAAGAGGAAAAGATGGGTCCCTGGATGGGTGCGCTCGACGACAACCTCGAGTTCCTGGCCAAGGGCGATGGCGGCAATGCCGGCGAGTGGGGGCGCGCCGCCACCAATGAGCTCATCCGCAGCCGCATCAAGGTCAAGAGCATGAACTTCATGCGCGGCCGCACCTTCATGAACCGGTACGTGATCATCGACGAGGCGCAGAACCTGACGCCCAAGCAGATGAAGACGCTGATCACCCGCGCCGGCCCGGGCACGAAGATCATCTGCATGGGCAACCTCGCACAGATCGACACGCCCTACCTGACCGAAGGTTCGTCGGGCCTGACCTACGCAGTCGATCGCTTCAAAGGCTGGCCGCATGGCGGACACATCACGCTCGCGCGCGGCGAGCGTTCGCGCCTGGCCGATTTCGCCAGCGAAGTGCTCTGACCTCAAGGCTTTTTGCCATGAAAAAACCCGGCCAAGGCCGGGTTTTTTCATGCGCGCCGTCCGTTGTCAGTAATCGCTGCCACCGCCCATGCCACCGCCTGCCAGGCTTTCGAAACGGGTGAGCATGTTCAGGAAGGCCAGCTTCACCACGCCAGTGGGGCCGTTGCGCTGCTTGCCGATGATGATCTCGGCCACGCCCGGCTCCTTGCAGTTCTCGCGGTTGTAGTACTCGTCGCGGTAGATGAACATGATGATGTCCGCATCCTGCTCGATGGCACCGGACTCGCGCAAGTCCGACATCATGGGGCGCTTGTCGGTGCGCTGCTCGACCGACCGGTTGAGCTGGGAGAGCGCGATCACCGGGCACTGCAGCTCCTTGGCCAGCATCTTCAACCCCCGCGAGATTTCACCCAGCTCGGTGGCGCGGTTGTCGCCCCCGGACGCGCCGGAGCCACTCATGAGCTGCAGGTAGTCAACCACGATCAGGCCCAGCTTGCCGCACTGTCTGGCCAATCGACGGGCATTGGCGCGCAGCTCGCTGGGCGTGAGACCCGGCGTCTCATCGATGTGCAGCGACACGGTGCGCAGCTTTTCGATCGCCTCCGTCAAGCGGGGCCACTCGTCGTCGGTGAGCTTGCCGGTGCGCAGATGCCCCTGGTTGATCCGGCCGATGGAGCCGACCACACGCACCGCCAGCTGCGACGCGCCCATTTCCATGGAGAACACGGCCACAGGCAGCCCTTCGTTCAGGGCCACGTGCTCGGCGATGTTGATCGCGAACGCGGTCTTGCCCATGGAGGGTCGGGCCGCCAGCACCACGAGGTCACCCGCCTGCAGGCCCGAGGTCATGCGGTCCAGATCGATGAACCCGGTGGGAACACCCGTCACGTCCGCCGGGTTGTCGGCCATCTCCTGCACACGGTCCAGGAGGTCTACCACGAGCTTGTCCATGCTCTGGAAGCCCTCCTTCATCCGCGAGCCTTCCTCGCCGATCTTGAAGACCTTCTGCTCGGCCTCGTCCAGGATCTTGGCGACTGGCCGTCCTTGTGGGTTGAAAGCGGCGGTCGCGATCTCATCACTGGCGGTCACGAGTTTGCGCAGGATCGCGCGCTCGCGCACGATCTCGGCATAGCGGCGGATGTTCGCCGCACTCGGCACGTACTGCGCAAGCGAGTTGAGGTACGCCAACCCGCCCGCCTCTTCGGCCTTGCCCAGGTTCTGCAAGTGCTCGAACACCGTCACCACATCGGCAGGCTTGCTCCCGTTGACCAGGGTCGCGATCGCAGAATAGGTCAGCCGGTGCTCGTGGCGATAGAAATCGGAATCGTTGATCAGGTCGGCCACACGGTCCCACGCACCGTTGTCGAGCAGCAGGCCGCCCAGCACACTGGATTCGGCTTCGATGGAATGCGGGGGCACACGCAACTGGGCGACCTGACGATCCCCCACGGGGTCTTCAAAGCCCGCATCAAAGTCGGGGAAGGGACTGGAAAAGGCAGTGGACATGGAGGTATCGCAGCTAAAGAGCGATGGTACGCCCCAGGGGATGGATCAGGGGTGGACAACCCTGTGGAAATCCGGTGTGAATCGCGTGCAGAAGGCGGGATAACCCGCCCGCGCCGGGCAAAAAAAAGCCGCTGCCCGAAGGCAGCGGCTTTTGCAGAACGCTGCGCGGAACTCAGGCGGTTTCGCCGAGCACCGAGACGTTGACGTCGACCGTCACGTCGGTGTGCAGGTTGACGCTGACCGTGTAGTCGCCCACGTTCTTGAGGGGGCCGTTGGGCATGCGCACTTGCGACTTGGCCACGGCGAAGCCTTGCTTGTTCAGCTCTTCGGACACGTCGTGGTTGGTCACGGAGCCGAACAGGCGGCCGTCCACACCGGCCTTTTGCGACAGCTTGACCGTCACGGCAGCGAGCTTCTCGCCCAGGGCCTGGGCTTCGGCCAGCTTGGCCGCCGCCACCTTTTCGAGTTCCGCACGGCGGGCTTCGAATTCAGCGATGGCGCTCTGGGTGGCACGGCGGGCACGGCCGGTGGGGATCAGGAAGTTGCGGGCATAGCCCTCTTTGACCTTGACCACATCGCCGAGGGCGCCGAGGTTGATCACTTTGTCGAGCAGGATGATTTGCATGTCAGGCTCTCTTTCAGACGCGGTGCTGGTCGCTGTAGGGCAGCATGGCCAGGAAGCGTGCGCGCTTGATGGCGGTGTTGACCTGGCGCTGGTAGAAGGCACGGGTGCCGGTCAGGCGCGCGGGGATGATCTTGCCGTTTTCGGCGATGAAGTCACGCAGGACGTCCACGTCCTTGTAGTCGACTTCTTCGACGTTGGCCACGGTGAAGCGGCAGAAGCGCTTGCGCTTGAAGAGCAGCGACTGGGTGTTGCGCTTCGGGCGCTTGTCTTTGTTGAAACGTTTGGGTGCAGCCATGATGGGCCTTCCTATGTTTTGCTGAAATCTTGGATGTGGAACACCACGCCTTTGCCATTGCGCGCATTCGTCATGAAACCGTGAAACTCGCAAACCGCATCCAGGCCCTGTCGGGAGAGGATTTCGGCCTGGGCACCGAAGGCCACGGCCCTCAGCTGCAATTTCACCTGTCTGGGGGTGTCCATCTCGACGACCTGGGACTCGTGTTCAAGCACGAGGTTGACGGCCGGGATGCCTGCCGGTGTGTAACGCAGGCTCTGCACCTGCACCACCACGGCGGACAATTGAAGACGGTTCACCCGATGACGATTGGCGCCACAGACTTAGGCGGCGGCCTGCTCCTGCGACTGGTGCGTGGCGGGCTGTTGAAGCTTGCGGGCTTCTTCGCGCTCGACCGACTTCATCATGGCCGACGGACCGGTGTCGGCCTTCTTGCGCAGCACGGTGAGGTGGCGCAGCACGGCGTCGTTGAACTTGAACGCGTGTTCCAGTTCGGACATCACGGCCTGATCGGCCTCGATGTTGACGCACAGGTAGTGGGCCTTGGACAGCTTGTTGATCTGGTAAGCCATCTGGCGGCGGCCCCAGTCTTCAACACGGTGGATCTTGCCACCACCGGTGGTGATCATGCCCTTGTAACGCTCCAGCATGGCCGGAACCTGTTCGCTTTGGTCCGGATGGATCAGCAAAACGATTTCATAGTGACGCATAGACACTCCTTGAGGATGAGCCGTGGGAAGCCACGGCGGGATTCAGCCACCCGCCGCGTCTGGAAGCGGTGTGGCAAGGCGAAAAGCTCACGATTATAGCAAATCGCGGCTTTTCGGCACCCCAACTGCTTCAGCGGTTGTTCAGCGCCTTGTCCAGGGGCACGAACTTCTCGGGGCCCACGGCCTCGCGGATCCGGGGAGCCAGTTCGAGCAGTTGCTCGTAGTTGCCGGCGGCCTCCACCGCCAGATTCAGGCGAAACCCCCTCAAGCCCAGGCTGGCGGTGAGCCGGGTGGCGATGGGATAGGCATCCTGATAGCGCTGCACCGGACTGCGCGAGTTGTGCTCCTTGAGCACTTCGTCGTGGGCCGCGGCCACCGCCTGCTCCGCGGCCGAGGGCCTGGGTGCCGAATCGGTGATCAATCCGAGCGCGAACAGGTGCTCAACGTCTTCCTGGGATACCCCCATGGCGGCCGAGGCCGCCAGCAACTCCGCCATGGAACGCCGGCCATCCACGAGGATGAAGACCGACCGTTGTCGCGGCGTCAGCGGCACCGATCGGTCTTTCATGACCTGCAGGCCGGTTTCGGTTTTCACAATGCTCATGGGTTCTCTCGAGGAAGCTCCACCGGGGGTGGTTTGTACCGGTCACCGGGATGACTCAACGCGGAAGTTGGATGAAACGAGCTTTACATGCGACTGGCGGCATTTGAATTGGGGTTTATCCATACCGGAGCGCCCATGAAAAAGCCCGCACGGGGCGGGCTCTGTGAAGAAAGTCGCACCCGCCTGCGGGCGGATGCGACCCTGCTTAACCTCAGTCCTTGGCGTAGATGTCCACGTCCTTGGTCTCGCGGATGAAGATCATGCCGATGATGAACGTGCCGGTCGCCACGATCACTGGGTACCAGAGGCCGTAGAAGATGTCGCCGGTCGCGGCCACCATGGCGAAGGCCGTGGTGGGCAGCAAGCCGCCGAACCAGCCGTTGCCGATGTGGTACGGCAGGCTCATCGACGTGTAGCGGATGCGCGTGGGGAACATCTCGACCAACATGGCAGCGATCGGGCCGTACACCATGGTCACCAGGATCACCAGGAACACCAGGATCAGCAGGACCATGCCCTTGTTCATCTTGGCGGGATCCGCAGGGGTGGTCAGGCCTTCGGCCTTGGCGGTGTCGGTCAGTGCCTTGCGGAAGTCGCCAATGGCCTTCGCGCTGTCAGCCGCAAACGCATCGCGCTTCTCGTTGAGCACGCCCACTGGCGAGTTCAGCACCTTGTCGCCCAGCGTCACCGTCGCAGGTGCACCGGCCGGACCCTGCACGCTGGTGTACGGGATGTACGCCTGCGTGAGTGCGCGCTTGGCGATGTCGCACGAGGTGCGGAAATCGATGTCGCGTGCAATCGGGCTGCCCTGGAACGAGCACTCCTTCAGATCGGCCGTCACCGTGACCTTGTTCGCCTGCTGTGCCGCCACCAGCGCCGGGTTGGCGTAGTTGAGCAACATCGGGAAGACGGTGAAGTAGGTCAGCGCTGCGATCAGGCAGCCGCCCATGATGATGGGCTTGCGGCCGATCTTGTCGGACAGCGTGCCGAAGAAGATGAAGAACGGCGTACCGATCAACAGCGAGGCGGCGATCAACAGGTTGGCGGTGGTGGCGTCCACCTTGGCGATCGTGGTCAGGAAGAACAGCGCGTAGAACTGCCCCGTGTACCAGACCACGGCCTGGCCGGCGGTCAGGCCGAGCAGCGCCAGGATCACGACCTTCAGGTTCTTCCATTGGCCGAAGGACTCGGTCAGCGGCGCCTTGGAGGTCTTGCCTTCGGACTTCATCTTCTGGAACGCCGGCGACTCATTGAGGCTCAAGCGGATCCAGACCGAAATGCCCAGCAGCAGGATGGACACCAGGAATGGAATGCGCCAGCCCCATTCGCCGAACTCCTTGTCGCCCATCGCGGTGCGCACGCCCAGAATCACCAGCAGCGACAGGAACAGACCCAGCGTGGCCGTGGTCTGGATCCATGCCGTGTAGGCGCCTCGTTTGCCGTGCGGCGCGTGTTCGGCCACATAGGTCGCGGCACCGCCGTACTCACCACCCAGCGCCAGGCCTTGCAGCATGCGCAGGATGATCAGGATGACGGGAGCGGCCAGGCCGATGGACGCGTAGCTGGGCAGCAGGCCCACGATGAACGTGGACGCGCCCATGATCAGGATGGTCACCAGGAAGGTGTACTTGCGCCCGATCATGTCCCCCAGGCGGCCGAAGAAGATCGCACCGAACGGCCGCACCAGGAAGCCCGCTGCGAAGGCCAGCAAGGCGAAGATGTAGGCGGATGTTGGATCCAGGCCGGAGAAGAACTGGCGCGCGATGATGGCCGCGAGCGAGCCGTAGAGATAGAAGTCATACCACTCGAAAACCGTCCCTAGAGAAGAGGCGAAGATCACCTTTCTCTCCTCCTTGGTCATCGGTGCAGAAGCACTGGCCGTCGAAGTTGCCATGATGTTGAAGTCTCCTAAGTTAGATGGCTGGCACAAGATGCCATCGCAGTGTTTTAGGAGCGTCTGACAAGAAACTGACAGAGGGTGTCCTGGGCACGCCAGCGCCCTTGGAACTGGTGTAAACCCCTAAGCGCTGGCGCCCTTGCGGCGCTGCAACAAGCTCAGAAGACCGATCACCACAAAGCCCACCGGCACACCGAAGACCCCCGCCGACAGGGGTTGGATGCCGAACCAGAGGTCTTGCCCCGCAGGCATGGCGAAGAAGGCGCGAACGGTGGGGGCATTGATCATCATGTAGAGCACCGTGGTGCCCAGGCCGATCAACATGCCTGCCACCGCGGCCGGGCCGGTGGTGCGCGACCAGAAGATGCCCATGATCATGGCGGGCACGAAGGCGGACGCGGCCAGCGAGAACGAGGACGCCACCAGCGGCAGGATCTCGGCAGGCTTGAGCGCGGCCACGAAGGCGGCCACCGTGGCCACGCTGAGCAAGGCGAACTTGGAGAGGATCACGCGCTGCTCGGGCGTGACGATGCGTTTGACCTCATGGCAGTAGGTGTCGCGCACCAGCGAATTGCTGATCGTCAGCAGCAGGCCATCGGCGGTCGACAGCGCGGCCGCCAGCCCCCCGGCGGCCACCAGGCCCGAGACCACATAGGGCATGCCCCCGAGCTCGGGCGTGGCCAGCATGATCACGTCGGCACCCAGGCGGAGTTCGCTGAACTGCAGGATGCCGTCGCCATTGATGTCGCTCACCGAGACCAGCGAACCGTCCATGCGCGACCACTGCGCGATCCAGGGCGGCAAGGCATCGAAACTGCTGCCCACCACGTTCTGCATCACCTCATACTTCACCAGCACCGCCAGCGCGGGCGCGCTCAGGTACAGCAGGGTGATGAAGAACAGCGACCACGCCACCGAGGAACGCGCGGTCGCCACCGATGGCGTGGTGTAGTAGCGCGTGAGCAAATGCGGCAGCCCCGCCGTGCCCACCATCAGGCAGAACATGAGGGCCAGGAAGTTCGCGCGCGAGGACTGGAAGGTCTCGCGCTCGGCCGGCGTGCCGTCCGGATCGCCTGCGAAGGCCTGGCTGTGCGGCATGAGCCCACCCAGTGGCCGGGACCGCTCCTCGCTTTCCTGCATGGCACGCGTCCACCGTTCCCGCGCCGTCGCCACGTCAGGAGGCAAGGCCGCCAGTTCGCGCGTGGCCGCGACCACCAGCTCCATGTCGGCGTTCTGGGACTTGAGCGCGCGGACGCGCTCCTGCTTGGCGACCCGCTCGCGCTTGAGCGTGCCCTCCACGTCCTGCAGCCACACCGCGTACTCGCGCGCGCGCCGCGCGAACTCGTCCTGCACCTGCTTCTCGGCCGGCGAGGCCATCAGATCGTGCTCGAGCTGGGCGATCTTCTCGAGTTGCTCGCCGTACACCAGCGGCGCCAGCGGGTTGCCCAGTTGCTTGTAGGCCAGCCAGGACACCGGGATAAGGAAAGCGAGCAGCAGGATGATGTACTGCGCCACCTGGGTCCAGGTGATGGCCCGCATGCCACCCAGGAACGAGCACAGCACCACCCCACCCAGGCCCAGCATGATCCCGATCTCGAACTGCACGCCGGTCAGTCGCGAGGCCACCAGGCCGATGCCGTAGATCTGCGCGACCACGTAGGTGAAGGAGCACAGCACGGCCGAAAACGCCGCGATGCGCCGGGGCCAGCGCCCGCCGAAACGTTCCTTGAAGTAGTCCGGCACCGTGTACAGGTTGAGCTTGCGCAGATGGGGCGCGATGAGCAGCGCCACGAGGCAGAAGCCTCCGGTCCAGCCCAGCACATAGGCCAGCCCGCCGGCCTGCGTCTCGGTGCCGCCGAAGCCTTGCAGGTACAACCCACCCGCGAGGCTGATGAAGGAGGCCGCGCTCATCCAGTCGGCGGCGGCGGCCATGCCGTTGTAGACGGGCGGAATGCGCCGCCCCGCCACGTAGTACTCCTCGGGGTCGGCGGTGCGGCCGTAGATGCCGATGCCGCCGTACATCATCACCGTGGAGAACAGGAAGATGGGGCCCAGCCAACGCCGGGACAGGCCGCTCTGCTCGGCCCACGCCATCAACAGCAGGAAGGCGATCAGCGCCAGGACGTAGAACGCCAGGATGCGGTGCAGCCGGCGCTGGTAGGCCGCGTAGCCCGGGCCGTCAGTCATCACCGGCCTCGCCCGCCCCGTTGCGCGCCTCCTGGGCCTCCAGGCGGCTCATGACACTGGCGTAGACGACCACGACGATGATGAACACCAGGACCGCGCCCTGAGCCGCCATCCAGAAGTGCAACGGCCAGCCCATGACGACGACGCTGAGTTCGCGCGCGAAGAAGCAGACGCCGAACGAGGCCAGCACCATGACCGACAACAGCACCGCCTTGAGCGCCAGGGCGCGGCGGTCGTGTTCGTCGGTCGTGGGGCGCTCGGACATCAGCGGATCATCGCACCCGGGCGGCTCGCGCCGCCTAGGTATTTGCTCGCAGCAGCGAGGCGATCACTCCTTGGCCAGCTGCTTCCAGGTGTCGATCACGCTGTCCGGGTTGAGCGAGATCGAGCTGATGCCCTCGTCGCGCAGCCACTCGGCGAAATCGGGGTGGTCGCTGGGGCCCTGGCCGCAGATGCCCACGTACTTGCCTTCGGCCTTGCAGGCGCCGATGGCCATGGTCAGCATGGCCTTGACGGCCGGATCGCGCTCGTCGAAGTCGTGCGCCAGCAGCTCCAGGCCCGAGTCGCGGTCCAGACCCAGCGTGAGCTGCGTCAGGTCGTTGGAGCCGATCGAGAAGCCGTCGAAGAACTGCAGAAACTGCTTGGCCAGCACCGCGTTGCTGGGGATCTCGCACATCATGATGACCTTGAGGTCGTTCACGCCGCGCGCCAGGCCCTTTTCGGCCAGCAGCCCGGTCACGCGCTCGGCCTGGGCCAGGGTGCGCACGAAGGGCACCATCACCTGCACGTTGGTCAGACCCATGTCCTCGCGCACGCGCTTGAGCGCCTCGCACTCCATGGCGAAGGCTTCGCGGAACTCGTGGCTGACGTAGCGCGCCGCACCGCGGAAGCCCAGCATCGGGTTCTCTTCCTCGGGTTCGTAGCGCGAGCCGCCCACCAGCTTGCGGTACTCGTTGCTCTTGAAGTCGGACAGGCGAACGATGACGGGCTTGGGCCAGAAGGCCGCCGCGATCGTGGCCACGCCTTCGGCCACCTTGTCGACGTAGAACGCGCGCGGCGAGGCGTGGCCGCGGGCCACGGACTCCACCGCCTTCTTCAGGTCGGCGTCGACGTTCGGGTAGTCGAGGATGGCCTTGGGGTGCACGCCGATGTTGTTGTTGATGATGAACTCCAGTCGCGCCAGGCCCACGCCGCCATTGGGAATCTGGGCGAAGTCGAAGGCCAGCTGCGGATTGCCCACGTTCATCATGATCTTCACGTCCAGCGCCGGCATGTCACCGCGCTGCACTTCGGTGATCTCGGTCTCGAGAAGGCCGTCGTAGATGTTGCCGGTGTCGCCTTCGGCGCAGCTCACCGTGACCAGCGTGCCGTCCTTGAGCAGGTCGGTCGCGTCGCCGCAGCCCACCACGGCCGGGATGCCCAGCTCGCGCGCGATGATGGCGGCGTGGCAGGTGCGCCCGCCCCGGTTGGTCACGATGGCGCTGGCGCGCTTCATCACCGGTTCCCAGTTCGGGTCGGTCATGTCGGTCACCAGCACGTCGCCGGGCTGCACCTTGTCCATCTCGCTGATGTTGTGCACCAGGCGCACGGGGCCGGTGCCCACCTTCTGGCCGATCGCACGGCCGCTGGCCAGCACGGCGCCCTTGCCTTTGAGCTTGTAGCGCACCTCGGTCTTGCCGGCGCTCTGGCTCTTCACCGTCTCGGGCCGGGCCTGCAGGATGTAGATCTGACCGTCGGTGCCGTCCTTGCCCCACTCGATGTCCATCGGGCGGCCATAGTGTTGCTCGATCACCAGCGCGTATTTCGCCAGCTGCTCGACGTCGGCATCGGACAGGCTGTAGCGGTTGCGCTGTTCCACCGGCACATCGATGGTCTTCACCAGCTTGCCGCTGGCGGCCTTTTCCTCGGGCGTGCTGAACACCATCTGGATCAGCTTGGAGCCCAGGTTGCGGCGGATCAGCGCGCGCTTGCCCGCCTTGAGCATGGGCTTGTGCACGTAGAACTCGTCCGGGTTCACCGCGCCCTGCACCACCGTTTCGCCCAGGCCGTAGCTGGAGGTGATGAAGACCACGTCCTCAAAGCCGCTCTCGGTGTCGATGGTAAACATGACGCCGGCCGCGCCGGTGTCGGAGCGCACCATGCGCTGCACGCCGGCGGAGAGCGCCACGTCGGCATGGGCGAAGCCCTTGTGCACGCGGTAGCTGATGGCGCGGTCGTTGTAGAGGGAGGCGAACACCTCCTTCATCTTGTGCAGCACCTCTTCGATGCCCACCACGTTGAGGAAGGTTTCCTGCTGGCCGGCGAACGAGGCGTCGGGCAGGTCTTCGGCCGTGGCCGAGGAGCGCACCGCGAACGAGGCCTTGGCGTTGCCGGCGCTCAGGGTCACGAAGGCGTCGCGGATCGCTTTTTCCAGGTCGGCCGGGAACGGCTGGTTTTCGACCATGGCGCGAATCTCGGCACCGGCCTGGGCCAGGGCCCGCACGTCTTCGGTGTCCAACTGGTCCAGCCGGGCGTTGATGCGCTCGGTCAGGCCGTCGTGCTTGAGGAATTCGCGGAAGGCGTGCGCCGTGGTGGCAAAACCGGTCGGCACCTTCACGCCGGTGGGCAATTGCGAAATCATCTCGCCGAGGCTGGCATTTTTGCCGCCGACGGACTCGACATCGCTCATTCGCAGTTTTTCGAACGGCACGACCAGATCGGTCGCTCCAAACAGCTGGGACATGGGAAAGCTCCTAAGGTTGAAAAACCGGGGTTCCAAGCGCCAGCGGGGCGACCTGTTGTTCTGTTGTGGGTCCGACGCCGGGCAGGGAAGCAGATACGGGGGCGCCTGCGGCAGGATAATGGCTGGCGCAGACACAACACCCAGCATTGTAAGGACGCGGCCCACATGCCCAATCGAACGGTCTTCTTCATCTCGGACGGCACCGGCATCACGGCCGAAACCTTCGGCAACGCTATCCTGAACCAGTTCGAGGCCACCATGCGCCGGGTCCGGCTGCCTTTCCTGGACAGCGTGGACAAGGCGCACCAGGCGGTGCGCCAGATCAACCATGTCGCCGACGTCGAAGGCAAGCGCCCGCTGGTGTTCACGACGGTGGTCGACATGGACGTGCTGTCGGTGTTCCGCACCCAGTGCAAAGGGGTGCTGCTGGACATGTTCGGCACTTTCGTCGCCCCCCTGGAACACGAACTCGGCATCAAGTCCAACCACCGCGTGGGCCGTTTCTCGGACGCCTCCAAGAGCCAGGCCTACCACGACCGCATCGAAGCCATCAATTTCTCGCTGGCCCATGACGACGGCCAGAGCCACAAGGACCTGGAGGGCTCGGACGTGATCCTGGTCGGCGTGAGCCGCAGCGGCAAGACGCCGACCTCGCTCTACCTGGCGATGCAGTACGGCCTGAAGGCGTCGAACTACCCGCTGATCCCGGAAGACTTCGAGCGCCGCCAGCTGCCCCCTGCCCTGGTGCCGCACCGCAAGAAAATCTTCGGTCTGACGATCGCGCCCGAGCGGCTGAGCGAGATCCGCAACGAGCGCCGGCCCAACTCGCGCTACGCGCAACTCGACAACTGCCGCATGGAAGTGGCCGAGGCCGAGGCCATGATGCGCCGCGAAGGCATCCGCTGGCTCTCGACCACCACGAAGTCGATCGAGGAAATCGCCACCACCATCCTGCAGGAGATCCGGCCCGAGCGCCTGGAGTACTGAGGGCCCGGCGCGGGCGCTGTCAGAAAGACGTCAGCCAGTGCCCGAAAAATGGGCCGACGGGCCTTGCCCGTTCCCGCCCTCCCCTGCCCCTCGCGGCAGACGCCAACCAGTACACGAGACATGATCAAGATCTTCATCGCCTTCGCCATCTTCGCCGCCATCAGCCTGTTCGCGCTCATGAAAGGTGGCGACATCGACATGGGTGGCGAGAAGCACGGCATGGATGCGCCGCACACCGAACAGGCCGCTCCTGCAGCACCGGCAGCGGCACCTGCCGCGCCCGCCGCACCCGCGCCGGCCGAACAGCCGAAGTAAGCCAGGAACAAGGCGCGGGTCAGCCCCGCGTCAGCCAGGGGTCAGTGCTCCGTAAGTGCCACGTCCTACGCTCCATGTCACCCGAAATCAACCCGAGAGACATGCATGGACGAGAGTCTGGTTCAACAGATCGCGAGCAACCCCGCTTACCTTCAACTCAAGGCCAAACGATCGCGCTTCGGCTGGTGGCTCACGCTGGCGATGATGGCCGTCTACTACGGCTTCATCCTGCTGGTCGCCTTTGACAAGGCCTTGCTGTCGCAACTCACGGGCGACGGCGTCATGACCGTCGGCATCCCGCTGGGCTTCGGTGTCATCGTCTTCACGATCGTCATCACCGCGGTCTACGTCAGGCGCGCCAACACCGAGTTCGACGAGCTGTCGGCCGCCGTGGTCAAGGCGGTGCAGAAATGAGGCGCGTGCTCACCCTGCTGGCCCTGGCCAGCGTGTCCGTCGCGGCCTGGGCCGCCGGTGCCGATCTCGGCCAGGCCGACAAGCAGGCCACCAACTGGACGGCCATCGGCATGTTCGGCCTCTTCGTGCTGGGCACGCTGTACATCACCAAATGGGCCGCCGCCAAGACCCGCTCCGCGTCGGACTTCTACACCGCCGGTGGCGGCATCACCGGCTTCCAGAACGGCCTTGCCATCGCGGGCGACTACATGTCGGCCGCCTCCTTCCTGGGCATCTCGGCGGCGGTGATGGCCTCCGGCTTCGACGGCTTGATCTACTCCATCGGCTTCCTCGTGGGCTGGCCCGTCATCACCTTCCTGATGGCCGAGCGCCTGCGCAACCTGGGCAAGTTCACCTTCGCCGACGTGGCCGCGTTCCGCTTCCAGCAGGCTCCCATCCGCATCTTCGCGGCCTCGGGCACGCTGGTGGTGGTCGCGTTCTACCTGATCGCGCAGATGGTGGGCGCGGGGCAGCTGATCAAGCTGCTGTTCGGCCTGGAGTACTGGGTCGCCGTGGTGATCGTGGGCGCGCTGATGATGGTCTACGTGCTCTTCGGCGGCATGACCGCCACCACCTGGGTGCAGATCATCAAGGCCTGCCTGCTGCTCGGCGGCGCGTCCTTCATGGCCTTCATGGTGCTGCTGCACTTCGGCTTCAGCCCCGAGGCCATGTTCGCCGGGGCGGTGAGGATCAAGACCGATCTCGCGCTCAAGGACGGCAAGGTCGCCGAGGCCGCGGCATCCATCGGGCAGTCCATCATGGGCCCGGGCAACTTCGTCAAGGACCCGATCTCGGCCATCAGCTTCGGCATGGCGCTGATGTTCGGCACCGCCGGCCTGCCCCACATCCTGATGCGCTTCTTCACTGTGCCCAGCGCCAAGGAAGCCCGCAAGTCCGTGATGTGGGCCACCGGCTGGATCGGCTACTTCTACCTGCTGACCTTCATCATCGGCTTCGGCGCCATCACCTTCGTGCTGACCAACCCGCAGTTCCTCGATGCCAAGGGCGGCCTGCTCGGCGGCAACAACATGGCGGCCGTGCACCTGGCCAGCGCCGTGGGTGGCAACGTGTTCCTGGGTTTCATCTCGGCCGTGGCCTTCGCCACCATCCTGGCCGTGGTGGCCGGCCTCACGCTTTCGGGTGCTTCGGCCGTGTCGCACGACCTCTATGCCACGGTGCTGAAGAAAGGCAAGGCCGATTCGGCCGCCGAGCTGCGCGTGTCCAAGATCACCACGCTCTGCCTGGGTGTCGTCGCGGTGGTGCTGGGCATCGCTTTCGAAAAACAGAACATCGCCTTCATGGTCTCGCTGGCCTTCGCCATCGCGGCCTCGGCCAACTTCCCCGTGCTCTTCATGAGCGTGCTGTGGAAAGACTGCACCACCAAGGGCGCGGTGATCGGCGGCTTCCTCGGCCTGGTGTCCTCGGTGGCGCTCACCGTGGTCTCGCCCTCGGTCTGGGAAGCGACCCTGGGCAACCCCAAGGGCTCGGCGTTGTTCCCCTACACCTCGCCCGCGCTGTTCTCGATGGCCATCGGCTTCGTGGGCATCTGGCTGTTCTCGGTGCTGGACAAGAGCCAGCGCGCACGGGTGGACCGGGCCGGCTTCCTGGCCCAGCAGGTGCGGTCGGAAACCGGGATCGGCGCCGCAGCAGCGGCCGCCCACTGAAACGGCGAACCGGCCCGGGGCCTCGCGGCGCCCGGGCCTGACAAGCCTCAGGCCGCGACGGCCTCGGCCGGCGCCGCCACCGGCTGGCGGATCAGGTGATCGAAGGCGCTGAGCGCGGCGGTGGAACCGGCGCCGGCCGCGATCACGATCTGCTTGTACGGCACCGTGGTGCAGTCGCCCGCCGCGAACACGCCTGGCACGTTGGTGTGGCCCTTGGCGTCCACCACGATCTCACCGAAGCGGCTCAGCTCCACCGTGCCCTTCAGGAATTCGGTGTTGGGCACCAGGCCGATCTGCACAAACACGCCTTCGAGTTCGACGTGCTTCACGTCGCCGCTCGCGCGGTCCTTGTAGCTCAGGCCATTCACCTTGCCGTCGGCGCCGGTGATCTCGGTCGTCTGCGCATTCACGTGGATGTCCACATTGCGCAGGCTCTTGAGCTTGCTCACCAGCACGGCATCGGCCTTGAGCGCATCGGCGAACTCGATCAGCGTCACGTGCTGCACGATGCCGGCCAGGTCGATCGCGGCCTCGACACCCGAGTTGCCGCCACCGATCACCGACACGCGCTTGCCCTTGAACAGCGGACCGTCACAGTGCGGGCAGTAAGCCACGCCCTTGTTGCGGTACTCGGCCTCGCCGGGCACGTTCACATTGCGCCAGCGGGCACCGGTGGAGAGGATCACGCTGCGCGCGCTCAAGGTCGCGCCGTTGGCCATCTGCACCTGGACCAGGCCGTTGGGTTCGCTCGCCGGGATCAGCTTGTCGGCGCGCTGCAGGTTCATGATGTCCACGTCGTAGTGGCGCACCTGCGCTTCGAGCGCGGCGGCGAACTTCGGGCCGTCGGTCTCGAGCACGCTGATGTAGTTCTCGATCGCCATCGTGTCGTTGACCTGCCCACCGAAACGCTCGGCCGCCACGCCCACTCGAATGCCCTTGCGGGCGGCGTACACCGCCGCCGCGGCACCGGCCGGGCCGCCGCCGACGATCAGCACGTCGAACGGGTCCTTGGCGTTGAGCTTCGCGGCTTCGCGCGCATCGGCGTTCACGTCGAGCTTGCCGACGATCTCTTCCACCGTCATGCGGCCCGAACCGAACACCTGGCCGTTGAGGAACACGATGGGCACGGCCATGATCTCGCGCGCCGTCACCTCGTCCTGGAAGGCACCGCCTTCGATGACCGTGGTCTTGATCTTCGGGTTCTGGATCGCCATCAGGCTCAGTGCCTGCACCACGTCCGGGCAGTTGTGGCAGGTCAGGGACATGTAGACCTCGAAATTGAAGTCACCATCCAGCGCCTGGATCTGTTCGAGCACGTCCTGCTCGACCTTGGGCGGGTGGCCGCCGGTCCACAGCAGGGCCAGCACCAGCGAGGTGAACTCGTGGCCCAGCGGCAGCCCGGCGAAGCGCAGCGAGGTGTCGCTGCCGGCGCGCTGCAGGGTGAACGAAGGCCGGCGCGCGTCCTGGCCGTCGGTCTTCAGGGTGATCTTGTCGCTGCGCAGCGCCTGGATGGTCTGCAGCAGATCAAGCATTTCGCGGGAGCTCTCAGAGTCGCTCAAGGAAGCGACGATCTCGAAAGGTTGTGTCACGCGCTCCAGGTAAGCGCCGAGTTGAGCCTTGAGGGTGTCGTCCAACATGTTGTGTTTCCTTTATCTAAGCGACTTTGAGAACCGGCCTCCTCAGGGATTGAAAGGCGGCCAGGGGTTCACCCGACGGGCCTTCTGGGCCCGCGGGTTCTTCGATGTGCAACCGGTGAGGCCGGGCCTCATCTCGGAACATCAAACGATGGATCAGATCTTGCCGACCAGGTCCAGCGAAGGAGCGATGGTCTTGGCGCCTTCGTTCCACTTGGCCGGGCACACTTCGCCGGGGTGGGCGGCGGTGTACTGGGCGGCCTTGAGCTTGCGCAGCGTTTCCTTCACGTCACGGGCGATCTCGTTGGAGTGGATCTCGGCGGTCTTGATCGTGCCTTCGGGGTTGATGATGAAGGTGCCGCGCAGCGCCAGGCCTTCTTCGGGGATGTGCACGCCGAAAGCGTTGGTCAGCACGTGGGTCGGGTCGCCCACCAGCGGGAACTTGGCCTTGCCCACGGCGGGCGAGGTTTCATGCCACACCTTGTGCGAGAAGTGCGTGTCGGTCGTGACGATGTAGACCTCGGCACCGGCCTTCTGGAATTCGGCGTAGTTCTCGGCCGCGTCTTCCACTTCGGTGGGGCAGTTGAAGGTGAAGGCAGCGGGCATGAAGATCAGCACCGACCACTTGCCCTTCAGCGTCTCGTCGCTGACGTCGATGAACTTGCCGTTCAGAAAGGCCGTGGTCTTGAAAGGCTGGACGGTGGTGTTGATCAGGGACATGGTTTTCCTTGGGTTGGGGTTGAGAAAGAGGCGGCGATCAGAAAGGGTTTTCCATATCGCCATGGGTTGAATGATAGCAAATAACTACCAACCCTTGGGATTGATAGTGTTTATCCACCCGATAGCTTTCTTGTTGCTGTGCAGCAACTCGCCCGATGAGGGCCATTCGTGTTTACCACATTCCGGCGACGGCATCGTTTTGGCGAGATTTCAGAGGGCAAACCACGTTCCCGCCGGACGCTTTCTGGCAGGCATCGAGCGAGCTATCACAAAAAAATTATCAGAAACTTAACAAGAATGGTTTTCATTTGTAATAATAAGAAAAGTAGCCAGCCAGCCCCTCCCCTGCCCCCGTCCCTTGTGTGATGCGCGCGATGCCGAGTGGATGCATGCCAGCCAATTCCATCAACGCATGCATACGTAAGGATTTCTGATGTCGAGAGCATCCACCCCGTCGGCTGGCCAGCGCGGCGTTTCGTCGGGCTACCGCTTCCCCTTGCAAGCCACCGCCGTGGCCTGCAGCCTGTACGCGCTGAGCCTGGGCGCGGCCCACGCCCAGCAAGCCGAGGGCTCGCTGTCCGAAGTCGTGGTATCGGCCTCCGGTTTCGAGCAAGACATCAAGAAGGCGCCCGCCAGCATCACGGTGGTGTCCCGCGAAGCCCTGGAAACCAAACGCGCCAGCAGCCTGGCTGAAGCGCTCGCCGATGTGGAAGGCGTGGACGTCGGCAACGACGTTGGCAAGACCGGCGGCATGAACATCAGCATCCGCGGCATGCCTTCGGACTACACCCTGGTGCTGGTGGATGGCCGCCGCCAGAACGCCGCCGGCAACGTGACCCCCAACGGCTTCGGCGAGACCTCCACCAGTTTCCTGCCGCCCATCAGCGCCATCGAGCGGATCGAAGTCATTCGCGGCCCGATGGCCACGCTCTATGGTTCCGATGCCATGGGCGGCGTGATCAACATCATCACGCGCAAGGTCGGCAAGACCTGGGCCGGTGCGGTCAACCTGAACGGCACCGTGCAGGAAAACCGCGATCGCGGCGACAGCCTGGGCACCAACGTCTATCTGAGCGGCCCCATCAAGCAAGACACGCTGGGGTTGACGCTCCGCGCCAGCTCTTTCAAGCGCTCGGCGTCCGAACTGGAGCCCACTGGCGACGCAGGCAACACCACCATCAGCACCCGTGGTCCCAGCCCGGTGAAGGCGGACATCGACACCCTCGGCGCTCGCCTGACGCTGACGCCGAACAGGGATCACGAAATCTACCTGGACCTGGACACCGCGCGGCAGGTGTACGACAACTCATCGGCGCAGCTCGGCACCCTCGGCGTGCAAGGCTACACGGCGAAGCAGAAGTTCAATCGCGAGCAGACGGTGCTGGCCTACAACGCCAACCTCGGCTTCGGCAAGCTGGAAACCAGCCTGACCCGAAACGAAACCGAAACCATCGGCCGCACGATCCCTTCAGGCACCCCCGGCAAGGCGCCGGGCAGCGCGCGCACGCTGACGGCGGAGAACACCATCCTCGACGCCAAGCTGATCACAGCCGTGGGCGAGTCGCACCTGCTGACGGTGGGCGCCCAGTACTGGGACGCGGAGATGATCGATGGCGTGGCGCCCGCACCGTACACCCACACGCAGTGGGCCTTGTTTGGCGAGGACGAGTGGCGCCTCACGCCCGCCCTCGCGCTCACACTGGGTGCGCGCTACGACGACCACAGCCAGTTCGGCGCGCAGTTCAGTCCGCGCATCTACACGGTCTGGGATGCCACCGACAACTGGATCGTCAAAGGCGGTGTGAGCCGTGGCTTCAAGACCCCGCGCCTCGATCAACTGGCCGATGGCATCACCGGTTTCACGGGTCAAGGCACGCGCCCCACCATCGGCACGCCTTCCCTCAAGCCAGAAACCAGCACGTCTTACGAACTCGGCACGATGTTCGACGACAAGAAGGGCTTCACGATCGGCGGCACCATCTTCTTCAACCAGTTCAAGGACAAGATCGCCACCGGCAGCGGCTTGCTCAACTGCAGCTTCGCGGGCGCCCCCAACCGCCCCGGGTGCGTGAACTATGGCAACTGGCCCGCCGTGGACACCTATGGCCAGTCGGTGAACGTGGACGAAGCGCAAACGCGCGGCTTTGAGCTGTCCACCCGGGTGCCGCTGGCCAAAGGCCTCCACGCCACCGGCAACTACACCTTCACCCGCAGCGAGCAAAAGAGTGGTGCCAGCGCAGGCCAACCCCTATACAACACCCCGAAGCACATGCTCAACGCCAAACTCGACTGGAAGATCGACGAGAAGTTCTCGACCTGGGTCAGCGCCGAGTACCGCAGCTCGCGCTGGCGCGACGACACCTCGGCCACCGGCAGAGCGGCCCGTGCAGTCCTGGGTGACTACAAGGCGACGACCCAGTTCCACCTGGGCGGCAGCTACCGCCTGAACAAGTCGGTGACCCTGGGCGCCACGATCTACAACCTGTTCGACAAGGACTTCCTGGAATACGCCCAGTACGCGCCCAACGCCTATGCCGCGCGCTACAACAACATGCTCGAAGGCCGGCGCCTCTGGCTGACCGCCAACGTCACCTTCTAACCCCCCTGTTTCTGCCATCGGGCATGCAAGCGCCAAGACCGTCCGGTCTTGGCGCCCTTCGTCGTTCCTGACGCCAATTCACAACAAAATGGAAAAATTGTGAATGGGAATGATTTTTATTTGTGATAATCCCGGCCGAAGCCAGCCAAAGCCCCCGACGACCTGCCGTGCCCTTGCACCGAGCCGGTGCGATGTGGAAGCCCGCCAGCCAACACACCATCGCACCGCACCGCAAGGACTCACCCATGGCCCATATCCGCAGCCGCAAGCACAGCAAACCCGTCCACCTCCTGGCCCTCCTGGCCGCCTCCGTTCCTGCCGCCGGCATGGCGCAGCAGACCACCACCCTGCCCACGGTGACCGTCAAGGAAGCCCCCGAGGTGCCGTACAAGGCCGACAAATCGGCCAACGAGAAGATGACGGCGCCGCTGGTGGACACGCCCAAGACCATCCAGATCATCAAGAAGGAAGTGCTGGAAGAGCAAGGTGCCGTCACGCTGATGGAAGCCCTGCGCAACACCCCAGGCATCACCATGCAGATGGGTGAGAACGGCAACACCTCGGCCGGCGACACTTTCCAGATGCGCGGCTTCTCGTTGCAGCAATCCACCTTCGTCGACGGCATCCGCGACCTCGGCGCCGTCACGCGCGACACCTTCAACCTGGAACAGGTCGAGATCGTCAAGGGCGCCGCCGGTGCTGAAACCGGCCGTGGCGCAAGCTCCGGCTTCATCAACCTGATCTCCAAGCAGGCCCACCTGGGTGACGAAAACAGCGCCTCCGGCACGATCGGCACCGGCAGCCGCAAGCGCGCCACCGTTGACTTGAACAAGCAGCTCAGCGACACCTCCGCCTTCCGCCTGAACGCCATGGCGCAGGACAGCGGCGTCGATGGCCGCGATTTCGTGGAGAACAAAGGCTATGGCGTGGGTCTGTCTTACGTGACCGGCCTGGGCACGCCCACGCGCCTGCACCTCTTCAGCCAGCACCTGCGCCAGAAGAACGTGCCGGACGGTGGCATTCCCGCCATCGGCTACGAGGGCTTTACCTCGATTCCGAATGCCGCCAAGGTGCGTCGTGAAAACTACTACGGCAGCCCCAACGACCAAGAGAAAGTCGATGCGGACATGATCACGGCCAAGATCGAGCACGACCTGGGCCAAGGCACGACGATCCGCAACATCACGCGTTTCGGCAAGACCCGCATGGACCGCACGCTGACCGGCATCATTGGCATCACCTCCGCCAATACCGCCGCGACGGCCGTGAACCCTGCGGTGGTCGCTGCCAACCCGGCCACCTGGCTGGTGGCCCGCTCGCGCCAACGCGTCGATCAGGAAAACACCATCCTCGCCAACCAGACCAGCGTGAACACCGAGTTCAGCGCGGGCGGCATGCAGCACTCCCTGGCAGCCGGTGTGGAGTTGCTGCATGAAAAGCAGAACGCCTTCGACCATGGCACCGCTGTGGGCACGACGCCATCGGCCAACCTGTACAACCCGAACCCGTTCCAGACCATGGCCAACTTCGGCGGGCGCACGGGCGGTGTCACGGGCGGCTCGACCAACACCATCAGCGCGTACGCGTTCGACAACGCCAAGCTCAACGACCGCTGGTCCATCAACGGTGGCCTGCGTGCGGATGTCTACAAGCTGAGCACGGAAAACGTGACCGCGGCCGGTGCGCGCACCGCGTTGGAAGACTCGCGCAGCCTCATCAGCTGGAGCGTTGGCAGCGTCTACAAGCCGGCCGAAAACGGCAGCGTGTATGCGTCCTACGCCACCTCGGCCAACCCGCCCGGCGGCAACAACTTCCAGCTGAGTGCCACGGGCGGCAACCAGGCCAATGCGGCCCTGGATCCTCAGAAAACCGAAACGTTCGAGCTCGGCACCAAGTGGGAGCTGATGAACAAGCGCCTGAACGTGGCCGCCGCTGTGTTCCGCACCACGAACGACAAGCAAGTCACGACCGACACGATCACCAACGCGTCGGTGCAGGAAGGCAAGACGCAGGTGCAAGGCATCGAGCTGTCCGCCGTCGGCCAGATCACCAACTTCTGGCAGATCACCGCCGGCCTGGCCAAGACCAGCACGAAGCAGATCAACCAACAGACAGCCACGACCGCCACGACGGGCGTGCGCTGGTCGCCTGACCTGACCGCCACGGTGTGGACTTCGTACCAGCTGGACAAACTCACGCTGGGCGTGGGTGCGCGCTACAGCTCCGAAGCCAAGCGCTTCGTCAACGCCACGGGCGCACCGGGCAACCTGCCCAACGTGCCTTCGTACTGGGTTGCGGACGCCATGGTCGCCTACCAACTCACCGACAAGGTCAGCCTGCGCCTGAACGTGTACAACCTGTTCGACGACGAATACCTGATGGCCGTGAACAACGGTGGCGGCCGTCTGGCACTGGGCGCCCCCCGCTCCGCCGCCCTGACCGCCAACTTCAAGTTCTGATCCCGACCACCCCTCAGAACGCTGCGATCGAAAAGGCCCGCCCCATGGCGGGCCTTTTCCCGTTTCAGGAACCCTGCCCATGCTGCTGCACATTCCCCAGGTCCTCACCCCCTCCGAAGTGGCCGAGATCCGCCAGGTGCTCGACACCCAGGGCTGGGTGGACGGTCTGCGCTCCACCGGCCCGCAGGCGGCCAACGTCAAGCGCAACCTCCAGCTCGACACCGCTTCCCCCGTGTTCGCGCCGCTCTCGCAGCGCATCGCGCAGGCGCTGCAACGCCATCCGCTGTTCGTCTCGGCCGTGCTGCCAGCCACCATGCTGCCGCCGATGTTCAACCGCTACGAAGGCGGTGGGCACTATGGCAACCACATCGACAACACGATCCAGACCGACCGCTTCAGCGGCCAGAAGGTGCGCACCGACGTGTCCACCACCGTGTTCCTCAGTTCACCCGACGAGTACGAAGGCGGCGAGCTGATCGCCGAGGACAGCTTCGGCACGCACGAGATCAAGCTCGATGCGGGCGACGCAATCGTCTACCCCTCCACCAGCCTGCACCGTGTGGAGCCGGTGACCGGCGGCGTGCGCGTGGCCTCGTTCCTGTGGACGCAAAGCCTGGTGCGCGACGCGTGGCGGCGCTCGATGCTGTTCGATCTGGACATGACCATCCTGAAACTGCGCAACCAGCTCGGTGACACGGCCGAGGTGGTTGGCTTGACTGGCCACTACCACAAGCTCCTCCAGCAGTGGGCGGAGACTTGAACGCAGCGCGCCGTCAGTACACGTCGCGGCGGTAGCGGCCGTCGGCCGCGAGCTGCTGCAGCGCGTCTTCGCCCAGGATGGTCTGCAGCGCGTCGTTGACTTCGCCGGCCATGCCTTCGAGGCTGCCGCAGACATAGATGGCCGCACCGTCGGCCACCCACTCGCGCACCGAGGTGGCAGCCTCGGCCAGGGCATGCTGCACATACAGGCGCTCCACTTGATCGCGCGAGAACACCCAGTCCACGCGGCTGAGCCAGCCCTGGCGCGCCCAGGCATCGATCTCGTCTCGGTAGTGCGCATCGCAGCGCGCGTTGCGTTCACCAAACAACAGCCACATCGGCGCCACACCGTCGGGTCGGCGCACCGTGGTGGCATCGGCCAACGGCCCGGCCGCCGCCAGACGGCCGCGAATGTGCCCACGCAATCCGGCCAGGCCCGTGCCGTTGCCAATCAGGATCAGGCGGCGGTCTGCGTTCTCACCAATGCGAAAGCCCCCGTGCGCGCGCACGCGCAGCATCACCGTGGCGCTGTCGGCCGCAGCGCTCGTCAGCCAGCCCGAGGCCAGGCCCGGGCTGCCGTCGGCGCGGCGCGTGCGGCGCACCAGCAGGTGCACCGCGCCGTCCTGCGGCACGGAAGCGATGGAGTAGTCGCGCGGTTCGCCCGGTGCGGTGGGCACCTCCACCTGCACCAGGTCGCCCGCCTGCCACTCGGGCAGCGCCGCGCCAGCGTGTTCGGGCACCAGTTCCAGGTGATGCACTTCCTCGCCTGCGCTGCCGGGGTTGAGGTGCTGGCGCGCGCGCAGCCGCCAAGGTTGCAAGGCCGGCGCTTCCCAATCCGGCAAGTCGCTGGTGCCAGCCAGGTGCGCGAGGTGCTGGCGCCAGCGCTGCAGCGCGTCGGGGTCGCTCTTGTCCACGTCGATGCGGTCGAACAGGGCCTGCGCGCCGCGGTCCATCAGCCATTGGTCCAGCTGGCGGCCGAAGCCGCAGAAATGGGCGTAGGTCTTGTCGCCCAGCGCGAGCAGGCCCACGTGCAGGTGCGACAGCGTCACACCCGCGCTGGCCATCACCTGCCGGGCGAACAGCACGGCGCTGTCGGGCGGATCGCCCTCGCCATAGGTGCTCGCGATGCAGAGCAGGCGATCGGCCTGTTGCAGGTCGGCCAGGCTGATCTGGCTCAGCGGCGCCAGGCGCACCGGCACGCCCGCCGTGTGCAAGGCCTGCGCGGTCTGCAAGGCCAGCTCTTCGGCCTGGCCGGTCTGGCTCGCGTACGCCACCCACCACGCGGGCACACCGGGCGTGGCCGGCAGCAGCGCGTCCACCCGGCGCCGCGCGGCGCGCTGCCGGTTGCAGTGCTGCCAGGCGATGGTGCCGCACAGCAACGCGTAGCACAGCAGGGTGGCCAGGGCGTAGAGCCATTTTTCGCTGGTCATCCGGCGAGTTCCTTCATCGCGGGTGTGAGGGCTTCGGTCAATCGGCCATCGGGCTCGCGCTGCACGAACAGCGCCGCGATGCCGTGCGCGGTGGCCAGGGCCAGGCCCTGCTCTCTTCCGAGCACGGTCAGCGCGGTGGACCAGGCATCGGCCCACAGGCACTCGGCGTGCAACACGCTCACGGACGCCAGACCGTTCGCCAGCGGCCGGCCGTGGCGCGGATCGATGGTGTGCGGCCAGCGCGCGCCGTCGTGGGTGTACACACGCCGGTAGTCGCCCGAGGTGGCGACACACAGCCCGTGCAGGGCCACGCGTGTGGTGGGCAGCGGTGCTTGTCCAGGCGCGGTGGGTGGCGATTCGAGGTCCACCCACCAGGGTTGGCCACCCAGCCGCAAGCCCTGGCCCCGCAGCTCGCCCCCCACCTCCACCAGGCTGTGGCGCAAGCCCATGCCGCTCAAACGCCGCGACACCCGGTCCACCGCATAACCCTTGGCAATCGCCGAGAAGTCCAGCCGCACGCCACCGGGCTGGTGAAGCTGGCGGCTGGCCGGCTGCCATTGCAGGGCGCGCCAATCGTTGAGCGCCAGGGCGTGCTGCACCGCGCCGTCCGTGGGAGGGGCGAAGCCGGGGTCGGTGTAGCGTGGGCGGGGGCCGAAGCCCCAGAGGTTGACCAGCGCGCCAGCCGCGGGGTTGAAGGCACCGCCGGACACCTCGGCCAGCCACAGCGCCGCCGCCAGCACCTCGGCCATGGCCTCGGGCACGGTGTGCCACGTGCCGGCCGGGGCGCGGTTGAAGCGCTCCAGGTCGGAGCCCTCCAGCCAGGTGCTCATCTGGGCCACGACAAGATCCAGCTCGTCCTGCACGGCGGCGCGCACCGGCTCGCTGGGCGAGGCGCCGGCCGCCACCCACCGCACCTGCCAGGTCGTGCCCATGGTCTGGCCGTCCAGGCACTGTGCCTGGGCACCCAGCAGGGGCATCGAAGCGTCCAGCTCCAGGGGCACCAGCACACGGTTCATGTTGCGAGGGTCAGAAACCAAAAAACAACCCCAGCCATCTGCATGGTCTGGGGCATGCCGGCATGCGCCGGGGCATCAACGGGGCAGGACTTCCAGCGTCAGGCTGTAGCCCGAGCGGCGGACCGGCTCGGCCAGCGTGCCTGCGGGGCCCGCCGGCGCGGGACGCGGTGCATCGGCAGCGGGGGCTGCGGCAGCAGGCGCACCCGGACCACCAGCACCGGGCCCACCCGCACCGCCAGGACCACCCATGCCGGGAGCGCGCGGCGGCGCGATGTTCACCCAGTACATGCCGGCCGCAGGCCACTTCACCTTGATTTCACCCTTGTCGTCGGTGGTGGTGCGGATTTCACCCAACTCGCTGCGGTAGCGCAGGCCGGCCAGGATCACGGTGGCCGCGTAACCGGCCGCGGGCTTGCCGTTGTCGATGAAGCGGAACGTGGCGGTGTCGCCTTCCACCAGATCGTTCGGGTGCGTCACCGGCACCAGCTCGATGCCGCGGCCCGTGGGCTTGAGGGCGTCGGTGGTGGGCTTGCCCGAGGTCACGAAGGTCTCCACGCGGTTCTGCGACTGGCTCACGCGCAGGTCTTCGGCGTTGGCGGGAATCTCCTTGGCCAGCGACTCGGCGGTGCCGCGCAGGCGCTTGCTCTCGGTGCCCACCTTGAAGCTGGCGATGAGGGCGTCGTTCACCAGCGCGAGTCGGTAGGTGCCGGGCTTGTCGAGCTTCACGTCGAACATGCTGCGGTAGCGGCCCTTGGCCTGGTTCTCGGCCTGCACCGGCTGGCCGTCGGGACCGATCACCACCAGGTTGTCCAGGCCGGCGGCGTTGTGCTCGTAGTAGAAGATGTCGTTGGAAACGGCGGCGTCGACCGACACCCAGGGCAGCTGGCCCGAGTAGATGGTGCCCGAGGGCAGCAGCCAGGAGCGGTGCGCATGCACGGCGGCCGGCAGGGCCAGCATGGCCGCGGCGGCCAGGGTGAGAACTCGGGCGCGAACGGTGGTGGTTTTCATGAGGGTCTCCAGTCGGGGTCAGGGTTTGACGGTGACGCTGATCGCGCCGAGTTCGTGTTCGCCACGGGCTTGCGTGGTGGTGGCCGCCTTCGGGGGCCACACGAAGGGCACCTTCACCACTTCGCGGCCTCCCACTTCGCGCGCGGCTTCGAGCACAAGGCTGTATTCACCCGGGGCCAGCTTGCCCAGCGCGGTGCTGTCGGCGAACTGCACCGACTGCTCGCCGGGCGCGCGCGTGGCGCCGCTGATGCCGTCCACCGGCATGGTCAGCTCGCGCCCGCTCTTGCGCCACCAGGCGCGCATGTCCTTGAGCCACTTGGTGCCCTCGTTGTTGCGCATCTTGATGTCGTACCAGACCGCGAGGTTGCCCGCGAAGGACTGGTCGTTCTTCTCGATCCAGATCGCCACGTAGGGGCGGTGGTACTCCGCCACGGTCAAGCGCGGAATCTCGACTTTGAGCGCCATGTCGGCGGCCAGGGCGGGGAAGGCAAACCCAGCCGCGGAAATGGCGGTGGCGTATCGGATCAACATGGGAACGCAGCTCCTTCGGCAGTCAATGGATGAACAGGATCACGAGCAACAAGGGAATCACCAGGCCCGCGCCCACCATGGGCCAGGTGGTGGGGCGGCTTGTCGCGTGGAACTTGAGGATGAACAGGCCGGTGATGCAGAACACCAGGCAGGCCACCGAGAAGATGTCGAGAAACCACTTCCAGGCCAGGCCGGTGTGTCGGCCCTTGTGCAGGTCGTTCAGGTAGGAGATCCAGCCCCGGTCGGTGCGCTCGTACTCCACGCTGCCCGACTCGCGCTCGATGCGCAGCCAGGCATCGCCACCGGGGCGCGGCAGCGAGAGGTAGATTTCTTCGGGCGACCACTCGGCGGTCGTGCCGGGCAAAGGCACGTCCAGCGCCTCGGCCAGCCAGCGGTGCACCTCGGGCGGCAGCACCGCGTTGTCCGGCTCGTCGTCCTTGGGCGCGAGCGCCGTCTGCAGCTCGGCGGGCAGCTGCACCAGCTTCTGCTGCACCTTGGGAGCGGCCGCGATGTCGGCCGCGTGGTTGAGGGTGATGCCCGTGAAGGCGAACAGCAGCATGCCGATCAGGCACAGCGCCGAACTGATCCAGTGCCATTGGTGCAGCGTCTTGAGCCAGTAGGCACGGTTGGATGCCGCTTGGGCGGCAGGAGGGTTCTTCACGGGAGTAGAAGCAACGCAGAAACAGATCGGAAGCCAAGGAAAGGCGGGACGTCGCAAAGGCGGACACTGCCTTCGCTCATCAATCTGAGAATTATAACTATTCTCATTTAGAAAGGCACTCACACCCCCATAAAAATGGCGGGTTCGTGCTCCTCTTTTTAGGACAGCGGGGGCGGCGGGCCGGCCCAGTCGCCGCCCAGGGCCTTGTACAGGTCCAGCGCGGCCGTCAGGCGCGACAGGCTTTGCGTGGCCAGCGCGTCCAGGGCGGTGAACAGGGTGCGCTGCGCGTCCAGCACCGAGAGCAGATCGCCACTGCCCTCGCGGTACCGCAGCTCGGCCAATTGCAGCGAGCGGCGCGCCTGCGCCACCACTTCGCGCTGCAGCGCTTCCTGGCGCTCGCTGCGCGCCACGTTGCCCAGGCCGTCGTCCACCTCCTTGAGCGCGGTGCGGATGGCCTTGCCGTAGTTCTCGATCAGCACCACGCGCTGGGACTCGGTGCTGCGGATCTGCAGGCGCTGGCGCCCGCCATCGAAGATCGACTGCGCCAGCGAAATGCCCAGCGACACGCTGCGCGTGGGGTCGGCCAGGCTGATCAGGGCCGAGGTGCCCAGGCTGCCCGACGCCGACAGCGACAGGCTCGGCAGCAGCGCCTTGCGCGCGACTTCCACGTTGGCATCGGACGCGGCCAGTTGCGCTTCCGCAGACGCCAGATCGGGGCGGCGCGTGAGCAGCGAGGACGGCAGGCCCGGCGACAGCGCGGGCACACGCAGCTGCGTGAACTCACCCGCTTCAGGCGCGTAGCCTTGCGGCACGCGCCCCAGCAACAGCGCGAGCGCGGTGGCGGTCTGGCGCTGCTGCAGTTCGATGGGCAACAAGGCCGTGCGCTGCGACAGCACTGTGGTGCGCTGTTGTGACACTTCCAGCGCCGTGGCCACGCCGTTGCGCTGGCGCGCTTCCACGATCGCCAGCACGCGCTCGGCAATGGCCAGGTTCTCCCGCGCGATGCGCAGGCGCTCGGCGGTGTTGAGCCACAGGAAATAGTTGTTGGCCACGGCCGTGAGCAGCGTCAGGCGCGCGGTCTTCCAGTCGTACTGGCTGGCCTGGAACGAGGCCTCGCCCGCGCGCACGCCGGCCGCGATGCGGCCCCAGAGATCGACCTCGTAGCTGACGGACAACCCGGCACTGCTCGACTCGCGGGAGGTGGACGCGGTGCCCGGCGCATCGGTCCGGCCGGCGGTGCTGCCCAGGCTGCCGTTGACCGACGGCAGGCGCGAGACGCCCGCCTGCTGCAGGGCGATGTCGGCCTGGCGCATGCGTTCGATCGCGATGCGCAGGTCCGGGCTGCCGGCCTGCGCCTCTTCGATCAGGCGCTCCAGCGGCTGCGAGCCGAAGGACTGCCACCAGGCGGTGGTCAGCTGCGGCGCTTCGGCCGCGGGCAGCGTGGGCGCAAAGGTGGCGGGCATCTCGACCACCGGCCCACGCGCCGGCTCGGTGCTGGCACAGGCCTGCAAGGCCAGCACGGCGGCCAGGACCAGCGGTTTGGCCAAGGGGAACATTGACGGTTTCATCACGGTGTTCATTCGGAAGACAGGGCCACGACGGGGTCGAGCCGCGCGGCCTTGCGCGCGGGCAGGTAGCCAAAGATCAGGCCGGTGGCGAAGGCGCAGCCGAACGCCAGCACGACCGGGGTGACGGAGAACTGCACCGCCGTGCCGGTGGCGCCGATCACGAAGGCCACACCCAGGCCGATGACGACGCCGATCAGGCCACCCAGTGCGGAGACCACCAGCGCCTCGATCAGGAACTGCTGGAGGATGTTGCGCATGCGCGCGCCCGTGGCCATGCGGATGCCGATCTCACGGGTGCGCTCGGTCACGCTCACCAGCATGATGTTCATGACCCCGATGCCACCGACCAGCAGCGAGATCGCGGCGATCGAGCCCAGCAGGATGGTCATGGTGTTCTGGGTCTCGGTCGCGGTGTCGATGATCGACGCCATGTTGCGGATCTGGAAGTCGATCACGCCATGGCGCTCGGCGAGCAGCGACTCCACCGCCGACTGGGTTTCGTCGATGCGGCTCACGTCCGACACCGCCACCGTCACGTTGCGCAGGAAGCGCTGGCCCGACAGGCGCAACTGGCTGGTGGCGTAGGGCACCAGCACCACGTCGTCCTGGTCCTGCCCGTTGGGCGAGGCGCCGCGCGTGCTCATCACACCCACCACCTGGAAGATCAGGTTGTTCACCAGCACGAACTTGCCCAGCGGCTCCTCACCCCCCGGGAACAGGGCCTTGGCCACGGTCTGGCCGAGCACCGCCACGGTGGCGTATTCCTGCTCGTCCTCGTCGGTGAAGAAGGTGCCGCGCTGCACCTTCCACTGGCGCGCGAGCGGAAACTTGGACGAGGTGCCGAGGATGCTGCTCGAATAGTCGGACTCGCCATAGCGCAAGGTCGCGTTGCTGCTCTGCTCGGGCACGGCCGCCAGCACGTTGGGCACTTCCTTGTCGATCGCGTTCACGTCGGCCAGCACCAGCGTCGCCGTGTTGGAGAAGCCCCGCTGGTTGGGCGCGCCCGGGCGCACCAGCAACAGGTTGGAACCCATGGCGCTGATGCGGTCGATCACCACCTGCTTGGCGCCATCGCCAATGGCGAGCATGGCGATCACCGAGGCCACCCCGATCACGATGCCCAGCAGCGTGAGGATGGCGCGGAACACGTTGGCGCGCAGGGCGCGCAGCGCGGTCTTGGCGGCCTCGACCACATCGCTCAGGTGCGAAATGCGGCCGGCGCGCGCCGTCCAGTTCTGCGCCGCCACGGCGGCCTGCCCTTCGGGCGGGCGCGGGCCCGGGTCGGCCAGGATGTGGCCGTCCTTGATCTCGATCACGCGCTGCGCGTGCTGCGCGACCTCGGCGGCGTGGGTGATGAGGATCACCGTGTGCCCCTGCGCCGCCAGCTCCTTGAGCAGGACCATCACGTCGGCGCCGCTCTTGCTGTCCAGCGCGCCGGTGGGTTCATCGGCCAGGATCACGCGGCCGCCGTTCATCAGGGCACGGGCGATCGATACGCGCTGCTGCTGGCCGCCCGAGAGCTGGTTCGGCCGGTGGTGCATGCGCTCGCCCAGGCCCAGCGAGCCGAGCAGTTCGCTGGCACGCTGATGGCGCTCGGCCGGGGGGATGCCGGCGTAGACGGCGGGCACCTCGACGTTGTCCGCCGCCGTGCCGGTGGCGATGAGGTTGTAGCTCTGGAACACGAAGCCGAAGGCATCGCGGCGCAACTCGGCGAGTTCGTCGCGCTCCAGTTCGGAGACATCGCGGCCCATGAAGAGGTAGCGGCCGGTGGTGGGCTTGTCCAGGCAGCCCAGGATGTTCATCAGGGTGGACTTGCCCGAACCGGATGCGCCCATGATGGCCACCAGCTCGCCGGGGTAGATCTTCAGGTCGATGCCATGCAGCACCTCGACCGACAGGTCACCGTTGTGGTAGGTCTTGGTGATGCCGCTCAGGTCGATCAGCGGCACGCCCGCGCTCTGCGGCGCGGCGCGCAGCGCCTCGGCCTCCTGCGACTGCGGCAGCTGGCTCATCGGCGTGCCCCACCGCCGGCGCCAGCCGGCATGCCGCCAGGACCACCCATGTTCGGCTGGCCAAGGCCCGTGCCCTGTGTCGGGTTGGCGGGACGGCGCTCGGGTTCGCGCACGCCGGCGATCACGCGGTCGCCTTCCTTCAGGCCCGACAACACCTCGGCGTGCACCCGGTTGCTGATGCCGATGGTGACTTCGCGCTCCTCGATCGTGCCGTCCTCGGCCATGACCTTGACCTTGGCCTGACGAGGGCCGCGCGCCGGGCGGGCAGGTCCGTCGTTGCGGGGCATGCCGCTCACGTTCGGCACCGAGGGCTTGGCGGGGGCAGCGTCCTTGCCGCCGGCCTCGGTGCCCGAGGCGGCCCGCTTCTGCGTGGGAGCGGCACCATTGGCGCCGCCGGGTGCCGCCGTGGCTGCACTGCCACCGTTGGCCTGCGCCTGCTCGCGCTCCTTGCGGCGCTGCTCGCGGAAGCGGGCACGCTCCTCTTCGCTCATGTTCTGGAACGCTTCAGGGCTCATGCGCGGGCGATCGCCGCCCGCGCCCGCACCGCCCGGTGCGGCACCGCCTGCGGCTTCGCGTTCCTTGCGGCGCTGCTCGCGAAAGCGCGCACGCTCCTCGTCGGTCATTTTCTCGAAGGCCTCGCGGTCCATGCGAGGACGCTCGCCGCCCGCCTGCGCGACCACGGTGTCGGCCACCGTCCTGAAGGACGCCGACGGGATGGCGGACGTGCTCGTGCCACGCTGCGTCGGCGCCGCCGGTGCGGTCGGTGCCGCGCCCGGTGCAGGCGAACCAGCGCCGGGGTTGCGGTTGCCGCCGCCCGGCCCGCCTGGCTGCCCGCCGCGGTTGCCCTGGGCTCCGCGCTGGATCGTCAGCGCCGACATCGGCACCACCAGCACGTCCTTGGCCTCGGCCACCACGAAGAACACCTGCGCCGTCATCTGCGTCATCAGGCTGCGGTTGTTGTTGGGCACCTCGAACAGCGCGTTGTAGAGCACCACGTTGTTGGTCACCGTGGGCGTGGGTTCGATCTTCTTGAGTTCGCCGTACCAGCGGCGGCCCTGGCCACCCAGGGTGGTGAAGTACACCGGCATGCCGCCGCGCAGCTTGCTCACGTCGGCCTCGGACACCTGGGTCTGCACCGTCATCACCGACAGGTCGGCGATGCGCATCAGCGTGGGGGCCGACTGGTTGGTGTTCAGCGTCTGGCCCTGGCGCGCCGTGATGCTCACCACCGTGCCGGCCATGGGCGCGTAGATCTTGGTGTACTTCAGGTTCGCCTCTTCCACCCGCATGCTGGCCTGCAGCTGCTCCATCGAGGCCTTGAGCGACTGGATCTGCGCACGCGCCGTCTTCACCGCGGTTTCCGCGTTCTGCAGCGTCTCGGCGGTGGTGGCCTCTTCGGCCATCAGGTTCTTCTGGCGCTGCAGGTCGCGCTCGGCCTTGGCCAGGGTGAGCTCGCGCTCGCCCATCTGCGCCTGCTGCGAGCGCAGCTGGGCGCGGCTGGCGTCCACGCGCGCCATCGAGGTCTCGGCGTCGATCTCGGCCAGCAGGTCGCCTTCCTTGACCTCGCTGCCCACCTCCACGTGGATCTTGCGCAACTGGCCCGACACCTGGGCGCCCACGTCCACATAGTCGCGTGGCTGCAGCGAACCGGTGGCGCTGACCTGGTCTTCGATGTCGCCGCGCTGCACCGTGGCGGTGATGTAGGCGCTCTCGGTCTTGGCGCCGGGCCCCCAGCGGTGGTACGCAAAACCGCCGCCCCCGAGCACCGCCAGGCCCACGAGCGCGATCAGCGCCAGCTTCCAGGGCTTGCGGCGGCGGGTGGCTGGGGCCTTGCCCCCTTCACGTTGGACTTCGTTCATGGCAATGCGTTGAGGTTCTGGATGGAGGGCGCCAGCAGGGCGTGCCGGGATGATGCGGGATATTGCCCGCGAAATATGGAAAGAATGAGCAAGCAGAACGCCCTGGCTTGCACAAAGTTTGAAAGATTTGGGTTTAGTCTCGGCAACACCATGCAGACCGACCGTGCCATCCCTTCGTCCAGCCGCCGGGCCTGGCTTTCGCGCTTCGACACCCTGCGCGTCAAGCTCTTCCTGGCCATCGCAGGCGCCAACGTGGTGCTGGTCATGTCCGCCTACCTCATCTACAGCTGGAGTTTCGACAAGGGCCTGGTCGAGTACCTGAACAAGGCCGACGAAAACCGGCTGCAGCCCCTGATCGTGCGGCTCGCCGAGGGGTACCGCCAGCACGGCAGCTGGGCCTGGATCACCGAAGACCGCCAGCGCTGGCAGGACCTTTCGCGCGAGGTGCTGGGCACCGGCCGCATGCAGCGCCGCCCCGCCGAGCCGCAGGGAAGCTCGCCTGCCCTCCCCCCGGCGCAGACGCCGGCCGACGTGCAGCCCCATGTGCATCCGCCGCCACCGCCCCCATCGGCGCAGCCGGCACCCGGCACGCCGAGCGTGCCACCGCCCCTCACCATCGACCCCCGGCTGCTGCTGCTCGACCCCGAGCGCAACCTGCTCGCCGGCCCGGAAGGCCGCACCGAACAGGCCGTGCTCAAACCCATCCAGGTCGACGGCCAGCTGGTGGGCTACCTGGGCTATGTGCCGCGCCTGCAGATGGTGGCCTCGCTCGAACGCGTGTTCCTGGCCCAGCAGACCCGCACCTTCGCCGCCATCGCGCTGGGCATGCTCGCGGCCGTGCTGCTCAACGCCGCGCTGATCGCGCGCTGGCTCTCCCGGCGCCTGCACGTGCTCGGCGAAGGCACGGCGGCCGTGGCCCAGGGCGACTACAGCGTGCGCCTGCCCGCGCGCGGCCACGACGAACTCGCGCAATTGGCCGATGCCTTCAACCACATGGCCACTTCGCTGCAGGCCGCGCAACACGCACGGCAGCAATGGATCGCCGACATCGCCCACGAACTGCGCACGCCACTGGCGACCTTGCGCGCCGAGATCGAGGCCTTGCAGGACGGCATCCGCCAGCCCGACACGGCCAACCTCGACTCGCTGGCGCAGGAGGTCAGCCGCCTGACGCGGCTGGTGGAAGACCTGCGGCTGCTCTCGCTGTCGGACCTGGGCGCGCTGGACTACCGCTTCGCCCCGCTCGACCTCGGCCGCTTCGTGGGCCACCACCTCAGCGACGCGGCGGGCCTGCCCGGCCGGCGCCTTCAGGTGCGCACCGAACTGGCCGACGGCGTGGAGATCCGCGCCGACGGCGACCGGCTCGATCAGGTGCTCAACAACCTGCTGCAGAACACGCAGCGCTACAGTGCCGACCCCGCCACGCTCAACGTGCAGGTGCGCCGCCACGACACCGAGGCCCAGCTGACCTGGGAAGACAGCTCGCCGGGCGTGCCACCCGACGCCCTGCCCCGCCTGACCGAGCGGCTCTACCGCGTGGACGAGTCGCGCGCCAGCGCCAGCGGCGGCTCGGGCCTGGGTCTGGCGATCGCGCACGCCATCGTGCTGGGCCACGGCGGCCGCATGCAGGCTTCGGCCAGCGCGCTGGGCGGTTTGCGCTGGGACATCTGGCTGCCTCTGAACACGGAGGCCGCGCATGGCTAGGATCCTGATCGTCGAAGACGAAAACAAGATCGCAGGCGTGCTGCTCGACTACCTCCGGCAGTCCGGCTACGACACGCACCACCTCGCGCGCGGCGACGAGGTGGAAGACTGGCTGGAGCACCACCCGGTGGACCTCGTCCTGCTCGACCTCATGCTGCCCGGCAAGAGCGGGCTGGACGTCTGCAAGGCGCTGCGCGCCGGCACGCCCGGGAAACAGGCACCGGCCGTCATCATGGTCACGGCCCGGGTGGAAGAGATCGACCGCCTGCTCGGGCTCGAACTCGGGGCCGACGACTACATCTGCAAGCCCTTCAGCCCGCGCGAAGTGGTCGCGCGCGTGAAGGCGGTGCTGCGGCGCGGCATGCACGCGGTGGAGGCCACGGCCGACGAACTGCCCCATGGCCTGAAACTCGACGACGCCGCCTGGCGCGCCACCATCGCCGGGCACGACCTGGGGCTGACCGCCGTGGAATACCAGCTGCTCAAGGTGCTGAGCGCGCGGCCCGGGCGCATCTTCTCGCGCGAACAGCTGATGGACTCGATGTACCAGGACGAGCGCATCGTCTCGGACCGCACGGTCGACAGCCACATCAAGAAGCTGCGCCGCAAGATCCAGGAGCACCTGCCGGAGCAGGAGCTCATCCATTCCGTCTACGGCCTCGGCTACAAATTCGAACCACCCCTGTAGCGGCTGCGCCGCTTTCCCCTCAAGGGGACGACACCAGCGGCCTGGCGAAGCCAGTTCCGCGGTATCTCTGGAATCGACCCCGTGCGCGCCGGACGCGCCCCTTCTCCTCCGTGCCTTCAACGGGTGGCGATGGCGCCCAGGCGCTGGGCGTTCTCGCGCAACTCAGCCACCGGGTCGCGGCCCTCGGTCAGCAGCACGATGCTGCGCACACCGGCCTGTTGCACGGCCTGCGCCACCGCTGGCGGCAGGTCGCGGTGGTGCAGCACGGCGACCACCGACGCGCTGCGCAGCCGTTGCGTCAACTGCGTGAGCGCCTCTGGCGTCCACGCTTCGTCGGCGCGGGCATCGGTGCCTGCGAGGTCGAGGTTGAAGCCGTTGACGAGGTAGTCGAGCCGGTCCGACAGGCTGAACACCGCGAGGTTGCTCGCGGTGGCCAGGCGGGCTTCGCTCTGCGCCGTGATGCCCAGCAGCTGCTGGCGCAGCACGCCCACATTGGCCTGCAGGCGCGGCTTGGCGGCGGGCACCAGCCGGCCGACATCGCTGGCGATCACGTCGGCCATGCGGCCCAGGTTCACCGGGTCCAGCCAGGGCAGCGCGTTCGCTGCGGCGTCCTGCTCCTGCAGCGCCATGCCGGGCAAAGAGGCATCGAGTGGGCGCGCCGCATCGATCTCGATCAGGCGGATGTTCTGGCGGCGGGCCAGCGGAAACAGCGGGTCGTCGGGCCAGATGGAGCGCAGGGCGATCACGGCGTCGGCCTGGCGCGCGGCCTCGCCGAGCCCGGTGGCGCCACGGCCGGAGAAGAAAGCCAGCTGCCGGTTCGGCGGCAGCGTCTCGGGTACCGGGCGCAGCACCACGATGCCGGTGTCGCGCGCCAGGGTGGTGGTCAGCGCGGCCACCACGGGATGCGCCACCAGCAGGCGCGCCGGTGCGGCGGCAGTTGCCGTGGGTGCGGCAGGCGCCTGCGCGGTGGCGGGCCCGGCCGACAGGGCCAGCAGACCGGCCAGGCACCAGGCCGAGGGAGACAGAAGGCGCGAGGTCATCCGGCATGTCCTTTCAATGACGGGGTGAAGCCCCGGATGACCGCCGCGAGCGCAAACAAGCCGCCGGCGGTCAGGATGATGGCCGCGCCCGAAGGCACCGGCAGTTCGAGTTCGATCGGCACCAGGATGCCGATCTGCGTGCTGACGGTGGCGATCGCCACGCTCAGCCAGAAGAAGCCCCGCAGCGACAGGCTCAGCAGGCGCGCGGCGGCGGCCGGAATGATGAGCAAGGCACCGACGAGGATGGCACCGATCACTTTGACCGACGCCACCGTCACGATGGTCACCAGCACCACGAACAGGTAGTCCAGCAGCTTCACGCGCACGCCGCGCACGCTGGCCAGCTGCGGGTTGAAGCTGGCGAGCATGAAGCGGTTGTACAGCGGCACCGTGAGCGCCACCACCAGCGAGCCGACCACCGCGAGCACCAGCAGGTCCCCGGCGTCCACGGTGAGCACCGAGCCGAACAGCACGTTTTCCAGGATGTGGATGTTGACGCGGCCCGACAGCATCAGCAGCAGGCTCGCCCCCATGGCCAGCGAGACCGCGAGGAACACGCCGATGAGGGTGTCGGGCGAGAGGCCGGTGCGGTTGCGCAGGTAATTCAGCAGCATGCCGAACAGCAGGCAGTAGGCGAACAGGCTGCCGTAGGGCCCGGTGTAGGGCTCGCCCAGCAGGATGCCGATGGCCACCCCGGTGAGCGCGGCGTGGCCCACGGCCTCGGAAAAGAAGGCCAGCCGCTTGACCACGACCAGCGTGCCCAGGCCGCCGAGCACGGGGCCGATGAACAGGCCGGCCAGCACGGCGTTGACCACGAAACCATAGGCCAGCGAAGCGGGCAGCGTGCCCTGCTCGGCCAGGTGCTGGATGCCCTGGCGGAAGGAATCGAACGCGCTCATCACGCCACCGCCTTGTCTTTTTCTTCTTCGCGCCGCTGCCGGCTGGAGAACAGCGCGAGCACGCGCTGCGGGGTCAGCGTCTCGGCGGCCGGGCCATCGAACAGCACCTGGCGGCTCAGGCCCGAGACGTGGTCGGCCAGGCGCGTGACGGCATCGAGGTCGTGCTCGATCCACAGCACGGTCACGCGGGTTTCGCGCCAGTGCGCGAGCAGCTTCTCGAAGATCGCCTCGCCCGCCTCGTCCAGTGCCGACATGGGTTCGTCGAGCAGGATCAGATCGGGCGAGGGAATCAGCGCCTGCGCCAACAGCACGCGCTGGCGCTCGCCGCCAGAGAGCGCACCCATGCGGCGGCCGGCCTTCTCCAGCATGCCCACCTGCTGCAGCGCCTGCTCCACCGGCTCGCGCCAGCGCGGCGACAGGCCGAGAAACACGGGCCGGCGCTGGCACATCGCGCCCATGAAATCCATCACCGTCATCGGCAGGCCGGCATCAAAAGCCAGCGCCTGCGGCACGTAGCCCACCACGCCGGGCAACTCCCCGGGCCAGCCCAGGCTGATCTGCCCCCGGTGCGGCACCTGGCCGAGCAAGGCCTTGAAGAGCGAACTCTTGCCGCCGCCGTTGGGGCCCACGAGCGCGTGCACAGTGCCCGCCGCCACGCGCAGGTTCACCTGCCGCAGGATGTCGGTGTGGCCGAGGGTGAGGTCGACGGATTCGAACGCAATGCCGGGGCCGCCCGCCACCGCGCTCACGCGGACTCCTTGATCGCGCGCACCACGGTGGCGAGGTTGCGGGCGATTTCGTTTTCGAACTTGTCGGCCGTGTACGGGCCGTGCGAGATGTGCGTCAGCGCGTAGAGGCGCACGCCGGTTTCGCGGCGGATGGTGTCGACGTAGGCCGACGGGAAGTCCATTTCCGAAAAGATCACCTTCACATCGAGCGAACGGATCTGGTCGATGGTGCCCTTGAGCTGCGAAGGGCTGGGTTCGATGCCGTGCGCGGGCTCCACCACCGCCGCGACTTCCAGGCCGAACTCGCGCAGCAGGTAGTCGTAGGCGCCGTGGATGGTGGCGATGCGCAGGCCGCTGGCGGGTGCCTGTGCCAGCTGGCCCAGCGCGTCGGCGCGCAGCTTGCGCAGCCTCTGCGCGTAGGCGCGCGCGTTCGCGGTGTACGCGTTGGCGTTCGCCGGGTCGAGCTTGCCCAGTTCGCGGGCGATGGTGTTGACCTGCGAAATCGATGCCGTCACCGACAGAAAGGTGTGCGGATTCACCACCTTGCCCGAGGTGCCCCGGCCGGTGCCCACCGCGGCGAGCAGCGGCACCTGGGCGTTGGCCTCGATCACTTTCAGATCGGGCTTTTCGCTGGCCGCGATCATGCGGCCGGCGAAGTCGTCGTGGCCCACGCCGTTGAGCACGATCACGTCGAGCGAACCGATGCGCTTGATGTCTTCGGTGCGCGGCTCGTAGGCGTGCGGGTTGAAGCCGGCGGGGATGACGGGCACCACCTCGGCCAGATCGCCCACCACGTTGGCGACATAGCTGTAGTAGGGGTGCAGCGTGACACCGACGCGCAGCTTGCGCGCCTGGGCCCAGGCCGGCACGCTGGTGGCGGCAAAAGCCACGGGCGCCCAGGCCATCGCCGACAACAGGTGGCGGCGGCGCGCGGAAGGCAGGGGGTGGTCTGGCATGAAAGAAATCCCGAAAGAAAAGAAAACGGAAGCGCGAAAGACAGCGAGGTCAGTGCGCGGTGTCCTTGCGCGTCACGCCAGCGTCGTAGCGCACCACGACCTGGCGCCAGCCCTGGCGCGTGAGCGAGGCATCGTCCAGCTGCTCGGGCCAGGCGTTGGGGCCCTCGCGGTGCACCCAGACCTCGGCCTCTTCGTCGTGCGCGTGGGCCTTGGGCGGCGCTTCGCCCTCGCCCCTGGTCGGCAAGCGCAACAGGACCGACGCCGCGACATCCGGTGCCGCACTGCGGCCCACGTAAGCCAGCTCATGGCCTTGTGCCTGCGTGCGCCATTCGTGGCCACCGCGCGCGGCCGCACCCGCGCCGGCAGCGAAGGGCGGCAGGTCCATGCCACGCAGTTGCTCGATGCTCGGCACTGCGTTGTCCGTCTCGATCAGCGCGGTGATTTCCTCGGCCGCCACCAGCAGGTCGGCGTGCACGCCCTGCTCCGCCGCGTTGAGCTGCGTTCGGGCGTCGATCTGGTGCGACGACAAAGCCGCCGCCGCCAGCGGCTGCGCGCGCGCACCGATCAGGATCGCTGCCACCAGCAGCACGCAGGCCGCGGCCAGCACCACCCACAAGGTTTCGTGTCCCGCGCCCGCAGGACGCACCACTTGCGTGGTCATGGCTTGACGTCGGTGTGGTCGACCTCGGCCGAATGCTCGCCGCCGTCCTCCAGCCGCACGAAGAATTCGCCCGCAGGCCGCTTGAACTGCAATGAGGAATCGCCGCCCAGCGTGCCCTTGAACAACACGCGCTCGTCGTAGGCCCGTACCTGCACCGACATGCCGACCGCGTCGCTGCCATCGGAGAATTCGCCGACGCAGCGCACCATGTTCTCGGCAGCGGGCTTGCAGGTCAGCAGCAGGCTGTGAGCCGAGGCCAGGCCGGGCAGCGCCGCCGCCCCCACGAACAGGATGGACAGAAACAGGGGGTGAAGGTTTTTTTGCATGGACCAGAATTCGCCGAAACCTGCCCGGATCGGCCGAACCGGCCCGGCATGGACAATAATGAACTACAAATGAGAATTGTTACCATTATAAACAGCGAAACAAAGCCCCTGCCCGCGCTGCTCCTGTTTTTGCTGCACCGCTCCCAAGCCCGCCGCACCCCCACGACGCCATGACATCCCACCCCGCCCTGCCCCCGGACGTCGCCACCCTGGGCGATCACGAGCGCCACGCCCGCCGCGTGCTGGACGATGCCACCTGGGCCTATCTGTTCGGCGCGGCGGCCGACGAGCTGACCTTCGCGCGCAACATCGACGCCTGGCGCGCCCTGGAGCTGCTGCCCCGCGTTCTCAAGCCTCTGGCAGGGGGCCACACCCGCATCGAGCTGCTCGGCCGCACCCTGGCCCACCCCATTCTGGTCGCACCCATGGCGCATCAGCGCCTGGCGCACCCCGATGGCGAACACGCCACCGCCCTGGCCGCCGCCGCACTGGGCGCGGGCCTGGTGTTCAGCACCCAGGCATCGGTACCGCTGGACGAGATCGCGGCCCGCTTCCTGCCGGAGCCTGGGCGCGGCCCCTTGTGGTTCCAGCTCTACCTCCAGCCCGACCGGGGCTTCACGGCCGAACTCGTGCAGCGCGCCGAAGCCGCCGGCTTCGAAGCGCTGGTGCTCACGGTGGACGCGCCGGTGCAAGGCGCTCGCGACAGCGAACGGCGCAGCGGCTTTCGGCTGCCGGCCGGCATCGGCGCGGTCAACCTCACGGGCCTGCGCCAACCGCCGCCCCGCACACTGGCCGCGGGGCAGAGCGCCCTGTTCGACGACCTGCTCACCCACGCACCCGCCTGGGACGACGTGGCCTGGCTGCGCTCGATCACGCGCCTGCCCGTGCTGATCAAGGGCGTGCTGCATCCCGACGATGCCCGCCAGGCGGTGGCCTGCGGCGCCTCGGGCCTGATCGTCTCCAACCACGGCGGGCGCACGCTCGACACCGCCATCACCACAGCCAACGCCCTGCCCCGCATCGCGCAAGCCGTGCAAGGCGATCTGCCCCTGCTGGTGGACGGCGGCATCCGGCGGGGCACCGACGTGCTCAAAGCCATCGGCCTGGGCGCGAGCGCGGTGCTGGTGGGCCGCCCCGTGCTGCACGGCCTGGCCACGTCGGGCGCGACCGGGGTCGCCCACGTGCTGCGCCTGCTGCGCGACGAGCTGGAAATCGCGATGGCGCTCACCGGCTGTCGCACGCTGGCCGAGGCCTCCACCGCGCTGGCACCGCCACCGCGCTAAAAAAGCCGCTCCTTTTTTACTGAAATCATGAGAATGCGAAACATTCTCGTTTAGAATGACTGCCAGTTTCCCGCCACACCGCCGAGCCGTCGGCCCAAGCGAAAGGACCTCCATGACCACCGGCCTCGCTGTCCTCGGCGCCAGCCTCATGATCATGCTGATCGCGGCGTGGTGGATTTTTCGACACAGATAGTTCATAACGAGGCCTTCACCACGGCCCCACGCCATCGTCCTGCCGAGCCTCTGCCGACTTCACCATGCCGACCGCCAGCGCCACCATGGCGCCTCCCCTCTCTCCCTTGCCTGACGCCCCACCGCGCCGACTGAATCGCCGCATCCTGGTGGTGGCAGCGGTGATGGGCTTCCATGTGCTGGCCGTCTGGGCTCTGCAGAGCGGCCTGCTGCGCCGCGCCGTGGAGATGGTGATCCCGGTCGAGGTGCTGGCCGAGATCATCGAGCCCGCAAAGCCACAGGTCATTCCCGAGCCGCCACCGCCTGCGCCTGTGGTGCAAAAGCCCCAGCCCAAACCGAAGCCCATCGCGCGCCCCGAGCCCACGCCGCAACCGGTATTGCAGCAGGAGCCCTCACCCACGGCGCCCGTGGTGGCGCCCCCGGAACCCGCGCCGCCTGTCGTGGCCGCCGAGCCAGCGCCCCCGGCACCGCCCGCGCCGCCCGCGCCACCCGCACCGCCGCGCGTGGAACTGCCCTCCAGCAGCGCCGATTACCTGAACAACCCGCGCCCGCCCTACCCCGCCTTGTCCAAGCGCATGGGCGAGCAGGGCAAGGTCGTGGTGCGCGTGTTCATCGAGACCAACGGCACGGCGAGCAAGGCCGAGGTCCGCACCTCCAGCGGCTTCGACCGGCTGGACCAGACCGCCGTACAGACCGTGCTGCGCTGGCGCTACGTGCCGGGCAAGCGCAACGGGGTGGCTGAAGCCATGTGGTTCAACATCCCGATCAATTTCGTTTTGGAATAAACCTCTTCCCCTGGAGTCAGAGAATCATGGATCCGCAATTCGCTTCGACCGGCTTGGCCCACGTCTGGACACAAGGTGACTGGGTCACCCGCTCGGTGGCCATCGTGCTGCTGGCGATGTCCCTGACCACCTGGGTCATCATCCTGTGGAAGGCCCTGGACCAGCGCGCCCAGCGCGCCCAGGCCAAGGGCATCGAAGGCTTCTGGCACAGCGCCGATTTCGCCGAAGGCCTGGACAAGCTGGGCTCGTCCGAAGGCAACCCCTTCCGCAGCGTGGCCCTGGAAGGCCGCGAAGCCACCCGCCACATCCTGCACAAGGACGGCCACAACGGCACGCCGCCGCAGCGCCAGCTGCACGACAGCCTGGACGTGAGCGACTGGGTCGAGCGTTCGCTGCGCAAGAGCGTGGACGACCACACCGCCCGCGCCCAGAGCGGCCTGTCGGTGCTCGCCTCGGTGGCCTCCACCGCGCCTTTCGTGGGCCTGTTCGGCACCGTCTGGGGCATCTACCACGCCCTGCTGAGCATCGGCGCGGCCGGCCAGGTCAGCATCGACCGCGTGGCCGGCCCGATCGGCGAGGCGCTGATCATGACCGCGCTCGGCCTGCTGGTCGCCATTCCCGCCGTGCTGGGCTACAACGCCCTGGTGCGCGGCAACAAGGGCATCAGCCACCAGCTCAACCGCTTCGCACACGACCTGCATGCGTACTTCGTCACCGGCGCCCGCGTCACCGCCGGCGCGGCCGACGGCAAGGTGCTGCCGATGAAGAAGGCCTCGTAAGGACCCGCCATGGCCATCGGAACCCAATCGGACAGCGACGAGGTGATGAGCGAGATCAACATGATCCCGTTCATCGACGTCATGCTGGTCCTGCTGATCATCTTCATCATCACCGTGCCCGTGATCAAGCACTCGGTCAACATCGAGCTGCCCCAGGCGAGCGTGGAGAAGGTGCTGGACAAGCCCGAGAACATCCGCCTGTCGGTGGATGCGGACGGTGTCTATTACTGGAACGACCAGCGCGTGGAAGACGCCGACTTCGCCAACCGCCTCGCGGCGGCGGCCGCGCAAGATCCCCAGCCCGAGCTGCACATCCGTGGCGACAAGGCGGTGCGGTATGAGCGCGTGGCGCAAGCCATGGCCAGCGCGCAGCGCAGCGGTGTGCGCAAGATCGGCTTCATCACGGAACCAGGCACGCCATGAACCCGAACCCGGACACCACCCCCGCGCCCGCCGACGCAACCGCATCCGATGCGCCGACGACGCTGCAGCTCCTGCACGAAGGCCATCCCGTGCCGGTGCTGCCCAGCGCCGAGCTGCTTCGAGGCCAGAAGGTGGTGGCCATCCATCACAACGGATCGCTCTACCGGCTGCACGCGACGCGACAGGGCAAGCTGATCCTCACCAAGTAACCAGGCGGCACCGCCAGCCCGCCTCGCACCGTTTTTTCATCGTGGGGCGACCCGGGGACATCACCATCCCCGTGCGTCGTTTTTAGCCAGCCAAGAGACCCCGGGTCTCGTTAGCCAGGCATTTTTTCGGGGCGCGCCGCCCGGATTCGCTTACAGGCCAATCGCCGCGATGCCCGCGCGCGCGATCTGCGCGTCTTCGGTCGACTTCACACCGCTCACCCCCACCGCGCCCAGGCACTGGCCATCCTTGAGGATGGGCACGCCACCTTCGAGCATGCCCGAAAGCGTGGGCGCGCTCAGGAAGGACATGCGGCCCTGGTTGATGACATCTTCGTAGATCTTGCTCTCGCGCCGGCCCATCGCGGCCGTGTGGGCCTTGGCGGGGGCGATGTGGGCGGAAATCGCGGCCGCGCCGTCCAGCCGCTGCAGCCAGAGCAGGTGCCCGCCGTCGTCCACGATGGCGATGGTCACGGCCCAGTTGTTCTTCACCGCCTCGGCTTCGGCCGCGGCGGCGATGAGTTTGACGTCGGCGATTTCGAGCATTGCCTTGTTTTTCATGAACTTGGTCCTAAATGGGGGATCAGAGAAGGAATTGCAGAGCGGGAGCTTACCGCCCGGGCGCAAAGTGCGAACGATAACGCGTGCATTGGCACACCCCAGGTCACAAGTGACCATACCAAAAATGCGTTGTCCCGCGCCGGGTGCTCACGGCGAACCAGCCTCCTACAATGCAATTTCGCCGGTTGCGCGTCATTCCGACGCGCAGCGACCGGCCCACGTCGTCAGATGATGAAGGAGATCACCACCATGACCGACCAAGCACAGACCAGCGGCCGCTTCGGCACCGCCGTCTCTTCCGATGCACTGCGCAACAAAGTCATGCGCAACACCTACTGGCTGCTGGCCCTGTCCATGCTGCCGACCGTGCTGGGCGCCTGGATCGGCGTGCAGACCGGCATCACCGCCGCGCTCACGGGCGGCCTGGGCCTGATCGTCTTCCTGGGCGGCGCCTTCGCCTTCATGTTCGCGATCGAGAAGACCAAGAACTCCGCCGCCGGCGTGCCCGTGCTGCTGGCTTTCACCTTCTTCATGGGCCTGATGCTTTCGCGCCTGCTGGCTTCGGTGCTGGGCTTTTCCAACGGCTCCAGCCTGATCATGACCGCCTTTGGCGGCACGGCCGGCGTGTTCTTCATCATGGCCAACCTCTCTGCCGTGATCAAGCGCGACCTCTCCGGCCTGGGCAAGTGGCTCTTCGTGGGCGCCCTGGCCATCATGATCGGGGCGATCATCAACGTGTTCGTGGGCAGCCCGGCCGGCATGGCCGTGATCGCCACCCTGGCGATCGTGGTGTTCAGCCTGTACCTGCTCTACGACCTCAAGCGCATCGTGGACGGCGGCGAGACCAACTACATCACCGCCACCCTGGGCCTGTACCTGAGCCTGTTCAACATCTTCCAGAGCCTGCTGATGCTGCTGGGCATGTTCGGCGGCGACCGCGAGTAAGCCCCGGCTCTCGCCCCAAGAAAAAGGACCTTCGGGTCCTTTTTCTTGACCTGCCGCGCGGGTGGCGTGACTTTTTTGCTGCCAGAGGCGTCAAGTTCGGGGCCGAGGCGCCGAAACAAGGCTGAAACCCACTGAACAGCCATGCGACACACCGCCCTCACCCTCTGCCTCCTGGCCGCCGTCAGCCTGCTGACCGGCTGCGAAGCCCTGGGCATCGAGACCGCCACGCAGGTCGCGGCCAAGAAGGAGGCCGAGGGCAAGGCCATCGGCAGCGCGTGCCGGCATGCGGTGCGCAGCATCGAAAGCTGCTTCAGCAACTACCCGCGCGCCGGCAAGGCCGCCGTGTTCGCCGGCTGGCGGGAGATGGACCAGTACATGCGCGAGAACTCGGTGGTGGGCATGCCCTCCGAACCCGAGTCCGGCGCCGCGCCCGCGGCGGCCGACGGCGCCAAGCACGGCGCCGAATCGCAGAAGTCCTGACTCAGCCCTCGTCGGCCACCGCTGGCGCCGCATCGGCGCCCGGCACCTTCGACGGGTCCAGCTCGAACACCGCCATGCTCTCGACGTGCGCCGTGTGGGCAAACATGTTGACCACCCCGGCCGCCACGCAGCGATAGCCCGCCTGGTGCACCAGCAGCCCCGCGTCGCGCGCGAGCGTGGCCGGGTTGCAGCTCACGTAGACGATGCGCTGCGGCGGCGTCCAGCCACCGCGCAGGGCCGGGTTCTGGTGCAGGTCGGCCATGGCCTTGGCCAGGGCGAACGCGCCCTCGCGCGGTGGGTCCACCAGCCACTTCTGTGCCACGCCATCGGCCACCAGTTGCTCGGGCGTCATCTCGAACAGGTTGCGCGCCGCGAAGGTGGTGGGCGCAAGCGGGCGGTCCCGGCCGGCCTGGTTGCCCGCCAAGTTCTCGCGGGAGCGCGCCACCAGGGCCTCGCTGCCTTCGATGCCCAGCACCTCGCCCGCCGTCGTGGCGATCGGCAGCGTGAAGTTGCCCAGACCGCAGAACCAGTCGATCACACGCTCATCGGCCCGGGCGTCGAGCAGGCGCAGGGCGCGCACCACCAGCACACGGTTGATGTACGGGTTGACCTGGGTGAAGTCGGTCGGCTTGAACGGCATGGTGATGCCGAACTCGGGCAGGGAATACGACAGCACCGCCCCACCCTCGTCGAGCAGCTTGACCGTGTCCGGCCCTTTGGCCTGCAGCCACCATTGCACGCCATGCTGGAGGCCGAAGGCCCGCAGGCGCGCGCGGTCGTCCTCGCTCAGCGGCTCCAGGTGGCGCAGCACGAGCGCCGTCACGTCGTCGCCGCTGGCCAGCTCGATCTGCGGGCATGTGTCGCGCGCGTCCATGCCGAAGATGAGTTCGCGCAAGGGCATGAGCATGTTGCTCACGTGCGCGGGCAGCACCGGGCAGACCTTCATGTCGGCCACATAGCGGCTCTTGCGCTCGTGAAAGCCGATCAGCACCTCGCCCTTCTTGTGCACGTGGCGCACCGAAAGGCGCGCGCGGTGGCGGTAGCCCCAGGCCGGGCCTTCGATGGGCCGCATCATGGTCTCGGCCTTGACTTTGCCCAGGTGCCACAGGTTGTCTTCCAGCACGCGTTGCTTGACGGCCACCTGGGCGGCCTCGTGAAGGTGCTGCATCTTGCAGCCGCCGCAAGCGCCGGCGTGCAGGCCGAAGTGCGGGCAGCCGGGCCGCACGCGCTGCGAGGATTCGCGATGGATCGCCGTCACCGTGCCGGCCTCCCAGTTGTTCTTCTTGCGGTGCACGTTCACGCTGACCTGTTCGAAGGGCAGCGCACCTTCGATGAACACCACCTTGCCGTCGGGCCGGCGGGCGATGCCCTGGGCGTCGATGTCGAGGGATTCGATCGCGAGCCAGCCCTCAGGCAGGGTGCTGGCCGGTGTTTCGTGGGCCGCCTCGGTGCTGGCGGTGGTGAGAAGGCTGTTTTCGTGGAGGGAGGACGCTGTCATCCCCCGATTGTCTCAGGCCCAGGCCCGCAGGTACTCGTCCCAGTGCGGCTCGGCCGGCGCCAGGTTGCCCAGCGTCTCCTTGACCATGGCGATTTCCTGCCCGTATTCGGCCTCGGTCAACCCGCCGCGCATCTTCTGGAAACGGCAGTACACCAGGTAGGTGTTCATCACGTCGGTCTCGCAATAGCGGCGAATCTCTTCGGTCTGCCCCGCCAGGTACTGCGCGTACACCTGCGAGCCGTCCATGCCCAGCTTGCCCGGAAAGCCGCAGAGCTTGGCCATGGCATCCAGTGGCGCGTTGTTCTTGGGCGAGTACATGGCCAGCAGGTCCATCAGGTCCAGGTGCCGCATGTGGTACCGGCTGATGTAGTTGTTCCACTTGAACTCGCGGTCGTCCTCGCCCAGGTCCCAGTACTTGCTGGCCTCCACGCCATGGCGCAGGCCGCGGTAATGCAGCACCGGCAGGTCGAAGCCGCCCCCGTTCCAGCTCACCAGCTGGGGCGTGTGCTTCTCGATGGAATGGAAGAAGGCCTGCACCACCTTGCCTTCGCTCTGCCCATCGCGGTCCACGAAGGAATGGATGCGCAGGCCCTCAGCGTTGCGGAAGACGCAGCTGATGACGAGCACGCGCTGCAGGTGCAGCGGCACGAAGTCGCTCTGGCCCTTTTCCTTGCGCTCGGCCAGCCAGGCGGCGTGGACCTGCTCGTCGGTCAACTCGGGCGCCGCGCCGCGCAGGGCGCGCAGCCCGGCCACGTCGGGAATGGACTCGATGTCGAAGACGAGAACCGGCCAGGCCATGCCGCGCCGGGGTTCAGCGCTTGGGCAGGTGGCCCATCGGGTCGACCGGCTTGCCCAGGCGGCGCACCTCGAAGTGCAGCTTCACGCGATCGGTGTCGCTGCTGCCCATCTCGGCGATCTTCTGGCCCTGGCGCACAGCCTGGTCCTCACGCACCAGCAGCGCCTGGTTGTGGGCGTAGGCGGTGAGGTAGGTGTTGTTGTGCTTGAGGATGATCAGGTTGCCATAGCCGCGCAGGCCGGCACCGGCGTAGACCACACGGCCATCGGCCGCCGCGACCACCGGGTCGCCGATCTTGCCGGCGATCGACACGCCCTTGTTGTTGGCCTCGTCGAACGGCGTGATGACGGTGCCCTGGGCCGGCCAGATGAAGCTGATCTCGTCGGCACCGCCCGCGGCCGGGGCGGGTGCCGGGGCCGGCGGGGTGGTGGGCGAGGTGGAGGCCGCGGGGGGCGCGGTTTCCGACAGCGGCCGCGAGGCCACGCCCGAACTGGTCACCGGGCTCGTGGTGGGGCCTGTCGGTGCCGTGGCGGTGGCGCCCGGCGGCTGCACGCGCAGCACCTGGCCCACTTCGAGCGCATTCGGGTTGGTCAGGTTGTTCCAGGCCTGGATGTCGCGCCAGTTCTGGCCGTTGTCCAGCGCGATGCGGAACAGGGTATCGCCCGCCTTGACGGTGTAGTAGCCCGGCTTGCCGGCGTTCTCGGCGCCCGGCATGGGCACCACTTCGGCCGGGCGCGGGGCGGCGGAACCGCCTCGGTCTTCCACCGGCGCCGGGCGGTCCAGGCGGGTGGAGGAACAACCGGCGGCGACCATCAGCGCCGCCAGCATGGACATGACCGCGACGCCTCGCCATGCAGGACGACCCGACTCCTGGGGACGCCCCGAGCATTGGAAAACACGCTTGTTCATGAAAACTCCCACGAATTGCAAGGAACCCTGGCCGCCTGCGCGGTCAGGGCCCTGAAAAAGACACGTTGCACCGCCCGGGAGGCGGTGCAACATCATGCGACACCCGATTTTAGAGGCACAAAGAGCACGGCCTCCAGCTCGGTGCGGACGATGCCGGTGGCGGTTTTGTCCACCACCACCAGGTTCTGCCGACCGGCCGCCGTGACCGCGGGCGCCACCAGCCGGCCACCCACGGCCAACTGGTCGATCCAAGCCTGCGGAATGTCGTTGCCACCCGCCGCCGCGATGATGGCCGCATAGGGTGCCCCTTTGGGGTAGCCCAGCATGCCATCGCCAAACAGCAGGTGCAGGTTGGAGAGGCGGAACCAGCGAAGGTTCTCGCGCGATTTTTCGTGCAGCCCCTTGAGCCGCTCGATGCTGTAGACCTCGCGCGCCAGGTGGCTGAGCAAAGCGGCCTGGTAACCGCAGCCGGTGCCGATCTCCAGCACCCGGCCCATCTTCTCGCTGCGGCCCTGGCAAAGCAGCTCCAGCATGCGCGCCACCACGCCGGGCTTGGAAATCGTCTGCCCCAGGCCGATGGGCAGGCTGGTGTCTTCATAGGCCTGGTTGACCAGCGCCGAATCGACGAAGCGGTGGCGTTCCACCGCCTGCAAAGCCGCCAGCACGCCCGTGTGCGTGACGCCCTGCCCCTGGATCTTGCGCACCATGGCGGCGCGCACCGCCTGCGATTCCATGCCCACGCCCGTGGGCGCCACCGGATGCGCCGGTACCCGGGGCGCGGCCTTGGGCTGCGGCAGGGCCGGCGGTGCCACGGCGCGCGCCGCCGGCCGGGGCTGCAACTGATTGCGCAGCACCGGTGCGGGCGCGGCGGCGGGCAGGCGCGCCGGAAAACCCGGCCTGGGCTTCGCGCCCGCCGCAGGGGCGGAAGATGGTGACGGCGGACCCCCCGGCAGACCGCGCTTCACGAGCCGGCTCCGCCCGTGGACAGGCTCGCGGCCGTGGGCGCCCAGTAGGCAAGGCGGTCGTGGTCGGTCAGGTCCACCTGCAGGGGCGTGATGGTCGCGTAACCCTGCAGCGAGGCGTGGAAATCCGTGCCTTCGGCGTCGTCCTTGGCCTTGCCCGCGCTGCCGATCCAGTACATGGTGTCGCCGCGCGGGTTGGTCTGCGAAATCACCTGCTCGGCAGCGTGCCGGCGGCCCAGGCGCGCCACCTTGAAGCCGCGCAGCTCGGCCAGCGGCCGGTTGGGGATGTTGACGTTGAGCAGCCAGGGCTCGGCGGGCGGGCCGTTTTCCAGCGAGGGCAGCAGTTGCGAGACCAGGCGCGCGGCCATCTGGCCCGCGTCTTCCAGGTGGCCCCAGCCCTTTTCGGTCTGTGAAAAGGCGATGGCGGGCACGCCGAACAGGTAGCCCTCCATGGCCGCGCCCACCGTGCCGGAGTAGATCGTGTCGTCGCCCATGTTGGCGCCGTTGTTGATGCCGGAGACCACCAGATCGGGCCGGTAGCCCAGCAGGCCGGTGAGCGCGATGTGCACGCAGTCGGCCGGCGTGCCGTTCACATAGCGAAAACCGTTGTAGGCCGTGTGCACGTACAGCGGCGAATGCAGCGAGAGCGCGTTGGACTTGGCGCTGTTGTTGTGTTCCGGGGCCACCACCTCCACCTCGGCCAGCCCCTTGAGGGCTTCGTAGAGCGCCACGATGCCGGGCGCCTGGTAACCGTCGTCGTTGGAGATGAGTATTTTCATTGCCGCGATTTTAGGTGGATCGCCCCGGTCACGCCCGGGACATGCAAGGGGCTTACCCGCTGCGGAAGACGGTCCCCGCTGCCTATCATGGAACGGTTTCATGACCATTTGAACGAGGACACACCATGCATGCCTGGCTCTGCGAAAACCCCGTGGGCGTCGACGCCCTGACCTGGAAGGAACTGCCCACGCCAGCGCCCAAGGCGGGCGAGGTGCTGATCGAGATCCAGGCCGCGAGCCTGAATTTCCCCGACCTGCTCATCGTGCAGAACAAGTACCAGATGAAGCCCGCCCTGCCCTTCGTGCCAGGTTCGGAATACGCCGGCGTGGTGCGGGCGGTGGGCGAGGGTGTGAAGCACCTGCAGGTGGGACAAAGCGTGGCCTGCCTGAGCGGCACGGGCGGCTTCGGCACGCACACCATCGCGCCGGCCGCGCTGTGCATGCCGCTGCCGCCCGGGTTTCCGGCGGTGGACGCGGCCGCGTTCATCATGATCTACGCCACCTCGTGGCACGCGCTGATGGACCGGGGCGCGCTCAAGGCCGGCGAGACCGTGCTGGTGCTGGGCGCGGCCGGCGGCGTGGGCACGGCGGCGATCCAGATCGCCAAGGCCGCGGGTGCGCGCGTGATCGCGGCTGCCTCCAGCGACGAGAAGTGCGAGCTGTGCAAGCAGCTGGGGGCCGACGCCACCATCAACTACAGCGTGCACACCCCCAAGGAGGGCCTGCGCGATGCGATCAAGCAGCTCACCGACGGCAAGGGCCCGGACGTGATCTACGACCCGGTGGGTGGTGACTTCGCCGAGCCCGCGTTCCGCTCGATCGCCTGGCGCGGCCGCTACCTGGTGGTGGGCTTTGCCAGCGGCCCGATCCCGGCCCTGCCGCTGAACCTCACCCTGCTCAAGGGCGCGAGCCTGGTGGGCGTGTTCTGGGGCGATTTCGCGCGCCGCGAACCCAAGGCCAACGCCGAGATGATGCAGGCGTTGGCGGGGATGTATGCCAGGGGCCAGGTCAAGCCGGTGATCGACCAGACCCTGCCCATGAGCGAGCTGCACAAGGCCTACGCGATCATGGGATCGCGTTCGGTCAAGGGCAAGCTGGTGATGGTGAACTGAAGAAGGCCGCGAAGCCTTCTTCGTTCAGAACGATTCCCAGTCGTCCGCACCACCCGCCGTCGCGGGCACGGGAGCGGCCACCGGCGCGGGCCTGGGGCTCTTCGCCACCGCGACCGGTGCCGCAGCGGGCTTCACCGCCGGTGCCTTGGCCACGGCCTTCACGGGAGCAGGCGCCGCTTTCGGCGCGGCAGGTGCCGTTGCAGTTGCAGCCACCGGCTTGGCGACCACGGCCGTGGGGCGCTTGTGCAGGTCGTTGGCATTCAGTTGAGCGATCGAGCTGGCCGCATCGGCCCCGTCCACGCGGAAGATGCGCACCACCTCGGACAGGCGCAGCGCCTGGTCGTTCATGCTCGATGCGGCGGCCGCGCTTTCCTCGACCAGCGCCGCGTTCTGCTGCGTCATCTGGTCCAGGTTGGAGACGGAGGCGTTGATCTGGTTGACGCCTTCGGCCTGCTCGCTCGACGACGAGGCGATCTCGCCGATGATGTCGCGCACGCGCACCACGTTCTCCACGATCTCGCCCATGGTCTGGCCGGCCTGGCCCACCAGTTCGGTGCCGGCGGTCACCTTGTCCACGCTGGCGCCGATCAGCACCTTGATTTCCTTGGCCGCCTGCGCACTGCGCTGCGCAAGGTTGCGCACCTCTCCGGCCACCACGGCGAAGCCCCGGCCCTGTTCGCCCGCCCGCGCGGCTTCCACCGCCGCGTTCAGCGCCAGGATGTTGGTCTGGAACGCGATCCCATCGATCACGCCGATGATGTCGCTGATCTTGCGCGAGGCCTGGTTGATCTCCTCCATGGTGGACACCACTTCGTTGACCACCTGGCCGCCCTTCTGGGCGCTCTGGCCGGCCACGTCGGCCAGCTGGTTGGCCACGCGCGCCGAGTCGGCCGACTGCCGGATCGCGCCCGACATCTGCTCGATGCTGGCGGCGGTCTGCTGCAGGTTCGCGGCGGTCTGCTCGGTGCGGGCCGAGAGGTCGTTGTTGCCCGAGGCGATCTCGCGCGCGGCCACAGTGATGTTGTCGGTGCCGCGCTTCACGTCGGCCACCACGTGCACCAGGCGATCGCGCATGTCGGAGAGAGCTTTGGTCATCGCGCCGAACTCGTCGCGGCGGTCGTTGCGGATGCGCGCGGTCAGGTCACCGCCGGCGACGCGCTCGGCAAACGCCACCGCCTCGCGCAGCGGCGTGCGGATGTTGCGGATGAGGAGAAATGCGCCGACGATGATGCCCACGATCAGCAGGCCGATCTGCGCGCTCGCCATGGTCATGTTGCTGGCGCGTGCGGCGGCGAACTTTGCCTGCGCCTCGGCCTGCATGCTCACCTGCATCTGCGCGAACTCCCGCAGCGCCGCCACGTAAGGGGGCACGGCCGCGTTGAAGCGGGACGTGATTTCGGCCACGGCACCGGCGGTGTCACCGTTCTTCTTCATCTCGTTGGCCTTGGCCAGCGAACCCAGCACAGCCTGGCGCAGCCCGGCGATCTTCTCGAGCTGGGCCTTCTCGGCGTCGTTCATGGGCATCGCGTCCAGCCGCTTCTGCAGCGCGGAAATCGAGGCCACGCCCACGGGAATGACGTCTTTGTAAAGCTGGTCGATGGAGGGGTCGGTGCTCAGGATCGAAGCCTGCACGCGCGTCACGTTGGTTTCGGTCAGGCCAGCCCATTCCGTGGCGATCACGGTCTTGTCGGACATCCGGCCGAGCACTTCATCGGCTTCCCTGGTCAAGGCACTGGAGCGGGTGCCGGTGAAGGACAACATCGCGCCCAGGGCGAGCACGATGGCAAGAACGCCGGCCCAGAGTTTGGCGTTCACGGTCATGTTGCGAAAGAGGTTCATGTGGGGAGGTTCAGGCAAAAGGATCGGATCACCTCCGGCCTATCGACAGGAACCGCCGGCACTGAAATCCAGCCGACGAACGCGCAGCCCTTCTCGGGATCGCCCCTCCCGAGGCCCCCGCTCAGCCGCCCGCGATGCGCTGCGCCAGGCGCCAGACGGCCAGGCGGTGGCCGGCCGCCAGGGCGTCGGGCGAGCCGTCGGCCAGCGGCACCTCGATGTCGGCCTGGCCCAGCGTGGGCGGCGTGGTGCCGCCGCGCAGGTCGGTCAGCCACCAGCGGGCCTGCAGGCGCAGGGTGCGCCGGCCGCTGTCGGCCATCAGCGAATCGATCTCGACGCGCAGCTGCCGCGTCACGTTCGCCCCCGAGGGCGCGGGCGCGCGCCAGACCAGGCCCTCGCCCCGCAGCAGCGCCAGGTCGGCCACCAGGCGGCGCGGCACGCTCTCGCGCAGCGGCTCGGCCCAGCGGTGCCCGGGCAGCGGCAGCAGGGACGACGCGCCGCTGGAGACCATCAGCACGTCCCGGTCCAGCGAGCCGGGCAGGCGCACCAGGCCGGAGACCTCCCACACCGCGCCATCGCCCGGCCGGGGCGCCGGCCGGGGTTCCGGGGGCTCCGCGCGCAATTCGTACCAGCGCGTGGGCGGCGCATCGGTGCCGGCGCAGCCGGCGGCGAACACCACGGGCGCCAGGCCCAGGGCGGCGAGCAGGCCGCGTCGGTTCATGGCTGGGCGGTTCATTCGTTGACCTTTCTGCCCCGCAGGAGCGCATCGGGTTGTTGTTCCAGGGCCTCGGCCAGGTCGCGCAACGCGCGGGCGGCGCGCGAGAGGTCGTCCAGCGCGCGGTCGGCCCCCACCATCAGCTGCGAATCGCCCGCGGTGGCCTCGCGCAGCGCGCCTGCGGTGCGGCTCACCTCGTTGGCCGCGCGCTGCAGGTTCTGCACCAGGGGCGCGTCGGGCGCCAGCAGGTCGGACACGCGCTCGGACGTGCGGCCAAAACCAACGGCGCTGTCGTTCACCGATTTGGCCGCCTTCTCCATGCCGTCCATCGCGGTGCGGGTGGACACGAGCGAGCGCTGCAACTCGTTGGCCAGCGGGTCCAGGCGCTTGTCGAGCCGCTCGGACACGCGCTTGAAGGTCGCGGTGATCTCGGCCAGGTCGCTCAGGGCCTGGTTGAGCTGCGGCCCCGAGATCACGGCGCGGGCCGAAGCGGCGATCGCCGCCAAGTCGTCGGTGATCTTGCGCAGGTCGATGCCTTCGAGCTGATCGCGGAAGGTCTGGATCGCCGTGGGCGCGGTCGGAATTTCGGTCAGGCCGCGCCGCGTGCCGTGCGTGCTGGCCACGCGCTTGGGGCGCAGGTCCAGGTCCACATAGAGCAGGCCGGTGAGCAGGCTCTGCATCGAGAGCTGCGCGCTCATGCCCCGCTCCACCAGCGCGGGCAGCGCCAGTTCGGAATCGGAAGCCGCATCGCCGTGCTTGCCATCGAGCCCGCGCAGGGCATCGCTGTCGAGCGAGGCCACCACCGGGATGGAGAAGGCGTCGGTCTCGCTGTTGTAGGAGACCTCGATCGACTCCACGCTGCCCACGCGCACGCCACGGAACACCACGGGGGCGCCGACCTGCAGGCCGTAGACGGAGCCGCTGAAGTACATCACGGTGCGCTCCTTGCGCGTGAAGTAGCTGCTGCCGGCCAGCGTGATGATGGCCACCGCGATCAGCGCGAGGCCGGCCACCACGAAGGTGCCGATGAGGGTGGGGTTGGCCTTGCGCTTCATGATGGGGTTTCCTCTCTGACAGGGGCGGCGGCACCGCGGCGCAGGAAGCGCTGGACTTCCTCCGGGCCGTCCTGCCGCAATGCCTTGGGCGGGCCGAGCGCCGTCATGGTCTTGCTTTGCGCGTCCAGGAACAGCAGGCGGTCGGCCAGTGCGAAGATGCTCTCGAGTTCGTGGCTGACCATCACCACCGTGGTGCCCAGGTCGTCGCGCAGGTGCATGATGAGTTCGTCCAGGTGGGCGGAGGTCAGCGGGTCCAGGCCGGCGGAGGGCTCGTCCAGGAACAGCAGTTGCGGATTCAGCGCCAATGCGCGCGCGATGGCGGCGCGCTTGCGCATGCCGCCGCTCAGCGTGGCGGGCTCGGCCTCGAAACTGCCCGCCAGCCCCACGAGCGCGAGCTTGAAGCGCGCCTCCTGCTCGCGGCGTTCGGGCTCCATGTCGGTCAGCACCTGCATGGGCAGCATCACGTTCTCGCCCACGGTCATGCTGCTCCACAGCGCGCCGGCCTGGAACATCACGCCGAAGGAACGCAGCAGCGCGGCCTTCTCCTTGTCGTCGGCGGCGTACAGGTCTTGCGTGCCATAAAGCACCCGGCCCTTGGCGGGCACCTGCAAGCCGATGAGGTGGCGCAGCAGCGTGCTCTTGCCGCAACCGCTGCCGCCGGCCAGGGCCAACACCTCGCCGGGCAGAATCTCGAAATTCAGGTCGCGCTGGATCACGTTGCTGCCGAACGCCATGGTCAGGTTCTCCACGCGCACCAGCGGTTCCGCACCGGGCTCGGGCGGGGCGGGTTGGGCGTGCAGGTGTTCGTCCATCTAGAAGTCCAGGCGTTGAAACACCACGGTGAGCGCGGAAGCGACCACCACGATCCACACGATGGCCTGCACCACCGAGGCCGTCGTCGCGTCGCCCACGGCCTGCGCACTGCGCCCCGCCGCCATGCCCTGCAGGCAACCCGCGAGCGCCACCAGCACCGAGTAGGTGGTGCCCTTGATCAGCCCCACCACCACGTGCGGCAGCGTGATGGCCTGGGCGCTGGCGTACACATATTCCAGCGGTGTGACGCCATAGATGCCCACCGCCACCAGCCAGCCCACGGCCATGCCCACCAGCGCGCCGAAGGCGGTGAGCATGGGCCCGACGATGAGCAGCGCCAGCACGCGCGGCAGCACCAGGAAGTCCACCGGGTTCACGCCCATGGTGGCCAGCGCGTCCACTTCTTCGTTGGCGCGCATGCTGCCGATCTGCGCCGCGAAGGCCGCGCCCACGCGACCCGCCAGCACGATGCCCACCAACAGGGCCGCCACCTCGCGCACCACGCCCACCGTCACGAGGTCGGCGATGTAGTTCTGCGCACCGAAGCGCTGCAGCTGGGCCGCGCCCATGTAGGCCACGATGAGACCGACCAGGAAGCACACCAGCGCCACGATGGGCAGGCTGCGCGGCCCCGTCTGTTCGATCTGCCAGGCAAGGTCGGAGGCGCGCATGTCGCTGCGCCCGCGCAGCCAGCGGCCCAGGGACAGCAGCACCTCGCCGAAGAAGGTCAGCGTCTTGCGGCGCAGGGCCCACCAGGCGGTGACGCGCGCGCCCAGGCGGGCCACGCGGCCGCGTGTGGCGGCCGGGGCCGCTGCGGCGGGGGGCGGGGTGTCCAGCGCGAGCGCTAGGATCTGCTGGAGACCTTCGGGCAGGGCCTGCAGGTCGACATCCGCACCACGGCGCGCGAAGGGTTCGATCTGATGCCACAGCGCGGAGGCCAGGGACGCGTCCCACGAGCGCAGGCCGTCCGCGTGGGCACGCACGGCGCCCACGACCTCGGTGGCCGGAAGCTCGGGGAGAGGGGCGCTGTGTCCGCGCCAGGCGCCGCTGAGTTCCAACACCCAGTCGTCGCCTTGTGAGAGCCAGCGTGCATCCGGGGCATGCGTCTCGTCATTCACCTCCATCGTGTCCGACACGGCATCTCCGCTCGGGGCATCGCGCATGGAAGAACCCATTCAGATTCGGAATCTGGATTCTATCGACCGACCTGCGGGCTGGCCGCCGCCGCCCTGTAGGACAAGGCCGCGTCATCGGGCCGAAACCGAACGATCCGGCCCGCGCTGCGTTCCAATGAAGCGTGGACGCTCAGACCAACCCTCCCCCTTCGAAGAGGCGACGCCCTCGAACCCTCTGGATCGCCGGTGGCGTGCTCGCCGTGCTCGTTCTGGGCGTGGCATGGGGCGAATACAGCGGCTGGCCGGTGCTGCGCCAACCCTTCGAGAACGCCGCCACGCGCGGCGTCGGCGTGCCGGTGCAGATGCAGGGCCAGGTGCGCACACACCTGCTGTGGCGCCCCCGGCTGGAGGTGGAGCACCTGCGCGTCGCCTCCGACGCGCGCTTCGGCGCTCCCCATCTGCTCGATGCGCGCCACATCACCCTGGTCTGGCACTGGGGCGACCTCTGGCGCTGGCAGCGCGGCGATCGCCTGCTGCTGCAGCGGCTGCAGGCGGATCAGCTCGACGCGCATCTGATGCGCATCGAGGGCGGGGACGCCAACTGGCAGCTGGGCAACCAGGACGACAAGCCTCGCGCCGAAGAGAACAGCGACCCGCTGGGTGGCCTGCCGCGCTTCGGTTCGCTCGTGATCGGCCAGGGCCAGGTGGCCTGGAAGGATGCGGTGCAGGACGTCGATCTGGCCATCGGCGTGAAAGGCAGCGAAGGCGAGGCCGTGACCGGCGCCGCCTCGGGTTATGAGGCCACCTTCAAGGGCCGCTACCGCACCATGCCCATGGACCTGCAGGTGCGCGCGGGCAGCACCCTGCCCTTGCTGCAGGACCCCGATGCCGCGCCCGACGCGCAGTGGGTGCCGGTGCGCGTGGCGGGCACGGTGGCCTCGGCCAGGCTGCTGTTCGACGGCCAGGCCGCCGCCCTGCTGGGCACACCCCGGCTCGATGGCGCGCTGTCGTTCCAGGGCCGCTCCCTGGCCGAAGTGGGCCGCCCGCTGGGCATCACCCTGCCGCAGACCCCGCCCTTCGACCTGCGCGGCCGGCTCTCGCAAGCCGACGGCGTGTGGCGCCTGCAGGCCTCGCGCGCCACCATCGGCAGCAGCAGCCTCGCGGGCGACCTGCGCTTTCACCAGCTCACCAGCCCGCGCCAACTCACGGGCGAACTCACCGGCCCCAAGCTCGCGTTCGCCGACCTGGGGCCGGCCATCGGTGGCGAAGGCGGCACCGCCAAGGCGCCACCGCAGCAGGAAGCCCAGGGCCGCGTGCTGCCGCAGCGCCGCTTCGACCTGCCCTCGCTGAAAGCGATGGACGCCGACGTGAACGTGGCCATCGATGAAGTGGACTTCGGCACCGACGCCATGGCGCCCTTGAAAGGGCTCAAGACCCGCATCCATCTCGACGCGGGCGTGCTGCGCCTGGACGACCTGCAGGCCTCGGTGTCGGGCGGCCAGTTCAAGGGCATGACCCAGCTCGACGCCAATGCGCAACCCGCCAAATGGCAGGCGCGGCTGGACGTCGCTGGCGTGGACATCGCAGGCTGGATGCGCGGGATGCGCAAGGACACCGCGCCCCCCGCGCCCTCGGCCAACGCCACCAAGGCCCTGAAGAAGGAACGCGAACAGGCGCGCCAGGGCGGCGAACAGGCGGCGCGCTCCTACCTCACTGGCGTGCTCTCCGCCAGGCTGGACGTGCGCGGCGCGGGCAACTCCACGGCCGACATCCTGGGCTCGCTGAACGGCCCGGTCGATCTGACGCTGCGCGACGGCACCATCTCCCACCTGGCCACCGAGGCCATGGGCCTGGACCTGGCGCAGGCCCTGGGCGTGCTGATCCGGGGCGACCACCCGCTGCCGTTGAACTGCGCGCGTTTCGACCTCGTGGCGCGCAACGGTGTGTTCGAACCCCGGCTGGCGGTGATCGACAACCGCGACAGCACCGTGCGCATCGACGGCCAAGTCAACCTGCGCGACGAGTCGATGGCCCTGCGCCTGGTCGCCAAGCCCAAGGACTGGTCGCCGCTCTCGCTGCGCACGCCCATCACCGTGACCGGCACCCTGGGCAAGCCCGACGTGGGCATCGAGGGTCGGCGCCTGGCGGGCCGGCTGCTCGGGGCTCTCGCGCTGGGCGCGGCGGCGGGCCCGGCGGCCGCGGTGATCCCGCTGATCGAACAAGGCGACAAGACCGCGGGCGACCCATGTGTTTCAGTGGCGGCCGCACCCGCGCCGACCAAAAAACCCTGACATCGGCGGCGCGCGACAATGGCCGCATGTCGACCCCGCCCACGTCCACCTTTGCGCCCCGGCTGCTCCACAGCGCCTCCAATTTCCGCGACCTCGGCGGCCACGTCGGCCTGGACGGGCGGCGCGTGCGCCTGCGCCGCGTCTACCGCTCCGACCACCTCGCGGGCCTCACGCCCGAAGACCGCGCCACGCTGCAAGGCCTGGGCGTCACGCACCGCATCGACTTCCGTGGCGTGGCCGAAAGCGCCACCCTGCCCTCCGAGGTCGAGGGCCTGACCACGCTGGCCCTGTCGATCGAACCCACCGTGGTGCACCGCGTGCAGCAACTGCTCGCCGCGCAGCAGGTGCCCACCGAGGCCGAGACCGTGGCGCTGATGTGCCAGACCTACCGGGGCTTCGCGCGCGAAGGTGCGCCGGTGTACGCGCGCTTCTTCCGCCATCTGCTCGACCAGCCCACGCCGCTGGTGTTCCACTGCACCGCCGGCAAGGACCGCACCGGCTTCGCTGCCGCGCTGCTGCTCAGCGCATTGGGGGTCTCGCGCGACGACATCGTGCAGGACTACCTGCTCACCAACCACCTCTACGTGCGCAGCCCGCTGGTGGAAGCGCGCGGACCGGCGCATGTGATGGACGTGCTCTGGAGCGTGCAGCCGGCCTTTCTCGACGCGGCCTTCACCACCATCGAGCAGGAGTTCGGCGGCCTGCCCCGTTACCTGGAAAGCGCCATGGGTCTGAACGCGAAGGCGCTCGAGCGGCTGCGCGCCTCGCTGCTGGAGGCCTGAGCCCCCACCGCGTGGGCGGGCGTGGTCTGGCGATCCGCGCGCCGTTGCCCGCCATCTACAATTCGCGCCCCACCCTCTTCCCCCCCGATCCCGTCCCCATGCACCTCACCGTCAACCCGGAACTCAAAGCCTACATCGACCCCCTCACGCCCGACGAGCACGATGCGCTGGAGCGCAGCATCCTCGCCGAAGGCTGCCGCGATGCGCTGGTGCTGTGGGGCGACGTGCTGGTGGACGGCCACAACCGCTACGGCATCTGCCAGAAACACGGCCTGCCCTTCCAGACCGTGCAGAACCCGCGCTTCCAGACCCTGGAGGACGTGCACCTGTGGATGATCGACCAGCACCTGGGCCGGCGCAGCGTGTCGGACTTCCAGCGTGGCGTGCTGGCCTTGCGCAAGCGCGAGATCCTGGCCGAGCGGCGCACGCGCATCCTGGCGACCTCGCCCTCGCCGGAGGACCTGCCGCCCGATGAGGAAGCCCCCGCGCCCGTGGCCGCGCAAAACCCGGCCGTCGCCGCGCTCGAACCCCGGCCGCTGCACAGCCGCGAAGACATCGCCAAGGCCGCGCGCCTGAGCAGCAGCCAGGTGGTGATGATCGAGAAGATCCAGAAGCAGGCCGCGCCCGAACTCGTGGACGCGCTCAAGGCCGGGGCCGTGTCGCTCAACGCCGCCGCGGCCGTGGCCAGCCTGCCGCCGGAAGAACAGAAGGCCGCCGCCCTGGCCGGCAAGGACGAGCTCAAGCTCGCGGCCAAGCGCGTGCGCGAAGCCCGCCGCAAGCCGCCCGAGGCCGATGCGGACGCGGCCGGCGAAGCGGCCGACCCAGGCACCGATGAACTCACGGCCCTGCGCCAGAAGGTCGCGGCGCTGCAGGCGGAGAACACCGCGCTGCGCGAGCAGGTGGCCACGTTGCGGGCGCAACTGGAAGAGGCGCCGTCGGCCTGACGGCCCCGCCTCCCGGACCTTCATGGGCACCTCTTCCGGCGATCTGATCAGCCTGGTCCTGGGCACCCTGCGCACGGACCGCGCCGTGACGGCGCGCTTCTCGCTCACGGCACCGTGGGCGCTGCGCTCCGAAGGCGTGGAAGGCCTGCTGATGCGCGTGTGCACCGGCGAGCCCTACTGGATCCAGATGGACGGGCTGGACGCGGTGCACGTGCAGCCCGGCGACATCGTGATGCTGCCGCAGGGCGGCCCCCACGTCGCCGCCGCCGAGATCGGCCTGGACACCGTGCCGTTCCGCTCGCTGCTGCAGCGGCACATGCGCGGCGCGCACGGCGACCACCCCATCACCTTCGCCCACGGCGGTGGCGGCGCGGCCACCGAGCTCTTCTCGCTGCACCTGTGGATGCCGCAGCACCAGGGCGTCTCATTGCTCTCCTGGCTGCCTCCGCTGATCGTGCTGCGCGCGGCCGAGATCGCCACCACGCGCACCCTGGCGCTGGCCACCCAGGCCATGGTGGACGAGACCATCGAGCAGCGCCCCGGTTGGCAGCTGTCCACCGCGCGCATGGCCGACCTGCTGCTGGTGCACGTGCTGCGCGAGCACCTGCACCATGGCCCCGCCGGCGCCCAGGGCTGGCTCAACGGCGTGCGCGACAAGGCCATCGGCAAGGCCCTGGCGCAGATGCATGCCCACCCGGAACTGCCGTGGTCGGTGGAGAGCCTGGCCCGCGTGAGCCACCAGTCGCGCTCGGTGTTCAGCGAGCGCTTCGTGGAACTCATGGGCACCACCCCGCTGCGCTACCTCACCTCGGTGCGCATGGGCATCGCGCGCCAGCAGTTCCTCAAAGGGGCGGACGACGTCTGGCGCGTCGCGCAGGGCGTGGGTTACGGCTCGGAGAAGGCGTTTTCCCGCGCGTTCGAGCGCTGGGCCGGGCAGACGCCCAGCCAGTGCATCAAGTCGCGGACGATCGGTGCCCAGATCCGGCGCCCCGAAGGTTGAACACAGGCGGGGCCTGACCAAGAATCGACCGCGTCCGCGTTGGTCTTCTGGTTCCCCCATGAAAAAAGTTCTGATCGTTGGTGCCGGCATTGCCGGCTGTTCCGCCGCCCTGGCGCTCGCGCAGCGCGGCTGGCAGGTCGAGGTGGTTGAAAAGCAGCCGCAATGGCGCTTCCAGAGTTCGGGCATCTTCGTCTACAGCAACGGCCTGGACCACTTCCGCCAGATCGGCGCGATGCAGGATCTGGTCGAGGCGGGTTTTCCCATCGCCTCCGGCCGCAACGTCTACCTGGACCAGGACGGGCGGCACCTGGTGGACGTGGTCTACCCCAGCCTGGGCTCACCGCCCGCGCCCGCCATCCTGGGCATCAAGCGGGCCGAGATGCACCGCGTGCTGTCCGGCCGGCTCGACGCGCTGGGGGTGCCGGTGCGCCTGGGCACCACGGTGTTGTCCCTGCGGCAGGACGAGGGCGGCGCGCACGTGCGCTTCTCCGATGGCGGTGAGGCGTCCTTCGACCTCGTGGTGGGCGCCGACGGCATCCGCTCGGGCCTGCGCGCCCTGCTCTGGCCCGAGGTGCAGCCCACCTACTCGGGCTTCGGCGTCTGGCGCAGCGTGCACCGGCGCCCGCCCGCGCTGGTGGACAAGATCATGATGATGGGCCTGGGCAAGCGGCTGGGCATCATGCCGATTTCGCCGGAGCGCCTCTACATCTTCGGCACCGTGGCGCAGCCGAAGGACACCTGGTTCGAGCCCGCCCACTGGCCCGAGACCATGCGCGCGAGCTTCACCGAATTCGGCGGGCCGGTGCGCCCCTTCCTCGACGAGATCTCGCCCGACACCGAGGTGCTCTACACCGCGGTGGAAGAGGTGGTGATGCCCCTGCCCTGGCACCAGGGCCGCGTGGTGCTGATCGGCGACGCCGCCCACGCATCGACCCCCTTCATGGGACAAGGCGGCGCCCTCGCGGTGCAGGACGCCGTGGTGCTCGCCCGCCTGCTCGAAGGCGGCGCGCCGGTGCCGGCGGCCCTGGCCCGCTTCGGCGAGCGCCGCGCGCCCGTGTGCCGCTTCGTGCAGGAGGCTTCGCACCGCGTGGGCCGCGCCGGCGCCGAGCAGGACCCGGCGCGCCATGCCCAGGCTCTGCAGGCGCTGCCCGCCAGCGCCCAGGCCCACGTGGACGACTTCTACCGCCAGCTTCACACCCTCAGCCATTGAAAGGACTTCCCATGCCCCAAGTGTTCCGCCCTCTGGCCCGCACGAGCCGCCGCCGCCTGCTGGCACTGCTCATGGCCAGCGGCACCGCGTTCCCGCTGCTGGCCCACGCGCAAGCGCAAGAAGTCACCTACCTGCTGCCCGCGCCGGCCACGCTGCCCGCCTTCGGCCCCTGGATGCTGGCCCAGGCCAAGGGCTACTACGAGCAGGAAGGCCTCAAGGTCAACTTCGTCACCGCGCGCGGCGGCGTGGACGTGGCCAAGCAGATCGGCGCCGGCAACGCCGTCATCGGTGGCGCCATCGGCGACACCCCCATCATCGCCCGCGCCCAGGGCATCCCCGTCAAGGCCGTGGCTGTGCTCGGCGCCGGCTCCCTCACCCAGCTCGTGAGCCACAAGGACGAGAAGATCGAGAGCCCGCGCGAGCTCAAGGGCAAGACCGTCACCGTCCTGGCCTACACCGACACCACCTACTACGCCCTGGTGGGCATGCTCAGCAAGGTCAGCCTGACCAAGAACGACGTCAACATCCAGGCCGCCGGCCCGGGCGGTGTGTGGCAGCAGTTCGCGGCGAAACGCGCGTCCGCCATGGCCACGGTGCCCGACTGGACGGTGAGCGCGATGGAGGCCGGTGCGCAGGTCGACATCCTGCCGGCCGACATCTACTTCAAGAGCATGGCCCAGGCCATCCTCGCCTCCGACGAGACCATCGCCAAGAACCCGCAGCTGATCCAGAAGCTGGTGCGCGCCACGCTCAAGGGCATGAAGGACATCATGGCCGACCCCAAGGCCGCCACCACCGCCTACGTGGCGCACGTGCCGGTGCACAAGGGCAAGGAAGCCAGCATCCAGAAGGCCTTCGAGATGTTCAACCAGTACGTCTACGCCGCTCAGAAGGTGCCCGGCACGATGGACGAGGCCCGCCTGGCCGAGCTGCAGAAGTTCTACGTCACCAATGGCGTGGTGCCGCGCGAGACCCCGGTGAAAGAGCTCTACACCAACCAGTTCGTGCCCAGCGGCCGCTAGGCCCGGTCAGCCGGTGCAGCCCGCCAGGCGCGGCCTGGCATGGCGGGCGCCCGGCCCCCGAGCCCTAGGGCTTGCGAATCACATAGGCCAGGGTGGCCCAGCTGTCGCCGGCAATGCGCCAACCGCCGGCCGTGAAGGCTTCGCTGTCGGTGGCCTCCAGGTTGCGCGCCGCGAGCGTGCCGCAGACCGCGCCGCGATCCACACTGTTCAAGGTGGACCAGGCGCTGGCGTTCGCGATCACCGGGTCATCGTCCACAGCACCCCAGCACACCAGTCGCCCGCCCCCGTCGGTCGAGCCCGCGCTGAAGGCGGGCGACAGCACCGTGGTTTCAGCGCCTCCCGCGCTGGCGCGCGTGGCGGTGGCGCCGACCGGTGTCGAGGCGTCGAACTCGCCCGCGCGCACCTTGAGGACGGCGGCGGTCCACTGCTCGCTGGCACTCGGTGTGAACGTGCGCGTGCCGGCACTCCAGGCGCCCGTGGCGATGTACCGCCAGGCCTGCGCCCGCACCTCCGTGCCACTCGATGCGATCGGGCCTGCGATGGACGTGGCCACTTCACCGTTCGGGCCGGTGGGCGTGCTCACCGACGTGGTGTCCGTGCTGTCGTCCCAGGCCAGATGGAAGGTCAGCATGTCGCCAGCCGTGGCGGCCGGATGGCTGACCGCCCAGCTGCTGCTCGCGCTGTTGCTGCCGCTGGCGGTCACGTCCGCCGCCACCGGGAAAGCGACCGTTGGCGCGACCGTGGCGAGGCTCGCCGGGGCCCAGGTCGCCAGGGTGATCGGCCCGGCGTACGTGTTCTGCGTCGTGGCGGTCTCGGTGCCCGTGGCCGTGATGGGCTTGGACCGAAGGCGGGAGCTCGCCCAGTAGCCGAAGGTCCCGGTGGATTCGCCGGTGAGCACCGAATCCCAGCCCGACTCGTTGCCGGGAAAGGCACCGGACGTCGCGTTCAGCCGCGTGTCCAGCGCAACGGCCAGGCCGCCCGACACCCCGGACGCGCTGGCCACGCCAGGCGTGGTGCCATCGCCCGTTGCCTGGCCATAACCCCGCGCGGTGACACCCGTGGTGTCCTGGAGGAAGCAGACGAAGGCATGTGCGCCCGCCAGCGAATTCGCCTGCGTGAACGCGATGGTGACGCTGCGGCCGGCGGCCCAGTTCGCCACCGGCGCCGTGCACACCCAGCCACCCGCCGCTGTGGCAATGGCGCCGTTGCCCGTCTGGCTGAAAGCCGCCGCGAAATCCGAAGCGATGGAGGCGAGATCGGTATAAGGCACAGCCGTGTCATCGCTGCCGACGATGTGCACGGCGACGAATTCCGCCCACTGCGGCACATTGACGGTGCGCGCGCCGGGCGTGGCCGAGGTGCCCAGGTCCACGACCTGGGGCACACCGAGAATGCTGGGCAGGTAGGTGAAATCGCTGCCATCGCCGCACGGCTCGGCGGGGTTGTCGGCCAGCGGGGGCTCGCCAGGCATCGTGTCGTCGAACCGCACGCTGCCGGCATCCATCGGCCAGTTGTGGATCAGGTTGCGCGTGCGAAACGGCACCGTCGAGCGGTACTCGCGGCGGTGCTCCGCCTCGGTCAGCACGGCCGTCCACATGCGCCAGCGCGCGATCGTGCAGTCCGTATAGCCCGCCAGCTCGCCATAGCCGCCCCATTGCAGCGAGCGCTCGCCCGCCGTGCCCGCGTTGGGCACGAACGCCATGGAGAGCACCACCGCGCCATCGAGCAACATGCGCACGGTGCCCGCGCCGTCGTAGTCGATCGCCAGGCGGTATGCCTGGCCCACCTGCAGCGTGTAGCTGGCGCTGACCGTGGGCGACCCGCCGTTGTAGCCTTCGAGCTGGCAGGTGATGCCGTCGGAATTCATGTAAAGCCCGACCCACGAAGCCGCGTTCGTGGTGCCGTACAGCGCGACGATCAGGGTGTTGAAGTTGACGTCGGCCTCGAACCGGAACAGGCCGGCGACCGACCATGGCGTGTTGAGTGCCGGAACCTCATGCCCCAGCGGTTCATGGATGTAGACCGCCTGATAAGGCGCATTGACGCGGATGGCCACTGTGTTCTCCCTCGGCGACCATGGGGCTCAACGCCGGTGGTTGAGGCTCAGGCTTTGCCGTTCGCCGGCCATTTTGGCTTAACAGCGCGCGCCGGCGCCTACAGCGTGCGGATGTACGCCAGCAGTTCGTCGCGAAGCGCCAACGTGGCCGGCGACAGCGTGCCCTCGCGACGCCGATAGAGCGCGAACCGGCGCACGGAGCGAACGTCCTGCAGATGCAGGATGCGGATCGCGCCCTCTCCCGGCCCTGACAACGAGGTCACGAGCTGGCGTGGCATCCAGCCCAGGAACGAGCCCCCGGCCACCAACTGGCGCAACGCCGCCATGGACCGGGACTCCACGGTGGCCTGCGGCGGCGGCAGGTGGTGGTCCAGGTACATCTGCTTCAACTCGTCACGCGGCTGGGTTCCCCGTGGGGCCAGGGCCCAGGCCTCGCCCAGCAAATCCTGCAAGCGCAGATCCTGGCGCCCGCACAAACGGTGGGTCGCCCCCGTGACCACGTGGCAACCCTCCTGCCATTCGCTCTGCGAAACGGTGGTGATGTCATCGGAGGTGGACACGGCAAACGCCAAGGCCAGGTCGATCTCGCCACGGGCGAGCTGCTGCAGCAGATCTTCCGAGAGCCCTTCGACCAGGACCACCTGCAGGCCCGGCATCCGGGCCAGCAAGCGCTCCACCACGCCCGGCACGAAGCTCGCGAGCGCGCTGACCACCGCGCCAAAGCGCACGACGCCCCCGGGCTGACCGCGCAGGGCATCGACTTCCTGCACGGCCCGGGAAGACTCGGACAGCATCAGCCTCGCATGAGGCTCCAGCCGCCGGCCAAAGTCCGTCAGCGCCACGCCGTACTGGTGCCGCTCGAACAAGGCCACGCCGAGTTGCTCTTCGAGCCGCCGGATGATCCGGCTGAGCGCCGGCTGCGTGATGTGCAGGCTCTCCGCCGCCTTGCTCAGGGAGCCCGCATCGATCACTGCCTGAAACGCATGAAGCTCGCGCAGATTCAACAGCATGGAAGGCATGGCCGCAGCCTTGGAGGAAGGGGATAGGGATCTTAGTCTGCGCCGGTTTTGGAGCATTCCGATTCGGTATGCCACAGGGCCCACATGGCATGTCTGGCGCGAAGGGGCGTCCCTAGACTGCGGCACACCACAACACTGCCCACCAGGAGACACACATGCCCCTCTTCAGACAGCTCGGCGCGGCCCTCGTCGCGTCGTTGGCGATCACCGCCCTGGCCGCGGACCCCTACCCCACCAAGCCCATCAAATGGGTGGTGGGCTATGCGGCGGGCGGCGGAACCGATGCATTGGCCCGCATGGTCGGCGCGCAGCTGGCGATCCAGATGGAGCAGCCGGTGCTGATCGAAAACCGCCCGGGCGGTGCCACGGTCATTGCCGCCGATGCCACCGCGAAGGCCGCTGGCGACGGCTACACCATGATGAGCGTCGATGGCGGCACCCTGGTCTACAACACGGCCTTGTTCAAAAAGCTCAGCTACCAGCCGTCCAGGGACTTTGCTCCCGTGGCCCTGCTGGGGCGCTTCCCGCTGCTGCTGGCCGTCAACGCCACTTCCAGCCTTACCGATGCGCGCCAGCTCATCGAAGAGATCAAGCGCAACCCCGGCAAGCTCAGCTACGGATCGCCCGGCGTGGGTGGGCCTCACCACCTCGCCATGGAAATGCTCAAGGACCGCAACAAGCTCGACGTGGTCCATACGCCCTATCGCGGCGCCGCTCCCGCCCTTCAGGACCTGCTGGGCGGCCAGATCCCGCTGATGGTGGTGGACACCGTCGCGGCCATGCCCATGATCAAGGCCGGCAAGATCAAGCCCCTCGCCACCTTCGGCAAGGCCCGCCTCGCCTCGCTGCCCAATGTGCCGTCACTCATCGAACTGGGCTATGCCGACATTGAAATGCTGCCCTGGCAAGGCATCGTCGTGCCCGCCGCCACGCCCAAGGACGTGATCGCCAAACTCAGCGCGGAACTGCAGAAGGCGGTGGCCCACCCATCGGTCAACAGCCGCCTGCTGGAACTCGGCTTGCTGCCCACGCCCGCCGACACCGCCGCCATGGCACTGCAATGGAAACAGGATGCGGACTACTGGCCCAAGCTGATTCAGCAAAAGGGCATCTCCGCCGAGTGACACCAGGACCCGCGAAGTGCGGCTCTCCTGCGCACCGCGCGCTCCCACGATGAAAGATTGACATGCTGAACAACGACGAACTCGCCGTCCTGCTGAAGGAACGGAAACAACTGCGCGAACAGGTGTCGCCCGAGGAATGGGCGGCCCGGGTGGAACTGGCCGCCTGCTACCGGCTCATCGCCCATTTCCGCATGACCGACTGGATCTACAACCACATCTCCTCGCGGGTGCCGGGGTCGCACGAGCACTACCTCATCAACCCCTTCGGCCTGCTCTACGAAGAGGTGTCCGCTTCCAACCTGGTCAAGGTGGATGTGCACGGCAACCTGGCCGAGGACGTGCAGCTGGACGTGAACCCGGCGGCCTTCGTCATTCACGGCGCGATCCACAGCGCGCGCCCGGATGTGGGTTGCGTCCTGCACACGCACACCGCAGCCGGCGTGGCGGTGGCGGCGCAGCAGGATGGCCTGCTGCCCATCTCGCAACACGCCATGCGCGTGTACGGGCAGCTCTGTTATCACGACTTCGAAGGCATCGCGCTGAACAACGACGAGCAGCAGCGGCTGATTGCCGACGTGGGCAACAGAAACGTCCTGATCCTGCGCAACCACGGGCTGCTCACCATGGGTCGCACCGTGCCGGAGGCCTTCGAGCTGATGTTCTATCTGGAGCGGGCCTGCCAGATCCAGATCGCCGCCACCTCGGGCACCCAGAAACTCATCTACCCCGCTGAAGAGGTGTGCCGACACGCCATCGCGCAATTCGATGGCTCGCCGTCCTACATCCAGGGACGTGATTGGCAAGCCTTGCTGCGCCTGCTCGACCGAACCGACCCTTCCTACAAGGAGTGAGGGCACAGCCCATTCTTCTACTTTTCCTTGCGCACCTTCGCCGCGCCCATGCCACGGGCGGGTTTTTTCACGGCGGCTGCACGGCCCGCAGGCGTCTGGGGCGACATGCCTGCGGCCAGCAGCGCCAGGTGCTGGACCGCTTCCATCTGCCGCTGCGGTGAGCATTGCGCCAGGCTGTTCAGCACGGCGCTCTGGATGGGGTCGAGGGTCAGCTTCGTCGACATGCGCTCGCCAGTGAGGACATAGAACACATCCAGACCGTGCGGTGCGGCAAGCGCCAGAAATTCGGAACTCACTGCGGCAATGCCGCGCTCCCAATCCTGATAAGTCCGCAGCTTGAACTCGGCAAGCGCTGCCATTTGCGCTTGGCTCAGATCGAGCCTCTCCCGCTCTTCACGCAGTCGGGCGCCAATAGACGAACGGATATCTGTTACCATAAAGTTTTACTGACAGAATTCCGTTATAAAATTCGGTTGATGTGTATTTTCCCGTTACTCAATGCTAACTGAGTGATGTGGTCACGCTCTGGTGAAACATGGTCAAAACCACCTTGCCCGCACGACGCAAACGAGTCCCCAACGGCGCGATCAGCGAGCGCCCCATCGCACTGCGTTTGCTCCCGGACGAACTCGAACGCGCGAAAGAAAAGGCCGACAGGGAACAGCGCTCCATGGCCAGCGTGTGCCGCCTCGCGGTGCTGCGCGATCTGGGCCTGATGAAGAAGGACAAGCCGTGAGATTCCCCTGCCCGATTGCAAGGCCCTGATCGGGCCAGCGCCATCGCGCGGCGCTACATCCCGTTGTCGCCATCCATCTTTTGAAGCGCGGCGGGTGGCACGCCGGTGTTGAACGTGAGGAGCTGGAGGTGCTGGCGCAGCTCATGCCACCCGGTCTTGACCTGCCCGCCCAACCGCTCCTCTGCGACAACGTGGCAGCGTCCCTTGTGGGCGTGGAGCACCTCGGAGATGTCGCCCTCCCCATGCTTCTTGCAGAAGACCGCGGCACCCTCGTCAGCGTCGTCGATCCAGGTCCCGCAAACGTCGCAACAGAGAATCGGAACGGTCCGGTGGCCCTTGTTCATGACCTTGATCATCGCCCCTCCTGTCACAGGGCGAGGGAACGCTCCCGCCCGCGTCCTCGATCTTTCCACGCCTGCCCCCCTCTGGGGATGGGTACAAATCCTGATCTCCCACCAAAGTCGCGCCGTGCGCCCGCTGGCGAAACCGATGGGTGCAATGGCATGGAGCGACCACAAAAGCTCGGTCGCCATGGCACAGCCAGAAACGAAAAAGCCCCGCGTCAGCGGGGCTCTTCTGGATGCATCCCTGCGGCCGGGGGCCGCAAGAATGCTGGGGTTTGGATGGGGTGGCTGATGGGACACCAAACCGGTAGCCCCCTACCTCCAGACAGCAGGCGCCCATGCGGGTTTGGAATCCTTGGGGGTGCATTTGCACACCTGCTAACGACTGCGAACTGCAACGAACGGACATCCTGTCACGGGAGCCAACCTATACTCGGGCGATGCGCCAAGCCCTGAAGGCCGCCCTCCTGATTGCCGTCATGCTCTGGCAGACGCTGGTGTGGGTGACACCCTTTGCGGTCGAGGCGCAAGGCGAGCAACTGGCGCACATGGCGGTCCATTCACAAGACACGGATCACCACCACCATGCCGATGCGTCACTGCACCTCGCGTCAGACAGCGACAGCTCGCCTCATTTCCATGCCGACAACGGCTTCCAACCCCTGGCGCTGACCCCACTGGGTGCAGGTACGGGCATTTTCCTGATGCCGAGCGTACAGCCTGATTCCAGCATTTCTGAGCCCCCATCGGTGTATCTGGACGGCCTGCTGCGCCCTCCCAGCCTGACATCCTGAAGCCCTCCGCGTGAGCCCCTGGCTCGCGGTCATTGGAGCGGACGTCCCCTCGTTGACTTGCTACCCCGCCTTGCGGGAGCTCTGCTGCGCTTGGCCGTTGTGCTGCGCGGTGTTCTCAACCCTTCATTCTCAGTCTATGAAAAAACTCAACTATCGCTTTCCTTTGGCGATTGCCCTGGGACTGGTGCCGCTGCTGGCACTCGCTCACGGCATCTCCGCCGAGGACCAGCAACGGATGCTTGACGCTGGCTACTTTCACTACATCGAACTCGGGGCTCGGCACATGCTGACGGGCTACGACCACCTGCTGTTCCTGTTCGGCGTGGTGTTCTTCTTGACGACGTTCCGGGATGTGGCCAAGTTCGTGACTGTCTTCACCATCGGTCATTGCATCACGCTCATCTTCGCGACGTACTTCAAGATCACCTGGAACTTCTACCTTGTCGACGCCATCATCGCGCTTAGCGTGATGTACAAGGCATTCGACAACAACGGTGGCTTCCAGAAGTACTTCTCGATGGCATCACCGAACTTGCTCTGGGCAGTGTTCGGGTTCGGCCTGCTGCATGGGTTTGGCTTGTCAACGCGGCTGCAACAGCTACCCCTGGGGGACGACTCTCTCGCAATGCTCTGGCGCATCCTGAGCTTCAATGTGGGTGTGGAGGTGGGGCAAATCGCCGCCCTCACGGTCATGGTGGGCGCTCTGGCCCTATGGCGTCATCGGCCGTCCTTCAAGCGATTCAGCTATGCCGCCAATCTGGCGCTCTTCTACGGCGGCGTGTACCTCCTGTTTACGCAATTGCATGGCTACCAACACGACAGCCACCCAGACAGCTTCCGTTTTCCCGCCGCCGAGCACCGGCACGCTCATGAAGACATGGATGTCGAAAACACGGAAGACAAGAGCCGTGACGGCATCTGACCTCCCCTACACCCCGAGTACCTACGTTCAAGGAATCATCATGAAAGCACTCATTCTCAGCGCCGCACTCATCGCACTGCAATCCTTCAGCCCGATGGCCTTGGCCGACAAGGGCAGCAGTTGCCATTTCCACGGTAAGACGCCTGCGACCGAAGCCGTCGTTACCGATTGCGCCAACCAGCGCAGAGATGCGCTCGTGAAGGGCGCCAAACTGGAGAACTCATGGCAGGCCGTCAAGCTCGGCAAGCTGGAGCTGGTGGACGGCAAGAAGGGCAAGGAGTGGAAGGCCACCTTCACGAACCCCTCCGCCACGGACAAAACGAAGCAGAATCTGTATGTCTTCTTCTCCCATCCGGGCAACTTCATTGCGGCGAACTTCACCGGTCAGTAAGACATGACACACGGGTCACTCACACCCGTGCTCAAGGGCGGTCTGCTGGCACTGCTGGCAGCCGCCCTTTTTGGGTTGAGCACGCCCTTCGTTCAAATGTGGGGGCGGGGCCTCGGTCCGTTCACCACCGCTGGCCTGCTGTATGGAGGTGCGGGCATTGTCGCGCTGTTCATCCGCCGTCCCAAGGAGCGCGAGGCGCAACTTCAGCGCGGCGACGCGAGGCGCTTGGTTGCAATGGCTCTGTTTGGGGCAGTCGTGGGACCTGTCGCGCTCGCATGGGGACTTCAGCGAACAAGCGGTACTTCAGCGTCGTTGATGCTGACCCTTGAAGCCTTGTTCACGGCGCTGCTGGCATGGCAGCTGTATGGCGAGACCGTCGACAGGCGCGTGGTTCTGGCGATGTTGACGCTGCTCGCGGGCAGCGTTGTGCTCGCCTTGGAGCAGGGCTTGCAAGGTGGCGTTCAACTCCTTGGGCTGGCTGCCGTAACGGTTGCCACCGCTGCCTGGGGCGTCGACAACACGTTGTCGCGCGGGGTCGCTGACCGTGACCCGGGTCAGGTAGTGCTCACGAAGTCGGCGTTGGGCACCATGGCGACGGTCTCTCTCGCTTACCTGTTTGACGAACCCATGCCTGCCCTGCAGCCCGCCTGTCTCTTGCTGGCTATCGGTGCCAGCGGCTACGGACTCAGCCTTCGGTTCTACTTACTCGCGCAGAGAACCTTCGGTGCTGCACGGACAGGTTCGGTGTTCGCGTTTGCCCCGTTTATTGGTGCCCTGGGTGCATTGGGGCTCGGTGAACGAAGTGGCTCCCTTCTCCTCGTTCTGGGAGGCGGATTGATGCTCAGCGGTGTCGTCCTGCACTTGATCGAAATGCACGAGCATGAACACGTGCACGAGAAGATGAGCCACGAGCATGCCCACACGCACGACGACGGACACCACGGGCACCAACACGACCCCATGCCTGATGGTGCACACAGTCATCTTCATGCCCATGAGGAGCAAAGGCACCGCCATGCGCATGTGCCAGACGCCCATCATCTGCATCGTCACTGACCGGCTCAGCGTCGGGCACAAGATGCTGTACCGAAGGCTGTCCACTGGGGTAGGTCACGCACGGCCTGCCGCCATTCATGGGGCCTTGTAAATCGGGGACTTACGTGAGGCGGAGAAGGTGGGCGTGGTTCACTACCCCCTGTTCCCCGTCAACTCCTCGCGCAAGAACCCGTACAGAGATGCGGTCCGCACGGAGACCCCGAGTTCCCATGTCCACCTCCGCCAGCCGGTCGATCAACCTGGACCGTGGAGCATCCGCAGCGGCGTTCATGCAGATGGCACCGCTTTGCCGAACAGGCCGTAGGCCGCCACGACGCAGCCACCAATGAAGAGGGCGAAGGCGGCGTACGGCAGCACGTAGGCCATGAGGGGCAACTTGCCCGAGCGGGCTTCGTCGCGTTTTGCAACCTCGCCAAATTCGATTTCATCGGCAAAGAACTGGTTGGCGTCGGCCTTGTACTTGGCGAAGAACCGATCCATCTGATGGTAGATGCGAGCCAGACCGCAGCCCGTGACGATGACGCCCAAAACGAAGGCGACCAACGCAGACTGCGCGGCCATCAGGTGGGCGGCCTTGCCGGTCCCAAGGAAACTCAGCATCGCAACCGCCCCACCTGAATTGGAAAGCAAGAGGTACTTGTAGACCCGCTCGCCCCACTCCTTTTCCAGTCCATGGAGCTGCCCCCATCGCTGGTTTACTGCGTCGATGACCTGTTGCTGCCGCACCGCCGTCATTTGCGAGAACTTCATGCCGCCCCTCGTGTGGTTTCCTGGACCTGCTCCGCCCCGAGGATAGCGGCCCAACAGCCACCAGAGGAAGACCGGCACCAAGCACGCGCGACGAGGCAAGCCAATGTGGGACTGACCTGAACGACGTTGGACAGTCCAGAAACGAAAAAGCCCCGCGTCAGCGGGGCTCTTTATCGTGCACCCCCAGAATGCACCCACACCAGCCTGGAGGCCGCATGGATACGGGGGTTCAAATGGTGGGGTGGCTGATGGGACTCGAACCCACGACAACAGGAATCACAATCCTGGACTCTACCAACTGAGCTACAGCCACCGCAAGCTGATTATTATAGCCCGAACCAAAGCCCTCTCATCGGGCCGGTGCCGGCGTGGTGGCCGGCTCGGGCACCAGGATGCGGGCCTTGAAGCGTTCCTTGAGGCCTTCGACGTAGGCTTCGTTTTCGGCCGAAGCCCACCACTGGTTGTATTGCTGCACTTCCTGGGCCAGGGCTTGCGCTTCGCGCACATCGCGCGGCAGCACCTTCTCCACCTTCACGATGGCGTAGCCCTGGTCGGCCAGGTTCACGCCCACCCAGGCGGGCAAGGTCTTCGGGTCCGCGCTCAGGGCGGCGGTCAGCACTTGCTGCGCAAGGCCTTGCGGGTTCTCGCGGGACACCACGACGGCATTGCCCAGGCCCTTGGCGTCGCCGCCCGCCTTCCAGGCCTGCAGCTGCTTCTCGCCTTCGGCGCGCGCCAGTTCTGCCGTGCGCTGAGCGACCAGGCGCGCGCGCACCTGCTCGCGCACCTCCGCCAGGGGCTGGGTGTGGGCGGGCGAGTGCTTCACCACGCGCGCCGAGACCAGTTGGCCCGAACCCGTGTCGATCGCTTCGGTGTTGCGCTTCTTGTCGATCGACTCGGTGTCGAACAGCGCGCCGAGCAGGCGTTCGCTGGCAAGCGCGCCGGTCGCACCGGGCTGCGGCTGGCGTTGCACCGTGGCCTTGCGGACCTGCAGCTTCAGGCGATCGGCCGCGGGTTGCAGGGAATCGGCCTGCTCGTAGACGAGGTTGCTGAAGGTGTCGGCGGCTTCGGCGTACTGCTTCTGGGCCTGTTGCTTCTTCAACTCGGCTTCGATCTCGGGGCGCATGGATTCGAAGCTGCGCACCGGCGGTGCCTTGATGTCGGTGAGCTGGATGATGTGGAAACCGAAGTCGGTTTCGACCACATCGGAGATCGCGCCCTTGGCCAGCGAGAACACCACGTCCTCGAAAGGCTTGACCATGGCACCCCGGCCGAAGTAGTCGAGGTCACCACCCTTGGCGGCCGAGCCCGGGTCTTGCGACTGGGCCTTGGCCACGTCGGCGAAGCTCGCGGGCTTGGCGCGCACCTGCGCGAGCAGTTCTTCGGCGCGCTTGCGCACGGCGTCCTTGTCGGCGGCGGGCGCGCCGGCCGGCACGGTCAGCAGGATGTGGCGCGCGCGGCGCTCCTCGGTGCCGGACAGGCGCGAGGCGTTCTGTTCGTAATAGGTCTTCACGTCGGCTTCGTTGAAGGTCACGCTGTTCTGCAGCGCCGCCGCGTCGAGCACGAGGTATTCGATCTCGGCCTGCTCGGGCGCCTGGAACGAGGCCTGGTTCGCGCTGTAGAAGGCTTCGATGTCGGCGTCGGTCGGCTTGACCTGTGAAGCGAAGTCGCTGGCGGCGAAGCGCGCCACGCGCACTTCACGGCGTTCGAAGAAGGCGTTGAGCGAAACGTTGGCCAGCGCCGTGGGCGCGAAGCTCGAACCGAGGATGCCTTGCGACACCTGGCGCTGCGAGAGGTCGGCGCGCACGCGCGCTTCGAACATCTCGGGCGTCAAGCCCTGGCGGGCGACGAGCTGGCGGTAGGCCTCCACGTCGAGCGTGCCATCGGGCTTGCGCAGCGCGGCGATGGCTTCGTTCTGCTGCAGGTCGCGCGCCAGGCGCGCGTCGCTGGTGTAGAGGTTGAGCTTGGTCGCGGCAGCGGCCAGCAGGCGCTGGCGCACCAGGCGCTCCAGCGTGGCGTAGCGCGCGCCATCGCTGTCGAGCAGGCGCGAGTCGAGCGAGGGCATCGCTTCGCGCAGGCGCTGGGACTCCTGCTGGTGCGCCTGGTCCCATTCGGCCTTGGTGATGTCTTTTCCATCGACGACAGCCACCGGTGCGCCGCTCTCGTTGAAGCGCGTGTAGCCTTCGATGCCGAACAGCACAAACGAGGGGATGATCAGGATCATCAGGAAGCCCATGAGGTACTTCTTGTGATTGCGGATGGAATCGAACATGCCTTGAATCCTGCTACGTGGTGCTGCCGTTTCCGACAACAAAAAAGGCGAACCCTGGTTCGCCTTTTCGATGGTGGTGGGTGCTGACGGGGTCGAACCGCCGACCTACGCCTTGTAAGGGCGCCGCTCTACCGACTGAGCTAAGCACCCCACCGGAAATCCGGTGAGCGCTTCAGTTCAGCGCATCCTTGAGTGCCTTGCCCGGGCGGAACTTCGGCACTTTGGCGGCCTTGATTTTAATCTCAGCGCCGGTGCGGGGGTTGCGGCCTTTGCGGGCGGGGCGTTTGGTCACGGCGAAAGAGCCAAAACCGACGAGCGACACAGTGCCACCCTTCTTGAGCGTGGTGCGGATGGCGGTGATGGTGGAGTCCAGTGCACGCGTTGCAGCCGCCTTGGAGATGTCGGCGTGCTTGGCAATGTGTTCGACGAGTTCTGTTTTGTTCACAAATAGCCCCTCTTGAAGGTGAAATGAATGTTCCGTAAGGACAGGTTTTTTCCGGAGACGGCGCGGGCCGCGGGCAAAAAACCCCAATCGCTCTAGACCGCAGGACGATGCCAACACCGTGGCAAACGCTGGGTGATTAGACCCACTGGGCACAACCCCTGTCAATACTGAGGAGCCTGGGCCCGGTGCCTGTCGGCGCAAGAGGCGAGATTCTAGACGCTTTCATCCACCGGATGTCGCGCGCAACAATCTGTCGCAACTCCCTCCGTCCTTCACGAGGCCGCGAGCACCTCTGCAATGGCCTGGCCCACGTCGCGCGTGCCGGCCTGGCCCCCCAGGTCGGCGGTGCGCGGGGCACCGCTGCCGGGCTGCAGCACGGCCTCGATGGCCTGCATGATCGCGTCGTGTGCACCACGATGGCCCAGGAAGTCGAGCATCATGGCACCGCACCAAATCTGACCAATCGGGTTCGCGATCCCCTTGCCTGCGATGTCCGGTGCCGAGCCGTGCACCGGCTCGAACAGCGAGGGATGCTGGCGCGTGGGGTTGAGGTTGGCGCTGGGCGCGATGCCGATGGTGCCGGTGCAGGCCGGGCCGAGGTCGCTGAGGATGTCGCCGAACAGGTTGCTGCCGACCACCACGTCGAAGAAGTCCGGGCGTTGCACGAAGTGCGCGGTGAGAATGTCGATGTGGAACTTGTCGACCTTCACGTCCGGGTATTCCTTGGCCATCTCGACCACGCGCTCGTCCCAGTAGGGCATGGTGATGGCGATGCCGTTGGACTTGGTGGCGCTGGTCAGGTGCTTCTTGGGGCGCGAGCGCGCGACCTCGAAGGCGTGGCGCAGCACGCGGTCCACGCCGATGCGCGACATCACGGTTTCCTGTACCACGATCTCGCGCTCGGTGCCGGGGAACATGCGCCCGCCGATGGCGGAATATTCACCTTCGGTGTTCTCGCGCACGATCACCATGTCGATCTCGCCGGGCGCGCGCGGGCTGCCGTCGCGGCGCACCACCGGCGCGGTGACGCCGGGCATGAGTCTTGCGGGGCGGATGTTGACGTACTGGTCGAACTCGCGGCGGAACATCAGCAGCGAGCCCCAGAGCGACACATGGTCGGGCACCTTGTCGGGCCAGCCCACCGCACCAAAGTAGATCGCGTCGTGCCCGCCGATCTGGTCCTTCCAGTTGTCGGGCAGCATCTTGCCGTGGCGCTCGTAATAGTCGCAGCTGGAAAAATCGAAGTGGTCGAACTGCAGGTCGATGCCGAACTTCGAGGTCGCGGCCTCCAGCACGCGGATGCCTTCGGGCATGACTTCGGTGCCGATGCCGTCTCCGGCGATGACGGCGATGCGGTGTTTGCTCATGGTTGTTGCTCCTCGGAAGGGGATCGAAAAAAGGACAGGGTTTCGTCGATGAGGCGCCCGGGCGCCTCTTCCGCGATGTAGTGGCCACACGGCAAGGCGTGGCCCGAGACCTTGGCGGCGCGCTCGCGCCACAGCGCCAGCACATCGAAGCAGCGCGCCACCGTGCCGTGTTCGCCCCACAGCACGCGCAGCGGCTGTTCGATGCGGCGGGCGGCGGCCACGTCGGCGCGGTCGTGATCGAGGTCGATGGTGGCGCTGGCGCGGTAGTCCTCGCAGACCGACTCGGCGGTGCCGGGCAGCGCGGCGCAGCGCTCGTATTCGGCCAGCGCGGCGGGGTCGAACGGTGCCAGCCCCGCGTGGCGGCTGCCCATGACGCTGCGCACGTAGCGCGCCGGGTCGGTGCCGATGAGCGCCTCGGGCAGCGGCGGCGGCTGGATCAGGAAGAACCAGTGCCAGTAGGCCCGCGCGAAGGCTTCACCGGTCTGCGCGTACATGGCCAAAGTGGGCGCGATGTCCAGCAGCAGCAGACGCCGCACCGCATCGGGGTGGTCGGCGGCCAGGCGGTGCGCCACGCGCGCGCCCCGGTCGTGCGCCAGCACGTCGAAGCGCGGAAAGCCGTGGTGCGCCATGACCGCGATGGCATCGAGCGCCATCTCGCGCTTGCTGTGCGCGAGGTGTCGGGCGTCGGCGGCGGGCCGGCCCGAATCGCCGTAGCCTCGCAGGTCCGTCAGCACCAGGGTGAAGTGCCGGGCCAGTTCGGGCGCCACGCGGTGCCACATGGCCATGCTCTGCGGGTGGCCGTGCAACAGCAGGAGCGGCGGCCCGTCCCCGCCGATGCGGGTGTGCAGGGCGACACCATCGCGCAGCACGGTATGGAGCTGGAATCCGTTCAACATGGGCGCCAGCATAGTCCTCATTGGGGCAATAATCCGGCAATTGATTCGTTCCCAAAGGGAAACAATTGGACCGCCCCGATCTCGAACTCGTGCTCGCCATCCGACAGCATGGCAGCCTTGCCATGGCCGCTCGTGCGCTGCGCGTGGCACCGTCGGCCGTCACCAAGCGTCTGGCCGCGCTCGAAGCCCGGCTGGGCCTGCGGCTGTTTCAGCGCACCACGCGGCGCGTGAGCCCCACGGCTGAGGGCGACACGCTGTGCGAGCGCGCAGTGCAGCTGCTGCGCGCCTTCGACGAGGTAGAGGCCGAGCTGCGCGAGCGCCAGGCCGAGCCGGCTGGCCCGATCCGGCTCGCCGCCACCTTCGGCTTCGGCCGGCTCTGGCTCGGGCCCGCGCTGGCCGAGTTCCAGGCACGCCACACCGGCATCCAGGTGCAGTTGCAGCTCACCGAGCAGTTGCCCGATCTGGCCGTGGAAGGTTTCGACGGCGCCATCTGGCTGTGGAACGCACCCACCGAGCGCGCGGCCGAATGGGTGTCGCGCCGCCTGGCATCCAACCAGCGCGTGCTGGTGGCCTCGCCCACCTACCTCGAACGGCACGGCGCTCCGCGCCATTTGCAGGATCTGTCCCGGCACGCCTGTCTGGTGGTGCGCGAGAATGGCGGCGGGCCGGGCCAGCGCTTCGACCACTGGCGCCTGCAGCGTGCGTCGGACGCGCAGGTGCAGCACGTGCCGGTGAGCGGCCCGCTGTCGAGCAACTCGGGTGAGCTGGTGCGCGACTGGTGCCTCGCGGGCCACGGCCTCATGCTGCGCAGCCTGTGGGACATCGCGCCGCAGATCGCCAGCGGTGAGCTGGTTCGCGTGCTGCCGAGCTATGCCATGCCCGACGCCGACATCCACTGGCTGGCGCCGTACCGGCCGCAGACGCCGCGCCGCATCCGCCTGCTGGTGGACTTCCTGGTGGAGAGCTTCCGCCAGGAGCCCTGGAAGAAACGCGTCAGCGCGACGAAGAGCGCACCACCAGCGCCACGCCAAAAGCGGTGAGCGCGGTGCCGGCCAGGGTGACGGCGGTGATCGGTTCGGCGAACAGCAGCCAGGCGATGAGCGCGGTGCATGGCGGCACCAGGTACATCAGGCTGGTGACCGAGGCCGCCGCGCCGCGCTGGATCAGCAGGTAGAGCAGCGAGCTGCCGCCCAGCGTAAGACCCAGCACCGACCAGGCCATGGCACCGATGAGCTCGCCGTTCCAGTCCATCCGCTCGGCTTCCAGCAGCGTGAGCGGCAGGGTCACCAGCAGCGCCGCGAGCAACTGCACCGCGTTGGCGGTGCGCACATCGCAGGCCGCCACGAAGCGCTTCTGGTACAGCGTGCCCACGGTGATGGCGATCAAGGCCATCACCGCGAACGAGAGGTTGAGCCAGTTGGCCTGGTCGCCCGGCCCGCCTGCGCCGAACTTGCGCGAGACCACCAGCACCAGGCCGGCGAAGCCCAGCACCAGGCCCAGCCACTGGCGTCCGGACACCTTGGAGCCCGTGCCCGAGAGCCAGATGGCGGTGAGCACCGGCTGCAGGCCGACGATGAGCGAGGACAGGCCCGAGCCCATGCCGGCCTTGACCGCCGCCCACACGCCGCCGAGGTAACCCGCGTGCATCAGCACACCGGTGACCGCGAGGTGGAACCACTGGGTGCGGTTGCTGGGCCACTTCACACCGGCCAGGAAGATCCAGGGCAGGAAGCACGCGATGGACAGCGCGTAGCGCACGGCGAGGAACTTCATCGGCGGCGCGTGCGGCATGCCGTAGCGCGCCACGATGAAGCCCGTGCTCCAGATCAGCACGAACACCCAGGGCATGGCGCGCAGCCATGCGTTGTCTTGCGCCGGGGAATTCATGGCAGAGGCTCAGCGCGACTTGGCGCGGATCTCGGGGATGGCCTTCTGCAGGTAATACACCATGGACCAGATGGTCAGCACGGCGGATATCCAGATCAGCCAGGTGCCCCACCGCTGCGTGTCGATCATGCCGAACAGCGTGCCGTGGAACAGCAGGAAGGGAATCGCCACCATCTGCACGGTGGTCTTGACCTTGCCGATCATGTGCACGGCCACGCTCTTGGTCGCGCCGATGATGGCCATCCACTCGCGCAGCGACGAAATGGCGATCTCGCGGCCGATGATGATGAGGGCCACGAACACGTCGGCGCGGTCCAGGTGCACCAGCACCAGCAGGCTGGCGCACACCAGGAACTTGTCGGCCACCGGGTCGAGGAAGGCACCGAAGGCCGAAGTCTGGTTGAGTTTGCGGGCCAGGTAACCGTCGGCCCAGTCGGTCAGCGCGAACACGATGAACAGCACCGTGGCGATCAGGTTCTGCTGGGCCGGGCTGAGGTCCTCCAGATAGAACACCCCCACGATCAGTGGGATGGCGACGATGCGGGCCCAGGTGAGCAGGGTGGGGAGGTTGAAGAACATGGGCCGATTATGCGTTGGCAACCCGGAAACCGCAGCGGGACGGGCTCTTCAGTGCAGGGCGCGGTAGATCGCGTCCGCCAGCTCGGGGGAGATGCCTTCCACCGTGCATAGGTCTTCCACGCTGGCCGAGGCCACGCCGCGCACGCCGCCGAAACGCTGCAGCAGGCGCGCGCGCTTCTTGGGGCCGACGCCCGGGATGTCCTCCAGCCTGCTGCCGCCGGTGCGCACCTTGGCGCGCTGCGCGCGCATGCCGGTGATGGCGAAGCGGTGGGCCTCGTCGCGGATCTGCGCCACCAGCATGAGCGCGGCGGAGTCGTGGCCGAGGTAGACCTTCTCCCGGCCGTCCGCGAACACCAGCTCTTCCAGGCCGACCTTGCGGCCTTCGCCTTTTTCCACGCCGACGATGAGCGAGAGGTCCAGGCCGAGCTGCTCGAAGACCTCGCGCGCCATGCTGACCTGGCCTTTGCCGCCGTCGACCAGCACCAGGTCGGGCATGCGCGGGCCGGCGATGGACTCGACCGTGGGCTCGGTGGACAGCGCCTCGTCCGGTGCGTCGGCGGCCACGGCGGCCTCGGTGGGCGGGAGGGCGGGCGCGCCCTCCTCCGCCCGCAAGGCCTCGGCGATGCGGCCGTAACGGCGCAGCAGCACCTGGCGCATGGCGGCGTAGTCATCGCCCGGGGTGATGCCCTCGATCTTGTAGCGGCGGTACTGGCTGTTCTGCATCTTGTGGCCTTCGAACACCACGCAGGACGCCTGGGTGGACTCACCGGCGGTGTGCGAGATGTCGAAGCACTCGATGCGCAGCGTGTCGAGCTGGTCGTCAGGCAGGTTCAGCGCGTCGGCCAGCGCGCGCGTGCGGGCCTGCTGGCTGCCTTCTTCGGCCAGCAGGCGCGCCAGCGCAATGTCGGCGTTCTTCTGCGCCATCTCCAGCCAGATGCGGCGGTGCTCGCGCGGGTGGTGCACCGCGTTCACCTTGGCGCCGATCTGCTCGGTCAGCGCGTCCAGCAGCGGCTTTCCCACGGGGTGGCTGGTCACCAGCGTGTGCGGCATGGCCACGCCCAGGTAGTGCTGCGCGATGAAGGCCTCCAGCACCTGCACGGCCACGCGTTCGGCGGGGTCCGCCGGCTTGGGGGTTTCACCGCCCTCCTCGGCCAGCGCGTTGTCGATGGCGGTGGCGTCGTCCACGTGGGCGGGGAAATACGGCCGGTCGCCCAGGTGGCGGCCGCCGCGGATCATCGCGAGGTTCACGCAGGCCCGCCCGCCGTGCACCTTCACCGCGAGCACGTCCACGTCCTTGTCCGACACGGTGTCCATGGCCTGCTGGTGCAGCACGCGCGAGAGCGCGCTCATCTGGTTGCGGATCTCGGCGGCCTGCTCGAACTCCAGCTTCTCGGCGTGCGCGAGCATGCGCTGCTCCAGCGTGTCGAGCACGGCCTGGGTCTCGCCGCGCAGGAAGCGCTCGGCGTCGCGCACGTCCTGCGCGTAGGCCTCGTGGTCGATCAGGTCCACGCAAGGGCCGCTGCAGCGCTTGATCTGGTACAGCAGGCAGGGCCGCGTGCGGTTGGCGAACACCGTGTCCTCGCAGGTGCGCAGGCGGAACACCTTCTGCAGCAGGGTGATGGACTCCTTCACCGCCCAGGCGCTGGGGTACGGGCCGTAGTAGCTGTGGCGGCGGTCGACCACGCCCCGGTAGTACGCCATGCGCGGAAACGCCAGCGAGGGCGACGGCAGCCGGGCCGAGGGCTTGAACACCTCGCGCGTGCCGGTGATCTTGAGGTAGGGGTAGCTCTTGTCGTCGCGGAACAGGATGTTGAACTTGGGGTTCAACGTCTTGATGAGGTTGTTTTCCAGCAGCAGCGCCTCGGCCTCGGAGCGCACCACGGTGGTTTCCATGCGCACGATCTTGCCCACCATGTGGCCGATGCGCGTGCCATCGTGGTTCTTCTGGAAATAGCTCGACACGCGCTTCTTGAGGTTGCGCGCCTTTCCCACGTAGAGCAGCTGGCCCTGGGCGTCGAAGTAGCGGTACACGCCGGGCAGGCCCGGCAGGGCGGCCACCTCGCTGAGCAGTTGTTCGGAATGCGTGTCGGACATGGGCGCGTATTGTGGCCCGTCCCCGCCGGCCCCGCCGGCGTGCGGGCCTCAGCGTGAGCCGAGCGTCTTGCGGAAGAAGGCCAGGATGGCCTGCGCGGCCTTGTCGCGCGCGGCGCGGTCGCCCTGCACATGTGCGCCGATGGCGCTGCACGACTGCCGCGTGAGCGCCTGCAGCGCCTCGCCGCTGACCCGCTGGCCGGTGTTGCGGTCGTAGGTGGCCAGCGTGTCGATGTCGAGCTCCAGCGGGCAGGTTTCGAGCGTGCGCTGCGCGCCGCGCACGTTCAGGCGGCGCGTGTCGTCCTGGTCGAACTTGTGCATCGCGCCTTCGAGGGTGACGAACTCCACCGGCGTGCCGGCCTTGCCGATGTGATCGGCGTAGTCGCGGCAGGCGCCGATGGTCGTGTAGTCGTCCGCATCGCCGTGCACCCACAGCATGGGCGCCTTGGCGGTGAACACACCGGGCTTGACCATCAGGCGGAACGCGCCCACGCAGCCGCCCGAATACATCGGCACGTGGGCGGCGAAACGCAGGTTGTCGGGCAGCTTCTGCGCCGCCGCGATGCGCTCGACCGCCGTGCGCCAGGTGGTGATGCCCCCGCGCGAGAACCCCATGATGGCGATGCGCGCCGGGTCCACGCGGGGGTGGCTGGCCACGAGTTTGAGCGCGGCGAAGGCGTCCGCCGTGTCGGCGGCGAAAGGCACTTGCGACTGGTCCTCCGCCGTGCTCTTGACACCGCGGGGCCCGAAGGAATCCACCGCCAGCACGGCGATGCCCGCGGCGTTGAACTGCCTGGGCCAGAAGTCGAGCATGGCGTCGTAGAGGCCGCCCGAGCCGTGGATCAGGATCACGGCGGGCCCACGTTCCATGCCGGCGGGCAGGAACCAGTGCCCCACCGGCTGGGCCGGCTCACCCTGCCCCGGGCCCTTGAGCAGGTCCGGCAGGCTGCGCGGGGTGCTGCTGGCGAAGGCGTAGCGGCCGGTGGGCGGGCCGGCGCTCATGTCGGCGATGAGGTCCTGAGCGGCCAGCAGGGGAGACAGGAGCACCAGCGGCAGTGCGGCCAGCCAGGGGATGAAGCGTCGCAAGGCCATGGTGCGGGTCTCCGCGCCTTCAGCGACCCAGCGGGCCCGGCCTGCAGCGCCCGCAAACTGTAGCCCGGCCAGCGGGCGCCGCCAAGCCCCGACAATGGCGCCCATGCGCTGGGACATTTTCTGCAGGGTGATCGACAACTTCGGCGACGTGGGCGTCTGCTGGCGACTCTCGGCCGAGCTGGCCCGCCGGGGCGAGCAGGTGCGCCTGTGGCTGGACGACCCGCAGGCCCTGGCCTGGATGGCGCCCGGCGCGCTGCAAGGCAGCGTGCCGAACATCGAGGTGCGGACCTGGACCTCGCCCCTGCCCGCCGGCCAGGCCGACCCGCAGCCCCCGGCCGACGTGTGGATCGAGGCCTTTGGCTGCGAGCCGCCGGCCGAGTGCATCAAGGCGCTGGCCGCCCGCGTGGCCGGTGGCGCGCGCGCGCCGGTGTGGATCAACCTGGAGTACCTCAGCGCCGAGTCCTATGTGGAACGCTCGCACCGCCTGCCCTCGCCGGTCATGAGCGGGCCGGCGCGTGGGCTCGGCAAATGGTTCTTCTACCCGGGGTTCACCGCCCGCACGGGCGGCCTGCTGCGCGAGCCCGACCTGCTGGCGCGCCAGGCCGCGTTCGACGCTGGGGCCTGGCTGGCCAGCCTGCAACTGCCGGTGCGCCCCGAGGCCCGCCGGGTCAGCCTGTTCTGCTACGAACCCGCCGCACTGCCCGCCGTGCTGCAACAGGCCGGGCTGGACACGGCAATCAGCGACTGGCTGGTGACGCCCGGGCGGGCCTGGCAGGCCGTGCAGCAGGCGGCCTCGCCCGGCCCGGGCTGCCGGCTGCACCCGCTGCCCCTGCTGAGCCAGCGCGACTTCGACCACCTGCTCTGGACTGGCGACCTCAACTTCGTGCGCGGCGAGGATTCACTGGCCCGTGCCCTGTGGGCCGGCCGGCCCTTCGTCTGGCACATCTACCCGCAGCACGACGGCGCGCACCACGCCAAGCTGGAGGCGTTTCTGGACTGGCTGCAGGCACCGCCCTCGCTGCGCGCCTTCCACCTGGCGTGGAACGGCATCGGCCCGCAGGCGGCCGTCTGGCCGGATGCCGACACCCTGGCAAGCTGGCACGGCTGCGCCCAGGCGGCGCGCGAACGCCTGCTGGCCCAGGCCGACCTGTGCAGCCAGCTGGTCGGGTTTGCACTGGAAAAGCGATAAAATTCGAGGCTTTGCGGAAAACCGGGCCGGATTCGATCCCAGTCACCATTCCGCGCCCAACCGTTGGAAGCCCTATGAAAATCGCTCAAGAACTCCGCGCCGGCAACGTCATCATGCATGGCAAGGACCCGATGATCGTCCTGAAGACCGAATACAGCCGTGGCGGCCGAGGCGCGGCCACCGTGCGCCTCAAGCTCAAGGCCCTGTTGAACAACATGGCCACCGAAGTCGTCTGCAAGGCCGACGACAAGATGGACCAGATCATCCTGGACAAGAAGGAGTGCACCTACTCCTACTTCGCCGATCCGATGTACGTCTGCATGGACGCCGAGTACAACCAGTACGAAGTGGAAGCCGAGAACATGGGCGACGCCCTGAACTACCTCGAAGACGGCATGACCGTCGAAGTGGTGTTCTACGACGGCAAGGCCATCTCGGTCGAACTGCCCACCAGCGTCGAGCGCGAAATCACCTGGACCGAGCCGGCCGTCAAGGGCGACACCTCGGGCAAGGTGCTCAAGCCGGCCAAGATCGCCACCGGTTTCGAAATCTCCGTGCCGCTGTTCGTGGCCCAGGGCGACCGCATCGAAATCGACACGCGCACCGGCGAATACCGCAAGCGCGTCTGAGCGTTTGACGCCCACGACGAACCCTTGAAGAGGCTCCTGCGGGAGCCTTTTCACTTTCCGGCATCCGCACGCCGCCCCCTCCCTGCGCATGGACCTGATCGCCCGCATTGCCGACGTCATCATCCCGGTGTTCCTGATCGTGGCGATCGGCTTCGCTTATGCGCGCCGGCAGGCGCCCGACATGGGCACCTTCAACCGCATCGCGCTCGACGTGCTCGCGCCCATGCTGGTGTATTCGGCGCTCGCGTCGCGCGACTTCGTCATCGCCGAGCACCTGGTGCTGCTCGTGGGGGGCGGGGTGATCATCCTGGGCGGCGGTCTGCTGGCCTGGGTCCTGTCTCGGGCCATGGGTGCGCAGCCGCGCACGCTGGTGCCGGTGGTGATGTTCAACAACTGCGGCAACATGGGCCTGCCCCTGGCGCTGCTGGCCTTCGGCCCGGCCCACTTCGGCGCGGCCGTGGCGCTGTTCTCGGTCAGCAACCTGCTGCACTTCTCGCTCGGCGCGCGCATCACCAGCCGCATGGCGCGCACGCGCGACCTGCTCACCAGCCCGCTGATGATCGGCACGGCGCTCGGCTTCGCGAGCGCCCTGACCGATGTGCGCCCGCCCGACGTGGTGCTCTCCGGCCTGAAGCTGCTGGGCGATGCGCTGCTGCCCATGATGCTGTTCTCCCTGGGCGTGCGCCTGACCGCGCTGACCCGCGAGGGCCTGGCGATCGGCCTGCTCGGCGCGCTGGCCCGCCCGCTCATCGGCCTGGCCATCGCCCTGCCGCTGGCCTGGGCGCTCGGCCTGGAAGGCGCGGCGCGTGGCCAGCTGCTGCTGTTCGCCGCCTTGCCTCCCGCCGTGATGCAGTTCATGCTGGCCGACCGCTACCACCAGGAGCCCGACAAGGTCGGTGCCATGATCATGCTGGGCAACGCGCTGGCCGTGGTCTTCGTGCCGCTGGCCCTGGCGCTCGCCCTGTGAGCGGCATCATCCGAATCACACGACAAACGAAGGAATTCCACCATGGCTGCTCCCCAAGACCTCAATGAACGCCGCCTGGCCGATGCCTGGGCCGAACTCCAGACCCACGCCAACGAAGGGCTGCCCCTGCAGGCCGACGCCTACCGCCTGGCGTTCGCCGACCCTGAGTTCCTGCTGCGGCGCGAGACGCGCGGCATCCGCCTGCAGCTTGAGATGCTCAAGCCCGACCTGGCCCAGCGCGAAGCGGGCATCGAGAACACCATCGTCGTCTACGGCAGCGCGCGCTTTCGCGAAGCCAGCGAAGCGCAGGAGCAGCTGGTGCGCGCCGAGCGCAGCGGCGACGCGCGCGAGATCGCGCGCGCCCAGGCCATGGTGCGCAACGCGCACTACTACGACAAGGCGCGCGAGTTCGCGCGCATCGTGGCCCGCTACAGCGCGAAGTGCGCGAAGGCCGAGCAGCTCTTCATCTGCACCGGTGGCGGCCCCGGCATCATGGAAGCGGCCAACCGGGGCGCGCACGATGAGGGCGCGCCCACCGTGGGCCTGAACATCGCGCTGCCGCACGAACAGGCCGCCAACCCCTACGTTTCACCCGAGCTGAGCTTCAAGTTCCACTACTTCGCGCTGCGCAAGATGCACTTCATGATGCGCGCCAAGGCCCTGCTGGCATTCCCCGGCGGCTTCGGCACGCTCGACGAACTGTTCGAGGTGATCACGCTGGTGCAATGCAAGAAGTCCAAGCCGGTGCCGATCCTGCTGTTCGGATCGGACTACTGGAAGCGGCTGATCAACCTCGACGTGCTGGTCGAGGAAGGCACGATCTCGCCGGAAGATCTGAACCTGTTCAAGTACGTGGACGATCCCCAGACCGCCTGGGAACACATCCTCGAGTTCTACAGCTTGAAGGGCTGATCCCCGCAAGGCATTTCCGGCGCGCGGTGAACCCTCCAGAAACGCCGAGGAACCGGCTTCGCCGGGCCTCAGGCGTTGTCCCCCTTTCAGGGGGAGGCCGCGTCAGCGGCGCAGGGGGTCATTCCTGCTGCCAGCCGCCGCCCAGGGCCTTGTACAAGTTCACCTGGTTCTGCTGTTGTGCCAGGCGCGTCTGCGCCAGCGCCTGCTGGGTGGCGAACAGCGAGCGCTGTGCGTCCAGCACGTCGAGGAAGCTCGCCACGCCATTGCGGTAGCGCAGCTCGGCCAGGCGGAAGCGCTCGGCCTCGGCCGTGGCCTGCACCTGCTGCGCGCTGAGCTGGTCGCCCAGCGTCGCGCTGCCGGCCAGCGCATCGGCCACTTCGCGGAACGCGGTCTGGATCGCCTTTTCGTACTGGGCCACCGCGATCTCACGCCCGGCGTTGGACGAGTCCAGGTTGGCGCGGTTGCGCCCCGCATCGAAGATCGGCAGCAAGGCCTGCGGCGCCATCGTGAAGCCCCAGGAACCGTCCTTGAACAGGCCCGAGAGGCTGCTGCTGGCCGTGCCGGCCGACGCGGTGAGCGAGATGCGCGGGAAGAACGCGGCGCGCGCGGCGCCGATGTTGGCGTTGGCGGCAATCAGCTGCTGCTCGGCCTGGCGGATGTCCGGGCGGCGCGTGAGCAGGTCCGACGGCAGGCCGGCCGGCACGTCGCGCAGCATGGAGGCGGCGGGCACGGGCGCGGTCGGCACGGCCACCTCGTTGGCATTGGCGCTCTGCGTGGGCACGGTCGGCGGCACGGGCAGCAGCTCGGCCGGGGGCGCCTGGCCCACCAGCAGCGTGAGGGCGTTGATGTCCAGCGCGCGCAGGCGGCGCTGCTGCGCCAGCGCGGACTGGGCCGCGGCGGTCAGCGACTCGGCCTGGCGCAGGTCCAGCGCGGAGGTGGCACCGTTGTCGAAGCGCAGCTTGCTCAGGCGCAGCGAATCCTCGCGCGTGGCCACGGTGCGCTCGGTCAGCACCAGCAGCTCGTCGTTGGCCTGCAGGCTCAGCCAGGTGCTGGCGACAGCCGCCACCAGGCTGGTCTGCGCGGCGTGGCGCGCTTCCTGGCTCGCAAGGTACTGGGCCAGGGCCGCTTCCTTCAGCGCGCCGAGGCGGCCGAAGAAATCGATCTCCCAGCTGCTCAGGGCCAGGCCCACGCTGTAGACGCTGGTGATGCCACCGGTGCCGTCGGGTTGGCGGTTGCCGGTGGCGGCCAGGCCGATGGTCGGGAACTGGTCGGCGCGGCGGATCTGGTACTGAGCACGCACCTGCTCGATGTTGAGCGTGGCCACGCGCAGGTCGCGGTTGTTCTGCAGCGCCAGCGCGATCAACTCGCGCAGCTTGGCGTCACCGATGAACTCGCGCCAGGCAACGTCGGCGCCCGACTTGGCATCGACCGAAGCAGCCGGCTGAGGCCCCGGAAACTGCGAGGCCACCGGCGCCTCGGGGCGCTCGTACTTGGGAATGAACGAGCAGGCACCGAGCGCAGCAGCAGCCAGCAGCGTCAAGCCGAGGCGCGACAAGCGCCGAGACGAAACATCCAGAGCACCGGCGGAACTGGCTTCGCCAGGCCGCACGATGCGCCCCCTCGAGGGGGTGCCGCCGGAGGCGGCGCGGGGGTGGGTCATGTCATACATCGATTTGCACTCCTGGGCCATGGTGGGCGGCCGCTTGTTCGGCATCCCGCTGGTGCTGGCGTTCGCTGCCCTTGAACAGGGTGCGAACCACCACAAAGAAGATCGGCACGAAGATCACCGCCAGCACGGTGCCGGTGAGCATGCCGCCGATCACGCCGGTACCGATCGCGCGCTGGCTGGCCGAGCCGGCGCCCGAGGCGATCGCCAGCGGCAGCACGCCCAGCGTGAACGCCATCGAGGTCATGATGATGGGGCGGAACCGGATGTGGGCCGCTTCCAGCGCCGCCGCGATCACGCTCTTGCCTTGCGCCTGCAGGTCCTTGGCGAACTCGATGATCAGAATCGCGTTCTTCGCCGAGAGGCCGATGATGGTGATCAGCCCCACCTGGAAGTACACGTCGTTCGAGTAGTCGCGCATCAACGTGGCCAGCAGCACCCCGAGCACGCCCAGCGGCACCACCAGAATCACCGACAGCGGAATGGTCCAGCTCTCGTACAGCGCGGCCAGGCAGAGGAACACGGCCAGGATGGCGAAGGCGTACAGGATGACGGCCTGCGAGCCGGCGAGCTTTTCCTCGCGCGTCTGGCCGGTCCACTCGTAGCCGATGCCTTGCGGCAACTGGGCCGCGAGCTTTTCCATCTCGGCGATGGCCGCACCCGTGCTCATGCCGGGGGCGGCGCTGCCACTGATGCGCACGGACGGGTAGCCGTTGTAGCGCACCGTCTGCATCGGGCCGGTGATCCATTTCGTGGTGGCGAAGGCCGACAGCGGCACCGCCTGGCCCTTGTTGTTCACCACGTTCAGGCGCAACAGGTCTTCCGGCTGCATGCGGGCCGGCGCATCGGCCTGCACCACCACGCGCTGAAGGCGGCCGGCGTTGGGGAAATCGTTGACGTAGCTCGATCCGAGCGAGGTGCCGATGGCGGCATTGATCACGTCGAAGCCCACGCCCAGGGCGTTGGCCTTGTCGCGGTCGATGTCGATCTGCAGCTGCGGCGCGTCTTCCAGGCCGTCCGGGCGCACCTGGGTGATCACCTTGCTCTGCGAGGCCATGCCCAGCAGCTGGTTGCGCGCGCTCATCAGGGCGTCGCGGCCCAGACCGCCCCGGTCCTGCAGACGGAAGCTGAAGCCGGACGAGGCCCCCAGTTCGGGAATGGGTGGCGGGCTCAGCGGGTAGATGAACGCATCGCGGATGCCCGAGAGCGCGCCGAAGGCCCGCCCGGCCACCGCCTCGGCCGAACTGCCGGGCTCGGTGCGCTCAGCCCAGTCCTTGAGCGTCACGAACGCCAGCGCGGCGTTCTGGCCCTGGCCGGAGAAGCTGAAGCCCAGCACGCCCACCATGCTTTCCACTTCGGGCTGCTGCAGGATGTAGCCTTCCACCTGCTTCATCACGTCCAGCGTGCGCTCCTGCGTGGCGCCCGGCGGCAGCTGCACGTTCACCAGCAGCGTGCCCTGGTCTTCATTGGGCAGGAACGAGGTCGGCAGGCGCATGTAGACCACGGCCGCGGCGGCGATGATGGCCACGTAGATGATCAGCGTGCGACCGGCGCGCGGCAGCAGCGCCGCCACGCCTCGCTCGTAGCGTTTGGCCGTGCGCGAGAAGCCGCGGTTGAACCAGCCGAAGAAGCCCTTCTTCTCGTGGTGGTGGCCGGCCTCGACCGGCTTGAGCAGCGTCGCGCACAGCGCGGGCGTGAGCGACAGGGCCAGGAAGGCCGAGAACGCGATCGACACGCCCATCACCGCCGAGAACTGGCGGTAGATGTTGCCCACCGAGCCGGCGAAGAAGGCCAGCGGCACGAACACCGAGATCAGCACCACGGTCACGCCGACGATGGCGCCGGAGATCTGCGACATCGCCTTGCGGGTCGCCTGCAGGGGTGGCAGCCCCTCCTCGCTCATGATGCGCTCGACGTTCTCCACCACCACGATGGCGTCGTCCACCACGATGCCGATCACCAGCACCATGCCGAACATGGTCAGCACGTTGATGGAGAAGCCCATGGCCAGCAGGGCCCCGAAGGTGCCCAGCAGGGCCACCGGCACGACGATGGTCGGGATGATGGTGTAGCGGATGTTCTGCAGGAACAGGAACATCACCAGGAACACCAGCAGCATGGCCTCACCCAGGGTCTGGGCCACCTGCGTGATGGAGATCTTCACGAAGCGCGAGCTGTCGTAGGGGATCGACCATTTCATGCCGGTGGGGAAGAAGCGCTCGAGTTCGTGCATCTTGGTGCGCACCGCCTCGGCCGTGGCCAGGGCGTTGCCACTGGGCGAGAGCTGCACGCCAACGCCCACCGCAGGCTTGCCGCTCAGGCGCGCCGACGTGGCGTACGCCTGGCCACCGAGTTCGATGCGGGCCACGTCCTTGAGGCGCACCGTGGCGCCGTCGGCGCTGGCGCGCAGCACGATGTTGCCGAACTGCTCGACGCTGCCGAGCTGGCCGTTGACCACCACGGTGGCCGCGATGCTCTGGCCGGCCACGTTGGGCAGCGCACCGATTTCACCGGCCGAGACCTGCGCGTTCTGCGCGCGGATGGCGTTGTTGACGTCGGACGCACTCAGGTTGAAGCCGAGCAGCTTGGCCGGGTCGATCCAGATGCGCATGGCGCGCTCGGAGCCGAACAGCTGGGCCTGGCCCACACCGGGCAGGCGCTGCAGCTCGGGCACCACGCTGCGCGCGGCGTAGTCGCCCAGCGCCACGGGGTCCAGCGCCGGATCGTCGCTCGAGAGCATGGCGAACAGCAGGAAGTTGCTGTTGGACTTGTCCACCCGCACACCCTGCTGCGTGACCGCCGAAGGCAGGCGCGGCGTGGCCCGGGACAAGCGGTTCTGCACGTCCACCTGCGCCAGTTCCGGGTTGGTGCCGGTCTCGAAGCTCAGCGTGATGCTGCCGCTGCCATCGGCCTGAGCCACCGATTCCATGTAGATCAGGCCGGGCGCGCCGTTCATCTCGCGCTCGATCACCGACAGCACGCTGTCCTCCAGCGTGGCGGCCGAGGCGCCTGGGTAGGCGGTGTTGATGACGATGGCCGGCGGGGCCACAGGTGGGTACTGCGCGATCGGCAGCTGCGTGATCGACACGCCGCCGAGCACCATGATGAAGAGCGCGATCACCCACGCGAAGATGGGTCGGTCAATGAAGAATTTCGCCATGTCGGGCGCTCCTTACTTCGCGGCCTCGGGCGCCGGGGCTGCGGCGGCCGGGGCTGGAGCCGGCGCGCTGCCTGGCGCCTGCCAGGGCACGGCCTTCACGGGCGTGCCGGGCGGCATCATCTGGAGCTTCTGGAAGCCATCGACCATGATCTGTTCGCCGGCCTTCACGCCGTCGAGGATGACCCACTGGCCGTTCTGCTGACCGCCCACCTTCACCTGGCGCGGCGAGATCTTGCCGTCGGCGCCGACCACCGAGACGGTGTCGCCCTGCGCCGAGCGCGTCACGGCCTGCTGGGGCAGCGTGATCGCATTGCCGGCCTTGGCCTGCTCCAGGCGCACGCGCACATACAGACCCGGCAGCAGCGTGCCCTTGGGGTTGGGCACTTCGGCGCGCAGCGTCACCTGGCCGGTGGCGCTGTCCACCGTCAGGTCGGCGAACAGCAGGCGGCCGGGCTGTTCGTACACGGTGCCGTCTTCCAGCACCACCTGCACGGCCGCGGCTTGCGAGCCCGCTCCCTTGAGCTGGCCGTTGTCCATGGCCTTGCGCAGCTTGAACACCTCGGCGGCAGACTGCGTGAAGTTCACGTACATGGGGTTGATCTGCTGGATCACCGCCAGCTGCGTGGCCTCGCCCTGCCCGACCAGCGCGCCTTCGGTCACCAGCGCGCGGCCGATGCGGCCCGAAATGGGCGCCGTCACACGGGCATAGCCGAGGTTGATGTTGGCGGTCTGCACGGCCGCCTTGCCGGCCGCGACATCCGCCTCGGCCTGCTTCTGGGCCGCGACGGCGGAGGCGTATTCCTGCTGGCTGATGGCGTTTTCCTTCACCAGCGGCGCGTAGCGCTCGGCCAGCGCCGTGGCTTGCGTGAGGTTGGCCTGCGAGCGCGCCAGGCTGGCCTGGGCGCTTTGCAGGGCGGCCGAATACGGCGCGGGATCGATGCGGAACAGCGGCTGGCCCGCCTTCACGTCGCTGCCCTCGCGGAACAGGCGTTCCTGCAGGATGCCGGCCGCGCGGGCCCGCACCTGCGCCACGCGCGACGCTTCCAGGCGGCCCGGCAGTTCGGTCGTCAGGCCCACGTCGCCGGGGGCGACCGTGACCACGCCCACTTCGGGGGCAGGCATGCCACCACCCGGGGCGGCTGCTTGCGGGGGAGCGGACTCGCCGCAGGCGGCCAGCACCGCGGCCAATGCGAGGACGGACAGGCCACGCCACAACCGGGCCGGGGGCAAGGGGGCGAACCGGGTGCGCGAAACGGGCACTGACTTGATGAGGCTCAAGGCGGGCATGGGAGTCCTTGGGTATGAAAGAGGGTTGGCGCGCAACGGCAGGGAATACCCTGACGGGTTGTGCTGTCGCAAAACGGCGAAGTATACATACATCCAAGAATGTATGTATAGTCCTGCCCATGCCCACGGGCTTCCATTCTGGAGACACAAACACCATGGTTCGACGCACCAAAGCCGATGCGCTGGCCACCCGCCACAGCCTGCTGGATGCTGCCGAGCATCTGTTTCAGGAGCGAGGCGTCTCCCGCACCTCGCTCAACGACATTGCCACCGCCGCCGGCACCACGCGCGGCGCGATCTACTGGCACTTCAAGGACAAGGCCGACCTGTTCAACGCCATGATGGAGCGCGTGACCATGCCTCTGGAGGGCACGCTGGCCTGCACCGCGCGCACGGCGGACACCACCGCCAACCCCCTGCTCTCCCTGCGCGACTCGATCATGAACGCGCTCCAGCAGACCGCCAACGACGAACAGACCCGCCGGGTGTTCGAGGTCGCCACGCACAAGGTGGAGTACGTGGCCGAGATGCAGGCCGTGCGCGACCGCCATCTGCAGGTGCGCAACGAATGCATGGCCATGACCGAAGAGATCCTTCAGCAGGCGGTGCAGCGCGAAGGCATCCAGCTGCACATCCCGCTGGGCACCGCCGCGCTCGGCCTGCACGTGATCATCGACGGCCTGATCCAGAACTGGCTGCTCGACCCCGAGGCTTTTGATCTCGTGAAGAGCGGGCGCGACACGATGGACGTGTACCTCGCCGGGCTGGGCTTCACCCACCCCGCCGCGCGGGCCCCGCAACGCGCGGCCGCTCCGCGCAAGCTCGCGCCCGCCTAAGGCATGCGCTGAGGCGCCTCGGCCGAAGGCGCCGGCAGGCGCCAGGCCAGCGGCGAACCCAGGCCGACCACCGCGCCCACGAGCCAGAACACCGCGCCCACCCCGATCAGGGCGCCGGCCGAGCCGAACATCAGCGGCATCACCACGCTGGACCCGTTGATGGCCATGGCGCGCAGGCCCAGCGCTTCGCCGTGGCGGTGGTGCGGCGTCATCTGGTGCAGCGAACTCATGATCATGGGTTGCACCGATCCGAGCGCGAAACCCAGCAGCACCGAGAGCGTGCCCATGGCCCAGGCCGCGTGCACCATGGGATAGGCCGCGAACAGCAGCGCGGTGGCCAGCATGGCCGTGCCGATCACCACCGACTCGCGCAGGTGCGAGGCCAGCCACGGCAGGAGCAGGCGGATCGCGGTGGCGGCCAGGGCGAAGGCGCCGAGGATGGTGCCGATCACGGTCGCACTCAGGCCGCGCTCGTGGCCCAGCACCGGCACCAGGAAGGTGTGCACATCCCAGCAGGACGACAGCATCCAGTTGATCATCATCAGCTGGCGAAAGCCCTTGTCCTTCAACAAATTCCACGACGAGCCGCTGGCCTGGCGCAACTCGGGTGCCACCGGCTCGTGCTCGACGGTGTGCCGCACGCCGTACCAGGCCAGCGAGGGCAGCAGCGCGAGCAGCAGGAAGGCGGCGCGAAAGCCGAAGCTGTCGATCATCAAGCCCGCCAGAAAGGGCCCCAGGAAGTTGGAGATCGACGGGCCGATGGCCATCCAGCTGAACACCTGCTTGAGCTCCGTCGGCCCGTGGGCCAGCCGGCCCACGTGGCGCTGCAGGGCGATCATGGCCATGCCCGTGCCCGCCCCGCAGGTCAAAGCGGTCAGGCACAGCATGGGGAACACGGGAAAGGCCACCGACAGCGCCGCGCCGGCCGAGGCCACCCCCACCGAGAGCATCACCGGTTTGCGCAGGCCGCGCCGGTCGGCGTAGCGCCCCGCGGGCAAGGCCATGAAAACGGGTGCCAGCGCGAACAGGGCCAGCAACACGCCCACGGCCACCGGGCTGTAGCCCTCGCGCAGCGCCATGAGCGGAGCGGCCATGCGAAACCCCGTCATGCACGCATGCAGGCAGATCTGCGCCGCGATGAGGCGCCAGAGGACGGATCGGAGCTGGGGGTTCAAGCGTCTCCGTTGTCGGTGGGGTCCAGCGGCAGCAGCGCGCTGGCCTGGTCCTGCGGCAAGGCTTCCACCGCCTTGAGCGCGCGGCCCATGGCGCGGCTGCGCGTCTCGGCGCTGTCCAGCGTGTTGAGCACGGTCTGCGTCTGGCTCTTCACGCGCGCGAGCACGTCGCCGAACTTGCCGAACTCGGTCTTGACCGCGCCCAGCACCTGCCAGACTTCGCTGGAGCGCTTTTCCAGCGCCAGCGTGCGAAAGCCCATCTGCAGCGAGTTGAGCATGGCCATGAGCGTGGTGGGCCCGGCCAGGGTCACGCGGTGCTCGCGCTGCAGCACTTCCATCAGCCCCGGTCGGCGCAGCACCTCGGCGTACAGGCCTTCGGTGGGCAGGAACAGGATGGCGAAGTCGGTCGTGTGCGGCGGCTGCAGGTACTTGTCGGCCATGGACTTCGCTTCGAGCCGGATGCGCTGCTCCAGCCCACGCGCGGCCAGGTCGGCGCCTTCGACGTCGGCGCGCTGCTGCGCATCGAGCAGGCGCTCGTAGTCCTCGTTGGGAAATTTGGCGTCGATCGGCAACCAGCAAGGCGCGCCATCTTCGCTGCGGCCGGGCATCTTGATCGCGAAGTCCACCGTGAAGCGGCTGCCCGGCTTGGTCATCACCTGCACGGCGTACTGGTCGGGCGCGAACACCTGTTCGAGCAACGCGGCCAGCTGGGCTTCGCCGAACATGCCGCGCGTCTTCACGTTGGTCAGCAGGTGCTTGAGGTCGCCCACGCCCTGCGCCAGCGTCTGCATTTCGCCCAGGCCCTTGTGCACCTGCTCCAGGCGGTCGGCCACCTGCTTGAAGCTCTCGCCCAGGCGCGCCTGCAGCGTGCTCTGCAGTTTCTCATCGACCGTGGCGCGCATTTCATCGAGCTTGGCGGCGTTGTTCTGCTGCAGTTGCGCGAGCTGCGCGTCCAGCGTGGTGCGGATCTCGGCCAGGCGCCGCGCGTTGCCTTCGCTCATGTCCTGCAGCTGGCGCGTGAGCGTATCGCCCAGTGTGCCGCGCAGTTGCACGAGTTGCAGGGCGAAGGCGTCGAGCTGGGCGTTCTGCGTGCGCGTGGCCTCGGCCTCCTGGCGCGAAAGGGTTTCCTGGAAGGTGGCCAGGGTCTGCTGCATCTCCTGGCGCCCGCCGCGCGACTGCTCGCCGATCTCGCGCCGCAGTTCGCTTTCCACCCGCTCCACGCGCTGGCTCACCTGCTGCCCCTGCAGCTGCAGCTGGTCGAGCAGGCGCTGGCGGTGCGCGAGCTCCTGGGCATCCACCGGCGCACGGCGCAGCAGCAGCCACAGGCCGAGCGCGAGGTTGAGCGCCACCCCGATCAGCAGCAGCCAGAGAAGCAGGTCGTTGCTCATCGTGTCGTTCAACGCGTGCCCGCCACTTCGGGGTTGAGCGGCGTGAGGGTCTTGCCCTGCGTGAGGTAGGCGATCACGTTGTCGGCCGCCAGGTGCGCCATGGCCTTGCGGGTGGTGATGGTGGCGCTGGCGATGTGCGGCGTGAGCACGATGTTGGGCACGGTGAGCAGGTCGGGATGCACCTTGGGCTCGCCCTCGTACACGTCCAGCCCTGCAGCGGCGATGCGCTTCTCGCGCAGCGCCACGGCCAGCGCCGCGTCGTCCACGATGCCGCCGCGCGCGATGTTGACCAGCGTCGCCGTGGGTTTCATCTGCGCGATCTCGGCCGCGCCGATGGCGTGGTGCGACGCCGCGCTGTAAGGCAGCACGAGGATGAGGTGGTCGGCCGTCTTCAGCAGCTCATCCTTGCTCACGTAGCTGGCCTTGCATTCGGCTTCCGTCGCCGCGTCGAGCCGCGAACGGTTGTGGTAGATCACCTTCATGCCGAAACCGTGCGCGCCGCGCCGCGCGATGGCCTGGCCGATGCGGCCCATGCCGAGGATGCCCAGCGTGCTGCCGTTCACCTCGGCGCCAGCGAACATGTCCAGGGCCCAGCGGTTCCACTGGCCAGCGCGCAGGAAATGCTCGCTCTCGGTGAGGCGGCGCGCCGTGGCCAGCAGCAGCGCGAACCCGAAATCGGCGGTGGTTTCGGTCAGCACGTCGGGCGTGTTGCTCGCCAGCACGCCGCCGGCGGTGATGGCCGGCAGGTCGAAGTTGTTGTACCCCACCGCGATGTTGGCCACGATCTTGAGTTGCGGGCAGGCCGCGATCAGGGCCGCGTCCACGCGCTCGCTGCCGGTGGTGATCACGCCCACCTTGCCTTGCAGGCGCTCGATCAGCTGGGCCGGCGCCAGCGGTGCGTCGTCTTCATTGGTGTCCACATCGAAGTGCTGCCGCAGCTTGTCCACCACCTCGGGGAAGACTTGGCGGGCGACGAGGATGGCGGGGCGGGAGGTCATGGCGGGAGGCTCCTTCAAGGGGTCAGACAAACCAGATCCAGGTCATCAGCGCGAACAGCGGCACCAGGATGCCGACCGACCAGAGCATGTAACCGAAAAAGCTGGGCATGCGGATGCCGCGGTCTTCGGCGATCGCCTTGACCATCAGGTTGGGCGCGTTGCCGATGTAGGTGTTGGCGCCCATGAACACGGCACCGGCGGAGATGGCGACCAGCGTGGGCGCCATGGCGGTCATCAGCACCTGCGGATCGCCGCCGGCCGTGTTGAAGAACACCAGGTAGGTGGGTGCGTTGTCGAGGAAGGAACTCAGGGCGCCGGTGGCCCAGAAGTACATGGCCGGATTGGGCGAGCCGTCCGCATTCGTCACCGCCTTGACCACCGCGCCGAACGGGCCGTCGACACCGGCCTTGAGCATGGCGATCACCGGGATGATGGTGAGGAAGATCGCGGCGAACAACTTGGCCACTTCCTGCATCGGCCCCCAGGCGAACTGGTTGCTTTCGTGCACGCTGGATGGTGTCAGCCTGAGCGAGATGAGCGTGACCCCGATCAGCCCGACGTCGCGCAACAGGCCCGGCAGGCCGACGTCGGTGCCCGCGATGTGGAACACCACGGACGACTTCCACAGGCCGCTCATGAGCACGAGCGCCACGACCACGCCCAGCAGAGCGAAGTTGAAGCCGCCGTCGAAGCCCAGGCGCGCGGTGTCGGGCGTGGGGTCCTGCGGCTGGATCTCTTCACGGCGGTGGTAGTACCACCAGTCGATGGCGTAGAAGATCACCAGCAGCGCGCCGATGAGCGCCACGGTCTCCATCCACAGGTGAGCCATGGTCCAGAAGAAATCGATGCCCTTGAGAAACCCCAGGAACAGCGGCGGGTCACCCAGCGGCGTGAGCGAGCCGCCCGCATTGGAGACGATGAAGATGAAGAACACCACCACGTGCACCTGGTGCTTGCGGTTGTCGTTGGCGCGGATCAGCGGGCGGATCAGCAGCATCGACGCGCCGGTGGTGCCCATGAAGCTGGCGAGCACCGCGCCAATGGCCAGCAGGCCGGTGTTCAGGCCCGGGCTGCCATGCAGGTTGCCCCGCACGAAGATGCCGCCGGCCACCGTGAACAGCGCGGTCAGCAGCACGATGAACGGGATGTACTCGGCCAGCAGCGCGTGCACGACGCTGGTCCCAGCCAGGCCCGGGCCCGCCACGATCGCGAACGGCACGAGAAAGGCCAGTGCCCAGGCGGCCGATACCTTGCCGAAGTGGTGGTGCCAGAAAGCCGGTGCCAGCAGGGGCACCAGGGCAATGGAGAGCAGGACGCCCGCGAACGGCACGCCCCACCACACGGACAGCTGGCTGCCGTCGAGATCCGCGGCACGAGAAAGGCCAGGCAGCAGGGTGGCCGCCAGGCACAGCCGGCGCAGGGTGGGTGATGTCATGTTGTCTCCGGGGCGCCTTCGCTGGGCGCGAACAAGCGATCAGACGGCCAGCAGGTCCACTTCGAACAGCAGCGTGGCGTTGGGGGGGATCACGCCGCCGGCGCCGCGCGCGCCGTAGCCGAGCGCGGCCGGAATGACCAGGCGGCGCGTGCCGCCCACGGCCATGCCCTGCACGCCCTCGTCCCAGCCCTTGATGACGTGGCCGGCACCGAGCGGGAATTCGAACGGCTGGCCACGGTCCTTGCTGGAATCGAACTTGGCGCCCTGCACGCCGTCGTTGTAGAGCCAGCCGGTGTAGTGCACCTGCACGGGACGGCCGGCCTGGGCCACTTCGCCGTTGCCGACCAAGGTGTCTTCGTACTGCAGGCCGCTGGGGGTGGTGATCATGTTCTGTCCTTTGAAATGAGATGAAAAGTGGAAGCGGCGATTATTCCAGCCAGTGGGTGAAGCTCTCGACCGGCTCGCGTGGGGTGTAAAAGCCGTTGACCAAGTGGCTGGGGTCGGCATAGCCCAGGGCCATGCCGCAGACCAGCATTTCGTTCTCGCCGGCACCGATGTGCGGCAGGATGATCTTCGCGAAGCCGTTCCAGGCGGCCTGCGGGCAGGTGTGCAGACCGTGGCCGCGCGCAGCGATCATGAGCGTCTGCAGGAACATGCCGTAATCGACCAGCGAACCCCGGCCCATGATGCGGTCCACCGTGAACATCAGACCCACCGGGGCGTCGAACAGGCGGAAGTTGCGCTGGTGCTGCGCGTGCATCTTGTCCTTGTCGCCCTTGGTGATGCCCAGCAGCCCGTAGAGGCCCCAGCCGTTCTCGCGGCGGCGGTCGATGTAGGGGCTGACCCATTTCTCGGGGTAGTAGTCGTACTCCTCGCGGTACTCGGCGGCCAGCGCCGGGTCGGCCCGCAACGCGTCGTGCGCGGCGCAGACCTTCTCCACCAGGCTGTCGCGGCTGGCGCCCTGCAGCACGTACACCTTCCAGGGCTGGGTGTTGGTGCCCGAGGGCGAACGGCTGGCCAGCCGCAGCAGGTGCTCGATGGTCTCGCGCGGCACCGGATCGGGCAGGAAGGCCCGGGTGGACATGCGGCTGTTGATCGCGGCATCGACGCTGGCGGCATCGATCAGGGGCGACGCGGGGTTCTGGCTCATCGCAGGGTCTCCAAAGTCTTCTTGAGGATGTCGGGCAGCGGCACGGGCCGGCGGGTTTCGCGGTTCACGTACACGTGGACGAAGTGCCCGCAGGCCGCGGCGGTCTCTTCACCGTCGGCAAACAGGCCCACTTCGTAACGAACGCTGGAGCTGCCCAGGTGCGCCACGCGCAGGCCGGCCCACACGGTCTGGGGAAACGCCAGCGGCGCGAAGTAGTTGCACTGGGTCTCGATCACCAGGCCGATCACCTCGCCGCCGTGGATGTCGAGCGCGCCCTGCTCGATCAGGTGCGCATTGACCGCCGTGTCGAACCAGCTGTAGTACACCACGTTGTTCACATGGCCATAGATGTCGTTGTCGCTCCATCGCGTGCCGATGGGACGGAACACCCGGTAGGCGCTGCGGGGCAAGGCTTGCGGACGCGGAGGTGGGCTGCTGGCGGTGCTCATGCCGGGGCATTGTGCCAGTGGGTTGATCCGGCAACCGCCGCCGCCCCGCCGCGCCAGCGCTGCCAGTACTGCAGCGCGGTGCGGTAGGTGTTGACCTGCACCTGCACGGTCGCCTCCAGGTCGTGCCCGTAACCGCCGCCCATGGCGATGGCCAGCGGCAGGCGCTTCTGCCAGGCCCAGTCCATCACCCGGCGGTCGCGCGCCTCCAGGCCATCGAAGCTGAGCTTGAGGCGCCCGAGCCGGTCGCCCTCGTGCGGGTCCGCGCCGGCCAGGTACAGCACCAGGCCCGGGTCGAAGCGGCGCTCCAGTTCGCCCAGCGCCCGCTCCAGCGCGTCCGTGTAGGTGTCGTCGTCGCAGCCATCGGGCAGCTCGACGTCGAGGTCGCTGGGCTCCTTGCGGAAGGGGAAATTCCTCGCGCCGTGCAGCGACAGTGTGAACACCGACGCATCGTTGGCGAAGATGGACGCCGTGCCATTGCCCTGGTGCACGTCGAGGTCGATGATCGCGACCCGCAGCGGTCCCCGGGCGCGGTTCAGCCGCGCGTGCTCGGCCTGCATCAGGCGGGCCGCCACGGCGAAGTCGTTGAACACGCAGAAGCCGCTGCCTTTGTCGGCATAGGCGTGGTGCGTCCCGCCGGCCAGGTTCGCGGCCAGCCCGGCGCCGCCCAAGGCGCTGCGGCAGGCCTGCAAGGTTGCGCCCACCGAGCGGCGCGCCCGTTCGGCCATGGCCGGGCTCCAGGGAAAGCCGATCTCGCGCTGCGCCGCCGGGCTCAGCGTGCCACTGGCCACGGCCTCGATGTACGCCGGGGTGTGCACCAGGGCCAGCTCGCCGCGGCTCGCGGGCAAGGCCTCTTGCATCTGCACCTCGGGCAACTCGGCCACCAGCCGCTCGCGCAGGCGCGCGTACTTTCCCATGGGAAAGCGGTGCCCGCTGGGCAGCGGCAGGACAAAGTGGTCGGCGTAGTAGGCGTGCACGGAGGGGAGATCGGGGCGAGGATTCGGTCAGGCCGGGCCATTGTGGGCGCAGGACGATGCCGCAGTGCCACCAACGACTTTTAGAACACCGCATCTAGAATGCTGCAGCGCAACAAAAAGAGCTTGCACCTCCGCAGCATCTCCCTATAATTCGAGTCATGTTGCAGTGCAGCAAAGCGAACGAAAACAACAGCGTCCCGACAGCGCGGTGTTCTCAGCAGCCTTCAACTAAGCCCTTGTTTTACAAAGTTTAGGAGTATGAATATGTTGACCGCTGAACAAATCGTTGCCGCCCAGAAAGCCAACATCGAAACCCTTTTCGGCCTGACCCAGAAAGCCTTCGAAGGCGTGGAAAAGCTGGTCGATCTGAACGTGCAAGCCACCAAGGCTGCCCTGTCCGAATCCGCCAACAGCGCCCAGGCCCTGCTGAGCGTGAAGGACGCACAGGAACTGCTGTCGCTGCAAGCCAACCTGATGCAGCCCCTGGCCGAGAAGACCGTGGCCTACAGCCGCCACCTGTACGACATCGCCGCCGGCACCGGTGCCGAGTTCGGCAAGGCCGCTGAAGCCCAGGCCAGCGACACCCAGAAGAAGTTCCTGGCTGTCGTGGACAACGCCGCCAAGAACGCTCCCGCCGGTTCCGAAACCGCCGTGGCCGTGATGAAGAGCGCCGTTTCCGCCGCCAACAACGCCATGGAATCCGTCCAGAAGGCCGTCAAGCAAGCCACCGAAATGGCCGAAGCCAACTTCAACACCGTGACCGCCTCGGCCGTGAACGCGACCAAGACGGCCGCCAAGAAGCGCTAAGCAGCACAGCACCGCGATCGTGCCGTTGATCGGCCCGCTTGACACACGTCAAAACGGCCCCTCTAGTATCAAGTCACGGCGCGCTACCCCCTCAAAGGCAGCGCTTGAATCTCAGGTCTGTTTTTCTGGTTGTCTCCTCGGGTCCTTTTCGAAATTCGATTTCATCGGACCCCTTAAGCCCTCACTGCAAGGTGAGGGCTTTTTTTATGGCCGGTTGGCCGGCAGGCGCCGGGCCAGCTGGGTGCGCAGTTGCGGCAAGGCCGCCTGCATGGCGGCACGGCCCGCTTCGATGGCGCGCAGCCGCGCCGTGAAGTCCGCGCTGCCCACGCCCACCAGTGCCGGGCGCAGCACCACGTCGGCCCCCGCCAGTTCGTGGCGGTTGATGCTCTGTCCCATGATGGCGAAGGTCTGCAGCAGCACCTGCACGCTGCCGACCGCCGAATTGCCCTCGGGCGCGCTCGAAATGTCCACCGCCAGCACCACCTCGGCGCCCATGTCGCGGGCGTAGCGCACCGGAACCGGCGCCACCAGGCCGCCGTCCACATAGTCGCGCCCGGTGATGTTCACTGGCGCGAACACGCCCGGCACGGCACTGGAGGCGCGCACGGCCTGAGCCGCGTCGCCCCGGCGGAACAGCACACCCTGCCCGGTCGCCAGGTCGGTGGCCAGCACGCCCAGGGGAATGGACATGTTCTCCAGCAGCTTGCCGCCCACGGCCTGGCGCACGTAGCGCGTGAGCGCCTCGCCGCGCAGCATGCCCCGACCCATGATGGGCAGGGACCAGTCGGTCAGCGTCGCCTCTTCCATGCTGAGCGCCGTGGCTTCCAGCTCGGCGGCCGTCTTGCCGCTGGCATACATCGCGGCCACCATGCTCCCGGCGGAGGTGCCCACCACCAGATCGGGGCGGATGCCGTTCTGCTCCAGCACCTGGATGACGCCCACATGGGCAAAACCCCGCGCCGCGCCGCCACCCAGCGCCAACCCCAGGCGTGGTGCGCGCGTGGCCGCTTCGGGTGTCACGGGCGGGGGCGACACCGGGGGTGTTTCCGGCACGCGGACCGGCCCGCTGGAGCAGCCCGCGATCACCCCGACAAGCGCCAGAATCCATGCGACTTTACTTAAGCTTTTGTTAAGAACCATTCTCGTTTGTGTTAGCATGCACCGCGCAATTATCCCCTCGCGCCCCATCCCGATGGACGGTGCGCGCCGCTCCCCTCACCGTGCCAACCACCTCCAAGGAACACGTCATGACCCGATTCCCCAAACTCGCCATGATGGCCATCGCCATGGCCGCCACGCTGGGCGCCCACACCCAGATCCAGGCCCAGGACAAGGTGCTCAACTTGTATTCCGCCCGTCACTACCAGACCGACGAGGCCATGTACGAGACCTTCACCAAGACCACCGGCATCAAGATCAACCGCGTGGACGCGGACGACGCCGGCATCATCGCGCGCCTGCGCGCCGAGGGCGCGGCCTCCCCCGCCGACGTGATCATGCTGGTGGACGCCGCCCGCCTGGCCGTCGCCGACACGCAGGGCCTGTTCCAGCCGATCAAGTCGGCCAAGCTCGACGCCGCCATTCCCGCCAACCTGCGCGCCACGGCCACCGCCGACGGCGTCACCTGGACCGGCTTTTCCACCCGCGCCCGCGTGATCGTGTACGACCCGGCCCGCGTGAAGGCCGAAGACGTGGCCACCTACGAGCAGCTCGCCGACCCCAAGCTCAAGGGCATGGTCTGCACGCGCTCGGGTTCGCACCCCTACAACCTGTCGCTGTTCTCCACCATCGTGGAGCACCTGGGCGACCAGAAGGGCGAAGCCTGGCTCAAGGGCGTGGTGGACAACATGGCCCGCGCCCCCAAGGGCGGCGACACCGACCAGATCAAGGGCGTGGCCTCCGGCGAATGCGGCGTGGCCTTGACCAACACCTACTACCTCGCGCGCCTCATCAAGTCCGACAAGGCCGAAGACAAGGCCGTGGTGAACAAGGTGAAGGTGGTGTTCCCGAACCAGGCCACCAGCGGCACCCACGTGAACATCGCTGGCGCGGGTGTGGCCAAGCACGCCAAGAACCGCGACAACGCGATCGCCTTCATGGAATTCCTGTCCAGCCCTTATGCGCAGGACTACTTCGCCAACGGCAACAACGAGTTCCCCACGGTCAAGGGTCTGAAGGTCGAAAACCCCGCCATCAAGGCCATGGGCGGCGACAGCTTCAAGGCCGAGACCGTGCCCCTGGGTGTGGTGGCGAAGAACATGACCAAGGTTCAGCAGATGCTGGACCGCGTCGGCTATAAGTAAGAACACCCCCGCCGCGCTTCGCGCGCCCCCCCTCAAGGGGGCAACATCTGCGGACCGGCGAAGCCGGATCCGCGATGTTCTGGACTTGAGGCGCTTCGGCTAAAGAAAAAGCCCCCGTGTGAATGCATGGGGGCTTTTGCTTTTATGGCGGTCAATACACCTGGGGCACGTAGATCTCGCCAGGGACCTGGTGGCGCCGGTAACCCTCGTGTCGCACGCGCTCAGGCAGTGTGATGGTCTGGCGCTCCACCTCGCCGTAGGGCATCTGCCGCAGCAGGTGGTGGATGCAGTTGAGGCGGGCCTTTTTCTTGTCGTCGGCTTGCACCACCCACCACGGCGATTCGGGGATGTGGGTGCGCTCCAGCATCACTTCCTTGGCCTGGGTGTAGAGCTCCCAGCGGCGGCGGCTCTCCAGGTCCATGGGGCTGAGCTTCCACTGCTTGAGCGGGTCGTGGATGCGGCCCAGGAAGCGCAGGTGCTGTTCTTCGTCCGAGATCGAAAACCAGTATTTGATGAGCTGGATGCCCGAGCGCACCAGCATCTTCTCGAACTCGGGCACCGAGCGGAAGAACTCTTCGTATTGCTCGTCGCTGCAGAAGCCCATGACGCGCTCCACGCCGGCGCGGTTGTACCAGCTGCGGTCGAACAGCACCATCTCGCCCGCGGCGGGCAGGTGCGCGGCGTAGCGCTGGAAGTACCACTGCGTGCGCTCGCGGTCGTTGGGCGCGGGCAGCGCGGCCACGCGGCACACGCGCGGGTTCAGGCGCTGGGTGATGCGCTTGATCGCCCCACCCTTGCCGGCCGCGTCGCGGCCCTCGAACACGATCACCACCTTGTGCCCGGTGGCAACCACCCAGTCCTGCAGCTTCACCAGCTCGGCCTGCAGTCGGAACAGCTCGCGGAAGTAGGTGCGGCGCGCTTCCTTGTGTTTGGCCTCTTCATCGGCGTCCAGGGCCTGGTCCAGCACGCGGTCCTCGAGCTCCATCTCCAGCTCTTCGTCGTAACCGTCCATGAGGTCGGTGTGGATGCGGCGCATCAGCTCGTCCTGGCTGTCAAACATGTGGGCTCCATGATGGGAACAAAGCGCCCAGGCTAGGGCACCCGCGTGACAAGGGCGTGACACGGGCGTGTCGCATAATCCGGGTCCAATTGACGTTTACGTCAACGTCACATCCCTCTCATCACACAGGAGCACACCCATGGACATTCAAGGCAAGGTATTCATCGTCACCGGCGGCGCATCGGGGCTGGGCGAAGGCACGGCGCGCATGCTGGCGGCCAACGGCGGCAAGGTCGTGATCGCCGACATGCAGGCCGACAAGGGCGAGGCCGTGGCCAAGGAGATTGGCGGCGCGTTCGTGAAATGCGACGTGAGCAACGAGGCCGACGGCCAGGCGGTGGTGGCCAAGGCCCTGTCCCTGGGCAAGCTCATGGGCCTGGTGAACTGCGCCGGCATCGCCCCGGCCGAGAAGACCGTGGGCAAGAACGGCGCGCACAACCTGGGCGTGTACACCAAGACCATCATGGTCAACCTGGTGGGCAGCTTCAACATGATCCGACTGGCCGCCGAGGCCATGTGCAAGAACGAGCCCGAGGCCACCGGCGAGCGCGGCGTGATGATCTCCACCGCCAGCGTGGCGGCCTACGACGGCCAGATCGGCCAGGCGGCCTACGCGGCGTCCAAGGGCGGCATTGTCGGCATGACGCTGCCGATCGCGCGCGACCTGGCGCGCAACGGCGTGCGCAACATGACCATCGCCCCTGGCATCTTCGGCACGCCCATGCTGTTCGGCATGCCCAAGGAGGTGCAGGACGCGCTGGCCGCCGGCGTGCCTTTCCCCAGCCGCCTGGGCACCCCGGAGGATTACGCCAAGCTGGCCAAACACATCTTCGAGAACGACATGCTCAACGGCGAAGTGATCCGCCTGGACGGCGCGATCCGTCTCGCGCCGAAGTAAGCGGCGCCCCCGCCGCGGAAACGGCTTCTTACGCATCCGTGGACCGCTTCAGGCGGTCCACGGCCGTTTCCGGGTTACGGTTGCAGGCTCCCGCCACCGATCCACAAGGAGCCACGCCCATGAAACGCCTCGCCGGCCTCATTGCCTCGCTCGCCCTGCTGAGCGCTTGCGGCACCCCGTCCTCCCCCACACCTTCCTCCTCCTCCATCCAGCAACCCGAGGGCGCCTCGGGCCTCACGGTCAAGCCCGGCTGGGCCTTCGCGCGCCAGGCCGTGGCCGCGGCCAACCCGCTGGCCACCGAGGCCGGTGCGCGCATCCTGCGCGCAGGCGGCAGCGCGGTGGACGCGGCCATCGCCGTGCAGATGGTGCTCACGCTGGTGGAGCCGCAGTCCAGCGGCATCGGCGGCGGCGCCTTCCTGCTGCACCACGACGGGCGCCGCGTCCAGGCCTTCGATGGCCGCGAGACCGCGCCCGCCGGGGCGAACGAACAACTCTTCCTCGACGAACAGGGCAAGCCCCTGCCCTTCATGGTGGCCGTGGCAAGCGGCCGCTCGGTGGGCACGCCCGGCGCGGTGGCGATGCTCGCGCAGGCCCACCGCCAACACGGCAAGCTGCCCTGGGCGCGCCTGTTCGAGCCCGCCATCGCGCTGGCCGACCAGGGCTTCGCCGTCAGTCCGCGGCTGCACACCCTGCTCCTGTCCGAAACCGCGCTGAAGAACGACCCCGTCGCGGCCGCCTACTTCTACCGGCCCGACGGCCAGCCGCACCCCGTGGGCCATGTGCTGCGCAACCCCGAACTCGCGCAGGTGTTGAGGAACATCGCGGCCCAGGGCCCGATCGCCCTGCACGAAGGCCCGGTGGCCCAGGCCATCGTCAACAAGGTGCGGCAGCACCCGGTGCGACCCGGCAGCCTCAGCCTCGAAGACCTCCAGCGCTACCAGCCACGCGAGCGCGAAGCCCTGTGCCACGACCACACGGCCGCGCAGCGCGCCTTGCGCGTCTGCGGCTTCCCGCCACCCAGCTCGGGCGCCATCGCCGTCGGCCAGATTCTCGGCCTGCTCGCGCGCACGCCGCAGGCCCAGGAGCCGCTGGTGAAGCCCGCGATGGGCACCGCCCTGCCCTCGGCCGACTGGCTGCACAGCTACACCGAGGCCTCGCGCCTGGCGTTCGCCGACCGCGCGCAGTACGTGGCCGACCCGGACTTCGTCGCCGCCCCTGGTGGCCGCTGGAGCAGCCTGCTCGATGCGCGCTACCTGGACGAGCGCGCCCGCCTGATCAACCCGGACGCCCGCATGCCGCAGGCGCCCGCCGGCGTGCCGGGCGGCGTGCAGGTGGGCTGGGCGCCCATGCCGGAGCAGCCCGAGTACGGCACCAGCCACATCAGCATCGTGGACGCCTACGGCAATTCGCTGGCCATGACCACCACCATCGAGGCCGTCTTCGGCTCGCGCCTCATGGTCACCACCGACCCGAGCCGCCCGGGTGGTTTCCTGCTCAACAACGAACTCACCGACTTCAGCTTCGCGCCGCGCAACGCCCAGGGCCAAGCCATCGCCAACCGCGTCGAACCGGGCAAGCGGCCACGCTCCTCGATGTCGCCCACCCTGGTGTTCGACAAGGCCAGCGGCGAGCTGCTGATGAGCGCGGGCAGCCCCGGCGGCGCGCTCATCATCCACTTCACCGCCAAGACCCTGCACGGCACGCTGCAATGGGGCCTGTCACCGCAGGACGCGATCAACCTGCCCAACTTCGGCACCACCGGCGGGCCCCTGCTGCTGGAACAGACACGTTTTGCGACCGCCACCGTGGAGGCCCTGCGCCAGCGCGGCCACACGGTCGAGGAAGCGGACATGACCAGCGGCCTGCAGGCCCTGATGCGTAGCACGCAGCGCGGCCAGCGGGTGTGGCTGGGCGGGGCCGATCCCCGCCGCGAGGGCATCGTCGCCGGGGACTGAGCCGCCGGGGTGCATCGGTCAGAATACCCCGGTGGCCATCCCCCAGACCTTCATCCAGGAACTGCTCAACCGCGTGGACGTGGTCGACGTGGTGGGCCGCTACGTGCAGCTCAAGAAGGGCGGCGCCAACCTGATGGGCCTGTGCCCGTTCCATGGCGAAAAATCGCCCTCGTTCAGCGTCAGCCCGAGCAAACAGTTCTACCACTGCTTCGGCTGCGGGGCCAACGGCAACGCCATCGGTTTCCTGATGGAGCACGCCGGCATGAGCTTCATCGAGGCGGTGAAAGACCTCGCCCAGCAGGCCGGCATGCAGGTGCCGGAAGACGAGGCCTCGCCGCAGGACCGCGAGCGCGCCGCCCAGCAGCGCCAGAAGCAGGCCACGCTCACCGACGTGCTCGAGAAGGCCGCGCAGGCCTACGCCAAACAGCTCAAGGTCTCGCCGCGCGCCATCGACTACCTCAAGGGCCGCGGCCTCTCGGGCCAGATCGCCAAGACCTTCGGCCTGGGCTACGCACCCGAGGGCTGGCGCGCCCTGGCCAGCGTGTTCCCCGACTACCAGGCACCCCTGCTGGTCGAGTCGGGCATGGTGATCGAGCACGAGGACGAAAAAGGCGCCGATGGCCAGGCCAAGCGCTACGACCGCTTCCGCGACCGGATCATGTTCCCGATCCGCAACGTCAAGGGTGAGTGCATCGGCTTTGGCGGGCGCGTGCTCGACAAGGGCGAGCCCAAGTACCTCAACTCGCCCGAAACGCCGGTGTTCAGCAAGGGCCGCGAGCTCTACGGCCTGTTCGAGGGCCGCACCGCCATCCGCGTGGCCGGCTACGCCCTGGTCACCGAAGGCTACATGGACGTGGTCGCGCTGGCCCAGCTCGGTTTCGCCAACGCCGTGGCCACGCTGGGCACGGCCTGCACGCCCGACCACGTGCAAAAGCTGTTCCGATTCACCGACGCCGTGGTCTTCAGCTTCGACGGCGACGGCGCCGGCCGGCGCGCCGCGCGCAAGGCGCTCGATGCCGCCCTGCCCCTGGCCACCGACACGCGCAGCGTCAAGTTCCTGTTCCTGCCGGCCGAACACGACCCGGACAGCTTCATCCGCGCCAACGGCGAGGCGGCGTTCGCGCAGTGCGTGAAGGAAGCCGTGCCGCTGTCGCGCTTCCTGGTCGAATCCGCCGGTGCCGACTGCGACCTCAGCACCGCCGAAGGCCGCGCGCGCATGGCCAGCCAGGCGCGACCGCTCTGGAGCGCCCTGCCCGACGGCGCGCTCAGGCGCCAGCTCATCGGCGAACTCGCCGCCGGCATCGGCATCGGCAGCCCGGACCTGCTGCAGCTCTGGCAGCAGACCGGCGGCGGCCCGCGCAAGCCCCGCGCCGCCAGCCCGGCGCCCGCGCAGCCGGGGCACGACGCCGGTTACGACGGCGGCGGAGCCAGCGCGGCCTACACCTCGGACCCGGGCTACGACAGCGGCGCCAGCGGCGGTTACAGCGGTGGCGGCTACGGCGGCGGCAAACCCTACGGCGGCGGCAACAAGGGCTTCGGCAAGTGGCGCAAAGGCCCGCCGCCCCCGCCCCGAATGCTCGGCACGCGCCGCGCGGGGGGCAGCCGGGCCGACCGCGCGGTGGGCCTGCTGCTGGCCAGCCCGCAGGCCTGGGACACGCTCTCGGCCGACGACCACGCCCTGCTGGCCCACCTGCCCGCGCCCCACGGCCCGGTGTTCGTCTGGCTGGAAGCCCAGCTGCACGAGCACGGGCACCAGCCCTGGGCCGCGGTGCGCGAGGCCCTGCGCGGCCACGAACACGAAACCTTTGCCTGCCTTCAGGTCGAGCAGGCGACCCTGGGCGGCGACCCGAGCGCCGAGCTGTCCGAGCTGAACGACGTGATGCACCGCCTGCGCCGCGACGGGCTGGTGGAGCAGGCTCGCCAGCTGGCCGAGCGCGTGGCCGCGGGGGATGCGAGCGCCATGGAAGACTACAAACGCGTCAACGCCCAGCTGCAGGCCCTCCAGAGCGACACGCCCGCCTGACAAAAAAACGCTGTCAGCGGTATAATCCAAGGTTTTGCACCGCAAGCGCGACAGCAGCACCTCCGGCACCGGCCCGGCCCCAGCAAGGGGCTAGATGGAACACCTTCCTGGCCACCTCGGCGACCTCCCCGGCCCGACGGAACCCCGCAAGGACTGCACACCAAATGTTCGCCCCACAGCTTGCAGGCCTGCCCTTTCCGGCGAAAGGCAGGCGTTGTGCCCAACAAAATCACCGGAACGGACCGCGTCGCGCGGCCTTTCAGGCGTTTTTTGCGTGTTCTGCCGGCTCCAGTTCGACATTTTTTTGAGGTCCCCATGCCCGCGAAGAAATCCAGTACGTCCGTTGCGTCCAGCACCAAAACCGCCAAGAAGGCCAGCCCGCGCGCGGCCGCCCCGGTTTCTCCCCCGAAGAAAGCCCCCGCTGTGACCCAGAAGCCCCCCGTCAAAGCCGCCGCCAAGGCCGCGCCCGCCAAGAAGACCGCCGTGAAGGCCAAGTCCGAGGCCGAACTGCTCGAAGAACCCGCGAAGAAGAAAGCCGGTCGCCCGGCCAAGGCCGATGCGGGCGACAAGCCCGCGGCCAAGCGCGGCCGCAAGCCCAAGGCGGACGCCAAGGGCAAGGGAGGCGATGCCGACCTGGACGATGCCGACCTCAGCGACATCGAGGACGACCTGACGGGCGACGAGACCGAAGCCGAGGCGGTGGACACCACCGCCGCGCAGACGACCGAGAAGGTCAAGCCCCTGCGCATGAAGATCAGCAAGGCGAAGGAACGCGCGCTGATGAAGGAGTTCGGCCTGGACGAAACCGTCCTGTCCGAAGAAGAAGCCCGCAACCGCCGCGAACGCCTCAAGACCCTGATCAAGCTGGGCAAGACGCGCGGCTACCTCACGCACGGCGAAATCAACGACCACCTGCCCGACAAGCTGGTGGAAGCCGAGACCCTGGAAGTGGTGGTCTCGCTGCTCAACGACATGGGCGTGGCCGTCTACGAACAGACGCCCGACGCCGAGACCCTGCTGCTGAACAACACCGGCCCGACCGCCGCCACCGAAGAGGAAGCCGAGGAAGAAGCCGAAGCCGCCCTGTCCACGGTGGACAGCGAATTCGGCCGCACCACCGACCCCGTTCGCATGTACATGCGCGAAATGGGCACGGTGGAGCTGCTCACGCGCGAAGGCGAAATCGAGATCGCCAAGCGCATCGAGGGCGGCCTCAACGACATGATGGCCGCCATCAGCGAGAGCCCGGCCACCATCGCCGAGATCCTGGTGATGGCCGAGGACATCCGCGAAGGCAAGGTCGTCATCTCCACCGTGGTGGACGGCTTCGCCGACGCCGACGAGGCCGATGACTACGTGGCCGAAGAAGACTTCGACGACTACGACGAAGCCGACGACGACGACGGCAAGGGCGGCTCCAAGGCCCTGACCCGCAAGCTCGAAGAACTCAAGCGCGAAGCCCTCACCCGCTTCGACAACATGCGCGCGCTGTTCGAGAAGCTGCACAAGACCTACGACAAGGAAGGCTACGGCACCCCGAGCTACCTCAAGACGCAGACGGCCATCACCGAAACGCTGATGTCCATCCGCTTCACCGCCAAGGCGATCGAGAAGCTCTGCGGCACCATGCGCAGCCAGGTCGACGACGTGCGCAAGAAAGAGCGCGAGCTGCGCCGCATCATCGTGGACAAGTGCGGCATGCCGCAGGAAACCTTCATCAAGGAATTCCCGCCCAACCTGCTCAACCTCAAGTGGGTCGAGAAGCAGGCCGCCGCCGGCAAGCCCTGGAGCGTGATCATCGAGCGCAACATCCCGCCGGTGCAGGAGCTGCAGCAGGGCCTGATCAACATCCAGAGCAGCGTGGTCGTGCCGCTGGCGCACCTGAAAGACATCCACAAGCGGATGAACCAGGGCGAGTCCACCTCGCGCGACGCGAAGAAGGAAATGATCGAGGCCAACCTGCGCCTGGTGATCTCCATCGCGAAGAAGTACACCAACCGCGGCCTGCAGTTCCTGGACCTGATCCAGGAAGGCAACATCGGCCTGATGAAGGCGGTGGACAAGTTCGAATACCGCCGCGGCTACAAGTTCTCGACCTACGCCACGTGGTGGATCCGCCAGGCCATCACCCGCTCGATCGCCGACCAGGCGCGCACCATCCGCATTCCGGTGCACATGATCGAGACCATCAACAAGATGAACCGCATCTCGCGGCAGCACTTGCAGGAGTTCGGCTTCGAGCCCGATGCGTCCATCCTGGCCGAGAAGATGGAGATGCCCGAGGACAAGATCCGCAAGATCATGAAGATCGCGAAAGAGCCGATCTCGATGGAAACCCCCATCGGCGACGACGACGATTCGCACCTGGGCGACTTCATCGAAGACCAGGCCAACACCGCGCCCATCGAGGCCGCGATGCAGGCCGGTCTGCGCGAAGTGGTCAAGGAAATCCTCGACAGCCTCACGCCGCGCGAAGCCAAGGTGCTGCGCATGCGCTTCGGCATCGAGATGTCCACCGACCACACGCTGGAAGAAGTGGGCAAGCAGTTCGACGTGACGCGCGAGCGCATCCGCCAGATCGAAAGCAAGGCAGTGCGCAAGCTCAAGCACCCGAGCCGCTCGGACAAGCTGCGCAGCTTCATCGACACGCTGTAAGCGGCGGTCGGTCACAAAAAAGGGAGCCACTGGCTCCCTTTTTTTCTGGGTGGCGCACGCCTCAGGCTTCGCGCGGCCGCACCACCCGTTCCGGAAAGCCGGTGGCCGGGTCGGTCTCGCGCGAGAAGCGCCATTCGGGCAGCAGGCCCAGCAGCACCTCGGCCGTGGTGCGCACGCGGCAGCCCGGCACCACGTGGCCGCCAAACACGGCACCGCTGGCGGTGGACACGGCCATGTGCAGGTGCGAGTGGCTGCGGCCCTCGCCGTCCACCCCCACTGTGCCCGACAGGCTCAGTATCTCGCTGTCACCGTCCAAGGTCTGGGCCTGGTCCACGCCCGCGAAGCGCAGGCGCGCATCGCTCAGGCTGCCGATGCCGGCGATCACAAACGCGGCCTGGCCGCCCTGTTCGCGCAGCGCCGCCTCCAGCGCCGAGCGCAAGTCCTGGCCGGGAGTGAGGCGGAGCGGCAGGGTCTTCATCTCGTTCACGCCGACTCGTCCACTTCGGCACCCAGGTCCCCCGCAATCAGCTTGAACTGCTCCAGCGCGGCTTGCAGGTCTTCCACGATTTCCTGCGCAATCACATCGGGTGCCGGAAGGTTGTCGCTGTCCGCCAGCGAGTCGTCCTTGAGCCAGAAGATGTCGAGGCTGGCCTTGTCACGGGCCATGATGTCTTCATAGCTGTAGTCACGCCATCGCCCCGTCGGCTGTTCGGCGCTCCAGGTAGCCTGGCGCTGGTTGGGGTTGGCCATGTTATAGAGCGCCACGAACTCGTCCAGGTGCTCGCGCCGCAGTGGATTGGTCTTGAGCGTGAAGTGCTGGTTGGTGCGCAGGTCATAGATCCACAGCTTCCGTGTCCAGGGCGTTTCGCTGGCGGGCTTCTTGTCGAAGAACAGCACATTGGCCTTGACGCCTTGTGCGTAGAACAAACCTGTGGGCAAGCGCAGCAGGGTGTGCAGGTCGCATTCCTGCATCAAACGACGGCGAATGGTTTCGCCCGCCCCGCCTTCAAACAGGACGTTGTCGGGCAGCACCACCGCCGCGCGTCCGTTCGTGGCCAGCAGCGTCTTGATGTGCTGCACGAAGTTAAGCTGCTTGTTGCTCGTGGTGGCCCAGAAATCGTCGCGTTCGATGATGTCTTTTTCCGTGCTCGTGCGGCCGTCTTCGCCCACGATCACGGTGCTGCTCTTCTTGCCGAATGGTGGGTTAGCCAGCACCACGTCAAAGCGCGCGCCGGGATCGGCACCGAGCGCGTCGCCCACCACCACCGGCACCGACTTTTCAGAGCCAATGCCGTGCAGCATCAGGTTCATCGCACAAACGCGCGCCGTGGCCTGCACGAGCTCGTAACCGGTGAAGGCCTTTTCCTTCAGGTGTTTGAGTTGGTCGCGGGTCAGGTTCTTGTGGTGCGCGGTGATGTGGTTGTGTGCGGTGAACAAGAAACCGCCCGTGCCACAGGCCGGGTCGCAAATCGTCTCGCCCGGTTGCGGGCCGATGCAGTCCACCATGGCCTGAATGAGCGCGCGCGGCGTGAAGTACTGGCCCGCGCCACTTTTTGTGTCTTGTGCGTTCCGCTCCAGCAGTCCCTCGTAGGCATCACCCTTCACGTCCGCGCCCAGGATGGTCCAGGTTTCCGCGTCGATCAGGTCCGCCACCACGCGGCGCAGCTTGGCCGGGTCCTGGAACTTGTTCTGCGCCTTGCCGAAGATCAGGCCCAGCGTGCCGCGTTCCAACCCGAGCCGCTCCAGGGTGTGTCGGTAGTGGTCAAACAGTGCATCGCCATCTCGTGCCAGTAGCTCGGGCCAGCTGTAGCCAGCGGGCACGATGCTCGGCTGGTTGTGCGGCGGCTTGCTGCGCTCGTCAGCCATCTTCAGGAACAGCAGGTAGGTCAGCTGCTCCACATAGTCGCCATAGCTCATGCCGTCGTCGCGCAACACGTTGCAGTAGTTCCAGAGTTTCTGGACGAGGGAGTGGGTGTTGGTGTTCATGTCGGTTTCAGCCCTTGGGGGCGGGCTTCGGTGGTCTGGGCGTATCGGGGTCAAGGATGGCTGCCAAGCGGTCGATGGCCATGCCGCGTTCTCGGGCTCGCCCTATGCGCAAGGCGTCGAACAGGGCCAGCATTTCGTACAGCTTCGCATCTTGCATGGCCGCAAACGGCACGTTGGGATGCAGTGGCTCAATGCCCAGTCCACGAACCTGGCCGTTCGGGTGTGGCCACACGTAGTCGTTTGAGCCAGGAGCAAACACTCCGGCAAAGGCTGGCGCGCTGTGGCCGGTGGGCACGCCAACGGCTATTGGAGTCCGGTCGGGCACAAAGGCGAAGCGCGCGCCGTGAATAACGAACTCCGCAAGAAAGCGGCTGTGCGGGCGAACCGGATTGCCAAAGGCATTCGCCTTAGCTCCCCAACGTCGACGTTGCCTCACCGGGTAAATGTCCTGACTCAGCAGTGCCGCGCGATCCCCCTCGTCCGACAGATCTGCTGTGACGTTCTCCAGCAGCAAGCTGGATCGCAAACACCGTTGCACACCTGCGTGCGCCTCGGACGCGCTCAACCCCAGCTCTTTGGCCAAGCGCGCATAAGTCCACCGGTCGCCGCCGAGAGCAACCAGCTTGAGCGCAACCAGCAAGTCTTGGGGTTTGAGGATCATCAATCTACATTCGCGAATTACGAACAATCTTATCCGAAAGATGGCCGGACAACGCCGGCCATGTATTCCCTTTCCGTGGTCAGAGGGGCGCCGCTCGCCCTCAGTTCCGCGCGAAGTCCAACAATCGCTGGTTCTGGCCGAGCCCAGCTACTTCAACATTGAGGTTCCGCAACTCCGCTAGCACCTCAGCCCGTGCGCGAGCACGCAATCCACTGGCAGTTGGCTCGTCATCGACGGCGAAAAGGACATGCTCTGGCAACAGTCCACGCTTGCGAAGCTGTGTCACCCGCATCACCCATTGCCAACCATGGTCGATGATCCGCGCCGGATCAGGCTGGCACAGCGTCAGCGCCTTGATGGCCTTCACCGGTGCTTCGCCGTCCATCTGGACGAACGGAAACTGCGCGTGGTATTCCTCATTGCCCACGCGAGCGGGCTGAAACCGCCTAGCCAGATCGGCCGCCTTGAGCACCTGGCGAACATTGCGCTCCAACACCTGCTCACGGTACTCGCGTGTCACGAAATTGCGCTCCACGTAGTAGCCGAACAGATCGTTGAGCTTGGCCTCCGGGTCGCTGGCGAGCACGACCCGCCCCTCACCGAACCGCACAAGGCTGGCGCGCGGCTTGATCAGCTCCGACCACATGGCCCAAGCCGATGTCATGTCCAGCGTCTTCAAACGCCGGTCTGTGCCCATGGTCTTAAACGCAGCGCTCACCCGCACCAGCTCTTCCCGCAAGTCGCGCATGAACGCGCGGTAGGTGGCCACCTCCATCTGTTCAAAGAAGTTGGTGATCCGGCTCGTGCGGTTGCCGAGCAGCCTGAAGCCGAAGTAGCGCCCGTCCGGCGCGAAAAGGACCACGCCGACATTGGCAAACTCTTCGGTCTCCACAAACGGCATGAAGCGCACGATGGCGTAATGGCATGCGGTTTTCATGGTGTGAGGTTCCAGAAAGTCTGATCGTTCTGACAACGCTGCAGCGTCGTCACAAATTCCGGCAGGTTCCACGCCGCCTGCACGGTCTGCTCTGCATCAGCGAAATGCCAAGCCTCAGGAATGGTAGCGCAGACACCCTCTACCAGGTGGAGAGCTGACACAAACCCCTGCCGCACCTGATCTCTCGCTACCCAGTCCGACACCAGCAGCTTGAGGTCACTGGCGAAAACGTGGGAATCCAGAAATGCCTCGGCATTGAACCCGATCTCAAACGCCAGATTGTGGTCAAACACCACCACCTCTCCGCCATTTTCCCCTTGACGCCACAGCAGATTGGGGTTGCCACCCAGCGCCGAAAGGGTCCGATCGGCGTTGTGAATCCACCAGTCAAACGCCACAATCAGCGCCCGCTGAGTCGGTGGAACATGCCCAGTCATGCTCCAGGCAAAGTCTCCGGCCTCGACCCGTTGCGACGCGAAAGCCACGCCGGGCACCAAGTCCTTCAACCAGTGGCCCATCCTCCGGTCGCACAAGGCCTCTGGAATCTCCGCCATGTCAAAAACCGGAATGGGCAAACCCACCGCTTTCGCCATATGGGCAGCCAACCACTCAGCCACCAACTCGCGCTTGGGCAGCGAGCCGCTCTTGACAAAATACACCTGCCCATCGTCTGCACGGCACAGGTAAGGCGCGGTCTGGCCCTGCTCGGCCCGCTTGATGACTTCTTCAATAACGATCATGTTTCGGCCTCTGCCTCCTGCAGCTCTTTCAGCGTGCGCCCCTGCGCATCCTTCCACTCGATGCGCCCGTTGGCGCTGCGCCCCAGCACCACGGCGGCGGCCGTGCTCGGAGAACTGAAGCTGTAGTCCTGCGTGAAGCGGTACAGCCCGTCGGCCATGGTCAACACGCCGTTGGCTATCAGCTCCTGCCGCACGTCGTACATGCCTCGCACATGCTGCTGCATGGAGGGCACCGACTCGGTCACCGCCTGCGAACCCGCCTTCACCACAAAGCCCTGGCTGGCCTCATAGCCGCTGGCCAGCACGCCCTTGCCCTTGCAGCTGAGCACCGGGCTGGCCTTCGCGGCCACGGCCGGCGCGGACTCGAACGCATGCACCCCCAGCACCGGCAGCATGCCCAGCATGTGATCCAGAAACACCAGCATGTCCGCCCGGTCCGCCTCGCTCAGAGTTGGCTCGCTGGGAAAGTTGCCGTTGTCCAACGGTACGCGCTTGGCCGCGCGGGCCAGCGCGATCAGTCGTGCCTCCAGAAACTGCACATGGGCCTTGTTCAGCAACCCGCCCGTCGCCACAAAGCCGATGGCGCGGGTCCAGAAGTCTTTCTGCGCGTAGTGGCTCTCCAGCCGGGGGCGAATGGGGTCGCCCTCGCCCACGTAGAGCAATTCACCCTCGCCGTCCGGCCGAGGGCCGAGCAGCAGGTACACCCCGGTCTGCTGCAACTCGGGCCGGGCTTTCACCTGCGGCAGCAAGGCGCGCGGAAACACCACGGCGCGGGCGCTGGCGTTGAAGCGCTCGACGATGCGCAGGCCGTCAGGATCGCCGTCGGCGACGAAGATGCGAAGGGAGAAAGGCTGAGTGTTGGCTGTCAACCGAAGCGCCCTAGAGACCTGCTCATTCGACTTGCCGCGCACATGCAAACGGGCCAACAATTGACCGACCCAAGCCGCACATTGCTTGGACGGGTTCACAGTTTCCATGGCCTTTGCCAGTGCCGCCAAGTCTTTGCCAGCAAAAGCCGAGTCCCCCGTGTCTGCAACCAGCCAGCGAGACAACACGACCGTCATCGCATTACGGCATTGATCGATGATGGAGACAGGTGTTTCACGGAACGCCGAATCCAGCACACGGTCCACCGCTGACCTGACAGCCGCTCGATCCGCTTCAGGAATGGCGGAGAGTGCGAGTTCGGGCAACACACCGAATGCACTCTGCGCCTTGAGTGTCAACATGACATCGTCACCGCGCACCATCTCCGCTTGGATCACCCGCCAAGCCGATGAGCCACGCACCTGCCCGATGAGCAACGTTTGTCCGAGGCCGCCATTCGGCATGTGCAGCACAGCGGTGCAAGGCATGTAGGTGTACAGCCTGCGAGTACGCCCACCGCCCGCCACGGAACGGAGTGCGTTCTCAATAAGTGGATGGCCTGCCGTAAGCACGGACTCTGGTTGGCTTTGGCTCTGAGGCTGAAATAGCCGCCCACGGCGTACTCGAGTCACCGTGTCAAAACTGTCCTCCCGGAACACCCAGGCAAATGGATCAGAAAACAAGCCTTTGGGTGGTGCGCTCCAGTCCTCGGGATTGGTGATCAACTTGGCCTGGGAGAGAAGCGGTGGAGGCAAAACGGCAAACTGCGGCGCACTGGCGCCTTCATATACATGGCCGGTATCGCTCTCAAACCCGATGCGCATAGTTCAGTCCGCTTTCATGAAAGCTTTGGCAAGCGTTGCTTTCCGCAACGAGTGCGCACGCAGGAGGTTAGCTGCAACTTCGGCCTCCACTTCGCGAATAACTGACAGGCAACGATCAAGCTCTTCGACAATCCGCACCTGCTCCCCAATGGGCGGCAAAGGGACTACGAACTTCCGGATGTGAGCGAGCCCCAAATCTGGCTGCGCAGTAGCGCGAACGTCTCGCTTGATCTGAGCCGTCACTACCTCTGAACGCAATGCTGCAATCAAAAATCTGACCGGGAAATTTTCTCTAACGGGCTTGAGGATCGCGACACTGTAAGACGCCTGAAACGGTGAGTCGACCGTCACCGCTCTGACCTCACCAACAGTGCCATATCGAGACAATAGTACGTCACCGCGCTCTGGTTTCACCTTTCGGCAGAGTGCCTCGTAGTCTTCTGACGAAATCCGTTTGGCTCCCGCGAAGTCGATGCCTTCATCGTCCAAGAAGTCCTTCGTACTGACGTACGGGACACCGTCCTGCTGCCCCTTTGGCATCCTGTGATCCACGTCAGCGATCTGAAGATGCAATTGCTCTAACGAAGCCCATGTCCATCCTTCCGGAATGTCCACGCGGCTCACGTTTGTGAGGAACTCGGGTTCTTTGTACTTGCCACGCCCAGCCCACTGAATACGTCGTTGTTCGAGGATTCGTTGCAGTAGTTGGTTGCCAGTTTCGTAGCTGCGGCCTTCGCGGTGGGCGAGGCTGGCTTCGGTTTCTACGAGGCGGCCTTCGACGGCGGCTTTGAGGACGGCGGCTTTGTAGCGTTTGAGGTTGGCCTTGACGCGCTGGAGGTTGGCGACGGCTTCGTCGAGTCGGGAGAACTGCTTTTCGATTTCGGCGACGATGCGGCGCTGTTCGTCCACGTCAGTCAGCACGATGGGAAAGTCAGATAGCTGCCCCTGACTGATGGATGCCATGCCTACCACTTGTTGGGCGTTGTTTGCAAAGTGCTTGCTTCCGCGGGCAAACAACTGGTAATTGATGAACTTTGGAAGCGCCTTGGAAGTGTCGAGCCGAACGCGGATGTTCTTGCTCTCGAAGACGCTGGGTTCCAGCGCGCCGGGAATGACCGCAGCCTTGCCGACAAGCTCGCGGCTGTTCACACGGTTCACTAGCAAGTCACCCTCATGCAAGCCGTAGTCGGCGTACTCTTGGGGCGTCACCTTCATGCGCTTGATGTCGCGCCATACGATGGAGCCGGCTTCAATGTTGTACATGCGCAGGCAAGGAATGCCGTCATCCGCATACTCCGACGCGGGCTTGTACATGCCGTTCTTCATCGACGCGACGACATCGCCCAGCCGAGCTTCCCGCATCACGCCGCCAACTCCCGATTCAACGTCTCAATCACGTGGGGCAGCTCCGCCCCAAACAGCTGGTGCACCTTGCCCAGCCCGCCGTCCTGTTCAAATGGGGCGTAGCTGAAGTCTTCGATGTCGATGCCGAGGTTGGCGGCGATGTGGTCGCGGATCATTTCTAGCCAATGAATTTGTTCGGTTGTGAAGCGGGGAGAGCCCTCACCCCTGCCCTCTCCCAGGGGGAGAGGGGGTGAATTCGGTGAGCGGGTGGGTGACGATTGCTGGGCGAGCCAAGCTTTGAAGTTGGCTTGCACGCGTTCCGGGTAGGGGACGAGTTCGTTGTCTTGCTGCATGGCGAAGCGCACCAGGCTGACGAGGTCGGTGAGCAGGCGGCGCTGGCTGGTGCCTTTGACGCGGGTCTTGTTGAGTGCGGCGTAGGCCTGCCACAAAGCGCTCTCGTCAATCAGATGCGGTGGGCTGTGCAGGGCGTCGGCCAGGGCCTTGATGTCTTCAAACTTCAGCGGCGCGCGCACCGGGCGGTTGTAGAGGATCTGCAGCGCGGTGATTTCGTCTTTGTGCTGGGCGATGAAGGCTTCGAAACTCTGCACCAGCTCCTTGGCGCGGTCGCTGCCTTCGGCAAAGCCGGCGTGCAGCAGCACGTCTTGCGTCACGGTGTCGATGACCAGATCGGCTTTCTGCCTGAGCTTGAGGATGAGCTCGCGCAGCGTGGGGTTGGTGAAGGGTTGGGCGGCCTGGATGCGCTGGGCTTCGACAAGCTCAGCCCGAACGGATGGGGGCAGACCCTCGTCCTCCTCGGCGTTGAGGGCTTGCACGATGCCGTGTGCCAGTTCGCGCAGGCTGTGGCCGCCGCTGGCTTCGATGACGCGGGCCTGGTCTTCTTCGTCCAGGTCCTTGTCGAGCCGGCTCAGGCGGGCGGCCACGCTTGAGAGCACTTCGTCTTCCACATTGCCCAGGGCCACGGCCTGCAGCAGTTTGTCGAGCGGCACGCTCTTCTTCTGGTCCATGGGGCGGCTGTCGGTCTTGTCGCGCTCGCACACGCCCACGCAGTCGACGATGACGAAGTGGTCTTTGCGCAGGTGCTCGCCGGGGTTGACCTGCATGAGGTCGGTGGGGTTGCACACGCGCACGCCGCGGCCCTTCATCTGCTCGAAGAAGCTGCGGCTTTTCACCGAGCGCATGAACATGACGATTTCGACCGGCTTGATGTCGGTGCCGGTGGCGATCATGTCCACGGTGACGGCCACGCGCGGGTAGTAGGCGGTGCGGAAGTCCTTGATGAGCTGCTCGGGGCTGGTGCCGGTGGTGCGGTAGGTGATCTTCTGGGCGAACTCGTTGCCGCGGGCGAACTCTTCGCGCAGGATCTCGACGATCTTTTCGGCGTGGTTGTCGTCCTTCGCAAAGATGAGTGTCTTGGGCAATTCCTGGCGGTGGGGGAACAGGTCCACGTTCCAGTTGTCGCGCAGGGTGCGCACCACGGTGCGGATCTGGTCGGGCGTCTGCACAGCGCGGTCCAGCTCGGAGGGGTCGTATTCAAAGTCTTCGTCGAGCTGCCAGGCGGTCTTGCGGCGGGTGGCTTTGTCTTGGGTTTCCAGCCAGTAACCCTTGTCCACCTTGGCGCCGGCCTCGGTCACTTCGGTCTTGATGCGGTAGACGTCGTAGTTGACGTTCACGCCGTCGGCCACGGCCTGGGCGTGTCCGTATTCCATGACCAGGTTCTGGTTGAAGAAGCCGAAGGTCTGCTTGTTGGGCGTGGCGGTGAGGCCGATGAGGTACGCATCAAAGTACTCCAGCACCTGGCGCCACAGGTTGTAGATGCTGCGGTGGGCTTCGTCGGTGACGACGATGTCGAACATCTCAATGGGGATCGCCGGGTTGTAGCCGATGGGCTCGGGGTCCTTGAACAGGGCCTCGGCGCCTTCGGTGCTCGTCTCGTCAGCCTCTTCGGGCAGGTCTTTGCCCTTGAGCATGCTGAACATGCGCTGGATGGTGCAGATGACCACGCGGGCGCTGGTGTCCAGGTTGTTGCCCTGCAGGTGCTGGACGATGTACTCCTCGCCGAACTTGTAATTGTTGTGCGGGCTGGCGTAGGCGTCGAATTCCTTCTTGGTCTGGCGCGCGAGGTTGCCGCGGTCCACCAGAAACAGCACGCGCCGGGCACCACCGAACTTGATGAGCCGGTAGATGAAGCTGATGGCGGTGAAGGTCTTGCCGCTGCCCGTGGCCATCTGGATCAGGGCCTTGGGCTTGTTGGCGGCCAGGCTCTTCTCCAGGTTCTGGATGGCCTTGATCTGCGCGGGCCACAGCTGGTAGCTGGCGCCGCCACTGCCCCATTCGGTCACGAGCGGGGGCATCTGCTGCAGGCGGGCGAGGAAGGTGCCGGATGAACCGTATCTCGCCGCTGGCTCCTGTACCGTTCGCCCTGAGCTTGTCAAAGGATGGGCTTCGACAGGCTCAGCCCGAACGGGAGTGAGCCAGTGCAGCAAGAGATCAGGCCGGTAGAAAGCGAACAGCGGCCGGGCGCGGGGTGCCGGGTCCAGTCCGTTGGTGAAACGGGTTTCGACACCGGTGGACTCGAACACGAAGGGCAAAGGCCGGCGCCAGGCCGGCAGGGTGGCGGGCAAGCCCTGGGCATACCGGGCGCTTTGCCCTTCCACACCGCTGAGCGTGGCGCCTTCCTTCTTGGCTTCAATCACGCCGCAGGCTTTGCCGTTGACGTAGAGCAGGTAGTCGGCGAAGCCGTGGCCGGGGTTGAGTGGAAACTCGCGAATGGCGACGCCTTTGACTGCGCCATCACCTGCATGGATGTTGGCGTTGGCCACACTGCAGACGTGCCAGCCCGCTGCGATGAGCAATGCGTCGATGGTCTGGCGGGCGCGGGCCTCGGGCGTCATGCGTGTGGTAGTGGCGTTGTTTCCTCTTGTTGCATTCTAGGGGGCGGAAGGCAAGGTCACCGTCACCGCCAGCCCGGGGTGTGCATTGCGCACCGCGAAAGTGCCCCCGTGCGCCTGCGCCACCAGCCTGCACAGGTAGAGGCCCAGGCCCACGCCGCCGGCGTTGCGCGTGCGCGCGGTGTCGGGGCGGAAGAAGGCCTGCGCAAGGTGGGGCAACTGGTCGTCGGGTACGCCGGGGCCATGGTCGCGCACTTCGAGTTCGATGCCCTGCCCCGCTTCCAGCGCGCGGATGTGCAGTTCCACCGCCCGCGGCGCGCCGGTGCTGTGGCGCAGTGCGTTGTCGAGCAGGTTGCGCAGCAGCAGGCGCACGCGGATCTGGTCCAGCGGCAGCGTGGGCAGGCTGTAGGGAGCGTGCAGCTGGATGCTGCGGGCCGCGGGCTGCGTGATGGTGAGTTCGTCGATCACGTCACGGGCCAGCGCAACCGGGTCGGTGGGCTCGCGACTCAGCGCCTGGTGGCGCCCGGCCAGTCTCTCGCTTTCCAGCAGGTCGCTGATGAGGCGGGCCATCTCGCTGAGGTCGCGCAGCAGGGCCTCGCGCTGCGGGGCGACGTCGGCGACCTCGGGCAGCAGCTCGGTGTTGAGCCGCGCACGGGTCAGCGGGCTGCGCAGTTCGTGGCTGATGGCCAGCAGCAGGGAGCGCTGGGCATCGAGCATCTGCTGGATGTCCTGGCCCATGGTGTTGATGGTCGCGGCCAGTTCGCCCAGCTCGTCGGGCCCCCGGGGATGGCGCACGGGAATGGGCTGGTCGAACCGGCCTGCGCCGAAGCGCAAGGCGCCCTGCCGGATGTCGTCGAGCGGTCGCAGCAGGCGGCGCACGTAGAGGAAGGCCAGCAGCGTGAGGATGAGCAAGGCCACCAGCGTGTAGCCCACGATTTTGGGCCGGCGGTCGAACACCGCTTCGTTCAGGCCGAATTCCAGGCGGTGGCCATCGGCCGTGGTGCGCTGCAGCAGCTGTTGCCAGTCCTTGTCGTCGCCCCAGCCGGCGTCGTCGTCCGCGCCCCGGTCCCGGGCCCGCTCGCGCAGCCAGTGCGGGCGCTGCTGGTCGGGGTGCGAACGCCAGTTGACCCGCGGGCCGACGATGTCGATGGTGAGCGGCAGGCGCTGCGTGAGGGCCTGCGCGCGCTCGACGCTGGGGCTGCCCCCGGCGGCCACATCGGCCGCGAGGCGGTCCACGTAGTCCATGAGCACCGGGCGCGCGGCCTCGCGCCAGCCGACCGAAAAGGCCTTCTGCGCCCCGCTGATGAAGGTGAACGACATGGCCATGGCCAGCAGCAGGAACACCATCACCATGCGCAGCTTGAGGGAGCAGCGCAAGGCCAGGAAAGCCCGGCGGTACCAGGGCAGCGCCTGGGTCATGGCGCGATGCGGCGCAGCGCCAGCGAGTAGCCCGCGTTGCGCAGGGTCTTGATGCAGTCCAGCGGTTCGAGCTTCTTGCGCAGGCGGCTCACCACGATGTCGACCGCGCGGGTGTAGAGGTCGGCCTCGTGGCCGCGCAACTGGTTGAGGATGTCGTCGCGGCTGAGCACGCGCCCGGCCTCGCGCGCGAGCAGGTGCAGCAGGTCGAACTCGGTGCTGGTGAGCTCCACCGCCAGGCCCTCGCGCAGCACGCTGCGGCGCGTCGGGTCGATGGTGAGGCCGTCGAACACCAGGGTGCCCGGCTCCACCGCACCAGCGGGCGCGGCCGGCGGGCCGTTGCCACCATGGCGGCGCCGCAGCACGGTCTGGATGTGCGCCACCAGCTCGCGTGGCTCGAAGGGCTTGGGCAGGTAGGCATCGGCGCCGAGTTCGAGGCCGACCACGCGGTCCATCACGTCGCCGCGCGCGGTGAGCATCACGATGGGGATGTCGCTTTCCTTGCGGATGGTGCGGCAAAGTTCGAAGCCGTCCATCTCGGGCAGCATCACATCGAGGATGGCGGCGTCGAAGGCCTCGGCGCGCAGGTGCGCCAGACCCTCGCTGGGCCGCAGCGCGTGCGTCAGCGCCAGCTCGAAGCGCTGGAAATAGGTCGCCAGCGGCGGGCCGAGCTGTTCGTCGTCGTCAATGAGCAGAACGCGGTGCATGCGGCATTGTCACATTGCGCCCGTCAGGCTGCGGTGGCGCACGATGAGGCGGCGAAGCCGTTGCTGCGCGCCGCGGTCCAGCCCGTCGAAGCGGTCGGCCACCGAGAGGATGGCCGGCAGCGCGGGCACGGCGTCGTTCGGCTGGCGGCGCGAGAGCCGCGCCCACAGCCCCAGCGCGTGCTCGCGGTCGAAGCGCGGGCCCCACACCAGGGCCAGCAACTCGTCGTGCGGGTCGTCCACCCCGGCCAGCAGCGCTGGGCCATGGTCGCGCAGGCGCTGGGCGATCGGTTGCAGCACGGGCGACATGGGATTCACCCCGCTCAGCCGCGCGAGAACCAGCCGCGGCGCTTGCCCATGCGCTCGCGCACCTCGGCCTGCTGCGTCGGGCTCAGGCTGTCGTAGAAATCGGCCAGGGCGTTGATCACCTCCGGGCTGCTTACCTGCACCACGCGGGTCTTCTCGTCGAGCAGGTTCAGCGCGCGGGCGCGGTCGAACTTCTCGCCGGCGATCAGCGCCTGCATCTCGCCGCGCGGGTTCGTGGTCTGGCCGATCAGGGCCGTGCGCTGGGCCTGCACCTTGTCGGCCAGCACGTTGAGCTTCTGCTGCTGTTCGGCGTTGAGGTCGAGCTTGCTCGTGATGCGGTTGACCACCTTGCCGCGCACTTCGGCGATCTTCTCGGCGCTCATGGGCGCGCGCTCGTGGTGAGCGCGCGTGCCGCAGGCGGCCAGGCCGCCGATGGCGATGGAGATGCCGGTGAAGGCCATGAGCGAGCGCTTGATCCAGGGTTTCATGACGGTGTCCTTTCAAAGGGACTGTTGAACATGACCGCCATGGTGCCGGCAGCGGTGCGCCCCGGGGTCTCAACGCGGTTTCGGTTTTTTTCGTTTTGTATCGACGCCGGCCGCGCGCACCTGGGCCAGGTAGTCGTTCACATGCGCGCCCAGGCGCTCGGCGACCATGCGCGCGATGCGCGGCAGCGAGCGGCTCGCGCTGATCGCCACGCCCACGGTCTGCGGCTGGGCACTCTTGTCCTTGAGGGGCACGAAGCACAGGCTGCCCGCGAGGATCTCGGGACCGGCATCCAGCTCGGAGGTGAGCGCCACGTGGCTGCCGCTGCGCACCAGGCTCTTGACGAGCTGCAGCGAGTTCGTCACCAGCGGTGGCCGGGCTTCCTCCAGCAGCCAGTTGTGGCGCCGCTCCAGGTAGCGGCGGATCGCCAGCACCCGGCTTTGCGCGGCCATCGGCCAGGCCGCCACGTCCTTGAACGTCACGTGGGCCTGCGCGGCCAGCGGATGGCCCGGCGCCACCACGCAGCCCAGCGGCAGCTCGGCGCTGGCCACGATGTGCAGATCGCGCCCGGGCTTGAGGTTGAAGGCCACCGCAAGATCGACCTCGCCCGCGCGCAGGCGCTGCATGGCGTCGTCGGTGCTGACGATGTCCACCTCCAGCACGATGCCCGGGTGTTCCCGCGCCACCACCGCCACGAACTCGGGCAGGAAGCCGTTGACGTGGCTGTCCATCGCGGCCAGGCGCAGCTGGCCCTGGCTCACGCCCTGCAGGTGCTTGATGTCGGACAGCGTGCGGTTGAGGTCGGTCTTCCATCTCTGCGAGAGCGCCAGCAGCAGCTCGCCCGCGGCCGTCAACCGCATGCCGCGCGGCTGGCGCTCGAACAGCGGCAGCCCGAGGTCTTCTTCCATCAGCAGGATGTGGCGGTCGATCGCGGAGGCGGAAATGGACACCTCGCGCGCGGCCGCCTGCACCGAACCGAGCTGCGCGACGGCCGCCAGGTAGCGCAGGGCCTTCGGATGCAGAAGCTGGTTCAGCGAACTCATGCGTACTGAAAATTCGAATGCAACATGCCCAATTATGCGATGGACAGCAATGCAATGGCGCCGCAAACTGCGATCGCATGAACACACCGACACCCTCACCCCTGGCCTGGAATGCCCTCGCCCTCCTGGACGAAGCCACGTTCTGCGCGCGCCTGGGGCCGGTGGTCGAGCACTCGCCCTGGGTCGCCCGGGAGGCCTGGGCCGCCCGCCCGTTCGCCGACTGGGCTTCGCTGTGCGACAGCTTGTCGCGGGTGATCCATGGCGCCGACGAGGCCCGCCAGCTGGCCCTGCTGCGCAGCCATCCGGAACTCGCCGGCCAGGAGGCACGGGCCGGCACCATGACAGCGGATTCGCAGAGCGAGCAAGGCCGCCTGGGCCTGCTGGCGCTGGATGCCGCCACCGTTCAGCGCATCGAATCGCTCAACCGGCGCTACCGCGAGCGCTTCGGCTTTCCCTTCATCGTCGCGTTGCGGCTGCACGGCTCGCTGGCCACGGTGCTGCAGGCCGGTGAAGCGCGCCTGGCGAACGACGCCCTCAGCGAGCGCCGAAACGCCCTGCAACAGGTCTGCGAAGTCATGCGCGGACGGCTGGCGCAGACCGTGTCACCCGAGCCCTCCCCTCCGCCCTCCCCGTCCGTCAACACCCTCGCAGGAACCCCGTCATGAACACCCCACGCCGCCTTCTTCTGGCCGTCAGCGCCTTGTCGATGCTGGGCTCGCCGCTGGTCCACGCACAGGCCTGGCCGCAGCAGAAGCCGATCCGGATCATCGTGACCTTCTCGCCCGGCGGCTCGTCGGACATCGTGGCGCGCCTGCTGCAGCCGGGCCTGCAGGAGAAGCTGGGCCAGACCGTGATCGTGGAGAACAAGCCCGGCGCGGGCAGCACCATCGGCGCCAACGAGGTGGCGCGCGCCGCGCCCGACGGCTACACGCTGCTGCTGTCCAACACCGCGCCCATGAGCATCTCCCCCTTCATGATGGACAAGGCGCCCTACGACCCGGTGAAGGGTTTCACGCACATCGCCTACATCGGTTCGGTGCCCAATGTGTTCGTGGTGCATCCTTCGGTGCCCGCCAAGACCATGCCCGAGCTGGTGAAGTGGATCAACGCGCAGGCCAAACCCGTCAACTACGGCTCGGGCGGCGTCGGCTCCATCGGCCACATCGTGGGCGAGATGTTCAAGCAGCAGTACCAGCTGAAGATGGAGCACGTGCCGTACAAGGGTTCCTCTCCCATGCACAACGACCTGCTCGGCGGCTCCCTGCAATTCGCGGTGGACACGCTGACGCAGAACGTGCCCTTCATGAAGGAGGGCAAGCTGGTCGGCATCGCGGTCACGTCGCGCGCCCGCGCGCCCATGTCGCCCACCGTGCCCACCGTGGGTGAAGCCGGTTACCCCAAGCTGGTGGCCGAGAACTTCCTCGGCATCTCCGGGCCCGCCGGCACGCCGGCGGACGTGGTCGACAAGGTCAACAAGGCGGTGACCGAGGTGGTGGCGCGGCCCGACGTGGCCAGGCGACTGAGCGACCTGGGGGTGGAATCGGAGCCCATGAGCGCCGCGCAGTTCACCCGGTTCGTCACCGACCAGGTGAACGAATGGGCGCCTGCGGTCAAAGCGTCCGGCGCACGGTTGAATTGAACGCCATGAACGGCGGACTCTCCATTCATTGCGTGGACGTGGCCAGTGGCCGCGTCGCCGCCGGCCTGCAGGTGACCGTGGTGCGGCTGGGGCCGGACGGCCTGCCGCACGGCCCGGTGCTCGCCGAAGGCCGCGTGGGCGCCAACGGTCTGCTGCAGCACCCGCTGCTGATGAGCGATGCCATCACTGCCGGCGGCTACGAGGTGCGCTTCGCGGTAGGCGACTTCTACCGCGACCAGGGCACCCCCGTGCCCGAACCTGCGTTCCTGGAAACAGTGCCCTACCGCTTCCACATCGCCGACACCTCGCAGCACTACCACCTGCCGTTCAAGTTCACGGCCTGGGGCTTTTCGCTCTTTCGCGGCGGCGCCTGAAACGCCGTCGCTCGGCGCAGGCTCAGTACGCTTCGGTGTCGACTTCGCGGCTGGACTGCTCGTTGTAGCGGTTGCCGCTCACCGTGCGCTGGTTGATGAGTTCGTCCAGCCGGGCCAGCGTGGCCGCGTCCAGCGCCACGTCCACCGCGCCCAGGTTGTCGCGCAGGTGGTCTTCGCGCGAGGTGCCCGGGATGGGCAGCACGTCCGGCCCCTGGTGCAGCAGCCAGGCCAGCGCGAGCTGGGCCGGCGTGCAGCCCACGTCGTTCGCGATCGCGCGGTAGGCGGGCAGCAGCTTGAGGTTGGCCGCGAAGTGCTCGGGCGCGAAGCGCGGCATCGCGCGGCGGATGTCCTTGGCGTCGAAGGCGCCCACGTCCAGGTCGGGGCCGCACAGGAAGCCGCGCGCCACCGGGCTGAAGGCCACGAAGGCGATGCCGAACTCGCGGCAGGTGTCGAGCACCGCGATCTCGGGGTTGCGCGTCCACAGCGAGTACTCGGTCTGCACCGCGGTGATGGGGTGCACCGCCTGCGCCTTGCGGATGGTGGCGGCCGACACCTCGGACAGGCCCAGCGCGCGCACCTTGCCCGCGCGCACCAGGTCGCTCATCGCGCCCACGCTGTCCTCCACCGGCACCTGCTTGTCCCAGCGGTGCAGGTAGTAGAGGTCGATCACGTCGGTCTTGAGGCGGCGCAGGCTGTCTTCGCAGTTCCTGCGGATGGCCTCGGGCCGGCCGTCGATCACGCGTTTCACGCCATCGTCGAACTGCACACCGGCCATGCCGCCCTTGCTGGCCAGCGTGAACTTCTGGCGGTGCTTCGCGAGCACATGGCCCACGTGCGTTTCGCTGGCGCCGAAGCCATAGAGCGCTGCGGTGTCGAAGTGCGTCACGCCTTCATCGAAGGCGGTGAGCAGCACGCGCTCGGCCTGCTCTTTGGACACCGGCGCGCCGTAGGCGTGGCAGATGTTCATGCAGCCCAGGCCGATGGCGCTGACGCTGAAGGGGCCCAGTTGACGTTGGTTCATGGCGGGTTTCTTTCTCAAAAACGGGTTTCAGGGACTGGCCTCGGCGATGGCCGAGGTCAGGTCATCGAGGGGTGCGGCCAGGTCTCGCCGCCACAGCCGCCCATCGGCGGACCAAGGCGCGAAGCCCAGCTTCGCATACAGGTCGGCCACCACGGCGTTTCGCGCGCTGGCCAGGTATTCGCCCACCAGGGCCGACACGCCCTGCTCGCGAGCCCACAGGATCAGCGCGCGCAGGATGAAGGCCTCGGCCCCGCGCGAAAAGACGCGGCAGCTCAGCAGCCAGCTGTCGATGCGCAGCGCCTGCGCTTCGCGCACCGCGAGCAGCGAACCGACCAGGCCGTGATCGCCGAAGCGGTCCTTCAGGTGGAAGGCCAGCACAAGCCGGTCGGGCTGCTGCATCTGCGCCGCGAGCTGCGCCTGGGTGTAGCGCCGCGCGGTGAGATTGAACTGGTTGGTCTTGAGTTCCATCTGCGCCAGCCGGGGCAGGTCCTGCGCGAGCGCGGGCCCGGCGCGGCCCTGCATCGCCAGGCCCGCGAGGTAGCTGCCGATGTCCGCCGACGAGGTCTGGGCCGCGCGCGCCTGGCGCAGCGCGGCGTAGGCGGCACTGCGCCCCTGGTCCACCTCGGTGTAGGCCTGCTGGTCGAACCAGTGCCCGGCCTCCAGGCGCTCGATGAACTGCGCCGGGTCGGTGCCGATGTCCACCACCGCCACCTCGGGCAGCAGCTGCTGCACCAGCGCGCGCTCGGCCGGGTTGTCGTCGACGAACACGGAGGCGTCCAGCCCGAGGTTGAGTTCCTGCGCGATGCGCCGCAGGCCGGTGGCCTTGTCGTCCCAGCTGCAGACGAAGGCGGCGAAATCCTCGCGGCACAGGGCGCTGTCGGCGTGTTCGAAGCCGGTGGCGGCGATCTCGGGGGCGTTCTTGCTGCAGACCGCGAGCACCACGCCGCGCCGCGACAGGCCCGCCAGGTGCTGCTGCCAGGCGGCGAAGGCCTCGCCCTTGCCACCATGGGTCGGTCCCAGGGCGATGCCGCCGAGACCGTCGTCGCCGATGGTGCCGCCCCACAGGGTGTCGTCCAGGTCGAGCACCAGCAGCTTGCGGGTGCGGCCAGTGGTGGCCCGCCAGGCCCCACGGAACCAGGGCAGGTAGTCCGGCAGGAAGCGCGGATCGAAGCCGAGCTTGCCGGCGTGGAAGAAGCGCGGTGCCGACCACGCGGCCAGGCCGACGCCGGCGGCGAGCCGGTCGGCTTCCAGCCAGGTCACGCGGCCCGCTCCGGCGTCGATCAGCGCCTCGTTGAGGGCCTGCACGCGGCGCACGGTCGAGGCCGGCGAGCGGCGGTCGGCCACGCCGCGCCAATGTTCGGACGGCGGCACGAACAGGTGCTGCACGGTGCGGCAGCCGCGCGCCTCCAGCGCGGCCCAGATTGCTTCGAAGCCTTGCACCTGCCGCGCGGTGTCGGCCGCGACCGCGTCGGCATCGGCGTTCAGCGGCAGGGGTTCGAGGGCCTGGCGCCAGTCGGGCACCAGCACCACCACCTCGGGCTCGAAGGCATGCAGGGCGGAGCCGCCGTCCATGCATTCCTGGCGCATCACGCCGTACGGTGCGGCGTGCACCAGCGCCAGCTCACCCTCCTGGGCAATGGCGCAGGCGATGGCCTGCCGCAGCAGGTCGGGCGTGAGGTCGGCGGCCAGCGCGACACGCCGCACGGCACCGCCCGAGGCGGCGGCCTCGGCCGCGAGCGCGGCGATGTCCGTCGCGCAGGCCATCAGCTCGGGCAACGGCGGCCGGGCCACGGCCAGGCGCTCGCGAATGCCGGCCCAGCTAGACATGGCGGGCGATGACCTCGCGCACCGCGCTCACGCTGGTCAGTCGCTCGATGTCGCTGTTGTCGAGCGTGATGTCGTAGGTGATCTCGATCATGCTGGCGAGCATGACGGTCTTGAGGCTGTCCCAGGACTCGACGGTCTCGGCGCCGTCGTCGTCTTGGAGGGCATCGGCAGGGATCTGCAGCACCGAGGCGATCAGGGCGCGGACTTCAGGCATGGGCGGCTCTCGCGAAGGGCAGTGGATGGAAGCGCGCCAGTATAGGGAGGCGGGGGTCTCTCACGAGGGCCTCTCCAGCGCCACCGCCAGCGCTTCGCCGCCCCCCATGCAGAGCGTGGCGATGCCGCGCCGCGCGCCGTGCCGCTCCATCGCGTGCAGCAGCGTGACGAGCATGCGCGCGCCGGTGGCCCCCACCGGGTGCCCGAGCGCGCACGCACCGCCATGGACGTTCACGCGGTCCGCCGGCACACCCAGCGCCTGACATGTCGCCAGCAGGCCGACGGTGAAACCCTCGCCGATCTCCCACAGCTCGACGGTGTCGATCGGCCAACCGGTGCGGGCCAGCAGCTTGCGCACCGCGCCCACCGGCGCGGTGCTGAACTGCCGCGGCGCCTGCGCGTGCGAGGCGTGCCCGCGCACGCGTGCGCGCACCGGCCAGCCTCGTTCCCGCGCTTTCGACTCCCGCGCCATCACCAGGGCCGCCGCCCCGTCCGACAGCGGCGAGGCGGTGGCGGCCGTGGCCGTGCCACCTGGGCCGCTCAAGGGCTTGAGTTCGGCGAACTTCGCGGGCAAGACGTTTTGCACAGGTTCATCGCACGCGACCACACGGCCGTCGGGCAGCGTCACCGGCACGGTCTCGCGCTCGAACGCGCCGCTGGCCTGCGCCGCCCGCGCGCGCTCGAACGAGTTCAGCGCCTGAGCCTCCTGCAGGGCGCGCGTCAGGCCGAGTTCCGCCGCGGTGGCATCGACGAACTGGCTCAGGCCGATCGGCGCCGTGCCGGTGCAGGCGTCCTGCATCACGTCGAACATCAGGTGGTCGAGCAGGCCGGCATGGTGCGCGCCGCGCTCGCGCCCGAGCAGCATCGGCGCGCGGCTCATGTTCTCCATGCCGCCGGCCAGCGCGGTCGACACCGTGCCCGCCAGCAACAGGTCGTGCACCAGCATCACCGCCTGCAGGCTGGAGCCGCAGACCTTGGAGATCGCCGTGCACGGCACCTCGGGCGCCAGCCCCGCGCGCAGCGCGGCCTGGCGCACCGGCACCTGGCCCAGGCCGGCCACCGCCACGTGGCCGAAGAACACCTCGTCGATGTCCGCCGCCGCCCCACCGCCCTGGGTGAGCACGGCCTGCATCGCGCTCACGCCGAGGGCGGTCGCGGGCACGTCCTTGAACACGCCCTGGAAAGCGCCGATCGGCGTGCGCGCCGCGGCCGTGATCACCACCGGGTCAAGGTTCATGCGACTGTCCTCACCAACTGGTGTCGTATTCGATGTAGCGCTGGATGTACTCATAGTAGGTCCATTGCTGCGTGTGCCAGCGGTAGGCGAAGTCCGTGCGCCAGAAGCGCAGTTCCAGGGCTTCGGCGACCAGGGGATGGATGGGGTGTTGATGGACCCCCATGCCGCCATCGTGCGATGCGGCGGCCAGGCAGGCCTCGGCCCGCGCGGCGCTGCCGCCGAGCACCGGCCGCGCGTGCCCGGCCACGCGGCGCGTCAGCTCGGCCATGGCCGGCGCGGACATGTGACCGCTGGTCCAGAACAGGTGCTCGTCGCGGAAACGGTCCAGCACGTAGTCGGCCAGCTGCACGTCGCTGTGGGCGTCGTAGTGGCGCATGCGGTCGATGTCGCGCTGCAGGCGCACCCGCAGGTCGGGCATCTTGCGCTCGGACAGGTCCATGTAGGCGGCCACCGCCATCGGCCCGGTGAGCCCCGCCTGCGCGATCCGCAAGCCCAGCATGTCGCCCAGCGGGTAGCGCTTCCACAGCGTGTAAGCCGGGTCGTGATGCACACGCGGCTCCGGGCATTCGAAGGGCCAGGCGCTGAGCAGGGCGAAGCTGGGGTAGCGGATCACCGGGCAGTGGGCCGGCAGGCGCTCGGTCAGCGCGGTCAGGGCCGGGTTGTCCTGCTGGTCTTCAAACTGGCGCAGCAGCAACGCCACGTCCTTCAGGTCCTCGTCGGGAATGGCCGGCGCGAGCGCATCGCCCGGCAGCGCGTGGTTGAGCGCGACCACGAAACGGTAGTCGCCGTTCAGGTCATCGAGCGACGCGAGCATCTGCGCCAGGTACGGGGCCTGGCAATTGCCGTAGACCAGCACCGTTCGCGCCCGCGCACTCTGGCTCCCGAAGACCATGGCGTGGGGCGAGCGTTGCGCGGCATCAGGGGCGTTGTCGTCGGCGGGCACTATTAACAAGAAAGCAGCAAGTCGAGGCAGATTGTGATGATCAAGCGTGTCAATCGCGCATCAAAGCGGCCAATTCAACCCGTTACAAGACATCACAGTGTGTATTATCAAACGCGCTTTCACCGCCCATCCCCATCCCAGGAGCCTGACCCCATGCGTGTGCCGGAAAACCGACCACTGCGTTCCTCTGCCGTGGCGCTTGCCACGTGGAGCCTTTTCTGCACCGCCGCCTGGGCCCAGGCACCCAGCAACACGCCACTGGAAAGGCAGGTCGACGAGGCCTTCCGTCAGTCGATGCGCGCGCCCGCCGACGCCGCGGCCACCGAGCGCTACGCGCGGTTGCTGGCGCAGTCGGGCAACTACGAAGGCGCGATCGCCGCGCTGGAGCGCCACTTGCTGGACCCGAACGCACCGGCCTCGGTGCGGCTCGATCTGGGCGTGCTGTATTACCGGCTCGGCTCCTACGACATGGCCGCCGGCCTGCTGCGCCGCGCCATCGAAGACCCGCGCCTGGACCCGGGGCAGCGCAGCCAGGCCGAGACCTTGCTCAAGGACATCGGCAAACGCATCCAGGTCTCGCGCCTGGACGGGCAAGTGGTCCTGGGCCTGCGGGCGCAGAGCAACCCGACCGCCCGCAGCGACAGCGCCAACCTGCTCGCGGGCGGCGCGCTGGTGAACAACCCCAACCGGCCCGAAAGCGACACCGACATCCAGGCCACGCTGCGCCTGGACCACCAGTACGACCTGGGCCTGCAGAACGAGGCAGCCCTTGTCAGCTCGCTGACGGCGCAGGTTGTCAAGTTCAGTTCGTCGTCGGGCAGCACGCTGCAAGCCAACCAGACCGACCCGTACAACCTGGGGCTGATCGAGGTCACCTCGGGCGTGCGCTTCAAGCCTTCGCCCACCGGCGCGCCCGCGTTGACGATCCGGCCCTACCTCGTCGCCGCCGGGCTGGTGGCGCAAGGCCACCGCTACCTGAGCAACCACGGTGCAGGCGTGGAGGCGGCCTACAGCCTGAACGACCGCACCCTCATCGACGGCGGGTACGAGTACCGCTACAACGATTACGCGACCCGCATCGACGTGCCTGCCGCGGACGAGCTCAGCGGCCCCAGCAACCTGCTGCGCGTGCGCCTGACGCGCGAACTCGCGCCCGGTCACCTGCTCAGCGGCGAGCTGCGTGCCCGTTCGCAACGCACCCAACTGCGCTATTACGACCACGACAGCCAGGAAGTCCGCGTGACCTACGTGCGCAGCTACGCCAGCCCGCTCAAGAGCGGCGGCCTGTGGAGCACCTCGGTGTGGGGCGGCGTGCAGCGCCGCAGCTACGACGCCGCCGATCCGGCGGTCGATGCGAACACCGCGCGCCGCGACACCGAATGGCGCATCGGCGTCGGCCAGACCGTTCCGCTGTCGGACGCCTGGTCGCTGCTGGTGCAGCTGGAGCACCTGAAGACCAACGCCAACCTGCCCAACAACGAGAGCAAGAACACCTCGCTGTACCTGGCGGCCGGCTACCGCTTCTGATGCCGATGCACGGCCCCGCACACCCCCTTTCGACCGCATTCCCGAGGACCCCGAAATGACCCCGCCGATTTCCAAGGACTGGTGGCTTGCCGCCGCACTGTCGACCGCCACCGTGCCCGCGACCCTGGCCCAGAGCCCCGCGGCCGCGGGTGGCGCCCGCACCGGCGTGGTGACGGCCGTCGCCCCCGGCGGCAAGGTCACCGGCAACAACGAGCTGCTGGTGGTGGGCAGCAGCGTCGTGCCGGGCCAGCGCCTGCGCACCGATGCGGGCGGCCCGATGCATGTGCTGTTCATGGACCAGTCGGCCCTGACCCTGGGCCCGAACGCGGAACTCACCATCGACGAATTCACCTTCGACCCCGGCACCAAACAGGGCCGGATCCGCCTGGGCCTCGTCAAGGGTGTGGTGCGCGTGGTGGGCGGCCAGATCAGCAAGAACACCGCGACCACGATCGCGACGGCACATGGCAAGGTCGAGATCCTGGGCGGCATCACCCTGGTCGACAACAAAGGCACCAGCACGTCGGCCACCTTCCTGTTCGGCCAGTCGATGCGCGTGACCGACAACAGCGGCAACACCCAGACCGTGACCCGGGCCGGCTTTGGCACCGACCTCACCGGCAACACCATCTCCCCCGCCGCGCGCGCCTCCGCCGCTGTGCTCAACATGACGATCAGCCAGCTCGAAGGCCCGAGGACCACCGCCTTCGCCAACGTCGGGGGCGCGAATCCACCGCCGGCGCCCGCAGGCCAGTTGATCAGCACGGGCAACACGCCGGGCGGCGCGAACGACCCGGGCTCGACGCTGGCCAACGACCGCCTGAAAAGCGTGGTCGACAACGTCACCGTCGGCAATCCGTCGAACACGCTGCGGGCCCTGCTGGGCACCGGACAGATACAGAACCAGTCCTGATCGGAGAACGGTCGCGCCCCTTCCACAGACCGGCGGCTCGCCTTGGCGCAGCCGCCGTTTTTGCATTGAATCGCCGCCATGCGCGTCCTGTTCGTTTCCAGCTACCCGCACCTGCCCGACATCGTCGGCGGCCTGCAGACCACCACCCACGACCTGTGTCTGGCGATCCGCGCCCTTGGGGCCGAAGCCGCCGTGCTCTGCGGCCAGGCGGCGGATCCCGCCGCGAACCCGGATGCCCCGTTCATCCGCGATGACAGCCTGGGCTACCCGGTGCTGCGCTCGCTGCGGCCGGCGCAGGCCCTGCCCATCGCGGCCGCCGACTTCGACGCCGACGCCATCGTCGTGCAGAGCGGCACCACCCTGGCGCCCCTGGTGCTGGCCAGCCTGGACACCGGGCGGCCCACCGCCGTGTACCTGCACAACGTCGAGACCAGCCAGCTCGGCGGCCACCTCGTGGCCGACCCCTCGCTGCTCTACCTGGCCAACTCGGACTTCACGGCAGAGCGCTGGCACGCCCTCTACGGCCTCGACTGCGCGGTGATCCCCCCCGTCGTCTCGCCGCAGGACTACCTGGCCGAGCGCACGGGCGACAAGGTGCTGTTCGTCAACCCCACGCCCATCAAGGGTGTGGAGCGGATGTTCGAGCTGGCGATGGCCTGCCCCGAACTGCCCTTCCTCGTGATGGAGAGCTGGCACCTCGACCCGCACTGGCGCGCGCACTGCCAGGCGCGCGCGGCGCAACTGGGCAACATCGAATGGCGCGGCCCGAGCACGGCCATGCACGAGGTGTTCGGCCAGGCGCGCGTGCTGCTGATGCCCTCGGTGTGGGAAGAATCGTTCGGCCGCACCGTGGTCGAGGCCCAGCTCAACGGCCTGCCGGTGCTGGCCAGCCGGCGCGGCGCCCTGCCGCAACTGGTGGGCGGCGGCGGCATGGTGCTGGAACCGCACGCACCGGTGGAGGACTGGGCCGCCGCGCTGCGCCGCCTGTACGACCCTTTCGCCACCGCCGAGCGCGACGCCGCGCGGCGCCTGGGCGCGGCGCATGTCGCCGGCACCCCCACCACCGTGGCCCGGCTGCTGGGCCTGCTGCAGTTGCACGCCGCGCAGACGGCCGGGCGCGAGCCCGTGACTGGCCAGAATGCCGCGCCACCGGCCCAGGCCGGCGCAACCGCCTGGCGCGAGGTCCTGCCGCGCCAGCCGCGCCGCGAAGACTGCCTCTTCTACCACTCGTACACCCTCGCCGGCGGCGAGGAAGTCACCGGTGACTGGGACCTGCGCCCAGCCACCGCCCAGTACCTGGGCGAGGTGGACTTCGCAGGCCGCTCGGTGATCGAGATCGGGCCGGCCAGCGGCTTCCTGTCATTCCACATGGAGGCCGCCGGGGCCGAAGTCACCTGCCTGGAGCCGCCCATGTCGCACCTGTGGGACGTGGTGCCGTTCGAGGGCTTCGACACGCCGACGTGGCGCAAGACCTTCACCCGCAACATCGAAGGCGTGCGCAATTCGTTCTGGTACGTGCACCAGCAGCGCCATTCCCGCGTGCGCATGGTCGAGGGCGACCCCTACGCCCTGCCCGAGGACTGCGGCCCGTTCGACATCGGTCTGCTCGCCGCCGTGCTGCTGCACTGCCGCCGCCCCTTCGACATGCTGCAGAGCGTGGCCCGGCGCACGCGCCGCACCCTGATCGTGACGGACCTGTACGACGCCACGCTCGGCCCCCGCGCGCTGGCCGAACTGCAACCGCACCGCGGCGTGGATCAGGTGGACACCTGGTGGCAGTTCACGCCGCAGTTCATCGTCTCCGCGCTGGGCCTGCTGGGCTTCACCGAAGTGCGGGTCAGCGTGCACCACCAGCGGCAGCCCTCGATGGACCGCATGGTGCCGCTGTTCACCGTGGTCGGCGAACGGCCCGAGGTGTGACCCCTTGAGCATGGACCCCCACGCCGGCGGCACCGGCGACCTGCTCGGCGAGGCCTGGCAGGCCTTCCGTGCCGGTCAGCTTGACACGGCCTTGCACCTGGCGCTGCAGGCCCATGCCGACGCGCCGACGCCGCAGGCCGCCGCCGCACTCGGCCATTTCCTCACGCACGCCGGCCATCTGGTGGCGGCCGAAGACGTGCTGCTCGCCGCGTGCGAGCGCACGCCCGATCACGCCCCCCTGCACGGCTGCCTGGGCCTGCTGCGCCAGCGACAGGGCGAACCCGCGCAGGCCGCCGCGTCCCTGCGCATGGCCTGCCTGCTGGATGAATCGCTGCACGAGACCGCCTTCGCCCTGGCCTGGCTGCTGCACGACCTGGACGAACTGCCCGAGGCCCGCGCCTGGGCCGAGCGCGCGCTGCAGGGCGCGCGCCTGCCGGGCCGGCTGCTGCAGGTGGGTTGGCTGCACCAGAAGGCGGGCGAATTCGAAGACGCGCTGGCCCTGTATGAAGAAGCCGTCGCCGGCTACCCCTGGAACGCGGCCGAGCAGGTGCGCCTGCACCTGCACCGCGCGCAATGCCTGGTGGCGCTGGGACAGGCCGCGCGCGCGGCCGACTGCCTGGCCGACGGCCTCGCGCGCCACCCCGACGACCCCGAACTCCTGACCGCCCTGGTGGACTGGGAGTGCGAGCACGGCCACCTGGACCGCGCCGTCGACGTGGCGCGCCGCCAGGTCGACGCCTTTCCCGATCAGGCCGCCGCCTGGCACCTGCTCGGTGCCCTGCAGCAGCGCGCGGGCGACCTGAAGGCGGCCGACCGCAGCTTCAACGAAGTCCAGCAGCGCGACATGAGCCGCTGGGACGCGCTGCTGCGCCGCGCGCAGATCCAGGTCGCGTGGCAGCACCCGGTGGACGCCGAATGGCTGTTGCTGCAGGTCCTGGCGCGCCAACCGGACTGCCTGCCCGCGCAGGCGCTGATGGCCCGCGTGCAGCTCGATCTCGGGCGCGTCGAGGCCGCGCGGCGCCAGTTGCTGCAAGGCTTGCGCGCCCACCCGCACCACGCCGACGCCTGGCTGGTGCTGGCGCAGGTGCACGCGCGGCGGCAATGCTGGGTGCGGGCTCGGCGCGCGCTCGCGCGGGCCGCGCGCGCCGGCGCTGACGAAGCCGAGGTGCTGCGCCTGCTGGGCTGGATCGCCAAGGACCAGGGCGACCTGGCCACCGCCAGCGGCGCCGTGCGCGAGTTGCTGCGGCACCGGCCCGACGAGCACCTGACCCGGGTGCAGGCGGCGTTCGTGTTCGCCGCCGCCGGCGACCTGGCCCCCGCCGCCCTGCACGCGCAGGCCGCCGTGGCCCAGGACCCGGCCAGCGTGCAGGCCTGGCGCGCGCTGGCCCAGGTGCGCTACCGGCAACAGCGGCTGGACGAAGCCCAGAGCGCCATCGAGACCGCCCTGCAGCTGCAACCCGAGCGCGTCGACAGCCTGCGCCAGCTCGGCTGGATCCTGCTCGACGGGCAACGCTTCGGTGCGGCCCGCCTGGCCTTTCTGCACGCCTGCGAGCGCGCCACCGACCCGGCCTTGCCACTGCGCGAGCTGGCCGAAGCCTGCTTGCGGGGCGGCGCGTTCGCGCAGGGCCTGCAGGCGATCGACCGGCTGCAGACCCTGCACCCCGACGATGCAGAGGCGCGGCTGCTGCGGGCGCGGCTGCTGAGCGAAGACCCCGCATCGACCGCCGACGACCTGGCGCGCGCGGTGGCTTTGTGCCGCGAGCTGATCGTCGAGCGCGAGCGCGGCGCCGAGGCCGTTCGCGCCCTGCTGCGCCTGCACAGCCTGGGCGCCGCCGGTGCGCCTGCCGCGCTGGCCCTGGTGCCGCACGCCGACCGCCGCGCCGCCTACCAGGCAGCGATCGCCGAGGGCACGGCCCGCCATGGCCACGGCGCCCTGCTGCGGCTGGCGCAGGCCGCTGCGCACGACTTTCCGGAAGACCCCTGGCTCGCCAGCGCCGCCCTCTACACCCAGTCGCTCTGCGCCGACGCCACGCGCGACAGCCTGGCCGAGGCCGCGCGGCACGTGTTCCGCGATCTCAAGCTGCGCTCGGGCCTGCACACCTGGCAACGCCCCGACCTGCCGCGCCGACCGGGCGCGCGCCCCCGCATCGCTTACATCGCCGGCCAGCTGCACGAGCGCCTGCTGCGCCGCGTGCTCGCCGGCCACGATCCCCTGGCCGCCGAGGTCTTCCTCTTCGCGCACCGGCCCATGGCCGGCCTGCCCGCCCACATCCACCAGGAACCGCTGGACCCGCCCGAGCTGGCGCGCGCCTGCGCCGCCAACCGCATCGACGTCGTCATCGACGCCGGCGGCCTGCACCCGTTCGAAGGCCAGTTCGAGGTGCTGCAAGCCTTCGCGCGGCGGCTGGCGCCGCTGCAGGTCGGCTGGCTGGGCTGCTGGGGCCCGGCCGGCGGCCTGTTCGACGCCCTGCTCTGCGACACCGCGACCGTGCCCGCCGCCCACGAGGCGGCGCACGAAGAGGCGCTGTGGCGGCTGGACGGCGGCCAATGGTGCTGGGACCCGCCCACGCACGCCCCGCCGCCGCTGCCGCCACCCGTGCAGCGCACCGGCGCCGTGACCTTCGGCGTGGTCGCGCGCGGCCTGCGGCTCAACGGCGCCAGCCTGCAGGCCTGGGCGCGTTGCCTGGTGGCCCGGCCCGGCTCGCGCCTGCGCTTCGTCGGCCAGGTCGCCGCCGACTGGCCGCAGCGCGCGCGCGTCCTCGCCACCCTGCACGCCCACGGCGTGGCCGCCGAGCGCGTGAGCTTCGACCCGCCGCGCTCCTACGAAGACCTGCTGCTGTGGCTCCAGCAGATCGACGTGGTGCTCGACAGCTTCCCCGGCAACGGCGGCCTCAGCCTGCTCGACCCGCTCTGGATGGGCGTGCCCGTGGTCACGCTCAGCGGCGACCGCGCCGGTGCGCGCCAGGGCCATGCCATCCTGGACGCCCTGGGCCTGCAGGCCTGGGTGGCCGACACGCCCGAGCGCTTCGTCGACATCACCGCGGCCCTGGCCGGGGACACGGCGGCCCTGGCGCAACACCGCGCCACGCTGCGCGCGCGCCTGCTCGACGCGCCACTGACCGACGGCCGGCGCGTGGCCCGCCAGATCGAAGCCTTGTGCGCGCAGGCCGTGGCCGACGCCGACCTGGGCCTGTTCGCCGCCGACCCCAAGACCCGCCTGCGCGCCCAGGCTCGCCGCGCGCTGCAGGTCTGGCTCGACAAGCCCGGCAGCCGCATCGCCCTGCCCGAACCCGCCCCGGACAGCGTGCCCGACCTCTCCGTCGTCGTGGTGCTCTACAACCAGGCCGGGCTGACGCGGCGCACGCTGCAGGCCCTGGCCGACCAGCGCGGCCTGTCCTTCGAGACCATCGTCATCGACAACGCCTCCAGCGACGAGACGGCCCAGCTGCTCGCGCGCGTGTCGGGCGCGCGCACCGTCGTCAACGCGGAGAACACCGGCTTCCTGCTGGCCGCCAACCAGGGCGCGGCCCTGGCGCGCGGGCGCCACCTGGTGTTCCTCAACAACGACGCCATCGTGCAGCAGGGCGCCCTGCGGGCCGCGCGCGACCGGCTCGACGCCGACCCCGCCGTCGGTGCGCTGGGCGGGCGCATCGTGCTCAGCGCGGGCGGGCTGCAGGAGGTGGGCAACCTCATCTTCCGCGACGGCAACGCGCACGGCATCGGGCGCGACGAAGACCCCTTCTGCCCCGCCGCCATGACCAGCCGCGCCACCGACTACGTCTCCGGCGTGTTCCTGGCCGTGCCGACGCCGCTGTGGCGCATGCTCGGCGGCTTCGACGAAGCCTTCGTCCCGGCCTACTACGAGGACGCCGACTTCTGCCTGCGCGTGTGGCGCGCCGGCTTTCGCGTGGTGGTCGAGCCCGGCGTGCTGGTCGAACACGTGGAATGGGGCAGCGCCCCCGGCGACGAAGCCAACCGCCGAATGCGGGAGAACCGCGCGCGCTTCCAGGCGCGCTATGCCGACTGGCTGCAGGACCGCCCCTACCCCATGGCCCCCCGGCTCGACGGCGACCGCTGGCGCTCGCCGGAAGACCAGCCGCGCCGCCCGCGCGTGCTCGTCATCGACAACGAGGTGCCCCACATGGTCAAGGGCGGCGGGCTGCCGCGCGCGCGCCTCATGCTGCAGGCCCTGCGCGACTGGCCGGTGAGCTTCTTCCCGCTGTGGCAGACCGACGACGACTGGCGCGAGGTGCACGCCTCGGTGCCCTCCAGCGTCGAAGTGGTGCTGCACCACGGCCTGGCGCGGCTCGAGGACTTCCTCGAGCGCCGGCGCGGCGTGTACGACGTGCTGCTGGTCAGCCGCCCACCCAATCTGCGGGCGCTGCAACCCTTGCGCGCGCGCCGGCCCGAGCTCTTTGCCGGCATGCGCCTGGTCTACGACGCCGAAGCCCTGTTCGCGCTGCGCGAGATCGCCGAGGCCGGCGTGCGCGGCAAGCCGATGTCGCGCGCGGCGGCGCAGGCGCATCTGGCGCGCGAGATCGCCCTGGCGCGCGGCGCCAGCGACGTGCTGGTGGTGTCGCAGCGGGACGCCCAGTGTTTCCAGGCAGCCGGCCACCGCGTCACCCTGCTGAGCCACGGCATGGCCGTGCGCCGCGACGCGCCCGGGCCGGCCGGGCGCAGCGGCCTGTTGTTCGTGGGCGCGCTGCACCCCGACACCCCCAACGAAAACGGGCTGGTGTGGTTCATCGAACAGGTCATGCCGCTGCTGCGCGCTCGCCTGCCGCAGCCCCCGGTGCTCTGCGTCGTGGGCATCAACCGCTCCAGGCGCGTCATGGCGCTGGCCGGCGACGATGTGCAGGTGCTGGGCCCTCGCGACGAACTGGGGCCGCTGTACGACAGCGCGCGGGTCTTCATCGCGCCGGTGCGCTTCGCCGGCGGTGTGCCGGCCAAGGTGATCGAGGCCGCGGCACAAGGGATCCCGGTCGCCGCCTCGGCCCTGCTGGTGCGCCAGCTCGGCTGGCGCGAGGGCATCGACATCCAGGCAGGCCGCGATGCGCGGACCTTCGCCGACGGCATCGCGCGCCTGCTGCGCGACGACGGCCTGTGGACACGGCAGCAGCAGGCCGCGTGGCAGCAGTGCGCCGAACGCTACGCGCCCCAGCGCTTCGGGCAGGTGCTGCGGCAGGTGCTGGAAAACACCGCATGAACGCCCCCGTGCATCCCCTGGAAACCGCGGCCCTGCGCCGCTGGCGGCGCCTGAGCGCCCGGGGCGCGACCGCGGCCGCCGAAGCGGTGCTGTGGGACGCCCTCGCGCAGGAGCCCAACCTGCCCGGCGTGCACGTGGCCCTGGCCCGCCTGCGCTGGCCCGGGCCGGACTACCGCCACTGGCTCGCCTGGTTCCACCAACAGCTGAAGCCGCGGATCTACCTCGAGCTGGGTGTGGAACATGGCCACACGCTGGCCCTGGCGGGGCCGGACACGCGGGTGATCGGCGTCGACCCCTCGCCCAAGGGCGACCCCTTGAGCCGCTGCGCGGGGCCGGCGCAACTGCACCGATGCACCAGCGCCGAGTTCTTCGCCGACGTCCCGGTGGACAGCGGTCTCACCGACACCGGTTTCGACCTCGCCTTCATCGACGGCGATCACCGCTTCGACACCGTGCTCGACGACGTCATCGGCGCCGAGCGCCTGGCCGCACCGGGTGCGGTGCTGCTGCTTCACGACACGGTGCCGCTGACCGCCGAGACCGCCGGCCGCGAGCACCGCACCGGTTTCCATACCGGCGACGGCTGGAAGATCGTGCCCTGCCTGCGCGCGCTGCGGCCTGACTTGCGCATCGTCACCCTGCCCACCGCGCCCTCGGGGCTCACCGTGGTGACCGGGCTCGACCCGTCGAACACGCGCCTGAGCGAACGGCGCGCCGCGATCCGCGAGAGCTACGCCCGCTTGCCGCCCGACGCCGCCCTGCAGACACCCGCGCGGATGCTGGCCCTGGTTGTCAACGACCCGGAGGTGATGCGGCGCTGGCTGCGGCAGGCCGCGGGCGCGCGATGACGCAAGCGAAGTCGTGCCCGATCTGCCCCGCGCGGATCAGCTCGTCCTCGGCCTCCATCAAGGCGTTCAGATAAGGCGCCTCGGCCGCCGGCGCGAAGTTCTGCGCGATGCTCCCCAGCACCAGGTGCAGCATCGAGCCACCGTAGGGGCGCACGGCCTGCACCTCGAAATGGCCCGGCAGCAGCGGCAGCAGCTCGGACGAGCGCACCGCTTCGCTGGCGTCCACCGCGATCACCTCCTGCACGCTCGGGCGGCGCGCGTTGCCCTTGAGCCGGCCGTCGGTCGTCATGCGCAGGCGCGGCGGCAACAGGTCCAGCAAGGTGTTGAGGTGGCGCTCTTGCGCCGGCGGCCACTGGAAGCGGTCCGGGCCCACGTACTCATCGAGAAAGAACCAGCCGCCGGGCACCAACAGCGCGGCCACGTCCGCGTACAGGCGCTCGAGGTCGCTGCCGTGGTGCACGCCGGCCACGCCCAGCACGGCGTCGAAGGACCCGGGCAGGAAAGGCGCCTGCCCCAGGGGCAGGCGGTTCATGTCGGCGTGGTGGTATTCGATGGCCAGCCCTTCGGCCTGGGCCTGCGCGCTCGCGCGCGCCAGCACCTGGGACGAGAAGTCGATCGCCACCGCCGAAGCGGCCCATCCCAGGGACAGCGCCTGGCGCTCCACATGCCCCGCGCCGCAGGCCAGCACCAGGATCCGCCGCAGCGGCAGAGGCTGCTCGGCGGCCACCTGGCGGAAGAACCACTCGATCGGGTGGATGCCCGCGTCGCCCGAGACCATCTCGGCGATGCGCGCCTTCACCGCCGGCAGGTGGGTCCAGTGCAGGCCGTGTTCGGTCCAGGTGGCCGGGTCGCCCCAGACGGCGTCGAGCTGGGCGGCAGCGCCGGGGTCGGCGGGGGTGGAAGGGGTCGCAGGGGACATCGCTGGGGCGTCAAAGGAGGATGCGGACCCGCCTAGTGTGCTCGATAGAATTTGTCCGCCCGACCGCCACCGCACCCGAGACCGCCCCCACCATGTTTCCGCCCGGCCACTACTACTCGCCCTTGCCCGATCTGGACGAGGTTCGGCGCCACGAGGCCCGGTTGTTCGGCGCGCCCCCCGCCACCCTGCCCGGCATCGACCTGCGCGAGCCCGAACAGCTGGCGCTGCTGCACGGCTTCGCGGCGCTCTACCCCGACATCCCCTTCGGCGACGAGCCCCGGCCCGGGCTGCGCTACCACTACCTGAACCCGGCCTACAGCTACTCCGACGCGATCATGCTGCACTGCATGCTGCGCACCCTGCGACCCGCGCGCCTGGTGGAGGTCGGGTCGGGCCACTCGTCGTGCGTCACGCTGGACACCCGGCAGCACTTCCTGGACCCGTCGATGCACACCACCTTCATCGACCCCTACCCGCAGCTGCTGCAATCGCTGCTGCGGCCCGAAGACCTGGCCACCACGACCGTGCTCGCCCAGGCGCTGCAGGACGTGGATCTGGCGGTGTTCACCCAGCTGCGCGAGAACGACGTGCTGTTCATCGACTCCACGCACGTCGCCAAGATCGGCAGCGACGTCAACCGCCTGCTGTTCGAGATCTTCCCGGCGCTGGCCCCGGGCGTGGTGATCCACCTGCACGACGTCTTCTACCCCTTCGAGTACCCGAAGGAGTGGATCTACGAAGGCCGGGTCTGGAACGAGGCTTACATGGTGCGGGCCTTCCTTCAGTACAACAGCGCCTTCGAGGTGCTGCTGATGAACACCTACATGGCGCATTTCCACCGGGACTTCTTCGCCGCGCACATGCCGGACTGCCTGCGCAACACCGGCGGCAGCCTGTGGCTGCGCAAGACCGCCTGAGCCTTCAGCCCAGGCCCTGGGGGTGGCCGGTCAGGCGGCGCAGGCGGGCGCCCTCTTCCGTGTGGTCCTGCGGGCACAGGATGCCCTCCACGCCGTGGCGGCGACCGTTCATGTAGCGCCCCACCCGATCAAGCATGCGCGCGGGGTGGCGCTCAATGCAGGCCTCGTCCTTCACGAACACCGCCACGAAGTCGCTCCACACGTCGAGCTGCTGGTAGGCGGTGAACGACTCCAGCAGGGCCGGCCGGTGGCCCGAGCGCACGCCCCAGCGCACGAGCGCGCCGCCGGCGTCGGGGTAGAAGCGCCAGCAGTCCACCGGGTAGCGGTGGAAGTCGCCGTTGGACGGCGCGTTGAGATAGAACAGGCCTTCGGGCTTGAGCACCCGCAGCACCTCGTTGAAGCTCAGCCAGAACAGCTCGATGTGCTCGAAGCAGGAGCTGCTGACCACGGCGTCGATGCTCCCGTCGGCGAACGGCAGGTGGTACGGGTCGTCCAGCACCACGTCCACACCGCGCCCGGGCGCGAAGTCCACGCCGATGTAGCGGCAGGCCGCCGGTGCCAGCGAGCGCAGCGAACCGTTCACGTCCTGCGCCCCAATGTCGAGCACGGTGGGTGCGGACTGCGGGCTCAGGTAGGTGTCGAAGAACAGGCGACCGTGGTCGAAGGCGCTGGGGTGCATCTCGGTCCGCCCGGGCAGCGCCGGCTCAGCCGGCCGCGTTGAGCTGCTGTTCCAGCTTGTCCAGCACCTGGTAGCAGGCGAACACCCGGCCCACGCTCGAGTTGGGCTCGCGGCCTTCCTTGATCGCGGCGAAGAACTCGCGGTCCTGCAGCTCGATGCCGTTCATGCTCACAGCCACCTTGGACACATCGATCTGCTCTTCCTTGCCGTTGAACAGGTCGTCGTAGCGCGCGATGTAGGTCGCGGTGTCGCCGATGTAACGGAAGTAGGTGCCCAGGGGGCCGTCGTTGTTGAACGAGAGCGACAGCGTGCAGATCGCGCCGTTGGCGGCCTTGAGCTGGATGCTCATGTCCATGGCGATGCCCAGCGTCGGGTGGATCGGGCCCTGCACGGCGTTGGCCTGCACGATGGGGCTGTTGGCCTGGTAGGCGAACAGGTCCACCGTGTGCGCGGCGTGGTGCCACAGCAGGTGGTCGGTCCAGCTGCGCGCCTGACCCAGCGCGTTGGTGTTGGTGCGGCGGAAGAAGTAGGTCTGCACATCCATCTGCTGGATGTTGAACTTGCCGGCCTGGATCTGGTGGTGCACGTACTGGTGGCTGGGGTTGAAGCGGCGCGTGTGGCCGCACATGGCCACCAGGCCGGTCTTCTTCTGCAGATCCACCACGGCCTGGGCGCCCGCGAGGCTGTCGGCCAGCGGAATCTCGACCTGCACGTGCTTGCCGGCGTTCAGGCAGGCCAGGGTCTGCTCGGCGTGCATCTGCGTGGGCGTGCACAGGATGACGGCGTCCAGCTCCTTGAGCGCGAGCGACTCGGACAGCTCGGTGGTGACGTGGCCGATGCCGTACTTGGCGGCCACTTCCTTCGTCTTGTCCAGTTCGCGCCCGATCAGCGAGATGACCTCGACGCCGTCGATGTTCTTGATGCCGTCCAGGTGCTTGATGCCGAAGGCGCCAGCGCCCGCCAGGGCGACTTTGATGGTTTTGCTCATGTCCATTTTTCCTCTATTTGAAGCGCAGTCCGAAACGCGCAAAAAGATCTAACCCAGGGGTGCCGCGGAACCGGCTTTGCCGGGCCGCAGGCGCCGCCCCCTTGAGGGGGTCGCGCGAAGCGCGGCGGGGGTGTTTACTCATTCTCCAGGATCAGGTGGCCCACCGCCGTGTTCGACGCGGGCACGTGGTAGAAGCGTTGCACGGCCTTCGGGCGGGGACCGCCGGCCGCATCGGCCATCGCGCCGCGCGCGATCAGCCACATCACGAGTTCGATGCCTTCGCTGCCCGCATCGCGCACGTAGTCGATGTGCGGGATGTCGGCGGCGGCCTCGGGGTCGTTGATCAGCTTGTCGAGGAAGGCGTTGTCGAAGTCCTTGTTGATCAGGCCCGCGCGCGGTCCCTGCAGCTGGTGGCTCATGCCCCCCGTGCCCCAGATGTGCACGTTGATGTCCTCGTCGTAGCTGGCCACCGCCTTGGCGATGGCCTTGCCCAGGTTGTAGCAGCGCCGGCCGCTGGGCACCGGGTACTGCACCACGTTGACCGCGAACGGGATCACCGGGCAGGGCCAGGCGCCCTTGACCGGGTCCTGCGGGCCGCACATCAGCGAGAGCGGCACGGTCAGGCCGTGGTCCACGTCCATCTTGTTGACGATGGTGAGGTCGAAGTCCTGCTGGATCACCGACTGCGCGATGTGCGAGGCCAGGTCCGGGTGGCCGATCACCTTGGGCACGGGGCGTGGGCCCCAGCCCTCGTCGGCCGGCTGGTACTCGGCGGCGGTGCCGATCGCGAAGGTGGGGATGAAGTCCAGGCTGAACGCGGTCGCGTGGTCGTTGTAGACCAGGAAGACCACGTCGGGCTTGTTGTCCTTCATCCACTGCTTGCCGAACTCGTAGCCCTGGAAGACGGGCTGCCAGTACGGCTCCTGCGTCTTGCCGAGGTCGAGCGCGGCGCCGATGGCCGGGACGTGCGAGGTGTAGACGGATGCGGTGATGCGGGCCATGTCAGCTCTTTCCTTTGCCTTGGGGTTGGCGGTGCGCCTGCGCATCGCCGTCTTCGCCGACCACGCGATTGCCTTCGGCCGAACGGCCGCCGGCGACCATCATGTTGCGGTACTCCTCTTCGGTCATGCCGGTCATGGAGCCCGCCATCTGCTGGAAGCTCTTGCCGTCGGTGGCACCGATCTTGGCCAGGAAGTAGATGTTGCCGCCCAGGCGGATGCACCAGTTCAGGTCGCGCGCGAGCACGGCCTGCTTCTGCTCTTCCGTCATGGCCCACTCGTCGAGGTAGGCGCGCTCGTCCTTCTTGAAACGCTCGCGGTTCTCGGCCTTCATGAGGCTCATGCAGAACTGGTTGAGCCAGTAGCCTTTGCGGCTCTGCTCGGCGTCGAAGATGGTCGTGCCGGGCACGTCCAGATAGGGTTTGTCCAGGGCCATGGTCAGACCTCTTCCGGCCAGTAAAGGCGCATGGGGTTGGTGACAAGCAATTTTTGCTGCAGCTCGGCCGTGGGCGCGATCTGCGGAATGAAGTCGACCAGCAGGCCGTCGTCGGGCATGTGGTCCTTGAGGTTGGGGTGCGGCCAGTCGGTGCCCCACAACACGCGGTCGGGGAACTCCTCGACCACCTTGCGCGCGAACGGCACCACGTCCTGGTAGGCCGCCTGTTCGCCGTTCAGCGCCTTGGGGCCGGTCACGCTCAGGCGCTCGGGGCAGCTCACCTTGCTCCACACATTGGGGTGCTGGCGCATGAACTTGAGGAACAGCTCGAACTCGGGGCCGTCCACGGGCTTGCTCACATCGGGGCGGCCCATGTGGTCCACCACCACGGTGGTGGGCAGCGCAGTGAAGAAGTCCCACAGCTCGGGCAGGTCCACCGCCTCGAAGTAGATGACCACGTGCCAGCCCAGCTTCTGGATGCGCGCGGCAATCTCCATCAGCTCGTCCTTGGGCGTGAAGTCCACCAGGCGCTTGACGAAGTTGAAGCGCACGCCGCGCACGCCGGCGGCGTGCAGCTGCTGCAGTTCCTCGTCGGTCACGCTGCGCTTGACGGTGGCCACGCCGCGCGCCTTGCCGCCGCTGGAGACGCAGGCGTCCACCATGGCGCGGTTGTCGGCACCGTGGCAGGTGGCCTGCACCACCACGTTGCGCGAAAAGCCGAGGTGGTCGCGCAGCGCGTACAGCTGCGCCTTGCTGGCATCGCAGGGCGTGTACTTGCGCTCGGGCGCGTAGGGGAACTCGGCGCCCGGGCCGAACACGTGGCAGTGCGCGTCCACGGCGCCGGCGGGCAGCTGGAAGCGCGGCTTGCTCGGGCCGGTGTACCAGTCGAGCCAGCCTGCGGTCTTGGTGAAGTCACCGGAAGTCGGTTTTGTCATTTGCAAATCCCTCTGCATGAAATGAGCCTGTCAAGAAACACCGCGGAACCGGCTTTGCCGGGCCGCTGGTGTTGCCCCCTTGAGGGGGTCGCGCGAAGCGCGGCAGGGGTGATTCCCTGTTCAGTCGATGTACTTCAAGCCGGCGGCGGCCAGGGGCTCGCGCATCTTGTACATGTCCAGCCCCAGCACGCCGCTGGCCAGCTTGGCGCGCTTCTCGCCCTCGAAGCTCTCGCGCTTGCGCGCGGCGTCCAGCGTGGCGGCGGCGCGCGCGGCGGGCACGCAGACCACGCCGTCGTCGTCGGCCACGATCACGTCGCCCGGCGTCACCAGCATGCCGGCGCAGACGATGGGGATGTTCACCGAGCCCAGCGTGGCCTTGATGGTGCCCTTGCTGCTGATGGCCTTGCTCCACACGGGGAAGTTCATTTCCTGCAACGTCTTCACGTCGCGCACACCGGCGTCGATGATGAGCGCGCGGGCACCGCGCGCCTGGAACGAGGTGGCGAGCAGGTCGCCGAAATAGCCGTCGGTGCATTCGGCGGTGACGGCCGCCACCACGATGTCGCCGGGCTGGATCTGCTCGGCGGCCACGTGCATCATCCAGTTGTCACCGGGCTGCAGCAGCACGGTGACGGCGGTGCCGCTGACCTGCTGGCCCGAATAGATCGGGCGCATGTAGGGCTTGAGCAGGCCCACGCGGCCCATGGCCTCGTGGACGGTGGCCGAGCCCAGCGCGGCCAGGCCATCGGCGGCCGCGCGGTCGGCGCGGGTGATGTTGCGATACACAACGCCCAGTTCGTACATTTCTTTCTCCTCAGTCACAAGCGCACGCACGCGTGCAAGGGTCTCAACCAGAGGCACCGCGGAACCGGCTTTGCCGGGCCGCTGGTGCCGCCCCCTTTCAGGGGGTCGCGCGAAGCGCGGCGGGGGTGGGCCTTTTCAAAGGCCCTTCGCCTTCAGGCGCGCGTCGAGGCGCGGGAACACGCGGCGCACGTTGCCTTCGTAGATCTGGTGCTTGTCGTCCGCACTCAGGATCTTCGACGCCTCGATGTAGCGCTTGGTGTCGTCGTAGTAATTGCCGGTCGTCGGGTCGATGCCGCGCACCGCGCCGATCATCTCGCTGGCGAACAGCACGTTCTTCACCGGGATCACGGTGTTGAGCAGGTCGATGCCGGGCTGGTGGTACACGCAGGTGTCGAAGAACACGTTGTTCATCACGTGCGTGTCCAGCAGCGGCTTCTTCATCTCCTGCGCCAGGCCGCGGAAACGGCCCCAGTGGTAGGGCACCGCGCCGCCGCCGTGGGGGATGAGGAACTTCAGCGTCGGGAAGTCCTTGAACAGGTCACCCTGGATGAGCTGCATGAAGGCGGTGGTGTCGGCGTTGAGGTAGTGCGCGCCGGTGGTATGGAAGCAGGCGTTGCAGCTGGTGCTCACGTGGATCATGGCCGGCAGGTCGTACTCCGCCATCTTCTCGTAGATGGGGTACCAGTGCCTGTCGGTCAGCGGCGGGCTCGTCCAGTGGCCGCCCGAGGGATCGGGGTTGAGGTTGATGCCGACCGCGCCGTATTCCTTGACGCACTTCTCCAGCTCCGGGATGCAGGTCTTCGGATCGACACCGGGCGACTGGGGCAGCATGGCCACGGGCACGAAGTTGTCCGGAAACAGCGTGGACACGCGGTAGCAGAGTTCGTTGCAGATGGCGGCCCAGGTACTGGAGACGTTGAAGTCGCCGATGTGGTGCGCCATGAAGCTCGCGCGCGGCGAGAACAGCGTGATGTCGCTGCCGCGCTCCTTCATCAGCTTGAGCTGGTTGGTCTCGATGGACTCGCGCAGCTCGTCGTCGCTGATCTTCAGGTCGGCGACCTTGGGCATGAGCGCCGGGTCCTGGATGCCCGCGATCTGCTGGTTGCGCCAGGCCTCCAGCGCCTTGGGGGCGGTGGTGTAGTGGCCGTGGCAGTCGATGATGAGACTCATGTAGGGGCTCCTCTTTGGGGGTCGGTGGATTCAGGCGGGTTCCATGCCCTGGCGGCGCTTGGCCGCCTCGGCATCGGGGGATGTCATGAATTCGAGCAGGGCGCGCACGCGGGCGGCATGCAGTCCGTCGACGGGCAGGCCGGCGGAGAAGATGGTGGTGATCTCGACCTCGGGCGGCATGCCGCCCACCAGGGTGATGCCGTCGACGTGGATCAGCTCGCTGAGCTGCTGGAAGCCGAGCTCGACCTCGCCGCGCGCCACCAGCGTGCCCACCGGCACACCGGGCGGCGCCTGCACGGTGCGCGCGCGCACCTCGTCGGCCACGCCCCAGCGCTCGAACAGCGCGGCCAGCGCCACGCCGCTGGGGCCGGTGGAGTAACTGATGCTGCGCGCGGCCAGCACGGCGCGCTTGAGCGCGGCTTCGGAGCCGATGTCGGGCACCGGCGCGCCCGCGCGCACCGCGACGGCCACGCTGGAGCGCACCAGGTCCACGCGGCTGCCGGCCTGCAGGTGGCCGGCGGCGATCAGCTTGTCGATCGCGTCGGAGGCGAGGATCACCACGTCGAAGCGCTCGCCGGCGGCGACCCGCTTGGCGGCGTCCACGCCGCCCACCGCCTCGATCGCCACGGCACAGCCCGTGCGCTGCTCGAACGCCGCGCCCAGTTCGGCCAGCACCTGGCGGGTGGCCATGGACGAAATGCCTCGGATGCTCGGTGGGGTCTCGGTGGTCATGGGCAGGGACTCGGGTTGAAGGGCGCATTGTGACCCCCAGCACCCCTCAAGAAAAGTCACAGTCGTGGCTATCAGCTAGAACAAAATCACATAACTATGATGGGGGCTGCAACCCGACCTTTTCCATGGACCTGAAACAACTCGAATACTTCGTGCGCGTGGCCGAACTCGGCAGCTTCACGCGCGCCGCCATGGCGCTGAACGTGGCACAGCCCGCGCTCTCGCGCCAGGTGCGCCTGCTGGAGGTGGAGCTGCGGCAGAACCTGCTGGTGCGCAACGGGCGGGGCGCCACGCCCACCGAGGCCGGCAAGCTCCTGCTGGCGCATGGGCGCGGCATCCTGCACCAGGTGGAGCGCGCGCGCGAAGAGCTGGGCCGGGTGCGCGGCGCACTGGCCGGGCGCGTGGCCATCGGCCTGCCACCCAGCCTGGCGCGCGTGCTCACGGTGCCGCTCACGCGCGCCTTCCGCCAGCAGCTGCCACAGGCCAGCCTGTCGATCAGCGAAGGCCTGTCCATGTCGATGCAGGAATGGCTGGTGACCGGGCGGCTGGACATCGCCGTGCTCTACAACGCCCAGCCCTCGCCCGAACTCGACATCCACCCGCTGCAGGACGAGGAGCTGGTGCTGGTGCAGCCTCGCCCGCCGGGCCTGCCGGAAGACCCGCCGCCCCTGGCGGTCCCGCTGCGCGAGGTGGCTGAATTGCCGCTGGTGATCCCGAGCCGGCCCAACGCGATCCGCATGCACGTGGAGACCGAAATGGCCAACATCGGCTGCCGGCCCCACATCGCGCTGGAAATCGACGGCGTCTCGGCCATCCTCGACCTGGTGGCCGACGGCGTGGGCGCCGCCCTGCTCTCGCGCAACGCGGTGCTCAGCTCGATCCGGCCCTCGGCCTACCGCATGCGCCCGGTGAGCGACCCGCCCTTGCGCACCCGCCTGTGCCTGGCCGTGAGCTCGCAGCGGCCCGCCACGCTCACGCAGCAGACCACACTGGAATTGATCCGGAAATTAGTGGAGGCTTAGCCCAGCCAACCCGGGCTGTGGCGCATCAGCCAGAGGATGGCGCTGAGGGTGAAGAATGACGCGACGGTGGTCGCCAGCAACGCGGCGGCAGCAAAGCCTTCATGGCCGTGGCGTTGCGCGAGCAGCGGATAGATTCCCAGCATGGGCATCGCGGCCGACAGCACCACGGCTGCGCGCAATTCGCCGGTGAGCGCGGGCAGGCCGATCAGGGGCAGCAGCATCACGGCGGCCCACACCGCAGCGGGATGCAACAGCAGCTTGCCGATCGTGATCTGCGCCACCTGCCGGCGCAGGCCGCGCACTTGCAGGCCCACCAGCGTGCCGCCGATGATGAACAGCGCCAGACCGCCGCTGGCCGCACCGAACAGGTTGACGGTGCGAGAGATCACCGAAGGCATCGGCCAGCCCAGTAGCGCGACCACGAAGCCCAGCACGATGGCGACGATCATGGGGTTGCGCACCAGGCGGTGCAGCGTTTCGCGCAAGGCGTGCCGCCAGGACGAGCGCGCCGTGTCCGACGCCCCCACGTCGGCCAGCGTCATCAGCAGCGGCAGCTTGATGAGGTTCTCCACCAGCAGGTTCATCGCCAGCGCCACGCCCGCCAGCGGCCCGATCGCCAGCAGCACCACCGGGTAACCGATGAAGGTGCTGTTGCCGCAGGTCATGCCCATGGTGGTGTAGGCGCTCTCGGTCAGCGAGCGCTTCTGCAGGCGGCGCGCGCCCCACAGGCTGATCAGCAGCCACACCACCGACCCCGTGCCGAAAGCCAGCAGGTAAGCCGGCTGCAACAGCTCGGCGATCGGCCGCGAAGCCAGCGCATTGAACAGCAGCGCCGGCAGCGCGAACTGGATGACGAACTTGCCCATCACCCGCATGTCCGCCGCACTGAAGATGCGCCAGCGCACCGCCGCAAAACCCAGCGCGATACAAAGGTAGATCGGCCCGGTGATGGCCAGGATATCGAGCACGGGGAGAGCCTGAGCGGGTAGCGGGGAAGAATGGGTCCGGAGCGCGGCACCCTGTCCAGGGCTCGCGAGGATCCGGCTCCGCCGGTCCTAGCGTGCGCCCCCCTCCCGCCGAAGGCGAGAGAGGGGGAAGCCGCGCAGCGGCGCGGGGGGAGGCTACTGCTTGGGAATGCGCGCTTTCTCGATCACCCCGCTCCAGCGGCGGATGTCGGACGCCAGCAAAGCCGCGTTCTGTTCGGGCGTGCTGGAACGGGCGTCGATGTTCAGGTTGCGCAGCTTCTCGCGCACGCCGGGATCGGCCACCGCGGTGGCGATCTCCTTGTGCAGGCGCTCCACCACGGCGCGCGGGGTCTTGGCCGGCACGGCCAGCGCGTTCCAGGACGACGCGATGTAGTCCTTGACGCCGGCCTCGACCGCCGTGGGCACCTCGGGCAGCACGATGGAGCGCTTCTCACCCGTCACGGCCAGCGCGCGCAGTGCGCCGCCCTGGATCTGCGTGAGCACCGGGGCCAGGATTTCCACCGCCACATCGACCTGCTGGCCACGGATGGCACCGATCAGCGCGGGCGAGCCGTTGTAGGGCACGATCTGTGCGTCGATACCGGCCGTGCTCTTGAACAGCTCGGCCGCCAGGTGCTGGGTGCTGCCGATGTTGATGCTGCCGATGTTGATCTTGCCGGGGTTGGCCTTGGCGAAGCTCACCAGCTCGCCCAGGGTCTTGTGCGGCGAGTTCGCGGGCACCACGACGGCGATGTCGAAGTAGCCGAGCGTGGAGACCGGCGTGAAGTCCTTGATGGTGTCGAACGGCAGCTTCTGGAACAGGCTGGCCGTCACGGCCGTGCCGTTGGACATCAGGAACATGGTGTGGCCATCGGGCTCGGAGCGCGCGACCGACTCGGCCGCCACCACGCCACCGGCGCCGGGGCGGTTGTCGATCACCACCGGCTGGCCGAGCTGGCTGGTCAGCTTCTCGGCCACGATGCGGGCGGTCAGGTCGCCCACGCCGCCGGGACCGAAGGGCACCACGATGCGCAGGCCCTTGGACGGGAAGGTGGACTGTGCCGCGGCGGGCAGGGCCAGGCCCAGGGCGGCCGTGGCCAGGGCAGCACCCATCACGGTGCGGCGGCGGAAATTCAGGAAGGTCGTCATGTCAAATCACCCCACGAATTGAACCAGCCAGAGAGAGACGGCCGGGAAGAAAAGCACCAGCAACGAGCGGATCACATCGCTGCACAGGAAGGGCATCACACCGCGGTAGCTCTCGCCGATGGGCACGGTCTTGGCCATGCCATTGACCACGTACACGTTCAGGCCCACGGGCGGCGCCAGCAGGCCGAAGCCCACGGTCATCAGCACCATGATGCCGAACCAGATCGCCACCGATTCCTGCGGCATGCCGAAGTCCAGGCCCATGACCACGGGGAAGAAGATCGGGATGGTCAGCAGGATCATGGAGAGTTCGTCCATCACCGCGCCCAGCACCACGTAGAACAGCAGGATGCCGCCCACCACCATCAGGGGCGAGACGTCCCAGCCCTGGATGACCGATGCCAGCTGCGCCGGCACCTGCGTGAGGGCCAGGGCCGAGTTCATGAGGTCGGCGCCGATGAAGATCATGAAGATCATCGCGCTGGCCGCCGCCGTGGAGTAGAAGCACAGCTTGACCTTGGCCCAGGTGAGTTCGCGCTTGAACAGGGCCGCGACGAAGGTGGCGGCCGCGCCGACACCCGCGCCTTCGGTGGGCGTGAACAGGCCGCCGTAGATGCCGCCGAAGACGATCAGGAACACCGCCGCGATGGGCAGGACACCCATGAGGGATTCCAGGGTCATCTTGGCTTGTTCCGCGTCCTTTTCAGGGGCGTGGCCGGGCACCAGGCGCACATAGACCGCGATGGCGATCATGTAGCCCAGCATCGCGATGATGCCGGGGATCATGGCCGCGGCGAACAGCTTGGCGATGTTCTGCTCGGTCAGGATGGCGTAGATCACCAGCGGCACCGAGGGCGGGATCAGCACGCCCAGCGTGCCGCCGGCGGCCAGCGTGCCGGTGGACAGGCGACCGGAATAGCCGTGGCGCTTCATTTCGGGCAGGGCCACCGAGGTGATGGTGGCCGCCGTGGCGACCGAGGAACCGCAGATCGCGCCGAAGCCCGCGCTGGCCAGCACGGCGGCCATGGCCAGACCGCCCTTGAAGCGGCCCATGACCACGGCGGCAAACTGGAACAGCGCCTTGGAGATGCCGCCCTGGGTGGCGAAGTTGCCCATCAGGATGAACAGCGGGATGACCGAGAGGTCGTAGCTGGCGAAGCGCGCGAACGCCATGCCGTTGAGGTTGTTGAAGAAGGGCGGCAGGCCCACCTGGTAGATGTAGCCGAAGGTGCCGGCGGCAAACATCGACACGGCGATCGGCACACGGATCGCCATCAGGACCAGCATCACTGCGAAGATCATCCCCGCGAGACTCAAAGAACTCATTCGCCCTGCTCCGAAAAATTACCGAAAAACACCTGATAGAGGGCGATCAGGCCCGTCAAGATGAAGGGCGGAACCATGAAGGCGTAGGTGATCCACTCCGGGAAGCCCAGCATCATCGTGGTGGTCTGCGACGCGTAGGCGCTCATGCCGCCGATGGCGGTGCGCCAGGCCAGCGCGAACATGAGCAGGCCCAGCAGCAGGCTGCCGAAGCGGTCCAGGCGCGCGACGCCGGCTTCGGACACCTTGGCGGTGAAGAAGTCGACGATGATGTTCTCGCGCTTGAGCTGGCACCACGGCATGAACAGCGCGATCGCCGCGCCGGCGGTGACAGCGGTCAACTCGTAGTCACCCACCAGCGTGGTGCCGATGGTGTTGCGGCCGATCAGGCTGATGCAGGTGACCAGGGTGATCACCGTGAGCAGGACCCCGGCCAGGATGGCGCAGAACCTGGCCAATAAAGACAGCACTTTCAAACTTGTCACCTTCAAAAAAACGACCAATTCACGTCCGCTGAGCACAGCGAAAGCGAATCGGTCACTCAGTAGAGGGACGGCCAGGAGGGCCGTCCCGTGGGGGGTGCGGGATTATCGCTGGTACTTGGCGATCAACGCACGCGCTTCCGACAGGAGCTTCGCTCCGTCGATGTTCTTGCCTTTCATTTCATTGACCCAGTCGGTCTCGACCGTGGCCGCCGTGCGGCGCCAGCGCTGCGTCTCGGCCGCGTCGAGCGCGACGATGTTGTTCTTGGCCTTCTCGGCGATCTCGCGGCCGGCCTTGTCACCGTCGTCCATGGCCTTGCCGAACAGGGCGGCGGTCTCGATGCCGGAGTTGGCGTCGATCACCTTCTTGAGGTCGGGCGGCAGCTTCTCGTAACTCGCGCGGTTCATGGAGAACGCGAAGGTCTGGGTGTACAGGCCCTGCTTGCCGGCGAAGGTGGTGTGGTTCTTCACCAACTCCGTGACCTTGAGCGAGGGCGTGACTTCCCAGGGGATGGTGGTGCCGTCGATGGTGCCCTTGGACAGGGCGTCGGTCACGGCCGGCACCGGCATGCCCACGGGCGTGGCGCCCAGCTTGGTGAGCATGTTGTTGATGACGCGCGAGCCGCCGCGCACCTTCATGCCACGCAGGCTTTCCAGGCCGGTCACCGGCGTCTTGGTGTGGAACAGGCCGGGGCCGTGGGTGTGCACCGCGATCAGCTTGACCTCGCGGAATTCGTCGGCGGCGAACTTCTCGACGTATTCCTGGAAGGCGCGCGAGGACTCCTCGGCCGATCCGCTCATGAACGGCAGTTCGAAGACTTCGGATTTGTTGAAGCGGCCCGGGGTGTAGCCCAGCACGGTCCAGGTCAGGTCCACCACGCCGTCGCGGGCCTGGTCGTACAGCTGCGGGGGCGCGCCGCCCAGGGCCATGGCATGGAACAACTGGACCTTGATCTTGCCGCCCGACTCGGCCTCCACCTTCTGCGCCCATGGGATGAGCGCGCGCGCCGGGATGGTGGCCTGCTGCGGCAGCATCTGGTGCAGCCGCAGCGTGACCTGCTGGGCCATGGCGTTGCCCGCCATCAGGGCACCAGCGAGGGCACCCACGGCCAGTAAGGCGGTTCGGCGTTGGATGAATCTCATGCTTGTCTCCAGTTCCTTGTGTTCGCCGGGTCGGTAGCGTGTGGGCGCACTCCGACTTCCGGCAGGCTTGAAGAACGTCTTGCCCACACTGTGCATGGCCGCCGGCATGTTCGCCAGCCAGATAACCGACTTTCAGCTATGCCGTTTTTCTATGAAACCTTCGGGTTGTCGGCCGCCTCAGCGGCGGCGGATGAGCTTGATGGCCGGCATGGAGGCCGGCGCGTGCACCGTGGCGTGGCCGGCCAGCACCTCGCGCAGGTTGCGCTGGGCCAGGCGGGAGTGCTCGCGCATGATGGCCTCGGCGCGCGTGCCTTCGCGCTGGTCGATGGCATCGAGCACCTGGCGGTGCTGGTCCTGCGCCACCACCAGCATGTCGCGCGCGCGCTGGGAATGGGCCTGCATCACGACGAAGCCCGAGGGCGAGGCGAACGGCAGGGTGAGCACTTTGTCCAGCTGGCGTGCGATGGTGGGGCTGTCGGCCATTTCCCAGACCAGGGCATGGAACTGGCTGTTGAGCGCCACGTAGTCGGAGAAGCCCTTGTCGTCGAGCGCGGGCACGGCCAGCACCGTGTCCAGGCGGTGGAGGCATTGCCGGGCGTCGAGCAGCACCGCGCCGGGCGCGCCGCGCTCGGCCGCCAGCCGGGCCAGCAGGCCTTCGAGCGTGCCGCGCAGTTCGATCGCGTCGGCGATGTCGCGCTCGGAAAAGGTCTGCACCACGTAGCCGCCGTTGGGCAGGGCTTCGAGCAGGCCTTCCTGCTCCAGGCGCATCAGCGCGGCGCGAATGGGGGTGCGAGAGACGCCCAGGCGCTCCACGATCGCGAGTTCAGCGATGCGCGAGCCGCCGGCCAGCTCACCTGAGAGGATGAGTTCGCGCAGCTGCAGCAGGGCGCGCACTTGCGCGCTCTCGGTGGCGGCGCCCGCGGGCTCGGGCGGGGACAGGATGGTGGCGTCCGATGTCATGGGATACGCAATGTATACAGAAACCGCCATTTTTCAAGTGATTTGCCATCGAATCGGGGTTTTCCATAGGTTTATGTATGCATTGAAGGCTGGCAAAGTGCGCCTTCACCCCATTTCCAGAACCCCAACGACCCGAGGACGTTTTCCACCATGAGCCTGCGCACCCATGCCCCGTTCCGCGCCGACCACGTCGGCAGCTTTCTGCGACCGGCCTACCTGCTCGAAGCACGCGAGAAGAAGGCAAAAGGCGAGATCAGTGCGGCGCAGCTGCGCGAGGTGGAGGACCGGGCGATCACCGAGATCGTGAAGTTCCAGGCCGATGTGGGCCTGCAGTCGATCACGGACGGCGAGTTCCGCCGCACGTATTTCCACATCGATTTCCTGGAGCAGCTGGGCGGTGTGAAGACGGACATTCCGGTGACGATCAGGAAGCCGGACGGCACGGAGGAGCTGGCGCCGCCGGTGATCCGCGTGATCGACAAGGTGCGGCACGCGAAGAACATCCAGTTGGCGGACTTCGAGTACCTGAAGGCGCAGGTGGCGGCCCTGGGGCTGCCGGCCATCACCCCGAAGGTGACGATTCCATCGCCGACGATGCTGCACTTCCGGGGTGGGCGCGCGGGCATCAGCAAGGAGGCCTACCCGGAGCTGGACCCGGTGTTCTACGACGATGTGGCGAAGGCGTATGGCGAGGAGTTGCAGAGCCTGGCGGACGCGGGTTGCACCTACGTGCAGATGGACGACACGAACATGGCGTATCTGTGCGATGAGCGGATGCGGGAGGCGGCGCGGCAGCGGGGGGACGATCCGAACGAGTTGCCGCACCGGTATGCGGGTTTCATCAACAAGGTGGTGGCGCACAAGCCGGCGGGAATGACGCTGGCGATGCATTTGTGCCGGGGAAACTTCAAGAGCACGCACGCGGCTGCGGGCAACTACGAGCCGGTGGCGGAGGCGTTGCTGTCGGAGATGAAGCTGGATGCGTTCTTCCTGGAATACGACGACGACCGCTCGGGGGATTTCCGGCCTCTGCGCTACCTGAGCAAGGACAAGGTGGTGGTGCTGGGGCTGGTGACGACGAAGTTCGGTCAGCTGGAGAGCAAGGACGATCTGAAGCGGCGCATCGATGAGGCGGCCAAGTACGCGCCGCTGGAGCAGATGTGCCTGTCGCCTCAGTGCGGGTTCTCTTCGACCGTGCACGGGAACAACATCGCTGTGGAAGACCAGCGTCGCAAACTCGCCCTCGTGGTGGAGACGGCGCGGGAGGTTTGGGGGGGCTGAGTTTCTGGCGGAGACCTCGCGTCAGGCCGGCGGCGGGATCCGACTGCTCCGGCCCTGCTCGCGGGCGGCTGCCCGGGTGCGCTCACGCCGCTTCGTAAACACGTCTGTTGGTGCGCAGCCTCTGTGGCAACCGCGAATGGGGGCCTGCGCATTCGGACGCCGCCACCGTCCTGCAAAACAACGTAGGCGCACCACCCTTTGCGCGCCAACATGGTGCTGGGGGCGGGTGGTTTGGGCATGAGGGCGCCGGCCCATTCGCGGTTGCCACACAAGGGCGCGCGCCCGTCCGGTGTTGACGAAGGGGTGGTGGCGCCCCCGGGCAGACGCCCGCGAGCAGCCGGCGCCAGCATGACCGGACCACCCGACCCTGCCCACCACGCAGGCACGAAAAAAAGGGCCGCCCGAAAACGAGCGACCCGGAGCAATTCAAACGAAACTTGAATTACTTGCTGTGCTTGGCAATCAGGGCTCGCGCCTCGGACACCAGCTTGGCGCCGTCGATGTTCTTGGCCTGCACCTCCTTCACCCAATCTGCTTCAACCACTGCAGCAGCCGCCTTCCAGCGCTGGGTTTCGGTGGCATCCAGCGTCACCACCTTGTTGCCCAGCTTCGTCGCCGATGCCAGGCCCACGCGGTCACCCTCATCCATCGCGCGGCCGAAGAGCGCGGCGGTCTCGACACCCGAATTCGCGTCGATCACCTTCTTCAGATCCGCCGGCAGCTTGTCATAGCTGTTGCGGTTCATCGTCAGCGCAAACGTCTGCGTGAACAAACCCTGAGGACCCGAGAACGTGGTGTGGTTCTTCACGATCTCGGCAATCTTCAGCGAGGGCACCACCTCCCACGGAATCGTCGTGCCCTGAATCACACCCTTGGTCATCGCCTCCGTCACCGCCGGCACCGGCATGCCCACCGGCGTGGCACCCAGCTTCAGCAGCATGTTGCTGATCACGCGCGAACCACCGCGCACCTTCTTGCCCTTGAGGTCCTCCAGCTTCGCCAAAGGCTCCTTCGTGTGGAACAGGCCCGGGCCGTGCGTGTGCGCCGCCAGCAGCTTCACGTCCTTGAACTCGTCGGCCGCGTGCTTCTCCACGAACTCGTGGAACGCGCGCGACGCCGGCTCGGCCTTGCCGCTCATGAACGGCAGCTCGAACACTTCGGCCTTGTTGAAGCGGCCCGGCGTGTAACCCAGCACCGTCCAGGAGATGTCCACCACGCCATCGCGCACCTGGTCGAACAGCTGCGACGGCGAACCGCCCATCGACATCGAGTGGAACAGCTGCACCTTGATGCGGCCACCCGACTCCGCCTCGACCTTCTTCGCCCACGGCACGATGGCCAGCGCCGGAATCGGCGCCGTCGGCGGCAGGAACTGGTGCAGGCGCAGCGTCACGGTCTGCTGCGCCAGGGCGCTGCCCGCCAGGGTGGCTGCGCCCAGGGCGGCCATCGCCACGATGGCTTTGCGGCGTCGAAGGAAGGTCATGGAGAAACTCCTGAAAGAAAAAAGAGGGAGGAAGAAAGGTCCGTGCGGCGCACCCTGCAGGGCGGGCCAGGACATGGCATGTGCCGCGTCAGACACAACAGGCACACTGTGCGGCCATCGTACCCACCGAGCCAGACCGTTTAGGTACAAACAGCTATTCCATATTGTTATGAAACCTGCTAGCAATATTTCGATCGAGCCCCTCCAGTTCCACTTCGACTTCATCTCGCCCTACGGCTACTTCGCCTCCCTGCGCATCGAAGCCCTGGCCGCGCGCCACGGCCGCACGGTGGACTGGCGCGCCATGCTGCTGGGCGTGTCGGTGATGAAGGTGATGGGCCTCAAGCCCTTGATGGACACGCCCCTCAAAGGCCCCTACACCGCGCGCGATGTGCTGCGCCACGCGCGCGAACACGGCCTTGCGATGAAGCGCCAGCCGAACGACCCGGTGATGAACCCCCTGCCCTGCGCGCGCGCCTTTGCCTGGGTGAAGCAGCACCAGCCCGAACACGCGGCCGCGCTGGCCCACGCCATCTACGCCGCCTACTGGGGCGAGGGTCAGGACCTCTCCACGCCGGCATCGCTGCGCGGCCTGGCGCTGCCCGAGGGCCTGTCGGCCGACGCGGTGGCCGAGGCGGCCGCGGGTGAAGAAGCCGCATCGCTGCTGCGCGCGATGGTCGACGCGTCGCTGAAAGCCGGCGTGTTCGGCTCGCCAACCGTGGTGGTGGACGGCGAACCGTTCTGGGGCGTGGACAAGCTCGATCAGGTCGAGCGCTGGCTCACGCGCGGCGGCTGGTAGCGCCTACTCGAAACGCAACTCGGTCTGCACGGCCATGGCCGCCAGGCCCTGCATCAGGCGCTCGCGCAACGCGTCGTCGCGCGGGCCGCTCACGGTGATCACCGCGCACTGCCGCCCGCCCCGCTCCAGCGCCTGCACGCGCGCCGGCACACCGGGCGCCCACTCGCGCAGACTCTCCGCCAGCTTGATCTCGATCGCGCGCAGGCGCAACTCGGGCTTGAACACCTTGCCGATCGCCGTCATCGGCAAGGCGTCGAGCAGCACCACGCGTTTGGGCACCGCCGGCCGTTCGTAGACCTGCGGCGCAACCAGCGCCAGCAACTCGTCGGCAAGCAGCGCCGTCCCCGGCTTGAGCGTCACGAAGGCCACCGGCACTTCGCCCGCGTAGGCATCGGGCTCGGCCACCACTGCGCACAGCGCCACGGCGGGGTGCGCCAGGAACGCGTCTTCCACCAGACCAGGGTCGATGTTGTGCGAGCCGCGGATGATCACGTCCTTCGCGCGGCCGGTGATGTGGATGCGGCCGGCCTCGTCGAGGTGGCCCAGGTCGCCGGTGACGATCCAGCCCCGCTCGAACATCCCGGCGTTGCGCGCGGCATCGGTGTAGCCCGGGCTCACGTGCGGACCGCGCAGCACCAGCACGCCGGTCTCGCCCGCCGCGCAGCGCTCGCTCAGTTTCGCCTCTCCGTCGCGCCAGGGCACAGCGTGCACCTCGGTGTAGGGCAGGCGCAGGCCCGCCGAGCCGGGCGTGCGCGGACCGAGCAGCGGCTCGATGCTCACCAGCCCCGCGCACTCGGTCATGCCCAGGATGTTGCGCACGGGAATGCCGGTGGCGGCTTCGAAGCGCTGCGCGAGTTCGGACGGCAGCGGCGAGCCGCCGGTGTAGGCCGCGCGCACGGTGGTGATGTCCGCGTCCACCGGCACGCCCATCAGGGCCGCGAGCACCGTGGGCACGCAGGCCAGGTGCGTCACGCGCTCGCGTTCGCAGAACCGCCAGTAGCGCTGCACGAAGCCGGTGTTGCGCATGCCGCTGAGCGTGGGCAGCACCTGCCGTGCGCCCACCGCCAGCAGGGCCAGGCCGTAGACGAACGCGCCGGCCACGTGGAACAGCGGAAAGCCGTTGATCTCCACCGCGTGTTCGTCCAGGTCGTAGAAGGCATGGGCGAACCAGGCCGTGTGCGCCTCGTTGCCCTGTGTGTGTTGCGCGAGCTTGGGCGCGCCCGTGGTGCCGCCGGTGTGGAACAGCGCCACCACACGATCGGGGTCCAGGTCGGGCTCGAAGCCCAGCGCCTCGGGCTGCGCGGCCAGCAGGTCCTGCAGCACCGGCACCTCGGGCGCGGTGGACTCGCCCACGCGGATCTGTAGCAAGGGCAGCACGTGGTGCTGCACCACCTGCTGGGCCACCGGCCACACCGCCAGTTCGCCGCTGGGCCCGAGCGCCACCAGCAGCTTCGCGTTCGAGGCTTTCAACAGCGCCGCGATGTGATCGGGCTGCAGCAGGTAGTTGATGGGGCACACGCGGCCCGCGAGCTGCGCGCCCCAGAGCACCGCATGCGCCTCGGGCAGGTTGGGCGCGAGCAGCGCCACCGCGTCGTCCGGCCCCACGCCCAGCGAGCGGAACAGGTTGGCCGCGCGGTGGATGTCGGCCAGCAGCGCGCGGTAGCTCACGCGCCGGGGCGGCGTCTCCAGCCCGGCATCGGGCAGGAAGGTGAACGCCTCGCGCTCGGGGAAACGCTCGGCCGTGGCACGGATCAGCGCATACGGGCTGCGGTGCGGCGCGGTCTGCCCGCGCGGGGTCTGCTCCAGCCGCTGAATGTCGGCCAGCGTGGTGAAGGCCTGCATGGGCGCGGCCTCAGGTGTCCAGGCCCAGCAGGCGCACCGCGTTGCCTTTGAGAATGCCGGGCATCACCTCGGGCTTGAAGCCGGCGACCTCGAAGTCCTTCATCCAGCGCTCGGGCGTGATCAGCGGGTAGTCGCTGCCGAACAGCACGCGGTCCTTCAGCAGCGTGTTGGCGTACTGCACCAGCTGCTTCGGGAAGTACTTCGGGCTCCAGCCCGAGAGGTCGATCCACACGTTGGGCTTGTGCGTGGCCACGCTGAGCGCCTCGTCCTGCCAGGGGAAGCTGGGGTGGGCCATGACGATCTGCATGTCGGGGAAGTCGATCGCCACGTCGTCCAGGTGCATGGGGTTGCTGTACTCCAGCCGCAAGCCGCCGCCGCAGCGCATGCCCGAGCCGATGCCGCTGTGGCCGGTGTGGAAGATCGCGGGCAGCTTGTGCGCGTTGATCACCTCGTAGATCGGCCAGGCCATCTTGTCGTAGGGGTGGTAGCCCTGCACCGTGGGGTGGAACTTGAAGCCCTTGACGCCCTCCTCCGCGATCAGCCGCTCGGCCTCGCGCGCGCCCATCTTGCCCTTGTGCGGGTCGATGCTGGCGAAGGCGATCATCATGTCGCTGTTCTCGCGCGCGGCCTGCGCAATCTCTTCGTTGGGAATGCGGCGCCGGCCGAGTTTGGACTCGCTGTCCACGGTGAACATCACCAGGCCGATCTTCTTCTCGCGGTAGTAGGCGATGGTCTCGGCGATGGTGGGCCGGCGGTTGCTGCCGAAGTACTTGTCGGCCGCGCGGTCGTACTCCTCGCCATAGTTGTCGAAGGGGTTGCGGCAGCTCACTTCCGCGTGGGTGTGGATGTCGATCGCGAGGAGGTTCTTGTGGTCCATCTTGTCTCCGGAGATTAGGGAAAACACGGGGGTCGTTTTCGACCGGCGCGCTTGTTTTGGTTATTGTTTATAACAATAATGCGACCTCACTTCAAGCAAGCCCTTCCTGCCTCATGCCCATCCATTCCACCGACATCAGCCTGAGCCTGCAAGGCGCATCGTCCGAAATCGCGGTCATCACGCTGAACCGGCCCGCCAAGCGCAACGCGCTCAACGACGGCCTGATCCTCGCCTTGCGCGACATCTTCCAGGGCATGCCGCAAGGCGTGCGCGCCGCCGTGATCCACGGCGCGGGCGACCACTTCTGCGCCGGCTTGGACCTCTCCGAACTGCAGGAACGCGACGCCGGCCAGGGCCTGCACCACTCGCGCATGTGGCACGCCGCGCTGGAGTGCGTGCAGCACGGCCCGGTGCCGGTGGTCGCGGCGCTGCACGGCGCGGTGGTCGGCGGTGGCCTGGAGCTGGCCAGCGCCTGCCACATCCGCGTGGCCGACGCCTCGTCCTTCTTCGCGCTGCCCGAAGGCTCGCGCGGCATCTTCGTGGGCGGTGGCGGCTCGGTGCGCATCCCGCGCCTGATCGGTGCCGCGCGCATGGCCGACATGATGTTCACCGGCCGCGTCTACAAGGCCGAGGACGGTGAGCGCATCGGCCTGGCGCAGTACCTGGTGCCCGAAGGCACGGCGCTGGAAAAAGCCATGGAACTGGCCACGCGCATCGCCAGCAACGCACCGCTGACCAACTACGCGCTGATGCACGCCCTGCCGCGCATCGCCGAACAACCGGCCGACCAGGGCTTCTTCACCGAAGCGTTGATGGCCGCCATCGTGCAGAACGCTCCCGAGGCCAAGGAACGCGTGCGCGCCTTCCTCGAAGGCAGGGCCAGCAAAGTAAAGAGCGACTGAGGTCGCTCTTCACCCCCCCCGCGCCGCCTTCGGCGTCACCCCGCAAGGGGGCGATGCCTGGGACCGGCGAAGCCGGATCCGCGGCATCTCTGGATGCAGGCACGTGCGCCGACAAGATTGATCGATAACGAAGAACCGCCCGAGAGAGACATGAGCCAGAACCCCGCCACGGCCGCCCCCCGCTACCGGCCTCTGACGTTCGGCGTCACCCGCGCGATCCTGCGCGACGGCGACACCGGCGTGCACTACCTGAGCGCGCAGCAGGACCTGCCCGCCTTCCCCGGTCGCATCACCGACCGGCTGGTGCACTGGGCCCGGACACGCCCCGACCAGACCGTGTTCGCGCGCCGCGCGAAGAACCCCGACGGCACCACGGGCGAATGGCGCCACATCAGCTTCGCGCAGGCGCTCGACGCGGCGCGCCGCATCGGCCAGGGCCTGCTGAACCGCGGCCTGTCCGCCGACAAGCCGGTGCTGATCCTGAGCGAGAACGACCTGGAGCATGCGCTGCTCGCGCTGGGCTGCGTCTACGCCGGCATCGCCTACTGCCCGACCTCGCCAGCCTATTCGCTCGTGAGCCAGGACTTCGACAAGCTGCACCACGTGGTGAAGACGCTCACGCCCGGCCTGGTGTTCGCCGCCGACGCGCAGCGCTACAGCCGCGCCATGCTCGCCACGCTGGGGGCCGACGTGGAGCTGGTGACGACCGAGGGCAGCGTGCCCGGCCGCGCCACCACCTCGTTCGCCTCGCTGCTGGCGACCGAGCCCACCCCGGCGGTGGACGCCGCCATGGCCGCCACCGGCCCGGACACCATCACCAAATTCCTCTTCACCTCGGGCTCGACCAAGATGCCCAAGGCCGTGATCAACACGCAGCGCATGTGGTGCGCCAACCAGCAGCAGATGACGGAGTCGATGCCGGTGCTGGCCGAGAACCCGCTGGTGCTGGTGGACTGGCTGCCCTGGAACCACACCTTTGGCGGCAACCACAACGTCGGCATGGTGCTGTACCACGGCGGCACGCTCTACATCGACGACGGCAAACCCACGCCCGCGCTGATGGCCGAGACGCTGCGCAACCTGCGCGAAATCGCACCCACGGTGTACTTCAACGTGCCCACGGGTTTCGAGGCGATTGCCAACGCCATGAAGACCGACGAGGCCCTGCGCAAGACCCTGCTCTCGCGCGTGCGCATGTTCTTCTACGCGGGCGCCGCCCTGGCCCAGCCAGTGTGGGACGCCCTGCACGCGGTGCAGGAGCAGGAGATCGGCGAACGCATCGTCATGGGCACGGGCCTGGGCATGACCGAGTCCGGCCCCTTCGGCATCTTTGTCACCAGCCCGAACGTGAAGGCCGGTGACCTGGGCCTGCCCACGCCAGGCCTGGTGCTCAAGCTGGTCGACACCGACGGCAAGACCGAGGTGCGCTACAAGGGCCCGAACATCACGCCGGGCTACTGGCGCATGCCCGCCGAAACCGCCGAGTCCTTCGACGAAGAAGGCTTCTTCAAGACCGGCGACGCGGTGAAGTGGATCGACGAGACCGACATCCACCAGGGCCTGAAGTTCGACGGCCGCATCGCCGAAGACTTCAAGCTCGCCACCGGCACCTTCGTGAGCGTGGGCCCGCTGCGCGCCAAGATCATCGCGGCCGGCGCGCCTTACATCCAGGACGTGGTGCTCACCGGCCTGAACATGAAGGAAGTCGGTGCCATGGTGTTCCCCACTGGCGCGGTGCGCACGCTCAGCGGCCTGGGCGCCGAGGCCTCGCTGCACGACGTGCTCAACAGCGCGCCCGTGCTCGCGCACTTCCAGCGCGTGGTGACCGATCTGGCCAAGACCTCCACCGGCAGCGCCAGCCGCATCGCGCGCCTGTGCCTGCTGGCCGACCCGCCCACCATCGACCGCGGCGAGATCACCGACAAGGGCTCGATCAACCAGCGCGCGGTGCTGGCGCATCGCGCCGAGACCGTGGAACGCCTGCACGCGGACACGCTGCACGCCATCCTGAAACCTGAATAAACGAAAGACGACATGGCTTCCCGAGGCTTCTTCAACGCGTTCGACGACGTCTGGCTGCTCGACGGCGTGCGCACGCCCCTGGTGGACTATTGCGGTGCGCTGGGCCACATCTCGCCCACCGACCTGGGCATCAAGGCCGCGCGCGAAGCGCTGGCGCGCGCGGGCGTGCCCGGCGAGCACATCGGCTCGGTCGTCACCGGCAACATGGCCCCTGGCGACTTCGACCAGTTCTTCCTGCCGCGCCACATCGGCCTGTACGCCGGCGTGCCCGTGGAGGTGCCGGCCATCATGGCGCAGCGCATCTGCGGCACCGGCTTCGAGCTGTTCCGCCAGGCCGGCGAACACATCCAGGGCGGCGCCTGCGACGCCGCACTGGTGGTGGGCACCGAGAGCATGACGCGCAACCCCATCGCCGCCTTCGACCACCGCACCGGCTTCAAGCTGGGCGCGCCGGTGGGTTTCAAGGATTACATGTGGGAAGCGCTGAAGGACCCGGCGGCCGGCATCAACATGATCCAGACCGCCGAGAACCTGGCGAAGCAATACAGCATCGCGCGCGAGGACGTGGACGCCTTCGCCTCGGCCTCGTTCGCCAAGGCCGTGGCCGCGCAGGAAAGCGGTTTTCTCGCCGGTGAGATCGTGCCGGTGGTGACCGAGAAGTTCGAACTCGCGGGCTACAAGGCGCGTGGCATCAAGCTGCAAGGCAAGCTCACCGAAGTCGCCACCGACACCCACCCGCGCCTCTCGCCGGTGGAGGTGCTGGCCAAGCTCAAACCGGTGTTCGAGGGCGGCGTGCAGACCGGTGGCAACAGCTCGGCCCTGGTGGATGCCGCCGCCGCCTGCGTGGTCGCTTCCGGCAGCTACGCGAAGGCCAACGGCAGGAAGTCCCTGGCCCGGGTGGTCGCCGCTGCCGCCGTGGGCGTGCCGCCCGAGATCATGGGCATCGGCCCCGCGCCGGCGATCCGCCTGCTGCTGGAGCGCACCGGCCTCAAGCTCGCCGACATCGCGCGCTTCGAGGTGAACGAAGCCCAGGGCGCGCAGACCCTGGCCGTGGCGCGCGAGCTCGGCATGGACCTGGACAAGCTCAACGTCAACGGCGGCGCGATCGCGCTGGGCCACCCGCTGGCCGCCACCGGGGTGCGCCTCACCCTCACGCTGGCGCGCGAACTGCAGCGCAGCGGCCAGCGCTACGGCATCTCCAGCGCCTGTGTGGGCGGCGGCCAGGGCATGGCCTTGCTGATCGAGAATCCGAACGCCTGAAACCAGAGAAGAAGGAGACCGACATGAACATTCAAGGACACGCCGCCCTCGTCACCGGTGGTGGCTCGGGCCTGGGCGAAGCCACCGCGCGCGAACTCGCGCGCCTGGGCGCCAAGGTCGCCGTGCTCGACGTGAACCTGGACAACGCCAAGCGCGTCGCGGCCGACATCGGCGGCGTGGCGCTGCTGTGCGACATCACGAACACCGAAAGTCTGCAGGCCGCGATCGACCAGGCCGCCGCCGCGCACGGCCCGGCGCGCATCCTGATGAACATCGCCGGCATCGGCTCGGCCAAGCGCGTGGTCGCCAAGGACGGCAGCCCCGCGCCGCTGGAAGACTTCGCCAAAGTCATCAACGTCAACCTGATCGGCACCTACAACGCCAGCCGCCTGTTCGCCGCCGCCTGCGCGAAGCTGGATGCACTGGAAGACGGCGAGCGCGGCGTGATGGTGTTCACCGCCAGCGTGGCCGCGTTCGACGGCCAGATCGGCCAGCAGGCCTACAGCGCCTCCAAGGGCGGCCTGGTGGGCATGACGCTGCCGATGGCGCGCGACCTCGCGCAGCACGGCATCCGCGTCTGCACCATCGCACCCGGCCTCTTCAGCACGCCGCTGATGAAGCAGCTGCCCGAGCCGGTGCAGCAGTCGCTGGCCGCCAGCATCCCCTTCCCGCCGCGCCTGGGCAAGCCCGAGGAGTTCGCCCAGCTCGCCGCGCACATCGTCACCAACACGCACCTCAACGGCGAAGTGATCCGCCTCGATGGCGCACTCCGCATGGCCCCAAGGTGAAGACTCCCCCCGCGCCGCGCCTCCGGCGCGTCACCCCTCAGGGGCGATGCCAGAGGCCCGGCAGAGCCGGTTCCTCGGCATCTCTCGATCAGACATTTCGCCCCGACCGCCTTTTTTGATATGACCAAGACCGTTGTTTACGAAGTGGAAGTGATGTTCGGCGACTGCGACCCCGCCGGCATCGTCTTCTTTCCGAATTTCTCGAAGTGGATGGACGCGTCCTCGCTGAACTTCTTCGTCAAGTGCGGCGTGCCGCCCTGGCGCGAGCTGGTCAAGACGCGCGGCATCGTCGGCACGCCCCTGCTGGAGATCCACACCAAGTTCAGCCGCCCGGCCACCTACGGCGAGCGCCTGCAGATCCACACCAGCGTGACCGAGTGGCGCGAGAAGGTGTTCATGCACAAGCACGTGGTCAAGCGCGGCGACGACGTGCTCTGCGAAGGCACCGAAACGCGCGCCTTCGTGATTCACCCGCCCGAAGCGCCCGAGCGCATCAAGGCGATCCCCGTGCCCGAAGACATCAAGGCACTCTGCTCCTGAACTGCTGTTTTCCCCCGCCCTTTCCCTTTTCACCACCCCAAGAAGGAGACTCGAATGAAAGCCGTCAAAACCCTCATCGCCGTGGCCGTCACGGCCCTGGCCAGCACCTCGGCGCTGGCCGACATCAACGTCGGCGTGATCCTCTCGCTCACGGGCCCAGGCTCCGGCCTCGGCATTCCGATGCAGAACCAGTTCAAGCTGTTTCCGCAGACCATCGGCGGCGAGAAGGTCAACCTGATCGTCCTGGACGACGCGAGCGACCCGGGCAAGGGCGCTGCCAACGCACGCCGCCTGGTGACCGACGACAAGGTCGACCTGATCATCGGCTCGACCCTCACCCCGGTGGCCGCGGCCATCGCCCCGGTGGCCGCCGAAGCCAAGACCGTGCAGCTGGCCGCTTCGCCGGTGGGCGTGCCGCCCGGTGCCGACCAATGGCTGTTCCGCCTGCCGCAGGGCAACGATGTGATGGGCTTCGCCGTGGTCGAGCACATGAAGAAGCAGGGCATCAAGACCATCGGCTTCCTGGGCTACACCGACGCCTACGGCGAGCTGTGGCTCAAGGCCATGACGCCGCTGGCCGAGAAGGCCGGCATGAAGATCGTGGCCGCCGAGCGCTTCGCGCGCGCCGACACCAGCGTGACGCCGCAGGCGCTCAAGCTCACCGCCGCCAACCCCGATGCGATCCTGGTGGTGGCGACCGGCTCGGGTGCTGCCATGCCGCACAAGGCCATCGTCGAGCGCGGCTACAAGGGCAAGATCTACCAGACGCACGCGGCCGCCACGCCCGACCTGGTGCGCATCGGTGGCAAGGACGTGGAAGGCTCCTTCGTGGTCTCCGGTCCGGCCGTGATCGCCGAGCAGTTGCCTGACAACCACCCGTCCAAGAAGGTGGCCATGGACTTCGTCACCAACTACGAGAAGCTGGTCGGCCCAGGCATGCGCAACCAGTTCGCGGGCCACGCCTACGACGCCGCCATCGCACTGAACAAGGCCGTGCCGATCGCCCTGAAGACCGCCAAGCCCGGCACACCCGAGTTCCGCACCGGTCTGCGCGACGCACTCGAAACCATGGGCCGCACCGTGTTCTCGCACGGCGTGATGAACTGGACCAAGGAAGACCACTGGGGCTTCACCAATGAGACCGGTGTGATGCTCAAGGTCGTGGACGGCAAGTTCAAGGTGGAGTGATCCGGGGCTCCCCCCTGCGCCGCTGACGCGGCTTCCCCCCTCTGTGGCGCGCCTTCGGCGCTTCGAGGGGGGACGACACCTGGGGCCGGCGGAGCCGGACCCTCGGTGTCCCTGTTCGAGAGTGTCTCTTTCTTGCGCTGAGGCTTTTATGGATTTCTCAATCGCCAGCATCCTGGCGTTGGATGGTCTGACCAACGGTGCGGTGTACGCGCTGCTGGGGCTGGCCATCGTCCTGGTGTTCACCGTCACCCGGATCATCTTCATTCCCCAGGGGGAGTTCGTCGCGTACGGCGCACTCACCCTGGCCATCTTCCAGACCGGCAAGGTGCCCGGCACCGTGTGGCTGCTGTTGCTGCTGGCCGGCGTGGCCGCGCTGATGGAGTTGTTCGGCCGCTGGCAGCACCAGCGCAATGCGCTGATCGCCCTTAAGGCGGCCGCGCGCACGCTCGCCTTGCCCGTCGTCGTCTCTCTCGTCGCCATCTGGGCCGCGCCGCAGCAGTTCCCGCTGTGGGTGCAGGCGGTGCTCAGCGTGGCGGTGGTCACCGTGTACGGCCCGCTGGTGTACCGCGTGGCCTACCAGTCGCTGGAGAGCTCCACGCCGCTGGTGCTGCTGATCGTGTCGGTCGGCGTGCACTTCGCCTTGACCGGCCTGGGCCTGCTGTTCTTCGGCGCCGAAGGCTTCCGCAACCCGGCGTTCTGGGACACGCGCTTCCAGCTAGGCCCCGTCATGCTGTCCGGCCAGGCCATCATCACCTTCGCGGCGACCGTGGCCCTCATCGTCATGCTCTGGCTGTACTTCGAGCGTTCGCTGCGCGGCAAGGCGCTGCGCGCCATCGCCGTCAACCGCACCGGCGCCCGCCTGATGGGCATTTCCTCGCAAGCCTCCGGCCAGTTGACCATGACCATGGCGGCCTTCATCGGCGCCCTCTCGGGCCTGCTGATCGGCCCGACCACCACCGTGTTCTACGACTCCGGCTTCCTGATCGGCCTCAAGGGCTTCGTGGCCGCCGTGGCGGCCGGCCTCGCCAGCTACCCGGGCGCGCTGGTCGCGGCCCTGGGCGTCGGTGTGATCGAGGCCTTCGGCTCTTTCTGGGCCAGCGCTTTCAAAGAAGTGATCGTCTTCACCCTGATCCTCCCCGTTCTGCTCTTCAGGTCCCTGAGCAGCAAGCATTCTGACGAGGACCACTAGATGAAGCTCCCCCCGAAGCGCCTGCGGCGCCTCCCCCCACGGGGCAACACCTGCGGCCTGGCAAAGCCAGTTCCGCGGTGTTCTGGAACGGCGTTGTTTCAAACGGGTAGATAACCGATATGCCAAAAACTCAAAACCTGGGCCTGCTGATCCTGGCCATCGCGATCCCGTTGCTGGCGCTCGCGCCCCTGCCCGATTTCTGGGTCACACAGCTCAACTACATCGGCATCTACAGCATGACGGTGCTGGGCCTGATCCTGCTCACGGGCGTGGGCGGCCTCACCTCGTTCGGTCAGGCGGCCTTCGTCGGCATCGGTGCCTACACCACCGCCTGGCTCACGCTCAACCTGGGCGTGTCGCCCTGGATCACGCTGTTCATCGGCATGGCCTTGACCGCCGGCAGCGCGCTGCTCGTGGGCCTGATCACGCTGCGCATGTCGGGCCACTACCTGCCGCTGGCCACCATCGCCTGGGGCCTGTCGCTGTACTACCTCATGGGCAACCTGGACGCGCTGGGCAAGTACGACGGCCTGCTGGGCATCAAGAGCCTGTCCATCGGCGGCTTCGACATCGGCCAGGGCCGCGCCTTCTTCGTGCTGACCTGGTTCATCCTGCTGGCCTTCGTGGCCGCGCTGATGTTCCTGCTGGACTCGCGCGCGGGCCGCGCCATGCGCTCGCTCAAGAGCGGCTCGCAGATGGCCGAGGCCATGGGCATCAACACCTTCCGCTACAAGGTCACCATGTTCGTGCTGGCCGCGCTGTTCGCCTCGGTGGCGGGCTGGCTGCTGGCGCACTTCCAGCGCACGGTGAACCCCTCGGCCTTCGGCCTGAAGATGGGCATCGAGTACCTGTTCATGGCCGTCATCGGTGGCGTGGGCCACGTGTGGGGCGCCATCGTCGGCGCCGGCCTGATCCGCGTGCTCGAAGACCAGCTGCAGGTGCTGCTGCCCCGCCTCATCGGCACCAGCGGCAGCTACGAGGTGATCGTCTTCGGCATCGCGCTCGTCGTGGTGCTCAAGTACCTGCCCGACGGCCTGTGGTCCATCGTCGGCAGAAACAGGAAACCCAAGCCGCGCACGGTGGACTGGCAGAACGCCGCCGCCCTGCCCGAGCGCGCCAAGCCCGCCGCGGGCGAGCTGGTGCTCGACGTGCAGAAGGCGCGCATGCAGTTCGGCGGCCTGGTGGCGGTGAACGACATCAGCTTCCAGATCCACGCCGGCCAGATCGTCGGCCTGATCGGCCCCAACGGCGCCGGCAAGTCCACCACCTTCAACCTGATCACCGGCGTGCTGCCTGCCACCAGCGGCGAAGTGCGCTTCCAGGGTGGCAACGTGATCGGCAAGCCCTCGCGCGCCATCGCGCAGCTGGGCATGGCGCGCACCTTCCAGCACGTGAAGATGATCCCGGACATGACCGTGCTGGAGAACGTGGCCCTGGGCGCGCACACGCGCGGCCGCAAGGGCGTGCTGCCCGCCATGCTGCGCGCCAACCGCGCCGAGGAACGCCAGCTGTTCCGCGAGGCGCAGCGCCAGCTCGAACGCATCGGCATGGGCGAGTACCTGCACGAACAGGCCGGCAACCTGGCCATGGGCCCGCAGCGCCTCATGGAAATCGCGCGCGCCCTGTGCGCCGACCCGACCCTGCTGCTGCTCGACGAACCCGCCGCCGGCCTGCGCCACAAGGAAAAGCAGGCCCTGGCCGGCGTGCTGCGCCAGCTCAAGGCCGAGGGCATGAGCATCCTGCTGGTGGAGCACGACATGGACCTGGTGATGCAGATCTGCGACCACCTGGTGGTGATGGAATTCGGCACCCTGCTCACGCAGGGCGACCCGGAACACGTACAGCAGGACCCCAAGGTGCGCGCCGCCTACCTCGGCACGGAGCATTGACATGAGCACACCCCCCATTCTTCAAGTCAAGGGCCTGCGCGCCGGCTATGGCCGCGCCGAGGTGCTGCACGGCATCGACCTGCAGGCCCAGCCCGGTGGCGTGATCACCGTCATCGGCCCCAACGGCGCGGGCAAGTCCACCCTGCTCAACACCCTCATGGGCATCCTGCCCGGCCAGGGCGCGATCGAGTTCCGCGGGCAGGACATCAGCACCCTCACGCTCGAAGAGCGCGTGATGAACGGCATGGCCCTGGTGCCCGAGAAGCGCGAGCTGTTCGGCACCATGCCCGTCGAAGACAACCTGCTGCTCGGCGGCTTCCGCCAGATGCGGCTGGGCAATGCGAAGTGGCGCAGCCGCCTGGACGACGTCTACAGCATCTTCCCGCGCCTGCAGGAACGCCGCGTGCAGCTCGCCGGCACGCTCTCGGGCGGCGAGCGCCAGATGCTGGCCGTGGGCCGAGCCCTCATGTCCGCGCCCGACCTGCTGATGCTCGACGAGCCCAGCCTGGGCCTGGCGCCGCTGATCGTGAAAGAGATCTTCGCCATCATCGACCGCCTGCGCCAGACCGGCGTGACCATCGTGCTGGTGGAGCAGAACGCGCGCGCCGCGCTGCAGGTGGCCGACCATGGTTACGTGCTCGAAATGGGCGAACTCAGTGCCCAGGGCCCGGCCAGCGAACTCGCCAGCGACCCACGCGTGATCGAGACCTACCTCGGCACCGCGCGCAAAACCACCACCGCATGAACGCCTACCAGCCCCGCGCCGCCGAACACGCCTTCGTGCTGTTCGACGTGCTGCGCGCGCACGAACGCATCGCCGAGCTGCCCGCGCTGGCCGAACACGCCGACACCGGCCTGCTCACGCAGGTGATCGAGGAAGCGGGCAAGTTCGTCGGCGAGGTGATCGCCCCGCTCAACCGCGAAGGCGACGAGGTGGGTGCGCAATGGAACGCCGGCGCGGTCACCATGCCGCCCGGCTTCCGCGACGCCTACCAGGCCTTCTGGCAGGCCGGCTGGCCCTCGCTGGCCAGCGCCACCGAAGACGGCGGCCAGGGCCTGCCCACCGTGGTGGAAGCGGTGCTGCACGAGATGCTCAACGCCGCCAACCACGGCTGGACCATGGCGCCCGGCCTGCTGCACGGCGCCTACGAATGCCTGCGCCACCACGGCAGCGACGAGCTCAAGGCCCGCTACCTGGAGAAGCTGGCCTCGGGCGAATGGCTCGCCACCATGTGCCTGACTGAGCCCCACGCCGGCAGCGACCTGGGCCTGGTGCGCACCAAGGCCGTGCCGCTGGCCGACGGGCGCTGCGCCCTCAGCGGCACCAAGATCTTCATCTCCGGCGGCGAACACGACCTGGCGGACAACATCGTGCACCTGGTGCTCGCGCGCCTGCCCGACGCCCCGCCCGGCCCCAAGGGCCTCTCGCTCTTCCTCGTGCCCAAGTTCCACGAAGACGGCAGCCGCAGCGCCGTGCACTGCGAGCGCATCGAGGAAAAAATGGGCCTGCACAGCAGCCCCACCTGCGTGATGCGCTTCGACGAAGCCACCGCGTCCCTGGTGGGCGAGCCCGGCAAGGGCCTCAACGCCATGTTCGTCATGATGAACGCCGCGCGCCTGCTGGTGGGCCTGCAGGGCGTGGGCCTGCTCGACGCGGCCTGGCAGAAAGCCCATGCCTACGCGCGGGAGCGCCGCCAGATGCGCGCGCCCGGCACCGCGAGCAAAGCGGGTGAGGCCGACCTGATCGCGCTGCACCCGGCGATGCAGCGCATCCTGAACACTCAGCGCGCCTGGATCGACGCCGGGCGCGTGATCGCCTACCGCACCGCGCTCGAACTCGACATCCAGAAGCACCACCCCGACGCCGCCCGGCGCGAGGCCGCCGCGCGCTGGTGCAGCCTGGTCACGCCGGTGCTCAAGTCCGCCTGGACCGAGCAGGCCTTCAGCGGCGCCAGCGCCTGCCTGCAGGTGTTCGGCGGGCACGGCTACGTGCGCGAATGGGGCATCGAACAGCACGTGCGCGACGCGCGCGTGGCCATGATCTACGAGGGCACGAACGAGATCCAGGCCATCGACCTGCTGGTGCGCAAGACCCTGCCCGATGGCGCGGCCGCGCTGCAGGCCCTGCTGGCCGACCTCACCAGCGACCTGGCCGCCCTGCCCGAGGCGGCGGCCACCCGCGAGGCCCTGGCGCGTTTCGACGACTTCGTTCGCGAGCGGATCGTGCCCCTGGCCGGCGCCTCCGCCGAGCGCCCGTTCTGGCTGGCCGACGACTTCCTGCGCGCCACCGCCCTGCTGCTCATGGCCTGGGCCTGGGAGCGCCTGGCCGCCACCGCCGGCCACGGCGCCGAGGCCCGCGCCGCCTTCTGGCGCTGGGTCTGGCCCGAGTTTCAGATGCGCCTGGCCATGATGGACGCCACCCTGGTCAGCTAAACCATGTCCGAAACCGCCCCCTCCACCGCCAACGCCCTGCGGCGCCCGCGCGGCCCGCGCAAGCCCACGGCGGCCGAGCTGACGCCGGAGAGCGCCCTGGACAGCACGGGGCCCGAGATCGACACCAGCTACCTCGAAACCCTGCTGGGTTACAACGCGCGGCGCACCGCGCTGGCCGTGATCACCGTGTTCCTGCGCCGCATGGAGCCCTACGGCATGCGGCCGGTGGACTTCTCCGTGGTCTCGGTGATCGCGCACAACCCGGGCGTGACCTCGCGCCAGATCTGCGCCGCCCTGGACATCCTGCCGCCCAACCTGGTCGGCATGATCAAGAGCCTGCACAAACGCGGCCTGATCCTGCGCAAACCCCACCCCACGGACCGGCGCGCCCAGGGTCTGCACCTGTCCGCCGCCGGCCAGCGCCTGTACCGCGAGGCCCAGGCCACGGCCACCTCGCTGGAGCGCGACGTGGCCGACCGCCTCTCGACCGAGGAACTGCAGACCCTCATCGGCCTGCTGCGCAAGGTCTACCGCCGCCCGGCCACGCCCGCGCAATCCGGGTAAGTCCGTAGCCTTGGCCTTTGCGCCACAGAACGGGGGTTCCCGCAGCTAGCAAACCGGTAGCGCGGGCCGTATATTGCGAGGACCAGACGGGCCCGTCGCAGGAGACCTCGCATGAGTGCCAAGGACAACGCTGCCGTGATGCAACTCTTCGACTTGCTGGAATCGCGCTACGCCCTGCGCGTGATCTGGGCCCTGAGCGACGGCCACCCCCAGACCTTCCGGCTCCTGCAGGACAGCGTCGGCGGCGTCACCCCGAACACGCTCAACACCCGCCTGAAAGAGCTGCGCGCCGCCCGCCTGGTGGACCACAGCGGCCATGGCTACCGGCTCACCACCCAGGGCGCCGATCTGGCGCGCCGCCTGGTGGACGTGCAGCAATTCGCGGGCAAATGGTCACACCAGCAGGCGCGCGCCGCCCATCCCCCGCCCGCCGGGACATAGAATCACGCCCCTGGACAGGCCGCCTTCGCGCCGGCAGCGTCCACCGGTGGCCAAAGTGCCACTTCCCACCCTTGAATCCGGGCCCGTCGGCCCCAATTGCCCTGCATGGCCGTCCTGGCCATTGACTTCACGCACTTCAAAGACCCATGAGCCAGACGACACCCCACACCGACCAGCCCGACCCGAACGCGCCCCTGAGCCCCGAAGAGGCCCTGGCCGCCGAGGCCGCCAACCAGGCCGATGCCGTCGCCGCCCTGACCCAGGATCTCTCCACGCTCAAGGCCCAGAACGCCGACCTGGCCGACCAGTTCCTGCGCGCCAAGGCCGAGGCCGAAAACGCCCGCCGCCGCGCCGAGGAAGAGGTCAGCAAGGCCCGCAAGTTCGCCGTGGAAAGCTTTGCCGAGAGCCTGCTGGCCGTCGCCGACAGCCTCGAAGCCGGCCTGGCCATCCAGGAAGCCACGCGCGAACAGCTGCGCGAAGGCACCGAGGCCACGCTCAAGCAGCTCAAAAGCGCGCTGGAGCGCCACAAGGTCCTGGAAATCAACCCGACCGGGGCCGCGAAGTTCGACCCCCACCAGCACCAGGCCATCAGCGTGGTGCCTGCCGACCAGGAGGCCAACACCGTGGTCAGCGTGCTGCAGAAGGGCTACCTCATTGCCGACCGCGTGCTGCGCCCGGCCCTGGTGACGGTGGCAGCCCCCAAATGATCAACCGGCGGACTTGAAATACCCACCGGTTATCCACACCTTCCCCACATCGTTTTTCACCACATCCTCACTTTTCGCATCGGAGCAACAACATGGGACGAATCATCGGCATTGACCTGGGCACCACCAACTCGTGCGTGTCCATCATGGAAGGCAACAACACCAAGGTGATCGAGAACGCCGAGGGTGCGCGCACCACGCCGTCGATCGTGGCCTACCAGGAAGACGGCGAAGTGCTGGTCGGCGCCTCGGCCAAGCGCCAGGCCGTCACCAACCCGAAGAACACGCTGTACGCGATCAAGCGCCTGATCGGCCGCAAGTTCACCGAGAAGGAAGTCCAGAAGGACATCAACCTCATGCCCTACTCCATCGTGGCCGCCGACAACGGCGACGCCTGGGTGGAAGTGCGCGGCAAGCAGATCTCGGCCCAGCAGGTCAGCGCCGACATCCTGCGCAAGATGAAGAAGACCGCCGAGGACTACCTGGGCGAGCCCGTCACCGAAGCCGTGATCACGGTGCCCGCGTACTTCAACGACGCCCAGCGCCAGGCCACCAAGGACGCTGGCCGCATCGCCGGTCTGGACGTGAAGCGCATCATCAACGAGCCCACTGCCGCCGCCCTGGCCTTCGGCCTGGACAAGCAGGAAAAGGGCGACCGCAAGATCGCCGTGTACGACCTGGGTGGCGGCACGTTCGACGTGTCCATCATCGAGATCGCCGACGTGGACGGCGAGAAGCAGTTCGAGGTGCTCTCCACCAACGGCGACACCTTCCTGGGCGGTGAAGACTTCGACCAGCGCATCATCGACTACATCATCGGCGAGTTCAAAAAGGAACAGGGTGTCGACCTGTCCAAGGACGTGCTCGCCCTGCAGCGCCTGAAGGAAGCCGCCGAGAAGGCCAAGATCGAGCTCTCCAGCTCGGCCGCGACCGACCTGAACCTGCCCTACATCACCGCGGACGCCTCGGGTCCCAAGCACCTGAACATCAAGCTCACGCGCGCCAAGCTCGAAGCGCTGGTGGAGGAGCTGATCGAGCGCACCATCGCGCCCTGCCGCACGGCCATCAAGGACGCCGGCATCAGCGTCTCCGACATCCACGACGTGATCCTGGTCGGCGGCATGACCCGCATGCCCAAGGTGCAGGAGAAGGTGAAGGAGTTCTTCGGCAAGGAGCCGCGCAAGGACGTGAACCCCGACGAAGCCGTGGCCGTGGGGGCCGCCATCCAGGGCCAGGTGCTCTCCGGCGACCGCAAGGACGTGCTGCTGCTCGACGTGACCCCGCTGAGCCTGGGCATCGAGACCATGGGTGGCGTGATGACCAAGATGATCGCCAAGAACACCACGATCCCGACCAAGTTCTCGCAGGTCTTCTCCACCGCCGAGGACAACCAGCCGGCCGTGACCATCAAGGTGTTCCAGGGCGAACGCGAGATCGCCTCGGGCAACAAGCTGCTCGGTGAGTTCAACCTCGAAGGCATCCCCAGCGCACCGCGCGGCATGCCGCAGATCGAGGTGTCGTTCGACATCGACGCCAACGGCATCCTGCACGTGGGCGCCAAGGACAAGGGCACCGGCAAGGAAAACAAGATCACCATCAAGGCGAACTCGGGCCTGTCGGAAGACGAGATCCAGCAGATGGTGAAGGACGCCGAGCTCAACGCCGCCGACGACAAGAAGAAGGTCGAGCTGGTGCAGGCCCGCAACCAGGCCGAAGCCATGGTGCACAGCGTGAAGAAGTCGCTGGGCGAGCACGGCGACAAGCTCGAAGGCGCCGAGAAGGAGGCCATCGAAGCCGCGCTGAAGGACGTGGAAGAAGCCGCCAAGGGCGATGACAAGGAAGCCATCGAGGCCAAGACCGAAGCCCTGATGGCCGCCAGCCAGAAGCTCGGCGAGAAGGTCTACGCCGCCTCACAGGCCGAAGCCGCCGCTGCGGGCGGTGCCGCTGAAGGCGCCGAACCGCAAGGCAGCAGCAAGCCGGCCGACGACGACGTGGTCGACGCCGAAGTCAAGGAAGTCAAGAAGGGCTGATCGGGGGCCCGCTTCCGATCATCACTCGCCGCGTCCGGGCAACCTGACGCGGCGTTTGTGTTCCACCCAAGCAGTTAGAGACCATGGCTAAACGCGATTTTTACGAAGTGCTGGGCGTGCCCAAGAACGCCGGCGACGACGAGATCAAGAAGGCGTATCGCAAGCTGGCGATGAAGCACCACCCCGACCGCAACCAGGGTGATGCGGCCAAGGCGGCCGAAGAGAAGTTCAAGGAGGCCAAGGAGGCCTACGAGATGCTGTCGGACCCGCAGAAGAAGGCGGCCTACGACCAGTACGGCCACGCGGGTGTGGACCCCAACATGCGCGGTGGCCCGGGTGGCGCCGAGGGCTTCGGCGGTTTCGGCGATGCGTTCGGCGACATCTTCGGCGACATCTTCGGTGGTGCGCGCGGCGGTCAGCGCGGCGGGCGCCAGGTGTACCGGGGCGCCGACCTGTCCTACGCGATGGAAATCTCGCTGGAAGAAGCTGCCGCCGGCAAGGAGACGCAGATCCGCATCCCCTCATGGGACAACTGCGAAACCTGCAGTGGCACCGGCGCCAAGCCCGGCACCAGCGTGAAGACCTGCACCACCTGCCACGGCCAGGGTTCGGTGCAGATGCGCCAGGGCTTCTTCAGCGTGCAACAGACCTGCCCGACCTGCCACGGCCAGGGCAAGATCATTCCCGAGCCCTGCACCACCTGCCATGGCCAGGGCAAGATCAAGCGCCAGAAGACGCTGGAGATCAAGATCCCCGCCGGCATCGACGACGGCCAGCGCATCCGCAGCACCGGCAACGGCGAACCGGGCCAGAACGGCGGCCCCTCGGGCGACCTCTACATCGAAGTGCGACTGCGCAAGCACGACATCTTCGAACGCGAGGGCGACGACCTGCATTGCCAGGTGCCGGTGAGCATGACGGTGGCCGCCCTGGGCGGCGAGATCGACGTGCCCACGCTGGCGGGCAAGGCCACCATCGACCTGCCCGAAGGCACGCAGAGCGGCAAGACTTTCCGCCTGCGCGGCAAGGGCGTCAAGGGCGTGCGCAGCAGCTACCCCGGTGACCTGTACTGCCACGTGGCGGTGGAAACGCCGATCAAGCTCACCGAGCACCAGCGCAAGCTGCTCAAGGAGCTGGACGAGTCGTTCAAGAAGGGTGGCCACAAGCACAGCCCGAACGACAAGGGCTGGTTCGAGAAGGCCAAGTCGTTCTTCAGCTGAGGCTTGGAACGCTCAGAAAAAAGCGACGCCTCGGCGTCGCTTTTTTTTCGGGCAGCGCTTCAGGGGCTCGGCCGGTACACCACCTTGAAGCGCTCGCAGGCCAACGGCATGTCTTCGGTGAAGGCGCGCCCATGCAAGGCGCACTCGCGCTGGAAGAACTGCGCATGCGCTTCGCGCCAGTACGTCAGCGAGCCATCCCCCTCGCCCTCCGTGGCCGCGAACTCGGCGCTGACCTGGTGGAAGGGAACCACGTCAACCGCCACGGTTTCGATGACGCATTGCGGCACACCGGCCCAGTTGGTCACGACGCTGAGGTCGCCCGGCTCCGGCGCGTGCCTGCCCTGCGCCTCGAAAGTCCAGACGGCCGAGGCCGTCGCGCGCTTCGTGCCGGACAGCACGAGTTCAGCGAGCGAATCCGCCAGGGCCTCGCTGTCGGCGAAGTAGAACGCTTCGTAGAAACGCGATTCGTCGACGCCGGCGGTCGACGCGACAAAGGCCCGCCAGAACTCGGCGATGGGGGGAGGCATGGGTGACATGGCCGGTATTGTGCGGGAGGCGCTCACCGCCTCAGGGCTTGGCGCCACCCGCAGCCCCGCTATGCGGCCAGCTTGATGAACTGCTCCGCGCTCTGCAACGTGCCCCGCTTCTCGAGGCAGGCGAGCTTGTCCAGCAGGTGCGCCGTGCACAAGCCGGTCAGGCCGCCTGGCGCAGCAAAGCCATGGCATGGCTGTCGATGAATTGGCCGTCCACCCGGAACGCCTGCCGTTGCACGCCTTCGTGCTGAAAGCCCAGGCGCTCGTAGAGCGTGCGCGCGTTGGGGTTGTCCGCGCGCACGGTGAGTTCGATGCGCGTCAGGCCCTGGCGCCACGCCTTGTCGATGGCGGCGGCCATGAGCTGCCTGCCCAGGCCCCGGTGCCTCGCCGAAGGCAACAGGCCAATGCCCAGGACGCCGATGTGCGCCCGCGCCTGACCAAACACCGGCAGCACATCGCACCAGCCAACCACCGCGCCGTCCAGCAGCGCGACGAAATGCGGGCGATCCTGGTCCAGGTTCTGCCGGAAGAAGGCGATGGCCTCGGTCAGGGGCGGTGCCTGCGTCAGCGCGAGAAAGCGCTTTTCGCGCGCCACCGCATCGAGCACCAGGTGAAGCTCGGTGAAATGGGGTTCGGCCAGGGGCGTGATCGACAAGTTCATCCAGCCCGACTGTACCGGCGCTCCCTATCCCCTTCATTGACAACATCGATTGGCCTGCGTTGATAGTTTTTGTCAAACTAAAAGCCACTTTCCATTCGACGCAGGAGCTTCCATGGCTGAACTGATCCGACAAGTCCGACCCGCCTGGGTGCAGCTGCAGCAACTTCCGCTGCCGCCCCACGCCCTGCGCAACGCCCTGCTGGCCCTGGGCACCGGCCTGCTGGTGATGGCGGGCCTGGCCTCGCTCAGCACCTTCTGGGCGCCCACGCGCGCCTGGTGGGACGCAGCCGAACACGGCAGCGCCATGGCGGCCGGCGTGCAGGCCTCGCTGCTGGCCGCGGTGGCCACCGCCGTGGGCGCGCTGCCGGTGTTCCTGGTGCAGCGCGTGAGCAAGCTGCAGGAGGCCGCCCTGCTGTCGTTCTCGGCCGGCGTGATGCTGGCGGCGGCGATCTTCGCGCTCCTGCTGCCCTCGCTCGACGCGGGGCAGGCCCTCTTCGGTGGCCGCGTGAGCGCTGCCGCGCTCAGCGGTGTGGGCCTGGCGCTGGGCATGGGGCTGATGCTCGTGGTGGACCGCTTCACGCCGCACGAACACGCGGTGCTGCCGCCAGCGGCGCAGGGTCACGCGGTTTCTCACACCGCTGGCGCGGTGCAGGGTGCCAAGCTCATGGTGCTGGCCATCCTGATCCACAACGTGCCCGAAGGCCTGGCTGTGGGCGCCGCCTATGCCGGCCCGCAGGACGCGGCGGGCGCGCAGGCCGGCGCCTCGGTGGCCCTGGCCATCGGCCTGCAGAACATGCCCGAGGGCCTGATCGTGGCCATGGCGCTGCGCACGCTGGGCCGCAGCGCGGCGCAGGCCTGGGGCGTGGCCGCGCTCACCGGCCTGGCCGAGCCGCTGGGGGCCATCCTCGGCCTCGCGGTGCTGGGCAGCCTGCCGGCGTTCTACCCGCTGGGACTGGCCCTGGCGGCCGGCGCGATGCTGTTCGTGGTGAGCCACGAGATCATTCCCGAGACGCACCGCAACGGCTTCGAAACCCTGGCCACGGGCACGCTGCTGGCGGGTTTCGTGTTCATGCTGTTACTCGATGCCGCATTGAACTGAAGCCCCTGGCGGGGTGCGTGGCTAAGATCGGGCGCATGAAAGCCCGACGCCCCGCCCCGCACCTGCTCGCCGCCCTCTGCACCGCCCTGTTCGCCACCGCCGGCCAGGCACAGGCCCCCAGCCCCACCCCGGCGCCCGCGCCCCAGGAATTCGAGAACTGCCTGAACACGCTGCGCGCCCCCGCCCGCGCGGTGGGCGTGAGCGAGGCGACCTTCACGCAGCACACGCTGGGCCTGGCGCCCGACATGAGCGTGATCGACAAGCTGAACTTCCAGCCCGAGTTCCGCACCGCGATCTGGGACTACCTCGCCGGCCTGGTGGACGATCAGCGCGTGGCCGAGGGCCAGGCCATGCTGGCGCTGCACGCGGAGACGCTCAGGCGGGTGCAGGAGCGCTTCGGCGTGGACCCCGCCACGGTGGTGGCGGTGTGGGGAGTGGAGAGCAATTTCGGCCAGACCTTCGGCAAGTCGCCGCTGGTGCAGTCGCTGGGCACGCTGTCCTGCTTCGGGCGGCGGCAGGCCTATTTCCGCACCGAGTTCTACGCCACGCTGCGCATCCTGCAGGCCGGGCACATCGCGCCCAACCGGCTGGTGGGTTCGTGGGCCGGCGCGTTCGGCCACACGCAGTTCATGCCCAGCACCTTCGAGCGGCTGGCGGTGGACTTCGATGGCGACGGCCGCGCCGACCTGATGGACAGCACGCCCGACGCCCTGGCCTCGACCGCGAACTTCCTCGCCAAGGCCGGCTGGCAGAGCGGCCAGCCCTGGGGCTTCGAGGTGAAGCTGCCCCCCGGCTTCAACGCCAGCAGCGAAGGCCGCCGCACCAAGCGCACCATGGAAGACTGGGTGGCGCGCGGCGTGAAGCGGGTGGATGGCTCGCCCCTGCCGGCCAGCGGCAGCGCCGGCCTGCTCACCCCCGCCGGCCCGCAAGGCCCGGCCTTCCTGGTGCTGCGCAACTTCGACGCGATCTACAGCTACAACGCGGCCGAGAGCTACGGCCTGGCGATCGCGCACCTGTCGGACCGCCTGCGCGGCGGCGGCCCCTTCGTCACGCCCTGGCCCACCGACGACCCGGGCCTCTCGCGCGCCGAGCGCCGCGAGGTGCAGACGCTGCTGATCGCGCGCGGCCACGACATCGGCGAGGTGGACGGCATGCTCGGCGACAAGAGCCGCGTGGCAATCCGCGCCGAGCAGGCGCGCCTGGGGCAGGAGCCCAGCGGGCGCGCCGGCCAGAAGCTGCTGAAGGCGCTGCGCGGCAGCTGAAATCAGCGGCCCGCGCGGGCCAGGTTGCGCGCCAGGCGCTCGCCGGCCGCGCGCAGGCGCTCGTGCAGCGCGGGCGGCTCCAGCACGTCGAAGTCCACGTCCATCGCCATGAGCCAGTAGGCCAGCGAGTCCAGTGAATCCAGTTGGCCGGCGCCACACCGCATGAGACAGCGCGTGTCGTCGATGGCCTCCAGCGTGGCGGCCGAGGCCGGGATGATGCGCGCCATCGCCTCGCGGGGCCGGTGCAGCACCACGCGCGCCTCGTCGCCGTGCTGCACCCCCGCCAGCGTGCCCGAGACATAGGCGCGCAGGTCGCCCGCCGGCGCGGCCCGTGGCGTGAAGTGCGCGCCGGTGCTTGGCGCGCCTTCCACGCGGTCGATGCGGAAGGTGCGCCAGTCGTCGCGCGCGGGGTCCCAGGCCACCAGGTACCAACGGCTGCCGGTGTGCACCAGGCCTTGCGGCTCCACCGTGCGCACGCTGCTCTGGCCGCGCATGTCGCGGTAGTGGAAGCCCACCTGCAACTGGTCGCGGCAGGCGACGGCCAGCAGGGCCAGCACCCCCGCGTCGATGGTCGGTCCGCCGCGCTGCAAGGGCACGATGGCCGAGCGCAGCGCGCCGGTGCGGCGGCGCAGCCGGGTGGGCATCACCTGCTCCAGCTTCACCAGGGCGCGCAGCGAGCTCTCTTCCACCCCGCTCACGGTACCCGAGGCGGCGACCTGCAGCGCGATGGCCACGGCCAGGGCCTCTTCGTCGTCCAGCAGCAGCGGCGGCAGCGACTGGCCCGCGCGAAACGCATACCCACCCGCCACGCCGCTGCTGGCGTGGATGGGGTAGCCGAGCTGGCGCAGTCGGTCGATGTCACGGCGCAGGGTGCGGGGATGCACCTCCAGCCGCTCGGCCAGCTCAGTACCCGCCCAGTGGCTGCGGGTCTGCAGCAGGGACAACACGCGCAGCAGCCGCGAAGAGGATGAAAGCATGGGCATCACTCTACCTCTGATCGAGGGCCGAATCTGTCCGCAATAGGCGCGACATTGCAGGCACGTGCCGACGCGGTGTCGGCCGATCATTCAAGCCTTTTCAGGAGCCCACCATGTCCCAGATCGTTCTCTACTGGCACCCCATGTCCAGCGCCACCCCGGTCGCCTGCGCCCTCGCGGAACTCGGCGTGAAGCACGACCGCGTGAAGATCGACATCACGAAAGGCGAACAGCGCCGCCCCGACTACCTGGCCCTCAACCCCAACGGCAAGGTGCCCACCATGACGGTGGACGGCGCGCCGATGTTCGAGGCTGTGGCGATCGAGATGTGGCTGGGCGAAACCTATGGCGTGAAGAAGGGCCTGTGGCCGGCCGAAGGCACGCCCGAGCGCCTGCAGGCGATGGCGTGGAGCACCTGGGCGTACGTGACCTACGGCGCGCAGCTGGTGCGCCTGCAGGCCGCGCGCGACCTGGGCACGCCCGACGACGCGCACGGCACCTCGGCGCACCAGGGGCTCGACGACTTGCTCGCGCTGCTCGACGCGCGCCTGGCGGCCCAGCCCTGGATGCTGGGGCAGGCTTACACGCTGGTGGACCTGATCGTGGGCTCGGTGATCGGCTACAGCGCCTACATCGGCGCGCCGGTGGGCTCGCACCCGCACGTGGCGGCCTGGCTGGGCAAGGTGCAGGCCCGGCCGGCGATGCAGATCGACGCCTGAGCGAAAGCCTCAAGCCTCCAGCGACAGGCGCGAGAGGCGTTCTCGCCAATCCGCTTCAGGCGAAGGCATCCGCATGGCCTTCATGCAGCGGGACAAACGGCCGTCCCGCTCCAGCAGAAGCTCCTTGCCCTGCGCGAAGGCCTTGTCGATGCCTTTGCCGTAGGCGCGCCGGGCCTTGGCCGCGCCAGCGGCGTTCAGCACGTGGTCGTGCGCCAGCATCGAGAGGTCGATGAGATCCCGGCTCATCATCGCGTCGTCGGCATACCGGTCCGCGCTTGAGCAGCACCTGAACGTCCAGGCGCTCCAGAATCGCCGCGATGCGCTGGTGGTGCTCACGCTCAAACAAGCAGCACCCCCTTGCCTACCGTGTTCGTCAGCTTCTTGAGCACAGCCGCTTCCTTGCCGACGATCTTCTCGGGCTCGATGTGCCGCCAGTTGCGTTCGTACAGGCCGAACACCTCCTCCGGCGTGAGCTTCGTGTCCTCATCGGGCAGGTGCCATGCCGCCACCGTCCGCAGGTACGGCAGATCCTTCAAGGCGATCAGGCGCGGCAACGGGGGCCGCTTCGGTGCCAACAGGCGGGCATCGCGCAACCCATGCCCCACACGGTCGTCCCGGGCCAGCAAGGTCAGATCGCTCGCCATCCCCAGTGCCCCGAGCACCCGGGTGAGCGTGCCCAGGCTGGCCGCCGCCGGCTCCCCCACCTCCAGCCGATGGAGCGTGACGCGGGTGATGCCCGCGAGTTCGGCGAGCTTCTCGGCACTCATCCCTCGGCGCTTCCTCGCCAGACGCAGTCGCATGCCCAGCTCCGCCAGCAATTGGGCGTCGTCGTCAAGCGGTTGAGCATAGGTCGGCATGAATCGTATTTCATACAAAATACGCCGTTTTGATCAACAAAATATCCAAATTACAGCTTCACCGCCGTGCCGCTCACCGCGACCATCATCATCCCGTTGGTCTCGCCCAGCACCTCGTAATCGAAGTCGATGCCGATCACGCCGGTGGCGCCCATCTCGCGCGCCGATTCCATGAGGTCCTCCATGGCGGCGTCGCGCGCGCCCGAGAGGGCGCGCTCGTAGCCACCGGCGCGCCCACCCACCACGTCGCGCACCGACGAAAACAGGTCGCGAAAGATATTGGCGCCGATGATGGCCTCGCCATGCACGATGCCCAGGTACTGCGACCGCTCGATGCCCTCGGGCAAGGTCGTGCTGAGAAAGAAGCCGTCCTGGCTCTTGGAAAACCAACCCATGTGATCACTCCCGCGAACGCACCACCCGGCGGGTGCATGGGCATGGTAGCGCGGCAACAAACGAAGCGCCCTACCCCACAGCACCGACAACGAAGTGCCTCATCCAAGGGCACCGACAACGAGGTGCCTCCTCCAAGGGCACCGAGGGTCCGGCTCCGCCGGCCCGAGGTGCCGTCCCCCCTCCAAGCGCCGAAGGCGCGCCAGAGAGGGGGGAAGCCGCGCAGCGGCGCAGGGGGGGGCCTCTTCTAGTGCGCCCCGCCCGCGTCCACCGCCGCGCCGAGCACCGGCTTGGAGAACCAGATCACCGCCACCAGCACGAAGAACAGCGCTGCCGAGAGGTAGAACAGGTCGGTCACCGCCAGTGTGAAGGCCTGCTGGTTGATCATGCGGTCGATGTTCGCCAGCGCCTGTTCGCGGCTCAAGCCGCTGCCCATGAGCTGGTCCAGCGTGGCCATGGCGGTGGCGTTGCCGGTGTGGATGGACTCCACCAGTTGTGAGTGGTGCAGCGAGGCCCGGCTTTCCCACAGCGTGGTGAACAGCGAGGTGCCCACCGCGCCGGCCGTGATGCGCACGAAGTTGGACAAACCGGCGGCCGACGGCGTCTGCTGCGGCTGCAGGCCCGAGAACACGATGGCCTGCAGCGGAATGAAGAAGAACGCCATGGCCGCCCCCTGCAACAGCGTGGGGATCAGGATGGTCATGAAGTCGGCCTGGGTGTTGAAGTTCGAACGCATCCACAGCACCGCGCCAAAGCCGAGGAAGGCCACGGTGGCGAGCTTGCGCGGGTCGATGCGGCTCACGTTCTTGCCCACCCAGGGCGAGAGCACGATGGCCAGCAGGCCCACCGGCGCCGTCGCCAGGCCGGCCCAGGTGGCCGTGTAGCCCATGTGCTGCTGCAGCCACAGCGGCAGCAGCACCACGTTGCCGAAGAACAGGCCGTAGGCGATGGACAGCGCGAGCGTGCCGGTGACGAAGTTGCGCCGCGCGAACAGGCGGATCTCCACGATGGGGTGCTTGTCGGTCAGCTCCCAGGCCAGGAAGAACAGGAAGCTCACCACCGCCACCACGGCCAGCGCGATGATCTCGCCCGACTCGAACCAGTCCAGCTCCTTGCCCATGTCGATCATGATCTGCATCGCGCCGACGAACAGCACCAGCAGCACCAGGCCGATCACGTCCAGCGGCACGCGGCGCGGGCCGGGGTCGCGGCTGCGGTAGATGGACCAGGTGAGCGCGGCGGCCACCAGGCCCACCGGGATGTTGATGTAGAAGATCCACGGCCACGAGATGTTGTCGGTGATCCAGCCACCCAGCAGCGGCCCGGCCACGGGCGCGACCAGCACGGTCATGGCCCACATGGCCATGGCGGTGCCCGCCTTGGCGCGCGGGTAGCTCGCCAGCAGCAGCGTCTGCGACAGCGGGATCATCGGGCCGGCCACCAGGCCCTGCAGCACGCGGAACGCGATCAGCAGGCCGATGTTGGGCGCCAGGCCGCACAGCCAGGAGGCGACCACGAACAGCAGCACGCTCATGGTGAACAGGCGCACCTGCCCGAAGCGCTGCGTGAGCCAGCCGGTGAGCGGCACCGAGATGGCGTTGGCCACCGCGAACGAGGTGATGACCCAGGTGCCCTGCGCCGGGCTCACGCCCATGTCGCCCGCGATCGCGGGAATGGACACGTTGGCGATCGAGGTGTCGAGCACGTTCATGAACGTGGCCAGCGACAGGGCGAGCGTGCCCAGCACCAGCTGCGCGCCCTTGAGGGGCTCGAACACCGGTGGCGAGGCGCTCGGCGCGCGCGCCGGCGGTGGGGCCTCGGCGGGCAAGGCCCCCGAGGCGGGAAGAGCGTGGCTGTCGGCCATGGCGGTCAGCGCCGGTTCAGCGGGCCAGGGCCACCGAGCCCGTGCTCACCGGGGCGGCCGGCAGGGCCGGCACCGAAGGCTTGGCCGAGGGCGCCCGCGTGGCGGCCGCCGTGCGCGACCCACCACCACCGTGCTGGCCGATGATCTGTTGCACGCGCGTGTCGGCTTCGCGGTTGTCCTGTTCGAACACGGCGGTCTGCACCGCCTGCGGCGCGGCGGCCGCATCGGCCAGCATGCGGCCGTCGGTCTTGCTCACGTCCACGCGGGCTTCCATCGACAGGCCCAGGCGCAGCGGGTGGTCCACCAGTTCCCTGGCGTCCAGGCGCACGCGCACCGGCACGCGCTGCACCACCTTGATCCAGTTGCCGGTGGCGTTCTGCGCCGGCAGGAGCGCGAAGGCCGCGCCGGTGCCCGCGCCCAGGCCTTCGATGGTGCCGTGGTATTTCACGTTCTTGCCGTACACGTCAGCGCTGAGCTCCACCGGCTGGCCCAGCCGCAGGTTCTTGAGCTGGCTTTCCTTGAAGTTGGCGTCCACCCAGACCTGGTCGAGCGCGATCACCGACAGCAGCGGCGAACCGGCCGGCACGCGCTGGCCCAGCTGCACGTTGCGGCGCGCCACGTAGCCGGCCACCGGCGCCTGCAGCTCGACGCGCTTGAGCGCCACATAGGCCTCGCGCACGCGGGCCGAAGCGCGCAGCACGCTGGGGTGCTGGTCCACCGCGATGCCTTCGGTCAGCGTCTGGTTCGAGGCCAGCTGTTCCTTCGCGGCGAGCACGGCCGCGCGGGCCGCCTCGGTGGCGCTGCGCGCGGCGGCGAGCTGCGCCGTCGCGTGCTTGAACTCTTCCTGGCCGACGGCGCCGGACGCCACCAGCGGCTGGCGCCGCGCCACGTCGTCCTGCAGGCGCTGCAGGTCGGCCTGCGCGCGCGCCAGGTCGGCTTCGCGCAGGGCGATCTGGGCGCCCTGGGTGCGGTTGTTGGCGTACAGCGTGCGCACCTCGCGCACGGTCTGCGCCAGCTGGGCCTCGGCCTGTTCGAGCGCGATCTTCGCGTCCGTCGGGTCCAGGCGCACCAGCCACTGGCCGGCCTGCACGTGGTCGTTGTCGTTGGCGCTGATCGCCACCACGGTGCCCGCCACCTGCGGCGTGATCTGCACCACGTTGCCCTGCACGTAGGCGTTGTCGGTGGTCTCAAAGTGGTTGAGCACCAGGGCCCAGTAGGCGGCATAGCCCAGGCCGGCGGCGAGCACGACCGCGCTCACGGCGGTCAGGGCTTTCTTGCGGGCGGGGTTGCCTTGCGGTGCGGTGGTGTCGGAAGGGGTCGTCATGAGGGGCTCCGTTGGTCGGTGAGCAAGATGAGAAAAAAGGAAGTCAGTGCGAGGCCGGGGCGTCGGTCTCGAAGCCGCCGCCCAGGGCGCGCACCAGCGCCACCTGGGTGGACAGGGCGCGCGCCTGCAGCTCCACGGTCTGGCGCCGCTGGCTGAACAGCGAGGTCTCGGCGCTGAGCACCGTGAGGTAGCCGCTCAGGCCCGCCCGGTAGCGCTGGGTGGCGATGTCGTAGGCCGCCTCGGCGGCGCTGCGCGCCTGCGCCTGCTGCTCGCGCTGGCGCTCCAGCGACTGGCGGGCGTTGAGCTGGTCGGCGGTCTCGCGCACGGCTTCGAGCACCGCGCCGTTGTAGCTTTCCACCGCGGCGTCGAGGTCGGCGGTGCGGGTGCGCAGCTGCGCGCGCAGGCGGCCGGCGTCGAAGATCGGCAGGTGGATCGCAGGGCCGATGCCGTAGTGCTGGCTGCCCGAGTCCACCAGGCGGTCCAGCCCGATGCTGGACAGGCCCACGAAGGCGGTGAGGCTCACGTTGGGATAGAACTGCGCCTTGGACACGTCCACGCCCTTGGTGGCCGCCTCCATGCGCCAGCGCGCGGCGGTGATGTCGGGGCGGCGACCCAGCAGGTCGGCCGGCAGCACCTCGGGCAACGCCAGGGTGCGCAGGGCCTGCAGGTCGGGTTTCAACTGGTCGTAGCTGGACGGCGGCAGGGCCGCGAGCGCGGCCAGGGCGTGGCGCGTGGCCACGATCTGTTCGTCCAGCTGCTCGATCTGCACGCGCGCGTCGGGCAGCGCACCCTCGCCCTGCTTGAGCTCCACGCGCGTGTCCAGCCCGGCGTCCACGCGCTGGCGGATCAGGCCCAGCATCTGCTCGCGCTGGGTCAACGCCTGCTGCGCCACCTCGCGCTGCGCGAGCAGGCGGCCGAGCTGCACATAGGTCTGCGCCACGTTGCTGGCCAGCACGTTGCGCGCGGCCTGCAGGTCGGCGGCGGCGGCGCGCTCGCTGCCCACGGCGGCTTCGATCGCGGAGCGGTGCAGGCCGAAGAAGTCGAACTCCCAGCTGCCGGCGATCTGCGCGTTCGCCAGCGTGCGCGTGGAGCCGCCCAGCGGCGCCGGGTAGATGCTGTTGGCGCTGAAGTGCTGGCGCGTGGCGTCGGCACTGCCGTTGATCTTCAGGCCGTCGTTGGCCTCTTCGCCGGCCGTGGCGGCCTGGGCGCGCCGCAGGCGGGCCTCGGCCACCCTCAGCGAAGGCTGGGCCTGCAGGGCTTGGTCGATCACCTGGGTCAGGGACGCATCGCCCCAGCCGCGCCACCAGTCGGCGGGCACCGGTTCGGCGGTGGCCGCGCCGCTGCCGGCAGGCTGCGCCAGGCCAACAGCCTGCGGTTCCAGCACCGTGGATTGCGATTGAATGCCCGCGCTGCTGGCGCAGGCCGCGAGCACGGCGGCCAGGGCCAGGGTGCTCAGGGTGGCCACCGTGCGGCGTGCGGGGAATATTTGATAGGGCTTCATTTGCTTAGGCAAGTAATGGGATCAACAAGTCGATGAGGCGGGCGTTCACAAGCGATCCGTCAACCGGAGTCCTTCAGCGCCTCGCCCGTCTCGACCATGCGGCGCAGGTAACCCAGCAGCGCCTGCCACTCGGTCTTGCTGAAACCGGCCAGGTGCTGGTTCATCACATCGGCCAGCACCTCGGGCACGTGTTCCATCGCGGCTTTGCCCTCGGGCGTGAGTTCCACCACCACCACGCGGCGGTCTTCGGTGGAGCGCACACGCGTGCACAAGCCCTTCTTCTCCAGGCGGTCGAGCAGTCGCGTCATGGCACCGGCGTCGATCTGCGACCAGCGCGCGAGCTCGGCCACGGTGGCCGTGCCCTGCATGCGCAGCTTCATCAGCGGACCCCACTGCGCGGTGGTGAGGTCGTGCAGGCACAGGCGCTTGTCGGCCTGGTAGACGATGGACATCATCACGCGCTTCATGAGGTACCCCACGCTCTGGTCGGGCGTGAAGTTGTGTCCGTCGTAGAAGGCGGGGGTCGGTTTGGTGCGAGGCATGCCGCGAATATACATGCCTAGGCAATATTTGTCTTGGCTTCAAAAAAGCCCGCGAGCGCGAGAGGGCCAAAAAGCCGCGCCGAAAAAACAAAAAGGCCCGCGATGCGGGCCTTCCGGCGGGTGCCTGGCCGGGTAGGCCAGGGGGCGATCAGCCGCCCTTCTTCGAGCGCTTGCCCGGGTTCTTCTTGCTGCGCGTGGCCACGCCGCGCTCCAGGCTCACGCGCTGGCCACGGCCGGGCGTGGTCAGGGTGACGCCAGCGACGGGCTTCGGACGGGGAGTGGCTTTGCGGTCGGCTTCGGTGACGATTTTGTTGCCCATGGCTGGTTCCTGAGAGAGATTGCAAAAGCCGCTATTAGGCCATAGACGGCGGCCCCTCTCCCAGGCGCGCCGTCCCACGGGTTCAAGGCCGTCCGGCCCACCACGCCAATACCCCGCGGCGTTAGTAGGTTTTTGCAGACAAAGCGGGGCAACGGCCCTAGCATTGATTCCGTAATGAATCAATGTTTCATATACAAAACACTCTAACCCACCCGCAGGTCCCCATGAACGACGCACTTCACGGCTCCCGCGCAACCGCCCCGACCAGCGGCGGTTTGCATCCCGCGATCGAATTCATCGGGGTGGACAAGCGCTTTCCCGCGCGGGGCAAGAACCCGGAAGTGATCGCCGCGCGCAACGTGACGCTGTCCATCCAGCCGGGCGAGGTGGTGTCCCTGATCGGCCCTTCGGGCTGCGGCAAGAGCACGCTGCTCAACATGGGCTCGGGCCTGGCCAAGGCCTCGGCCGGCACGGTCAAGGTCAACGGAGAAGTGGTCACCGGCCCCAACAAGCACGTCGCCTTCATGTTGCAGAAGGACCTGCTCATGCCCTGGCGCACGATTTCGCAGAACGTCGAGTTCGGCCTGGAGTTGCGCGGCGTGCGCGCCGCCGACCGCGCCGCCATCTCCGAGAAGCTGCTGGCCCAGTGCCACCTCAAGGGCTTCGGCAACAGCTACCCGCACCAGCTCTCCGGCGGCATGCGCCAGCGCGCCGCCATGGCGCGCACGCTCGCGGTCGATCCGATCGTGCTGCTGATGGACGAGCCCTTCTCCGCCCTTGACGCACAGACCAAGATGATCCTGCAGCAGGACCTGGCGCGCACCGTGGCCGAGCACAAGAAGACCGTGCTCTTCATCACCCACGACCTGGCCGAAGCCGTCGCGCTGTCCGACCGCATCCTGGTCATGAGCGAGCGCCCCGGCACCATCGTCGAAGAGATCGTGGTCGACATCCCCGGCCGCGACAACCCGATGGCGCGCCGCAAGCACCCCGCCGTGGGCGACTACGTCTCGCGCCTGATGGACCTGCTCAAGCTCGACGCGCAGACCGACGTGCACTGACCCTTCACGAATCCCGCCTCCCATCCACCGTCCCCCTGGAGTTGCCATGAAGATGACCCGCGCTTTCAACGGAACCCGCCGTGCCTGCCTGAGCCTGCTTGCCACCGCGGCGCTGGTCGCGCCCCTGGCGGCCCATGCCCAGTTGCAGGAGATCACCTACCTGCTGCCCGCGCCGGGCACGCTGCCGGCCTTCGGCCCCTGGATGCTGGCCCAGGCCAAGGGCTACTACGAGCAGGAAGGCCTCAAGGTCAACTTCGTCACCGCGCGCGGCGGCGTGGACGTGGCCAAGCAGATCGGTGCCGGCAACGCCGTCATCGGCGGCGCCATCGGCGACACCCCCATCATCGCCCGCGCCCAGGGCATCCCCGTCAAGGCCGTGGCCGTGCTCGGCGCCGGTTCGCTCACCCAGCTCGTGAGCCACAAGGACGAGAAGATCGAGAGCCCGCGCGAACTCAAGGGCAAGACCGTCACCGTCCTGGCCTACACCGACACCACCTACTACGCCCTGCTGGGCATGCTCAGCAAGGTCGGCCTGACCAAGAACGACGTCAACATCCAGGCCGCCGGCCCCGCGGGCGTGTGGCAGCAGTTCGCCGCCAAGAAGGCCTCGGCCATGGCCGGCGTGCCCGACTGGACGGTGAGCGCGATGGAGGCCGGTGCGCAGGTCGACATCCTGCCCGCCGACATCTACTTCAAGAGCATGGCCCAGGCCATCCTCGCCTCCGACGAGACCATCGCCAAGAACCCGCAGCTGATCCAGAAGCTGGTGCGCGCCACGCTCAAGGGCATGAAGGACATCATGGCCGACCCCAAGGCCGCCACCACCGCTTACGTGGCGCACGTGCCGGTGCACAAGGGCAAGGAAGCCAGCATCCAGAAGGCCTTCGAACTCTTCAACAAGTACGTCTACGCCGCGCAGAAGGTGCCCGGCACGATGGACGAGGCCCGCCTGGCCGAGCTGCAGAAGTTCTACGTCACCAACGGTGTGGTGCCCAAGGAGACCCCGGTCAAGGAGCTCTACACCAACCAGTTCGTGACGGCCAAGTGAGTCGCGCCGCCCTTCCCTTCCCTTCCCGCATCTGAGAGTCGCGACATGAAAGACGTACTGCAGCGCTACAGCACAGCGCTCTGGAGCCTGCTGGTCCTGGTGGTGTTCATGGCGGTCTGGGAATACGTTCCCGGCCTGCTGGGCGTGCCGGAATTCGTGCTGCCGCCCTTCTCCCGCGTGTGGGAGGAAGCGGTTCGCATCTGGGGCACCGAACGCCTGCTCTGGCACGCCGGCATCACCGGCCTGGAAGTCGTCATCGGCTTCATCCTGGGTTCGCTGCTGGGCGCGCTGATCGGCTACGCCCTGGGCCTCTCGCCCAAGGTGGAAGCCGTGCTCTCACCCTACCTGCTGGCGCTGCAGATCGCGCCCAAGGTGGCGTTCGCCCCCCTGTTCGTGATGTGGCTGGGCTACACCATGTACCCCAAGATCCTGGTGGCCGTGCTGATCGTGTTCTTCCCGGTGCTCATCAACGTGCTCTCGGCCATGCGCACCATGGACCACGACCTCATCAACCTCGCGCGCTCCTTCTCCGCCACCCGGCTGCAGGTGTTCCGCATGGTCGAGTTCCCCACTACGCTGCCGCCCCTGTTCTCGGGCCTGCGCATCGCCAGCACGCTGGCGGTGATCGGTGTGGTGGTCGGCGAACTCGTGGGCGGCAACATGGGCCTGGGCTACATGCTGGTGTTCTTCGAAGGCCAGGGCAACACCGCTGGTGTGTTCGTGGTCATCGGCGCGCTCACCGTGATCGGCATCGTCGCCTACTACGCCGTGGTGATCGCCGAGAAACGCGTGCTCCATTACCTCCCCAGCGCCGAGCGGCGCGTGGCCTGACATGAACACCCCCCTGCGCCGCTGCGCGGCTTCCCTCCTCTCTGGCGCGCCTTCGGCGCTGGGAGGGGGGACGGCATCTCGGGCCGGCGGAGCCGGACCCTGGATGCCCCTGGTCGCGTTGCCGCGTGCGCAGCGCAGCAAAAACTGAGACGAAGACCATGCACAACGAAATCCAGCTCACCGGCCGCCGCGTGCTCGTCACGGGCGCTGCCCGCGGCCTCGGCGCGAGCTTCGCCCAGTCGCTGGTGCAGGCCGGCGCGCGCGTCGTCATCAGCGACGTGCTGCACGAGGCCGGGCAACAGCTCGCGAAAGACCTCGGCCCGAACGCGCACTACGTGCCGCTGGACCTGCTCGACGCGGCCAGCGTGCGCGCCGGTGTGGACGCCGCCGCGCAATGGCTGGGCGGCCTCGACGGCCTGATCAACAACGCGGCCATCACCAACTCCGGCGGCAAGGGCATGGGCGAACTCAGCCCCGAGACCTGGGACCTGGTGATGGACGTGAACGTGCGCGGCACCTGGCTCGTCACCGCCGCCGCGCGCCCCCACCTGGCCGCCGCCGGTGGTGGCCGCGTGGTCAACATCGCCTCCGACACCGCGCTCTGGGGCGCGCCCCGCCTGCTGGCCTACGTGGCAAGCAAGGGCGCGGTGATCGCCATGACCCGCTCGCTGGCGCGCGAGATGGGCGAGGACGGCACCACCGTCAACGCCATCGCGCCCGGCCTCACGCTGGTCGAAGCCACCGCCTACGTGCCGCAGGAGCGGCACGAGCACTACCTCAAGGGCCGCGCCATCCAGCGGCCGCAGATCCCCGAAGACGTCAACGCCGCCGCCCTGTTCCTGCTGACACAGGCCAGCGGCTTCATTACCGGTCAGCTGCTGCCCGTCAACGGCGGCTTCACGATGAACTGAAAAGGAGAAAACGAATGAGCACAGCCACCATCACCAAACCCGCAGCGGCCAACGCGCCGGTGTTCAACGAACGCGGCCTGATGGACCCCAACATCCCGCCCGAGGCCGAGACGCAGCGCGTGATGATGCGCCAGGAAGGCCAGAGCTTCGCGCAGTGGATGGAAACCCGCGTGGCACGCAAGAGCACGCGCAGCTACGACTGGGACGCGCTGAAGTTCCAGGCCGACTACGACCCCAAGTACCGCCGCGCGCAGATGCGCTACGTGGGCACTGGCGGCACCGGCGTGAACAAGGACACCAACACCGTGCCCGCCGCGCACTTCACCTTCTCCACCATGGTGATCCCGGCCGGCAACATCGGCCCCTCGCACATCCACTACGACGTGGAAGAAATCTTCTTCGTCATGCGCGGCGCCATGAAGGTGGTCTGCGAGAAGGACGGCGAGCGCTGGGAAACCATCGTCGGCGAGCGCGACCTGATCTCGGTGCCGCCCGGCGTGTACCGCGAAGAGCACAACGTCGGTGACGAGGACGCGCTGATGTGCGTGATGCTGGGTTCGCCCAAGCCCATCACCCCGACCTACCCGCCCGATTCTCCCCTCGCAAAAATCAAACGGTGACTCCCCCCGCGCCGCTGCGCGTCACCCCCCCAGGGGGCAACACCAGCGGCCCGGCAAAGCCGGTTCCACGGTGTTTCTGGATCAACTTCCCTTCACGCTGACATGACGCCTCTTCAAGCCCTGGCCGCCCACCCGCTGCGCAGCATTGCGCTGGCGGATGGCGCGCGGCTGTCCTACCGCGAGGCGGGATCGGCCAAGGACGTGACGCACGCGCTGCTGCACGGCATCGGCTCGGCCTCGGGCAGCTGGGTGCGCCAGCTCGAGGCCGCGGCGGGCAAGCCCGTGCGCGTGCTGGCCTGGGATGCGCCGGGCTACGGCACCAGCGATCCGGTGAAGGCCGACTGGCCGCGCGCCGACGACTACGCCGAGCGCCTCTGGGCCTGGCTCGATGCGCTGGGCGTGCAGACGCCCATCACGCTCGTGGGCCACTCCCTGGGCGCGCTCATGGCCGGCCGGGCCGCCTTGCTGGCGCCTTCGCGCGTGCAGCGCCTGGTGCTGCTCTCGCCCGCCGGCGGGTATGGCAACGCCGAGGCGGCCGTGCGCGAGCAGAAACTGCGCGACCGCCTGGCCACGCTGGAGCGCCTGGGCCCGCAAGGCATGGCGCAGGCGCGCGGCGCGGCCATGCTCTCGCCCGGCGCGGCGCCCGAGCTGGTCGAGGCCGTGCGCGAAAGCATGTCGCAGGTGATTCCCGCCGGCTACACACAGGCCGCGCGCCTGCTCGCCCACGGCACCCTGGCGACCGACCTGAAGCAGCTGCGCCTGCCGATGGTGGTGGCCAGTGGCGCCGCCGACGGCATCACCACCCCCGCCTCCTGCCAGGCCGTGGCCCAGGCCGCCGGCGTGGCATGGAATGATCTCGGTTCTGCGGGCCACGCGTGCCCGCTGGAAGCCCCCGGCGCGGTCAACGCCCTGCTGGGTCTCAACTGAACAAGGAGAAGACCATGGCCACCGAGAAAAACGACGACCGCTACACCGTGCCCGCGCTCATGCGCGGCCTGCAGCTGCTGATGCTGTTCAACCGCGACGAGCGCGAACTCACCGGTGCCGAAATCTCGCGCCGGCTCGAGCTGCCGCGCGCCTCGGTGTTCCGCATGCTGCAGACGCTGGAGCAAGGCGGCTTCGTCGAGCGCGTGGGCGATGGCGCCTACTACAAGCTCGGCCTGTCCGTGCTGCGCCTGGGCTTCGAGTTCCTGGCCTCCATGGAACTCACCGAGCACGGCCGCCCCATCATCGAGGCGCTGCGCGACCAGTGCGGCTACTCGGCCCATGTGGTGGTGCGCGACGCGCGCGAGGTGGTCTTCATCGCCAAGGTGGCCGGGCGCAGCGCCCTGTTCCATTCCATCCAGGTCGGCGCGCGCCTGCCGGCCCACGCCACCGTGCTGGGCCGCCTGCTGCTCAGCGACCTCGACCTGCAAGCCCTGCGCCAGCTCTACCCCGAACCCGAGCTGCCGAAGTACACCCCCCGCACACCGGCCACGGTCGAGCAGCTCAAGCAGCTGATCGACCAGGACCGAGCCAACGGCTACGGCGTGAGCCAGGGCGGATTCGAATCCGGCATCTCGACCATCGCCGCACCGGTCTTCAACGACCGGGGCGAGGTCTCGGCGGCCATCAGCATCACCGTGCCGGCGCAGCAGGTGCAGCCCGGCGAACTCGAAGTTCTCGTCAACCAGGTGCGCGAGGCCGCGGCCCAGCTCACCGAACGCATCAGCCACCTGCCCAACCGCGGTGGCTGGCAAACCAAACCGACCGAAAAGAAAGTCGCATGAGCCCTTCTCACCAACGCATCACCGTGGGGGAACTCGCCGCCCGCTTCCTGGAGCAGTGCGGCGTGCGCGCCGCCTTCGGCGTGATCTCCATCCACAACATGCCCATCCTCGACGCGTTCCACACGCGCCAGAAGATCCGTTTCGTCTCGGCGCGCGGCGAGGCAGGTGCGTGCAACATGGCCGACGCCTATGCCCGCGTGAGCGGCACGCTGGGCGTGTGCGTCACCAGCACCGGCACCGGCTGCGGCAACGCGGCGGGCGCGATGGTCGAGGCCATCACCGCCGGCACGCCGCTGCTGCACCTCACCGGCCAGATCGAGTCCCCCTTCCTGGACCGTGACCTCGGCTACATCCACGAGCACCCGGCCCAGCTGGCCATGCTCAAGGCCGTGGGCAAGGACGCCTTCCGCATCCGCAACCCCGAGACCGCCCTGGCCACGCTGCGCGAGGCCGTGCGCCTGGCGCAGACCCCGCCCTGCGGCCCCGTGAGCATCGAGATCCCGATCGACGTGCAGAAGATGAAGCTGGACCTGCCGGCCGATCTCTCGCCCCTGGCCGTGCCGCCGGTGCAGCCCAACCTGGCCGCCGTGGACCTGCTGGCCGAGCGCCTGCTCAGCGCCAGGCGCCCCCTGCTGTGGCTGGGTGGTGGCGCGCGCGGCGCCAGCGCCGCCGCGATGCGGCTGGTGAACATGGGCTGGGCCGTGGTGTCCTCCGTGCAGGGCCGCGGCATCGTGCCCGAAGACCACCCCGCCACGCTGGGCTCCTACAACCTGCAGAAGCCCGCCGAAGAGTTCTACGAAACCGTGGACGCGTTCCTCTCGGTCGGCACGCGCCTGCGCAGCAACGAGACGCTGAACTACAAGCTCAAGCTGCCGGCCACGCGCTACCGCATCGACGCCAACCCCCTCACCGACGGCCGAGGCTACAGCAGCGAACTGTTCGTGCACGGCGACGCCGAGATCACGCTCAACGCACTGGCCGACCGGCTTGAAGGCCGCATGCAGATCGACCCGCAGCTGGCGACCGATGTGAAGCGCACGCGCGCCGAAGCCGCTTCGCTGGTGGACGGCACGCTGGGCCAGTACGCCAAGCTCAAGAACGCGCTGGCCGAGGTGGTCGGCAAGAAACTCTGGTGGGTGCGCGACATCACGCTCTCCAACAGCATGTGGGGCAACCGCGCCCCGGTGCTGGACCACCCGCGCGCCGGCGTGCACGCCCTGGGCGGCGGCATCGGCCAGGGCCTGGCCATGGGCGTGGGCGCGGCCGTGGCCGATGCCGAACACGCGCTGGGCCGCCGCACCATCTCGCTCTGCGGCGACGGCGGTTTCATGCTCAACGTGGGCGAGCTCGCCTGCGCCGCGCAGGAGAAGGCCAACGTGGTCTTCGTCGTCATGAACGACCAGCGCTACGGCGTCATCAAGAACATCCAGGACGACATCTACGGCAGCCGCCACGCCTACGTGGAACTGCACACGCCCGACTTCGCGCAGCTCTGCGCCAGCCTGCAGGTGCCGCACCACAAGCTGGCCGACCCGGCCGCCGCCAAGGACACGCTGCAGAAAGCCCTGGCCCACGCCAGCGGCCCGGTGGTGGTGGAAGTGGACATGAACGCCTGGGGCCCGTTTGCCGTGAAGTTCGCCGGCCCCCCGAAGAAGAAGGAAGAGACGACATGAGTTTTCAGCAGGTCACGCTGATCGGTTACGGCGCCATCGGCCGCACGCTGTTCGCGCGCATGGCCGGCCACCCCACGGTGCGCATCACGCACGTGGTGCTGTCCGAGAGCCACGTCGCCGAGGCGCAAGCCGCGCTCGGCACGGCCGCGACCGTGTGCACCGAGGTGCCGCCCGAGACCACCCTGCTGCTGGAATGCGCGGGCCACGCCGCCATCGGCAGCCACGTGCTGCCCGCGCTGGAGCGCGGCATCGAATGCGCCGTGCTGTCCATCGGCGCGCTGTCCGAAGACGGCCTGCCCGAGCAGCTGGCCGAGGCCGCGCAACGCGGCGGCACGCGGGTGCACCTGCTGGCCGGCGCCATCGGCGGCATCGACGCCATCGCCTCGGCCCGCCTGGCCGGCCTGGACAGCGTCACCTACACCGGCCGCAAGCCGCCCCAAGGCTGGCGCGGCACCCCCGCCGAACAGGTGGCGGACCTGGGCGCGATCACCGAGCCCACCGTCATCCTCGAAGCCACGGCGCGCGAAGCCGCCCACCTGTACCCGAAGAACGCCAACGTCGCCGCCACCGTCTCGCTCGCCGGCCTGGGGCTGGACGCGACCCGCGTGCGCCTGATCGCCGACCCGACCGTGACCGAGAACATCCACGAGATCGACGTGCGCGGCGCCTTCGGCGAGATGCGCATCACCATGCGCGGCAAGCCCCTGCCCGACAACCCCAAGACCTCGGCGCTGACGGTGCTCTCCGCCCTGCGCTTCCTGAACAACCGCACTTCGGCAGTGACGATATGACCGACAAACTTCAAAGCTACTTCGCAGGCCAATGGCGCGACGCCTCGGGCCCGGAATACACCACCGAATACCCGCACGACGGCAGCACCGTGGCCCGCCTGCACGCGGCCACCGCCGCCGATGTGGACGAGGCCGTGCAGGCCGCAGAACGCGCCCGCCTGCAGCCTTCCTGGGCCAGGCTCAAGCACCACGAACGCGCCGCCATCCTCTACCGCATCGCCAACGGCATCCGCGAGCGCGGCGAAGAACTCGCCCAGCTCCAGCGCCTGGACAACGGCAAGCCCATCAAGGAATGCCGCGCCCTGGTCGCCAGCGCCGCCGGCACCTTCCAGTTCTTCGGCGCCGCCGCCGAAACCTGGGAAGACACCATCACCCCCTCGCGCGGCGACTACCTCAGCATGAGCGTGAACGAACCGCTCGGTGTGGTCGGTGCCATCACGCCCTGGAACTCCCCCATCGCCAGCGAGGCCCAGAAGCTCGCCCCGGCCCTCGCCGCCGGCTGCGCCATGGTCTTCAAGCCGGCCGAGATCACCCCGCGCATGGCCCTGGAGCTGGCCAGGATCGCCGAGCAGGCCGGTGTGCCCGCCGGCATCATCAGCGTGCTGCCGGGCAAGGGCAGCATCGTGGGCGACGCGCTTGTGAAGCACCCGCTGATCAAGCGCATCGCCTTCACCGGCGGCACCACCGTGGGCATGGGTATCCAGCGCCTGGCGGCCGAGAAGCTCATGCCGACCTCGCTGGAGCTGGGCGGCAAGTCCCCCACCATCGTCATGCCCGACGCGGACCTGGACCACGCCGTGGCCGGCGTGCTCTACGGCATCTTCAGCTCCTCGGGCGAATCCTGCATCGCCGGCTCGCGCGCCTTCGTGCACGAGAGCGTCTACGACGAGTTCAAGGCCCGCCTGCTCGAAGGCGTGAAGAAGCTGCGCGTGGGCGACCCGTCCAGGGAAGAGACGCAGATGGGCCCGCTGGTGAACCTGGGCCACCGCGCCTCGGTGGAGAAGTACGTGCAGCTGGGCCGCGACGAAGGCGGCACGGTGCTGTGCGGCGGGGAACGCCCCACGGGCAGTTTCTACGACGGCGGCAGCTACTACCTGCCCACCATCTTCGAAGGCCTGCCCAACAGCGCGCGCATGTGCCAGGAAGAGATCTTCGGCCCGGTGCTGGCCTTGCTGCCGTGGAAGGACGAGGACGACCTGATCGCGCAGTGCAACGACAACATGTTCGGCCTGGCCTCGGGCATCTGGACGCGCGACTTCAAGAGCGCCTGGCGCATCGGGCGCGCGCTGCAGACCGGCACCGTGTGGATCAACACCTACAAGGTCTTCTCCATCAGCACGCCTTTCACCGGCGTGAAGATGAGCGGCTACGGCCAGGAGAAGGGCCGCCTGGGCATCCTCGAATACACCAGCCAGAAGAGCTTCTATTGGGGCCTGAACGAATCGCCCATGCCCTGGGCGACCAGCTGATTTTCTTTTTTCAACCTTGCAACCTTCTCTCGACATGACAAGCCGCCGCACCCTTCTCGCCCTCGCCTCGCTGTTCGCTCTCATGGGAACCGCGCAAGCCCAGACCGCGGCCGAAAAACAACTGGCGTCCGACAAGTTCACCCTGGTCGCGCCCTTCCCCGCCGGTGGCGCCATCGATGCGCTGGCCCGCCTGCTGGCCGACGGCCTGGCCAAGCGCTACAACCAGAGCGCCATCGTGGAAAACGCCCCCGGTGGCGCCGGCACCATTGGCATGGGCAAGATCAAGCGCGCCAAGGCCGACGGCCACAACCTGCTGGTGATCCCCGCTGGCAACCTCACCATCAACCCCACGCTGATGCCGAAGTTCCCCTTCGACGTGCAGAAGGACTTCGTGGCTGTCACCATGCTGGCCACCACGCCCAACGTGCTGGTGACCCACCCCAAGAGCGGCTTCAAGAACGTGGCCGACGTGATCAAGGCGGCCAAGGCCAAGCCCGGCACGCTGTTCTACGCCTCGACCGGCATCGGCAGCGGCCTGCACATCGCAGGTGAACTGTTCAAGGACCAGGCCGACATCGACATCCAGCACGTGGCCTACAAGGGCTCGACGCCCGCCATCAACGACCTGATGGCGGGCACCGTGCCCCTGATGTTCGGCAACCTGCCCACCATGCTGCCGCACCTGGAAAGCGGCCGCCTCGTGGCGCTGGGCCTGGCCGACCGCGCGCGCACCCCCAACGCGCCCGACATCCCCACCCTGGCCGAACAAGGCGTGCCCGGCGTGGTGGTGCCCTCGTGGTACGGCCTGCTCGCGCCCGCGGGCACGCCGGCCAACGTGGTCGATCAACTCGCGAAAGACATGGTCGAGATCCTGGCGCAGCCGCATGTGCGCGACACGCTCAAGGCCCAGGGCATGACCGAGTGGACGATGAAACCCGCCGCCTTCGATGCGCACATCCGCACCGAGACGGCCAACTGGGCCAAGGTGATCAAGGCACGCAACATCACGATGGACTGACAGGGCGTCGCGCACGCGTGCTTTGCACGCATCTTGCGTGAGCCGCAGGCGCCCGGCACCGGGCGCACCATCCTGTTTCTTTGAACCGTTGAGAGTTTTTCCATGACACATCGCCGCACCCTCCTCGCCCTCACCTCGCTGCTCGCCCTGCTGGGCACCACCGCCCACGCACAGACCGCCGCCGAGAAGCAGCTGGCGTCCGACAAATTCACGCTCGTGGCCCCGTTCCCTGCGGGCGGCCCCATCGACGTGCTCGCCCGCATCCTGGCCGACGGCCTGGGCAAGCGCTACAACCAGGTGGCCGTGGTCGACAACGCACCCGGCGCGGCCGGCAACATCGGCATGGAGCGCGTCAAGCGCGGCAAGCCCGACGGCCACACCCTGCTGGTGATTCCGGCCGGCAACCTCACCATCAACCCCACGCTGATGCCGAAGTTCCCCTTCGACATCCAGAAGGACTTCGTGCCCGTGGCCATGCTGGCGAAAACGCCCAACGTGATCGTCACCAACACGAAGACCGGCATCAAGACCGTGGCCGACCTGATCGCGCAGGCCAAGGCCAAGCCCGACACCCTGTCGTACGCCTCGCCCGGCGTGGGCAGCGGCCTGCACCTCGCGGGCGAGCTGTTCAAGTCGCAGGCCAACGTGGACATCCTGCACATCGCCTACAAGGGCACGCCCCCGGCCATCAACGACGTGCTCGGCGGCGTGGTGCCGCTGACTTTCAGCAACCTGCCCACGGTGCTGCCGCACATCCGCAGCGGCAAGCTGGTGGCCATCGCCCTGACCGACAGCGCGCGCACCCCCACGGCGCCTGAAATCCCGACGCTGGCCGAAGAAGGCGTTCCGGGCGTGGTGGTGCCCTCCTGGTACGGCCTGCTCGCGCCCGCCGGCACGCCCGCCGACGTGGTGGCACAGCTGGCCAAGGACGCGGCCGAGATCCTGGGCCAGCCCGCCGTGCAGGAACAGCTCAAGGGCCAGGGCCTGACCTCCTGGGACATCCGCACCGCCGCCTTCGACAAGCACATTCGCGACGAGACCGCGCGCTGGGGCAAGGTCATCAAGGAACGCAACATCACCGTGGAGTGAGCGCCATGAGCGAAGGCAATGTGCTCATCACCATCGTGCTGAAACACCACGCCGGCCTCACGCTGGACGACGTGCAGGCCAAGCTCAAGGCCAGCGAATGGTGGGAGCGCTTCCCGGTGGAAGGCACGCGCGTGGTGTCGTGGACCGTGGCCATGGGCCTGGGCCAGATCGTCACGCTCGAAGTGCCGCCGCACCTGCTGGGCCGGGTCAACCTCGAACTGGAGCGCTCCGCCTGGGGCGTCTTCCAGACCGAGTGCTACCCCACCTACGACTTCGTGCCGGTGCGCGAACGCATCATCGAACGCGTGCGCGCCGGAGGCCAGTGATGGCGACTATCGCCGAAAAAATCCGCTGCACCCAGGTGCCCGACCTGCCCACCGCGAGCTGGACCAACGGCTACCGCATCGGGCAGGAGGTGGTGGTCTCGGGCATGACCGGCCACCCCGCCACGCGCCAGGCCGCCGAGCGCGGTGAACCGCTGGGCGCCTACGAGCAGACCATCGTGGTGCTCAGGAAGCTCGAAGCCCTGGTGGTCGCCGCGGGCGGCCACCGGCACAACCTCATCAAGACCGTGGTCTACCTGACCGACATTGCCGACAAGGACGAGGTCGGTCGCGCGCGGCGCGATTTTTTTGGCGAGCACACGCCGTGCTCCACACTGGTGGCCGTGAAGGCCCTCGTGTTCCCGGAACTGCGCGTCGAGATCGACGCCTGGGCCCGGCTCGACGTGGACCTTCGCGAAGCCCAACCCCTCCTCTCTACTGAAAGCTGAACCACCATGGACCTGGGCATTGCCGGCAAGAAAGCACTCGTGTGCGGCGCGAGTTCGGGGCTGGGCTACGCCTGCGCCGAGGCGCTGGTGAAAGACGGCGTGCACGTGGTGATCGCCGCACGCACCGAAGGCCCGCTGCGCGAAGCCGCCGAACGCCTGGCCGCGCATGGCACGGGCCAGGTGAGCTACGTCGCCGCCGACGTGACCACCGACGAAGGCCGTGCGCGCATCTTCGCCGCGCACCCCGATTTCGACATCCTCGTCACCAACGCGGGCGGCCCACCGCCGGGCGACTTCCGCACCTGGGACAAGGAAACCTGGCACAAGGCCATCGACGCCAACATGCTCGCGCCGATCGAACTCATCAAGGCCACCGTGGACGGCATGATGGCCCGGGGATGGGGCCGCATCATCAACCTCACCTCCAGCGCCGTGAAATCGCCACTGGACGGCCTGGGCCTGTCCACCGGCGCGCGCAGCGGCCTCACCGGCTTCGTCTCGGGCCTGGCGCGCACCACCGTGGCGCGCGGCGTGACCATCAACAACCTGCTGCCCGGCACCTTCGACACCGCGCGCCTGGAAAGCAACTTCGCCGCCCAGGCCAGGCGCGAAGGCAAGACCGTGGACGAGGTGCGCACCGCGCGCCTGGCCAAACACCCGGCCCACCGCATCGGCCAGCCCAGCGAACTCGGCCACACCTGTGCCTACCTGTGCAGCGTGCACGCGGGCTACATCAACGGCCAGAACATCCTGCTCGACGGCGGATCGTTCACCGGCGTGTTCTGACCCCAAAAAAACTGCCAGCCCACCACCCCAGGAGACAACGAAGATGACCACCCGCCGCCCCCTGCTGCTCACCGCGCTCGCCGCTGCCGCCGCCCTCGCCCTGCCCGTGGGCAGCGCGCTGGCGCAGACCTACCCCAGCAAGCTCATCACCATCGTCGTGTCCTTCCCGCCCGGTGGCGACACCGACGCGCTCGCGCGGACCTTCGCCGAGAAGCTGCAGGCCCGCGTGGGCCAGCCCGTGGTGGTGGAAAACAAGACCGGTGCCAGCGGCACCATCGGCAACTCGTTCGTGGCCAAGGCCGCGCCCGATGGCCACACGCTGCTCTTCACGCCCAACACCTTCGCCACCGCCCCGCTGGTGCTCAAGCCCGGCACCGGTGCCACCTACAACCCGCTCACCGACTTCACGCCCATCCTGCTGGCCGGCACGCAACAGCTGTTCCTCATCACCCACGCCGGCTCGGGCCTGAACACCGTGAAAGACGTGGTGGCCGCCGCCAAGAGCGGCAAGCTCACCAACTACGCCAGCCCCGGCAGCGGCTCGCCCATGCACATCCTGGGCGAGATGTTCAACCGCTCGGCCGGCGTGAAACTGACCCACGTACCCTACCGGGGCGTCGCGCCCGCCATCGTCGACCTCGTGGCCGGCCACATCCCCATGATGTACACCACGCTCGGCCCGGTGGCGCAGTACATCAGCCAGGGCAAGCTGGTCGCCGTGGCCGTGGCCGACCCGCAGCGCTCGCCGCTCGCGCCCAACGTGCCCACGCTGGCCGAGGCCGGCGTGAAAGACGCCGAAGTCGGCGCCTGGCAAGGCTTCATGGGCCCCAAGGGCATGCCCGCCGACGTGGTGCGCACGCTCAATGGCCACCTGAATGAAATTTTGAAAATGCCCGACGTGATCGCGCGCATGAACACCATGGCGCTGATTCCGGCCGGTGGCGAGCCGGCGGCGCTGGCCAAGATCAACCAGTACCACAACGAGCGCTACGGCAAGGTGATCCGGGAAACCGGCATCATGGCCGACTGAGCACCGCCGTCACGATGAAGGAAATCATCGACGTCGGCCTGCCGCCGTTCAAGCAGCCGTTCTCGTGGATGGTGCGCGCCGGCGGCGTGCTCTACACCGCCCACGGGCCGGTGCGCGAAGACGGCAGCGTGAACACCACCGGCACCATTGAAGAGCAGGCCCGCCTGACCTTCAGCAACCTGCAGCGCGCGGTGGAGCGCGCGGGCAAGACCATGGACGACGTGGCGCAGGTGCTGATCTACATGACCGACGTGGCCGACATGCCGGCCATCGACGCTGTGTACCGCGAGTTCTTCCGCGCGCCCTGGCCCAACCGCTCCAGCGCGGGCGTCGCGCTGGTGGTGCCGGGCATGAAGATCGAGATCGTGGCCTACGTGGCCTGAGGGGCACTGCGCCGGCCTTCAGCGGGCCGAACAGCGGAGGGAGACAATGCGAGCCCCCGCTGTCTCCACGCCCCGCCGCCGCGCATGCCACCTCCTCCCGCCCCGCCCGGCGCCGCCGCTTCGGCCGAGTTCTCCTTCCGGCGGACCGCCGTGCCGGTCTACGGCCCGTCTCTGCTCTTCGGGCTGGGCGAAGGCGCCATCCTCCCCATCATCCCGCTCGTGGCGCGAGAGCTGGGGGCCTCCGTGCCGATGGCCGCGCTGGTCTTCGCGCTGATGGGCCTGGGCTCGCTGCTCAACAACATCCCCGCGTCGCTCATCACCATGCGCTGGGGCGAACGCTGGGCCATCGTCGCGGCCGGCCTCTGGAGCGCCCTGGGCATGGCGCTGTGCGTGTGGACCTCGCACCTGGCGCTGTTCGCCACGGGCTGCCTCATGGTGGGCATGTCCAAAGCCGTCTACAACCTGGCACGCCAGAGCTACATGGCCGAAGCCGTGCCGATCGCCTACCGCGCGCGAGCGCTCTCGACACTGGGCGGCGTGAGCCGCATCGGCATGTTCATCGGCCCCTTCCTCGGCGCGGCGGCCGTGCACGTGTGGGGCCTGGCCGGCGCCTTCGGCGTCGGCATCATCGGGGTGGCGGCGGCCGCCGCCCTCGGCGCGCGCGTCCCGGACCTGGAGACACCCCACCTGCCGGCCGGCCAGACGCCGCCCGCGGCCACCACCATCGCCTCCACGCTCAGGGACCACCGCCACGTCTTCCTCACGCTCGGCATCGGCGTGGTGCTCGTCAGCGCCGTGCGGGCCTCGCGCCAGGTGGTCATTCCCCTGTGGGCGGACCACCTTGCACTGGCACCGGCCGTGGCATCGCTCATCTACGGCCTGGCCGGCGGCATCGACATGCTGGTGTTCTACCCCGCCGGCAAGGTGATGGACCACAAGGGCCGGCGCTGGGTCGCCGTGCCCTCCATGGTCATCATGGGCACGGCACTGCTGCTGATGCCGTTCACCTCGGGCTTCACCACGTTGCTGCTGGCCTCGCTGGCCATCGGCTTCGGCAACGGCATCGGCTCCGGCATGATCATGACCCTGGGTGCGGACCATTCGCCACGGCATGGCCGCGCGCACTTCCTGGGTGTGTGGCGCCTGATGTCCGACATCGGCTCCTCGTGCGGACCGGTGCTGCTGTCGTTCCTGGCGGGCAGCCTGTCGCTGGCCACCGGCATCGCCGCCACCGGGCTCATCGCCTTCGCGGCGGCGGGTTCGCTGGCCTATTGGATTCCCCGCACACACGCCGCTGGACGGTGACGGCGACAGCCCCACCGCCTCACCCGCCCGTTGCCGCGATCGACTCGGTGTAGATGAAGCTGCTGCAGGCGGCCACGAAAGCCCGTGGCGTCTGCCGTGCGCCGAAGCCATACACGCGCACCCCCTCGCGCCGCACGCCGAAAGCCAAGGGTGCGAAGTCGCTGTCCGACGACACGAGGCACACCGCATCGAACTGCCCCGTGTTCACCAGCGACATCGCTTCCACGCTGAGCATGATGTCGGCCGCGTTCTTGCCCTTGGCATACGGAAAGAGCTGCACCGCCTCGATCGCGTTGTGGAGCAGCACGCTCTTGAAGCGGCTCATCTGCGGGCGCGACCAATCCGCATACGCGCGCTTGACGATGAGCGCGCCGTAACAGGCGGCGCGCAGCAGGATGGAACGGATCAGCGTGTGGGAGATGTTCTCCGCGTCGATCAACACGGCGAGCTTCTGTTGCTTGTGCTGCAGCTTGGGCATGGGGGCCGACCTTCCCTGTTCGTTGAGGAACAGCCGCCGCCACATCGTGAAGTGGCGGCGGCCCGAACGGGCTGAGAACCAGGGACCCCTTGCGAAGAACCGGCAAGCCTCGCGGCTTCCCATCCAGGCCGCCATAAAAGCAGACGTGAATGATGAAGGCCGCTGTCCTAGCGGTATACAGCGGCCTATCAAGCCGCAAAGGGTCCTCGGGTTCTCAGGCCCGGCTCACCTTTTTCGTGAGCGGGAGAGACTTTACACCAATACGCCAAAAGTATTCACATGGTGCGCAAGAAAAATCTGCAGCAAGCACCCCTCTCGTTGACAGGTGCGGGTTGGCCCTGTGCTGTTAGCCTTGCTGCCTCGGCAAGGCCTCTGCCATGCCAGCCTCGGCAATCGTGCCCCAACTTAAAAGTGAATTCCCCATGACCAGCCCGCTGTACAACGCCTCCGTCCCCGTCATTCAGCAGATGCTGCGCGCCCTGTCCGATGTGCTCAAGAAGGCCGAAGACCACGCGACGCAAAAGAATATTGATCCCAACGCGCTGCTGCAAGCGCGGCTGTTCCCCGACATGTTTCCGCTGATTCGTCAGGTACAGATCGCCGCTGACTTCTCCAAGGGCATAACGTCCCGCCTGGCGGGTGCCGAGGTGCCGTCCTGGCCCGACACGGAGGCCAGCTTCGCGGACCTGCAAGCCTTGATCGCCAAGGCCTTGGCCCACATCGGCTCCTTCAAGCCCGAGCAATTTGATGGCAGCGAAGGTCGCGAAATCGTGTTGCGCCCCGGCACCCCCAAGGAAAAGAAGCTGGCTGGCAGCGCCTATCTTCTGCACTACGGCCTGCCGCAGTTCTTCTTCCACGTCACCACCGCCTATGCCATCTTGCGCCACAACGGTGTTGAGATTGGTAAGCGCGACTACATGGGTGCCTATTGATGCAAGGCGCCTGAGTGCAGCGGGGCGCCAGGCGCGCCTTGCCGCACTTCACTGACGGCTGCAACAGCCAGTCGGTGAAATCACATTTTTGACCTCTGTGGGCGTTCGGCGATGTTTTGGAGAGGCGGCTATGCAGCGAGGCTGTGTGAAAACCCTCTCCCTGCGCGAGGCCGAGCTCGGTAGAGTTCACAGACATATTGAACACGGGGGTCAATATGTCGAGATACATTGAAGGTCAGGACAGGCAGCAAGTCACGTTGCTGCCGGAGTGCCTGGACGACTTCATTGCAGAAGACAACACCGTTCGGATCGTGGACGTCTTCATCGATGAGTTGGACCTGGTCGGTTTGGGTTTCGATGGCGCAACGCCAGCCTCAACTGGCCGGCCTTCGTATCACCCTTCGGTGCTGTTGAAGCTTTATCTCTACGGCTACCTCAACCGTACAAGCTTAAGAACGGCACGACGCTGGAACAGCAGATCGACATGGCCGCGGACGATGGCGTGATCACTGCTGCGCGTAGGCGCAGGGCACATGAGGAAATTCGAGTCCTTGGCAACGACGTTCTTCATGATGAATGGCAAGAAATCGCCATTGAGGATGTGGAAGCGGCACGTCACTATGCGCAACGGGTGCTTGAGGACTTTTACGACGACCGTCAATCCGTGTTGAAGCTGTTGCGGGAAGCGGGGCGAGTTCCAGATGAAGACAAGCAACCACCGGCAGCTGCGACCTAACAAGTCGGTCGACTCGGACACGCTGCTGCAAGGCGCCGCGGGACGTACGCTCACCTGCACGTCTCGCGGCGCCTTGCAGCAGCGTGCCGGTCACCTCCAACGTTGAGCGTCCGCTTTTACTCGCAAGCACCGACAGCTTCTGGCCGATTGCGGCAGTCTAGCCTCGGTGCTGCTGCCTGCAGGCCGCAGGTCTTCACGGCCAACGGCTGGATGACTGCTATGTGTTGCAGATCTCACGTTCGAGACATTCGGTCAGCCGGCAGCTCCCTGTCTTTAGCAGTCAAAAGCGACGACCAAACATTACCCGCCTCGGAAGTCGCGCATTCACCAACCCAGACCAGCCAGCTGGATAGCAGGCAGGCAGGCAGCGACGAGACCTTCCACTGCCAGGCGCGCGCTGCGCAACATCCAGGCGCAGCGCAACGCCCACTCAAGCCTTCACTTCAACCACCTGTTCAAACCCGCCAAAGATCATGCGTTTGCCGTCGAAGGGCATGGGCGGGTTGCCGGGGGCGGACGGGTCCATGCGCGGGTCTTCCATCATCTTCTTCATGCCCGCGTCGCGGGTGGCCTTGTCCGGCCATTCGACCCACGAAAACGCCACCGTCTCCTCGACCGTCGCCTGGACCGCACGGCGGAAGTCGGTGACCTTGCCGTCGGGCACGTCGTCGCCCCAGCCCTCGATCACACGAATGGCGCCCAGCTCGAGAAATATCGGGTCGAGCTTTCGCGCGTGCTCAATGAACTTCTGCTTGTTGGCGGTGGGAACGGCGATCACGAAACCATCGATGTAAGACATATCGGACTCCTGTGGGGTTGACCTGCAAGGTGCCCCCTGTGGGCACCCTGTAGTTGCTCGACGAACGACAGCAGGAGAAATCGACATGACCATCCATCCTGCGTTAGAAGAACATGGTGGGCAATGCCGGTTCGCGAGGCTGTAGGACAGCCGCGCTTTTGGCGGGCAGGCCTCGCATGCAAAAATCGTGAGCAGCCGTGACGATCCGGTCCGGAGAGCAACCCCAAGCGCCCATGGACAACGACCTCCTCCAAGCCCTCGCCTGGGCCGAATGGCTCGGCCGCCACGCGGTCCCGGTGCTCGCCGCCGCGCTGGTGCTGGTGCTCATCGCCGTCGCCGCCCTCGTCATCGCCTTCAGGCGCTACAGCCCCTACGCCGCCTGGGACCGCTGGCCACGCCCTTTGCTGCTGGGCGTGTGCCTGGCGCTCGGTGCGAGCGTGCTGGTCGCCACGGCGTCCCTGTTCGCCGAGATGCTGGAGGTGTTCGATGCGGACGAGGAGATTGGCCAGTTCGATGTGCGGCTCACCGAGACCCTGGCGCGCGAGCTGTCCCCAGCTGCCCTGCGCTTCTTCGGCCACCTGACGCACCTGGGCGACCCCTGGCCGTTGACGCTGCTGGTGATCGGCGTGGGGGTGCTGCTGCTCGTTCGTCGGCAGACCTCAACGGCCCTGGGCTGGGTGGTGGCCTGCGCGGGTGCGGGTTTGCTCAACCGGGTACTGAAGCACATCTTCGAGCGCGTGCGCCCCTTGCATGAGCACGGCTTCGCGCAGGCCGACGGCTACAGCTTTCCCAGCGGCCACACCTCGGGTTCGCTGGTGGTGTACGGCATGCTGGCCTATCTGTGCCTGCGGCTGCTGCCGCCGCGCTGGCACCTGCCCAGCGTGCTGCTGGCCTCGGCTTTGGCGTTCAGCATCGGCTGGAGCCGTGTGATCCTGCAGGTGCACTGGGCGAGCGATGTGGTGGCCGGGTTCGCCTTTGGTGTGGCGTGGTTGACGCTGTGCATCGCGGCGGTCGAGGTGACGCGGCGCCGTTCGCGCGTGTAGCCGGCTGGCATGGAAGGAGGAGACACCATGGGTCGCAAGGAATTCGACGCTTCGCTCGCTGGCGGCGTGCACGCCCAGCTGGCGCGCATGGCCGGGCAGTGGCAGGGGCGCTTTCGCCTCTGGTTCGAGGCGGGCGAGCCGGCCGAAGACTCGGTGCAGCGCGGCAGCATCCGTGTGCTGCTGGGTGGCCGGGTGCTGCTGCACGAGTACAGCGGCCATTGCGGCGGTGAGCCCATGGAAGGCGTGGCGCTGATCGCACACCACCTGGACGAGCGCCGCTACGAGTCGGCGTGGGCCGAGAGTTTCGGCACGGGCACGTCCATCATGTTCAGCACCAGCACGCCTGGCGACCCGCGCCTGTCGGTGCTGGGCAGCTACGCCGACGGCCAGGGCGGCCCGCGCTGGGGTTGGCGCACGGTGATCGATCAGCCGGACGACGACACGCTGGACCTGCGCATGTACAACATCTCGCCCACCGGCGAAGAGGCCTTGGCCGTCGAGGTGAACTACCGCCGCGTCTGACATGCACAGATGGGGTAAGAGCCGCGGCGAAACGGGCGCAACCGGTTGATGCTGAAGGAAATCTTGCCCAGAATCCAGCAGCGTCATCTGGCGCAGGGCCTGCGGGCCGATCCGCCAGGTTCAACAACAACAAGGAATGCCTCTTGGCCAAGTCTCTCATCCGGGTGATGCTCTCCAGCCGCTGCCTGGACCCCTTCCCCGCCGGCAGCAAGACCACCTTGACCGATCTGCGCAAGGCGCTGAAAGCCGATATCGAGGCCGTGCAGGTGCTGGGCCGAAAGCTGTTCGAGGTGTGGATCAACGAAGACGCTCCGCCCGCCGAAGGCACGCAGGACAGTTGGGACGCCTGCCTGCAGGCGGTGCGCGATTGCGATGTGCTGATCGTGCTGTCCAACGGCAATGCGGGCTGGGCCGCGGGCGATCAGGACATCGGCATCTGCCACGCGGAGTACATGGAGGGCCTTCGCTCGGCGCAGGCCAAGGTGCGCCTGGTGGCGCTGCCGACGGTGTCCGATGCCAAGGGCGCGGCGGGCGAGCGCAACCGGCGCTTCCAGGACTATCTCTCGCGGCAGACGGCCTTCCGGGGCGGCGAGGTGAAGACGGTGGCCGATGCGAGGAAGCGCGTGTTCGAGGCGCTGTCGGACGCGGTGATCTCGCTGACGCAACGGGGCGTGCAGGCCGGCGCGTCGACGCGCTTCGATGTGGGCGCGGCACTGGACTGGACCCGGCTCGACTTCCGCCAACGAAAGAGGGCGATGGAGGCCACGCTCAGGACGGCGCTGGGCGGGCTGCAGGGCGCCAAGGTGGTGGACGGCGGTGTGGTGGTCCAGCTGGACGGCAAGGACGTGGCGGTGGTGGTGCACGCGATCCCGGCTTCGTTCAGCGTGGCCGCCGCGCGCGAGCTGGTGGGCCGGCCTTTTCTGGAGGACCACCAGCGCACCGACCTGCTGGCCTCGGCGCATGGGCCGCTGCACCTGATCGCCTGCCACCGGGGCGCGACGGAGACCCAGGCCACCTCGCTGCTGGGCTTTCCGGACGCGACGGTGGTGAGCGGGCCCTTCGGGGTGTTTGTGGCCGATGACGTGCAGAAGGTGCAGTTCGCCTTCCTGGCCCACTGCCGCGACGACTCGCAGACGCGCCACGCGAGCCAACGGTTCTTTGAGTGGCTGCAGCAGACGGGCGAGGCCGCGCTGGTGGCGCGCCGGGCGGTGTCGCGCGCGCGCATCGTCAAGGTGGTGGCGAAAGAAATGAACGCTTGAAAGGGGAGCTGAACATGAATGAGAAGGATCTTCTGCTGGGGCCGGTGCTGTCGTTTCGCGGCATCGGCCAGGGCGATGTCTGGAAGGTGACGGCGCTGGTGGGCCTCAAGGCCGGCGCGCCGGTGCCTGCGCTGGAGGTGGACGGCAAGGCCTGCCCCGCACCAAAGGAGCTGCTGGCCATCCCCGGCGAACGCTATCTGCGCTACGACCTGTCCTGCAAGGTCTTGAAGAAAGAGCGCACGGTGAGCTACGGCGTTCCTGGCGGGCTGACGTGGCGGATGACGGTGCCGGGCAAGGATTTCTCGCCGCGCATGGCCTATGTGTCGTGCAACGGGTTTTCCGACCCGGCGGTGATGCGCAAGCTCATCCGCACCTCGGACGCGGTCTGGGAAGACCTGCTCTACAGCCACGACCGCGCGCTGCGCCGCAAGCCGGGTTCAGGCGAAGTGAAACTGCTGGACAAGGAGCAGCTGTGGCACGAGCAGCGCATTCACGACAAGGGCCTGCAGCGCTTTCACCTGATGCTCATGGGCGGCGACCAGATCTACTTTGATTCGATCTGGGAAGACATCAAGCCACTGCGGCAGTGGGTGGCGTTGCCGCGGCAGGCGCAGCTGGATTTCAAGGTGACGAAAGCGCTCGATCGCGAGATCGAGGCGTATTACTTCGGGCTGTACAAGCAACGCTGGCTGCCCAGCGAGAGAAAGCCCTGGTCGTCGCCTACGGCCACGCTGGATGCGAGCGCGGCGATGGCGTCCATGCCCACCATCATGATGTGGGACGACCACGACATCTTCGATGGCTGGGGCTCGTACACCTGCGAGATGCAGAACAGCCCGCTCTTCCAGACGATGTTCCGACACGCGCGGCGTGCCTTCTGGGTGTTCCAGATGCAGCACGCGCTGGAGGACCTGCCCGAGCTGGAAGACACGACGCGCGCGGGTTTCACTCAGAAGGACCCGTTGCTCAAGCCCATCGCATGGACCGAGGTGCTCGCCAAGGACGCGCTCGCGCTGCCCCTGCTGGACGGCCAGCCGGGCTTCACCTCGACCTACGCCGTCGGGCCGGTGTCCATCATGGCGGCCGACCTGCGCACCGAGCGCTCGCGCGCACAGGTGATGAGCGAGATCACCTGGAAACAGATCAAGCAATGGACGAACAGCCTGGCCTCGGGGAACGCAGGTGTACAGCCCAGCGGCGCGTGCCAGCATTTGCTGTTCATGTCCTCGGTGCCCGTGGTGCACCCGAAGCTGCCCCTGGCGGAGCTGCTGATGGACACGTTCGGGCAAGACCACGTCACCGACAGCAACGCCGACGATCTGAAGGACCACTGGTCCCACGACGACCACGAGGGCGAGCGCAAGCGCCTGCTGGAGGTGCTCTCCCACCTGGCGCGCGACAAGAAGATCCGCGTGTCCCTGGTGTCGGGCGATGTGCACGTGGCGGCCTGGGGCACGGCCTACCGCAAGGACCTGCCGGCGACGGAGACCTGGTCCCAGATCCACCAGTTCACCTCGTCGGCCGTGGTCCACCCCTCGCTCATGGGCGTGATGGAGCGGCTGTTCCTCTCGTGGCTGAACAGCAATGCCAAGCAGCCGCAGAACATCGACGTGCAGTACGTGACGGAGGTGATGCCTTTCCCGGGCCACGACAAGCACGTGATGGCGGCGCGCAACTGGCTGGCCCTGGAGCTGGACATGGGGTCGGCCGAGGGCTGCAAGCTGTGGGCGACCTGGCGCTGCGAGACCGAGACCAGCTTTTCCAACCACCTGCTGGCGGTGGCGCCCATCGCCCCCTGAGCCGGTCCCCCCCGCCGAGGCCTACGCAGGCCAGCCGAGCGCCAGGCCCGGCTGCTCCGCCAGCATCTGGCCGAGCACGCGGGCCAGGGGTTTTTCCGAGGCTGTTTTCGGAATGGCGTTCAACGGCAGCACCTGCTGCAGCACCACCGGCCTGCGCAGCGCGGCCCGGAGTGCGGCCACCGCCACCCCTTCGTCGGCGGGTGCGTTCGGCGCGAAGACGACGGCCGCCACCACGTCGGACTCGCCCGGCACACGGGACGCCGCCGGCACGCCGAACACGAACACGTCGTCGACCAAGCCCGTCTCGGCCAGGGTCTTTTCGATGAAGGCGGCGTCGATGAAATCGCCGTTGCGGCGGATGCCGTGCCCCATGCGAAAGTCGAAGAACAGCCAGCCGTCGGCATCGCGGTGCACCACGTCACCGGTCCACAGCCAGCCGTCGCGGCATTTGGCTTCGGAAGCCTCGGGCTCGTCCACGTAGGCCACCTGGAACGGCGTGCCGTCCGCAGCGCGGATCAGCAGTTGGCCGCGCTCGCCCGGCGCCACGTCCTGCCCCGCGTCGTCGACGATGCGGATGCTCAGCGAGGGCGCCGGCTGGCCGATGCTGCCCACCGGCCCCTGCCCTGGCGGCTTCATCGTCAGCCCACCCTCGGCCGTGCCGTAGAACTCGAGCAGGCTCACGCCGAAGCGGTGCTCGAAGTCCCGCCAGATGGTGGCGGGCATGCCGGCGGACACGACCAGCCGCACCGGGTGGTCGCGGTCGGCGGGGGTGGCGGGTTCGCAGTAGATGGCCGTGGTCATGCCACCCAGCAGCGTCAGGCTGGTGCAGCCGTGCTCGCGCACGGTCTGCCACATGCGGCTCTTGCTGAAGCGGCGCGAGAACACCACCGGCAGGCCGCGCACCAGGGCGGCGCCCAGCGTCACCAGCTGGGCGTTGGCGTGCGTGAGCGACAGGCCGGAATACAGCCGGTCGTCCGGCCGGTAGCCGAAGGCCGAGGCCGCCATGCGCGCGGTGTCGGTGAATTTGCGGTGGCTGTAGACGATGCCCTTGGGGTTGCCGGTGGTGCCGGAGGTGAAGAGGATCTGCATGTCCTCGTCGGCCGGGCGCTGCGCTTGCGCGAGCTCGGGCGACGCGGTGTCCGCCAGCAGGCTGCCGTAGGGCACCGCGGCCACCGACGGCGGCTCGCCCAGCACGGCGATCAGGCGCAGGCTGGGGCAGGTGTAGCGCACCGCCAGCGCACTCTGCAAGGCGGCCGGCTCGGCCACCAGCAGCGCGCAGCGGGTCTTGGTCAGCATGAAGGCCAGGCGCTCGGGCGGCGTGCGCGGGTCGATGGGCACGAGCGTGAGCCCGATGAGGCTGCTGGCGACCAGCATCTCCACGAATTCCGGGTGGTTGGCCATCAGCAGGGCGGCGCGGTCGCCCGGGCCGAAGCCTTGCACGGACAGGCCGGTGGCGAGCCGCGTGGCGGCGTCCCACAGTTGCGCATAGGTCCGGCGCTCGGTGCCTTGCGCTGGTGGGGCCGCATGGTCGATGAAGGTCAATGCCAGGCTGTCGCCACGCTCGCGCGCCAGCGCCCTGACCAGTTCGGCGATCGTGTGCGGGGTCGCGGGTGTCATCGTCAATCTGCCTTGATGCCTTTTTCGCGGATCAGCTTGCCCCACTGCGCCGACTCCTGGGTGGTCAGCCGTTCCACCTCGCCCGGCGCGGAGCCCTGGGGGTCCACGCCCATGTCAGCGAGCCGCTTGCGCAGCTCCGGCTCCTGCAAGGTGGCCTGGATCGCGCGGGACATCTGGTCCACCACCCCGGCCGGCACACCGGCAGGGGCCCACACCGCGTTCCAGCCGGTGAGCTCGAAACCGGGCACCGATTCCTTCAGGGTCGGCACCGTCGGCAGCGCGCTGAGTCGGTCGGGCGTGGTGACCGCCAGGGCCTTGACCTTGCCGCTGCGCACCAGGGGAACGGCCGAGGTCTGCGTGTCGAACTTCACCTGGATCTGGTTGGCCATGAGGTCGGTGTTGGCCGCCGCGCTGGTGCGGTAGGGCACGTGCAGCAGGTCGATGCCGGCGCGCTGCTTGAGCAGCTCCATGCCCAGGTGGGGCGCGCTGCCGTTGCCGAAGGACGCGTAGGTGAGTGCGCCCGGGTGGGCGCGGGCGTGCTGGATCATGCCGGCCACGTCGTCGAAGGGCACGGTCGGGCCGGCGATGAGCACATAGCCTCCTTTCGAGATCAGGCTCACCGGCGCGATGCCCTTCACCGGGTCGTAGGGGAGCTTGGCGTAGATGTGCGGATTCATGGTCATCAACTGGTTGAATCCGAACAGGAAGGTGTAGCCGTCGGGTGCGGCATTCAAGGCCTTGTCGGCCCCCAGGATGCCGGAGGCACCGGGGACGGGTTCGACCACGATGGGCTGACCCAGGCGCTGCCCCAGCCGGTCTCCGATCAAGCGGGCCATGACGTCGGGGCCGGTGCCCGCGCCCGCGGGCACGACCATCCGGATGGGTTTGTTGGGCCAGGCGGCCTGGGCGAACACGGCAGGTGCCATCGCCATGCCGGCCAGGCAGGCCAGCACATGGCGGCGGTGAAGGGGGATTCGTTTCATGTCTTTGTCTCCTGAAGGGTTGTTCAATCTCTTGCGGGGCGCCCGGCGCCCAGGAGGGTGACGCACGCGACCGCCTCCTCGTTCTCGATGAATCCGCCGCCGTTCTCGGCGAGGGCGATTCGGGCGCCGGCCACCTGGCGCGGGCCTGCGCGTCCGCGCAGTTGCTGGGCCAGTTCGCCGATCTGCATCAGGCCGGTGGCACCGATGGGGTGGCCCTTGGATTCGAGCCCGCCCGACACGTTGACGGGCAGCGCGCCGCCGAGCGCCGTGGCACCGGACTCGGCGAAGCGCCCTCCTTCGCCGCGGGCACAGAAGCCCAGCGCCTCGGTTTGCAGGATTTCACCGAAGGCGGTGGCGTCGTGCACCTCGGCCAGGTCGACGTCTTCAGGGCCGATGCCCGCGTGCTCGTAGGCGGCGCGGGCCGCGCGGTGCGTGATGGCCAGATGGGCATCGTCGTCATCGCGCGGCAGGCTGCTCACCAGTTCGCAGGCCAGCACGTCGACGGGGGCGGCCGCAGACAGGCGCTGCAGGCCGGCCGCGTTGCAGACGAGCACGGCGGCCGCGCCGTCGCCGATCGGCGCGCACATGGGCAGGGTCAGCGGGTAGGCGATGGCGCGCGCGGCCAGCACCTCGTCCACCGACCATGCGTTGCGGTACTGGGCCAGCGGGTTGTGGACCGAGTGCGCGTGGTTCTTGGACGCCACGATCGCCAGCTGCCGTTGCGTGAGGCCGTGGCGCTGCATGTGGTTCGCGGCCAGCGCGGCATAGATGTCCATGAAGATGCTTCGCTCCGACGAAGCGCCCTGCGCCACGGGGACACCGGCGGCCTGGTTCAGGCGCGCCAGGTACGCCAGCAGCCGGTCTTGCCGGGTGACGTCGAAGCCGCCGCCGAACACCTCGAAGGATTTTTGCCGGTTGGCATCGAACAGCTTTTCAGCGCCCACGGCGAGCGCCACATCGGCACCGCCCGAGCGCACGCTCTGGCACGCGAGCCAGAAGGCGGTCGACGCGCTGGCGCAGGCGTTCTCGACGTTGACGATGGGCACGCCGACGATGCCCAGTTCGCGCAGCACAACCTGCCCGGCCACCATGTGCTGCCCTTGCAGGAAGGAGGCGGCCACGTTGGAGAAGTACGCCATGTCCACCTGCCGTCCGGTGGTACCGGCATCGGCCAGCGCAGCGCGCACGGCCGTGGCCGTGAGCTGGTGCAAGGAGGTGTCGGAGAACTTCCCCGTGGGCGTCATGCCCACGCCGACGATGTAGACCGCGCTGGTCATGCCGCGCCTCCCGCACCGGACGTGACGATGGTGTTCGCCAGCACACCGATGTGCTCGGCCTCCAGCTCGATCCGGTCACCGGGCTGCAGCAGGCGCCCGGTCTCCACACCGCAGCCACGTGCGAAGGTGCCCGAGGCAAACACCTCACCGGCGTGCAAGGTGCACGACCGGCTGGCGTAGGCGATCAGATCCTCGAAGCCAATGTCCATGCTCGCGGTGCTGTCCTCGGTCTGTGTCTCGCCGTTGAGGCGTGAGGTGACGCGCAGTTGGTACAGGTCGGGCAGCTCGTCCAGCGTGACGATGCAGGGGCCGAGCGCGTAGGCGCCATCGAAATCCTTGCTCTTGCCGGCGGGCTGGCCTTCGGCCGCCTGCACGTCGCGGGCGGTGAAGTCGTTGAACAGGGTCACGCCCAGAATGAAATCGCGCGCCCGATCCCTGGGGATGTCTTTGCCCGTGCGACCCAGCACGACCGCCAGCTCCAGTTCGTAGTCGAGCTTCTGCGCGAACGCGGGCCACTCGATGGCCTGGCCCGGCCCGGCGAGGTTCAGCGGGTTGGCGGTGTAGAAGCGCGGCACGGTGAACCAGTTGGGCGGCAGGTCCATCTCACCGGCCTGGCGCGCCGCTTCCAGGGCCGCCGCCGGGTCGGGGCTGGCCTGCGCGCGCTGGCGCGCGCGCATCTCCAGAAAGAACTTGGGGTGCGCGGTCATCGTGCCCCAATCGCGCATCAGGGGCGGCCGCGCCAAGGGGGTGAGCAGCGTGTGGCCGCCGGGTGGCACCTCGTGGGCACCACCGGGCCGGTGGCCGTCGGCATCGCGGCGTGCCAGCGCGAGCGCTGCTTCGCCGCCGTCGATCAGGGCCGCCATGGAGGCAAAGCGCGCGTCGCCCGCGCGGCTGGCGGTCAGGCACAGGATGGCGCCGTCGGGTTGAAGAACGCCCAGGCGGGGCGCCTGCGCCGAGGCCGTGCGGTAGGTGACGAGTTTCATGGCGCCACCTGCAGCTCGGAGAGAAAGGCCACTGCCCGCGCGGGTGCGGCGCTGGTGCGCGCCAGCTTGATGGGAAAGAAGCCCACGTGGAAGCCGCTGACGGGCAGCGCCCCCAGGTTGCAGAGCTGCTGGACGATGAAGGCCTCGCGCTCGGTGATGGCCTTGTGCGCGTCCCACAGGTAGCGGCGGTCGCCGGTGCGGCGGAAGTCCGCCGCCATGGTGGCGAACGGGCGGTCCCAGCCGACCGCATCGGTGCCCAGCACCTTGGCGCCGCGCTCCGTGAGAAAGAGCGTGCTGTCGCGCGTCATGCCGGGGTACTGGAAGAACCCGGGCTCGCCGATCCGGAAGCGCTCCTGCCCGGTGCGCAGCAAGACGGCATGGCCGGCGATGTCCGTCACGCCGACCGCGTCCATGGCCGCTTGCAGCATCTCGGAGGTGATCGCGCCGCAAGGTTCCACCATGGCGCGCAGGTCGAGCACGACGCCCGGGCAGTACAGCTCGTCCAGCGCGATCTGGTCGATCGTCCGGGCCGGCTCACCCGCGCAGCGGGATCCGCTGTGCATCGGCGCGTCCACATGCGTTCCGCAATGCGAGGACATGTCGGTCAAGACCTCGGAGCCCCAGCCCTCGCCGTCGGGGAGGTCGTCGTGCGTGCAGCCGAAGAACTCGCAGAAGCGGTCCTTGCCTTCCGCCTCGTCGGGGCGCTGGTACTCGATCCTCGGGGCGACAACGCCAGCGGCGGCACGCAAAGGTGGCGGCAGGAGATCGCGCTCCATGGGGTCCAACAAAGTGCTGAGATCAATGAGTTTCATGTTTATACGTCCGTGTAAATGAATCTTATACGGTCGTATGATTTCTTGTCAACAGGCAGAATGCCCCCATCGAATGGAGCGCTCCTCGGCGGGCGCGGGAGATGACATGGTCACGAAGAAAGCGGGTCCGGCGGTCAAACGCAAGCGGACGGAAGAAGCGGGCAAAGCCGAGCGCCCGAACACGCAAGAGCTGATCCTGGATGCGGCCGAACAACGGTTCGCGGCCCAGGGTTACGAAGGCACGAGCATTCGCCAGATCGCCGAAGCGGCCGAGGTCAACCTCGGCATGTTTCACTACTACTGGGGTTCCAAGCAGGCGCTCTGCCGGGCCGTGCTGGAGCGCCGCCTCGGGCCCATCATGGCGGAGCGGGTGGCCCGCCTCTCATCGGCGGTGGAGACGCGCGCGCCCATCGAGGAGCTGCTGCTGGCCGCCATGGAGCCTTCGTTGATGGTGACGGGCGCCAGCCCCGAGCAGCGCGACGCCTTCCGCAGCTTCTATGGCCGCATGCTGGCCGACCCCTCGCCGGACGTGCGCGAAGCGATGGGCGCGATCGTGGACGGGTTCTCGCGCGAGTTCATGGAGGAGCTGCACCGGCGCTGCACGCACATCGACGACAAGGAGTTCTACTGGCGCATGGTGTTCGTGTTCGGTGCGTTCTTCTATGCGCACAACGCGCACGACCGCATCCTGACGCTGCTGGGTGCCGAGTTCACGGCCCCACCGATCGAAGACGCCGCCCAGTACCTGGTGCGTTTTGTGGTGGGCGGCCTGCAGGCCGATCCCTTGGTGGAGCCAGGCGCACCGGCCCGGCGAAAGCGAAGCAAACCGGCGGAACGCTGACCGGTCTCAGTCCGCCGCCGAGGCGGTGTGCGGGTCGGTCATGGCCGTGCGCCGCGCCACCTCGCGCTTGGCATACGCCGTGGGCGACAGGCCTGACCAGCGGCGGAACGCGCGCGCGAACACCTTGTCGGACTCGTAACCCGCGTCCTGCGCCACCTGGGCCAGCGGCAGGTGCCCGGCTTCCAGCTGTTCGGCCGCGAGCGCCATGCGGTGGCCGCCCAGGTAGCCCATAGGCGTGTCGCCCACCAGGGCCTTGAAGCGGTCGCTGAAGCGCGAGCGCGACATCGCGGCCTCGCGCGCCAGGGTCTCCACCGTCCAGCTGCGCGCGGGTTCGCGGTGCATGGCGGCGATAGCACGGGCGATGGCGGGGTCGGACAGGCCTCGCCACCAGTTCGCCTCGGTCGGGCCCGCGCCGCGCAGCAGGTGGCCGCGCAGGATGTTGATGAGCAGCAGCTCGCCCATGCGGCTGGCCGAAAGGCGCCAGCCCGGGCGCTGGTCCAGCGTTTCGGTGACCAGGGTTTCCATCGACGCGGCCAGGATCACGGCGGTGGGCAGTTCGCTCGCGCGCACGTGGATGAGCGGCGGCAACACGCTGAGCACGGAGTGGCGGCAGTAGGCCGAGAACCAGAGCAGCGCGCTGAACATCTCGCAGCCGTCGCCGCCACCGCCGTGCCGCAGGTCCAGCGGCGCTTCGTCGCGCGCGCCGGGCGTGCGCTGGGTGAGCAGCTGGGCGAAGGGCACGGTGGGCGCGTCGGGCGTGGAACCCATGCGGTGGGCGGCGCCCAGCGGCATCATCACCAGGTCGCCGGGCTCCACGCGCAGCGGCCCGCCGCCGCCAGCCGCTTCCACCCACCAGGGCGCGCCGCGCGCCATGCGGATCATGGCGGCACCGGACACGCCGTTGGAATGCAAACCCCAGGGCGCAGACAGGTGGAACCGGGCCGTCACCGCGCGTTCGGCGCGGCAGATGGCGAGCACTTCGCTGAGGACATCCATGGACGAATCGTACCCATTTCGGGCGTCCGGGCGGTTGAGCGCGCAGGGCTCGCACTGAACAATGCACGCTTCGACATTGCAGGAGCAGCCCCATGAGCAGTTTGAAAATCGGTATCGCCGGCGGCGGTGTGGGCGGTCTGGCCGCCGCGATCGCCTTGCGCAAGCAGGGTCATGACGTCACCGTGTTCGAGCAGGCCAAGGGCTTCTCGCGCGTGGGCGCGGACATCAACCTCACGCCCAATGTGGTGCGCGCCATCGACGGCCTGGGCGCGGGCGCATCCATCCGCCGCACGGGCGCCCAGCCCACCTTCCGCATCAGCCGCGACTGGGACACGGGCAAGGAAACCTCGCGCCTGGGCATGGGCAACGTCGCCGAAGAGCAGTACGGCGCGCCGCAGGTCACGATCCACCGCGCCGACATCCTGGCCGCGCTGGCCGAGCAGTTCCCCATCGAGCAGATCGCGTTCGACAAGCGCATCGAAACCCTGAGCCAGAGCGACGCCGGCGTGACGGTGACGTTCCAGGACGGCAGCGAAGCGACGTTCGACGTGGTGGTGGGCGCCGACGGCATCCACTCGCGCGTGCGCACCGCCCTCTTCGGTGAAGAGAGCCCGCGCTTCACCGGCGTGGTGTCGTTCCGCTCGGTGGTGCCCACCGAGCGCGTGAAGAACGTGCCGGAGATCGAGGCCTTCACCAAGTGGTGGGGCCCCAACCCGCAGAGCCAGATCGTCACCTTCCCGCTCAACCAGGGCCGGGAGACCTTCATCTTCGCCACCACCGGCCAGGAGAGCTGGACCGAGGAGTCGTGGACCAGCCCCGGCGACGTGAACGAGCTGCGCGGTTTCTACAAGGACTTCCACGCCGACGCGCGCGCGTTGCTCGATGCCTGCGACACCACGCTCAAGAGCGCGCTGTACGAGCGCGAGCCGCTGCCGCAGTGGTCGCAGGGCACGGTGACGCTGCTGGGCGATGCCTGCCACCCCATGCTGCCCTTCATGGCGCAGGGCGCGGGCATGGCGATCGAGGACGCGGTGGTGCTGGGCCGCTCTCTGGCGGGGGTGGGCACGCGTGCCCAGGCCGTCGAGGCGCTGCGCCGCTACGAGAAGACGCGCCAGGAGCGCACGGCCAAGATCCAGATCGGTTCGCGCGGCAACCAGTGGATGAAGGGCCAGGGCAACGCCGACTGGGTCTACGGCTACGACGCCTGGAACGTGCCGCTCGCCCAGGCCTGAGCGGCCTGAGATTCCCTCCCCCCTTTTTTTCCAGGAGACAACACCATGACGAACACCAACCCCAAACGCCACTTCACCCTGGGCCTGATCGGCCTCGCGCTCGCCTCGGCCCTGCCCTTCGCGGCGGCGCAGACCTTCCCGAGCAAGCCCATCACCATCGTCGTGCCCTTCCCGCCCGGCGGCGGCCCCGACCTGGCCGCGCGCGTGCTGGCCGAGAAGATGGCGCCCAAGCTGGGCCAGCCGGTGGTGGTGGACAACCGCCCCGGCGCCGGTGCGCTGCTGGGTGCCGGCGCGGTGGCGCGCTCAGCCGCCGATGGCCACACGCTGCTGCTCACGCCCAACACCATGGTGATCTCGCCCCACGTGCTGCCGGCCGGCGCGGGCGGTGGCGTGGACGTGCACAAGGACCTGGTGCCCGTGATCTCGCCCGCCACCACGCCCATGGTGCTGGTGGCCAACCCCTCGCTGGGCGTGACCAACCTCAAGGCCGCGCTGGACGCCGCGCGCAAGTCGCCCGGCCTGCCCTACGGCAGCCCCGGCAACGGCTCGCCCATGCACTTCGCGGGCGAGATGCTCAAGAGCGCGGCCAAGGTCGATCTGATGCACGTGCCCTACCGGGGCGTGGGCCCCTCCATCACCGCCGCGCTCAGCGGTGAGGTCAAGCTGCTGTTCACCGGCCTGGGTGGCGCGGTGCCGCACATCAAGGGCGGCAAGCTGGTGCCGCTGGCGCTGACCGAAAAGAAGCGTTCGCCGCTGCTGCCTGACGTGCCGACCGCGACCGAACAGGGCGTGAGCGGCGTCGAGGTGAACGCCTGGTACGGCGTGTTCGTGCCGACCGGCACGCCCGCCCCCGTGATCGCGCGCCTGAACCAGGCCTTCAACGAAGCGCTGCAGCTGCCCGACGTGCGCGAGAAGCTCGCCGGCGCCGGCCTGGACGTGCTGGGCGGCACGCCGCAGGTGCTGGCCGACTTCATGAAGGCCGACAACGAACGCTACGGCAAGCTGGCCAAGGAACTCAACATCAAGGCCGATTGAGGCGCACAGCGGCATGACACGGCGACCGAACTTCCTGCTGTTCATCACCGACCAGCACCGGGCCGACCACCTCGGCTGCTACGGCAACACCGAGGTGCGCACGCCGCACATCGACGCGCTGGCGGCGCAGGGTTGCCGCTTCGACGACTTCCACGTCGCCACCCCCATCTGCCAGCCCAACCGCGCCTCGCTCATGACCGGGCGCCTGCCCAGCGTGCACGGGCTGCAGATGAACGGGCGCGAGCTCTCGCTGGGCGAGCGCACCTTCGTGGAGACCTTGCGCGAGGCGGGCTACCAGACCGCGCTGGTGGGCAAGTCGCACCTGCAGAACATCACCACCCTGCCCACGGCCTGGCCCGGCAAGGGGCCACGCCGCCCGCACGAGGCCCTGCGCCCCTACCCGGGCCGCTACGGCCAGGAGGTGTGGCAGCGCTGGGAGGAAGACCCGGCCCACGAGCTGGAACTGCCTTACTACGGCTTCGAGCAGGTCGCGCTCACCATCGGCCACGCCGACGAGCAGCACGGCCACTGGCGGCGCTGGCTGCGGCAGCAGACGCCCGACGCGGACCGCCTGATCGGCCTCGCCAACGCGATCCCCACGCCCGACCTGCACCTTGCGCGCATCGGCCACGCCTGGCGCACGCGCGTGCCCGAGGCGCTGTACCCCACGGCCTACATCGCCGAGCAGACCTGCCACGCGCTGGACCGCATGGCAAGCGCGGAGCAGCCGTTCTTCATCCAGTGCTCGTTCCCCGACCCGCACCACCCCTTCACGCCGCCGGGCCGCTACTGGGACCTGTTCCGGCCGGAAGACGTGTCGCTGCCCGCCTCGTTCCGCGCCGAGCTGACCGACCCGCCGCCGCCGGTGCAGTGGCTGCGCGAGCAGCGCCGCGACAACCCCGCGTTCCGTCCCGGCTACGGCAGCTTCGCCTGCTCCGAGCAGGAGGCGCGCGAGGCCATCGCGCTGAACCATGGCAGCCTGGCCAACATCGACGACCACATCGGGCTCGTGATGGCGCGGCTGCGCGCGCTGGGCCTGGACGAGGACACGGTGGTGATGTTCACCAGCGACCATGGCGACCTGCTGGGCGAGCGCGGCCTGATGTTCAAGGGCGGCCTGCACTACCCCGCGCTCACCCGCGTGCCTTTCATCTGGCGCGACGGCGCGCAGGCGCCGGCCACCGCGGCCACGGCCGCGCTGACACAGACCATCGACATCGCGGCCACCGTGCTGGAGCGCGCCGGCCTGGAGCCCACCAACGGCATGCAGGGCGCGTCCCTGCTGCCCGTGGTGGCGGGCCAGGCGGGCGCGGTGCGCGACGCACTGTTGATCGAGGAAGAAAGCCAGCGCAGCGATTTCGGCATGGACCGCCGCGTGCGCATGCGCACCCTGCGCAACCACGCACACCGCCTCACGGTGTACGACGGCCAGCCCTGGGGCGAGCTCTACGACCTGCGGCAGGACCCGCTGGAGCTGCGCAACCTGTGGGCCGATGCGGCCTCGCTGCCCTTGCGGCGCGAGCTCATGGAGCAACTGGCGCGCACCATGCTGTCAGCGGCGGACACGAGCCCGTATCCGGGCGCGGCGGCGTAGAGAAATCTGCCTCGGGCTTCGGTCACGCGCCGTCGGGCTCCTGCATCCACGCGGGAATGTCTCGCTGGCCATGCAGCACGCGCCACACATCGATCTGGTCCGGGTGCTCGACGTAGAACACCAGGTAGGGGTATCGCGTCAGCGGCCAGACGCGCAGACCAGACAGATTGAGTTCGTGGGCGTAACGCGGGGAGCCCATGGCCGGGTGACGGCCGATGTGGGCGTAGGCCTTCTCCAGCGCGTCGATGAAGCCCGACGCCGCCTGCGCGGCCCCCTCGCTCAGGTAGTAGGCAATGATCTCGTCGACATCCCGATTGGCTTGCTCCCGTGGGACGACCGCCTTGCCCTTCATCTCTGAGCGTCGGCTTTGGCGCTCTTGCGCACCCGGTCTCGCAGGCCTGCGAAGTAGCGGTCATCGGCTGGCGCTGCCGGACTTGACGCCACGCCCGCCATCAGCAAGCCACGCAATTGCAGACGATCCTGATCCTTGCGGATCAACTCGCGCACGTACTCGCTGCTGGTGCCGTAGCCACGCTGGCTGACCTGTTCATCCACAAAGGACTTCAGGGTGTCGGGGAGAGAGATGTTCATCGTGCCCATGGCGCAAGCGTAGGCCTTTTGGCAAAATTTGGCAAGGTCCTACATCAGTGTGCGCAGCCAGGCCGCGCACTCCTGCGAGGCCTGCACCGGCCATTGCACGGTGATGGTGGTGTCGCCGCGCCGCACTTCCACGCGGATCTCCTGACCCGAACCGCCCCACAGGCGCGCCCAGAAGCCCCGGGCCGGCGTGGCGGGCGCAGCGGGCGCGGCGGGCGCAGGAATGGCCGGTACCGCCGACACGGTGATCGGCTGAGCCGGCGCGGGCGCCTCGGCGACCGGCGGCACCGGTGCCGCGGCCTCCACCCCCTCCACCGCAGGCGAGCCGGCCAGGCGCGCCGCCGCGTTGACCCCGAACTCGTCCCACATGCGGTCGGCCTTGGTCTTCATCACGCCCAGGCCGAAGGTGCCCATGCGGCCCAGCACGTCCACCTTGACCTTCATGCGCAGCTCGGTGCCGCCGCCCTCGCGCGCCTGCAGCCACATCTCGCTGCTCTGCTTGAGCGAGCTGGCCACCGAGGCGTCTTCGCCCGTGCCTTCGGCGCGCAGGTAGCGCGGCTCGTCGCGCTCGACGATGCGGGTCTTGAGCTTGAAGCGCGCGCTGATGAAGGCGATCTTCACCTTCATCACGGCCACGTACTCGTCGTCGCTCACGACCTCGATGGACTCCATGCCGGGCACGCAGGCGCCCATGGCATTCGGGTCCAGCAGCAGGGCCCAGACGATCGCCGGTGGCGCGTCCAGCAACAGGGTTTTTTCAATTTCCACGCATCTTCTCCGCTGCGGTCAGGATGGATTCGACGATCTGGGTGTAGCCGGTGCAACGGCAGAGGTTGCCGTTGAGGCCGTGGCGCACCTCGTCTTCGCTGGGTGAGGGATTGGCCGCCAGCATCGCGCACGAGGTCATGAGGAAGCCGGGCGTGCAGTAGCCGCATTGCAGGCCGCCGCATTGCATGAAGCTCTCCTGCAAGGGGTGCAGGCTGTCGCCCTGCGACAGGCCTTCCACCGTGGTGATGGCGCGGCCACTGTGTTGCACGGCCAGGCTCAGGCAGGACTTGACGACCTGCCCGTCCACCAGCACCGAGCAGGCGCCGCAGATGCCGGTTTCGCAGCCGCGCTTGGTGCCGGTGAGGTGCAGGTCGTCGCGCAGGAAGTCGCACAGCAGGCGCCGCGCGGGCACGGTGCTCTGCACGGGCTCGCCGTTGACGGTGAGGGTGATGGGGTGTTGGCTCATGGCTGGGGTCTGTTCACACTATTCCTGGGGCAGGCCGAACAGGCCCGCGATGTTGCGCCGCGCGACCACGCGCACCATGTCGCGCCGAAAGTCGGCGTCGCCCCGGGCGTCGGACACGGGTTCGATGTCGGCGGCGACGATGGCCGCAGCCTCGGCCGCCACGTCGGCGGTGACGGTCTTGCCGGCCAGGTACGCCTCGGCGCGCGGCAGGCGCGCGGGGATGGGGGTGGACGCGCCGACGGCGATGCGCGCCTCGGTGCACACCGCGCCCTGGCGCCGCGCGACGAAGGCCACGCTGACCAGCGGCCGGTGCTCGGCGGCCGTGCGCAGGAAGCGCGCGTACTGGCCGCTCGCATCGGCGGGCAGCGCGGGCACGCGGATCTCGCTGAGCAGCTCGTCGGGTTCGAGCGCGGTGGTGTAGTAGTCCACCAGGAAATCGCTCAGGGCCAGCACGCGCTCGCCGCGCACACTGGCCAGTACCACCTGCGCGTTCAGCGCCAGCAGGCAACCCGGCGGGTCGGTGGAGGGGTCGGCGTAGCAGAGGTTGCCGCCGATGGTGCCCTGGTTGCGCACCTGCGGGTTGGCCACGCGCGCGGCCATGCTGGCGAGCATGGGCCAGCGCTCTTGCACCAGGGGCGAGGCGGCCACCTCGGCGTGCAGCGTGAGCGCGCCGATGCGCAGGCCGCCGCGCTCGTCCAGCGCGATGCCGCGCAGCGCGCCGAGCCGGCCCAGCGACACCAGGTGCGAGGGCGTGAGCATGCGCTGGCGCATGCCGAGCATGAGCGCGGTGCCGCCGGCGATCACGCGGCATTCGTCGCCCAGGTCGGCGAGCATGCGGCTGGCCTCGGCCACGCTGTCGGGTTCGAGGAAGTCGAAGTCAAGCATGGGCCGTCTCCTTCAGGGCGCGCAGCGCGGCCAGCACTTTCTGCGGCGTGATGGGCAGGTCGGTGATGCGCACGCCCACGGCGTGGTACACCGCGTTGGCGATCGCCGGCGCGCCGGGCAGGATGGCGGTCTCGCTCGCGCCCTTGGCGCCGTGCGGCCCGTTGGGTTCGTGGGACTCGACCAGCCCGCCGCGCAGCAGGGGCACGGCGTCGGCGGTGGGCATGTTGTAGTCGGCGAAGTTGCCGTTCATGAGGCGGCCACCTTCCAGCTGAAGCTCTTCGTAGAGCGTCCAGCCCATGGCCTGCACGGTCGCGCCATTGGTCTGGCCGTGGATCGCCAGCGGGTTCAGGGCCTTGCCGCAGTCGTCGCTGACGTAGCTGTCGATCACCGTGACCTGGCCGGTCTGCGTGTCCACCTCCACCTCGACCGCCTGGGCCGCGAACGAATAGGCGGGCGCGATGTTGCCGTGGACCTGGTCGTCGTGCATCTGGGTCTTCGCGTCCCAGCTGCCCATGACCTGGATGCCTTCGCCGCCGTGGCGCCAGATGTGCTGGCGCGCCACCTCGGCCAGCGTTCGCCGCTGCCCGGGTTGCTGGCGCACGCGGATGTGGCCTTCGGCGATCTCCAGCTGGTCGGCCGGCGCACCGAGCATCTGCGCGGCCAGGGCGAAGAGCTTGTCGCGCGCGGCCTGCGCGGCCACGATGGCGGCGTTGCCGGCCGCCATGGTCACGCGCGAGGCCAGCGTGCCGATGCAGAACGGCGCGCTGTCGGTGTCGGGCGCGACCACGAGCACGTGGGCCAATGGCAGGTTGAGCTCGTGGGCCACGATCTGGCTCAGCATGGTCATGGCGCCCTGCCCCATGTCGCCTTCGCTGCAATGCACCACCAGGCGGCCGTCTTCGTTGACCTTGATCATCACGGTGGAGCCGTCCCAGTTGCCGATGGTGCGGTTGCCGCTCACGTGCATGGCCGCGGCCATGCCCACGCCGCGCCGGCGGCTGCCCGTGCCGGGCGCCCGCGCGCGCTTCTGATGCCAGCCGATGGCTTCGGTGCACTGGGCAATGCATTCGAGCAGGCCGGTGCTGCCGATCTGCCAGCCGTGGATGGAGGTCTCGCCACGGCCGATGGCGTTGCGCTGGTGGATCTCCACCGGGTCGAGCCCGAGCCGCTCGGCCATGGCGTGGATGTGGCTGTTGAGCGCGAACAGCATCTGCGTGCCGCCAAAGCCCCGGAACGCGCCGTGCGGTGGCGTGTGGGTGTAGGCCATGGTGGCGTGCGAGCGCACGTGCTGCAGCCGGTGCATGTTGTCGCTGCGCATGGCACTCACGTGCATGACCTCGGGCGAGAGGCCGCAGTAGGCGCCGCAGTCGGCCACGATGTGCACGTCCTTGGCGACGATCAGGCCCTCGCGCGTCATGCCCAGCTTGAGCGTGATGCGCTCGGGCACGCTGGAGCAGGCGGCCTGGAAGTCTTCCAGCCGGTTGTTGACCAGGCGCACCGCGCGCCCGGTCTTGAGCGCGAGCAGGCCGGCCACGAGCTGGTTGTCGTCTTCGACGATCTTGCCGCCGAAGCCCCCGCCCACGGTGGCCGCCTGCACCCGCACGCGCGAGACCGGCAACTCCAGCGCGGCCGCCAGGCGCGCGCGCGCCAGGAACACCGACTGCGTCGAGGTCCAGACCTGCAGGCGGCCGTCCGGGTCGATCGCCGCCACGCTGGCCATGGGTTCGAGGTAGCCCGGGTACTGTGCGTGTGTGGTGTAGGTGGCCTCGTGGATCAGGTCCGCCTGCGCGAAACCGGCGTCGACGCTGCCACGCTCGAAGCGGATTTCGTGCGCCACGTTGGCACGCCCGGGGTGCACGCCGGGCGCGCCATCGGCGAGCGCGTCCTCGGGCGTGAGCAGCGCGGGCAGCTCTTCGTATTCGATGCGGATCAGGTCCAGCGCGTCGCGCGCGATCTCTTCGGAGGTGGCGGCCACGGCCGCCACCTCTTCGCCCGCGAAGCGCACCACGCCCTCGGCCAGGATGCGGCGCTCCTTCTGGTGCACGCCCCACATCGTGCGCGGCGCGTCGGCGCCGGTGAGCACCGCCTTGACGCCAGGCAAGGCCCGCGCGGCCGAGGTGTCCACGCGGACGATGCGCGCATGGGGGTAAGGGCTGCGCAGGATCTTGCCGTGCAGCATGCCAGCGACCTGGATGTCGCCGGCGTACACCGCGCGGCCCAGCACCTTGGCGCGGGCGTTGACCTGCGGCGTGTCGCGGCCCAGGGTGGATTCGCTCATGGGGGTTCCTCGTCCTGGGCTCAGTCGGCCTGGATGTTCAGCTCTTTGATGAGCTTGGAGAGGCGCGCGTAGTCGTCGGCGTTGATCTTGGCCAGGGCCTCGGGCTTGCCGCCCACCGGGCGGGAACCGAAGGTCGCCATCTTCTCGATCACGTCGGGCATGCGCAGGATCTCGTTCATGTGCTCGTTGAGCAGCTTGACGATGGCCGGGGGCGTGCCCTTGGGCGCGAAGATGCCGTTCCAGGCGCCGAGCTTGACGTCCTTGTAGCCCTGCTCGGCCACGGTGGAGAGGTTCGGGATCAGCGGGCTGCGCTCGCCGTCGGTGAGCGCCACCGCCACCAGCTTGCCGGTCTTGAGGTGCGCCTCCACGGCACCCAGCGTGGGGTAGCCCATGGTGACCCGGCCCGCGAGCATGTCGGGGATCATCGGGCCGACGCCACGGAACGGCACGTGCTGCACCTGGATGCCGGCGGCGCGGTTCAACCACTCGGCCACGATGTGCATCGGCGAGCCCGCGCCGGGGCTGGCGTAGGTGAGCTGCTTGCCGGCCTTGGCCTGCGCCACGAGGTCGGCCACGGTCTTGATGCCGCTGTCCGGGTGCGTGACCAGCAGCACCGATTGCATCGCCGTCAGCACCACCGGCTCGAAACCGTGCAGCACGTCGTAGGTGGCGTTGGGCGCGAGCTTGAGCACCATGGGCGCGGTGGTGAAGGGGTTGGGCGTGAACAGCAGCGTGTAGCCGTCGGGCTTGGCGCGGCTCACGTAGGTGTTGCCCAGCGTGCCGCCGGCGCCCGGCTTGTTCTCCACGATCACGGTCTGCTTGAGCCGCTGCGACAGCTTGTCGGCGAACAGGCGGGCGGTGGCGTCGGAGTCGCCGCCGGGGGGATAGGCCACCACCAGGCTGATGGTCTTTTCCGGGTAAGCCTGGGCGGCTGCGCCACCCGACACCAGGGCCGTGGCCGCCAAGGCCAGACCCATCCACTGACGACGATCCATTTTCATCATGCGCTCCTGTGAGGCGATTCACTCGGTTGTGGGGTTCAGTCCGGCGTGAAAGGCACCGGGACGCGGTTTCATATTGGAAACAAGGGTTCACAACAGAAACGAGTCCATCGTAGACCTTCGTCGTTGACTGATCAACGATGAAAACCCGATTTCTGACAATTTGTTGCAATTTTGTTGATCAATCAACAGAGGCATCGGGGTGCGGTGCCCAGTGAACGCGGTGGCTTCCCCGAGAATGGCCGCATGTCTTCACCCAAGCCGCTGCCGACGCCCCCCGCCCTGCCCCCCGAGACCGGCACCGCCGACGAGGCCGCCAACCCCTGGACCGATCTGGCGCCCGATGGCGCGGGCCTGGCGGTGCACGATTTCCTGACCACCATGTTCAGCCACACCAGCAACGGGCTGCGGCGCGCGATCACCCTGCCCTACGCGGACCGCTTCGAGCTCACGGTGTCGGAATGGCGCATCCTCTCGGTGCTGGCGCACGCGGGTTCACTGCCGTTTGCGGAACTGGTGGAACTGGCGGCCGCCGACAAGGCGCAGGTCAGCCGCGCGCTGCGGCTGCTCGGCGACCGGGGCCTGGTGGAGATGCAGACGCCGGGCCCGCGGGGGCGCAAGGGCCTGATCTGCCGGATGACCGAGGCGGGTGAGGCGCTGTACGGGGAAATCATGCCGCTGGCGCGGCGCAGCCAGGCGCAGATGATCCTCACGCTCAGCCGCGACGAGCGCCGTGTGCTGTACACGGTGCTCGGCAAGCTGCGGCGGCAGTGCGCGACTGCCCCCGACGACGGCTCGATCGACGCTTAAATATCGAGAACGAGCCGGTCGCTCTTGCAACCGGAGACGCAGACCATCATGGCCTTGTTGGCCGCGCGCTCGGCGTCGGTCAGCACCATGTCGCGGTGGTCGGGGATGCCTTCGAGCACCTTGGTTTCGCACGAACCGCAGATGCCCTCTTCGCAGCTGAAGGGCACGTCGGCGTTGATCTCGATCAGGCGCTTGTGCAGCGTGGTGTCGGGCGTGACCTCGAACATCTGGCCGCTGCGGCGCAGCTCGACGGTGAAGCTGGTCTTGGCGTCGTCCGCCGCCGCCACCTCGACCGCCGCGAAGCGCTCGATGTGCGCCTGGGTGTGGCCCAGCGCGGCGCAGGTCTTCTCGAAGTTGTCCAGCATCACCGCCGGACCGCAGGCGTAGTAGTGCTCGCTGGCCGAAGGCGCGCGACGGCCCAGCAGGGCCGGGAGGTCGGGCGGGCCGCCCTTCTCGTCGTCGAAGTGCCAGGTCACGGGCACGCCCAGGGCCTCGATCTCGGCGACGAAGGCCGCGCTCTTGCGCGAGCGGGCGAAGTACAGGAACTCGAAGCTGCGGCCCAGGTCCTTCAGGCGGCGCGCCATGCACAGCACGGGCGTGACGCCGATGCCGCCGGCCACCAGCACGGTGTGCGAGGCCTCTTCGTGCAGGCCGAAGTGGTTGCGCGGCGCGCTGATGGTGATGCGCATGCCCACGCGCAGCTGCTCGTGCACGCAGCGCGAGCCGCCCCGGCTGGCGCGGTCCTTGAGCACGCCGACCACGTAACGGTGGCGCTCCTGGCTGGGGTTGCACAGCGAGTAGCTGCGCACCATGCCGTTGGGCAGGTGCAGGTCGATGTGGGAGCCGGCCTCGAACGCGGGGAACACGACGTCGGGGGCCGGACGCAGGTCCACGCTGATGATGTCGTCGGCTTCGTGACGCAGCGTGTGGACCCAGGCTTGCAGGGTGGTGGCGTTGTTGCTCATCCCGCGATTCTCACACGGGCTTGTCGAGCTGGGCCTTGGCCAGGTTTCTGAGGTGGCGGCGCAGGCGCACGATGCCCATGTCGTGGGCGTACAGGTGCTCGCGCTTGTTGGCGTCGGGCTCCATGTTTTCCACCGCCACGCGGTCCTGCTCCAGCACGTTCCAGTGGCGCTCTTCCAGGCGGTTCTTGTACAGGAAGCGCCAGGTGTCGCGCTGCCAGCCGGTCACGCGGCGGCAGCGCCAGTGGAACACGCCGGAGGTGCGGCTGCTGATCGGGGTGTAGCTGCCGATGATGGTGAAGTTGCCGCCGGGGCCGCCGGTCTTGGGGTACGGAATCTCCAGGCGCATCACGTGGATGCCCAGGTCCATCCACTCGGTCCAGTCGAAGTTGACGCCGCGCTGGCCCTTCTTCTCGAAACAGAAGCCGTTGGGGATGTCGCGGATCTGGAACTCGGCCTCGCTCGCGCCTTCGCTCATGGTGTGCGACTGCTTGTGCAGGTACACGCCGTGCATCGGGTCCATGACGTTGTCGATCACGTAGCGGTAGTCGCCGCCCCACTCGGTGTAGCAGAGGAAGTTCGACCACTCGGGCGAGGTCAGCTCCTCGGGCAGCTGCAGCGGCGGCGCCTGGTCCAGGATGGGGTTGCTCGCGTTGTAGAGAAAGATCGCGCCGGCCGCTTCGGTGGCGTGGAACATGCGCGCAGGGCGCGAGCCTTCGAGCTTGCAGCCGGGGCTGCCGGGCACGCGGGTGACGGTGCCGTCGCAGCGCACCTCGACACCGTGGTACGGGCAGGCCAGACGGTCGCCCAGGTTCACACCCAGCGAGAGCGGCGCGCCGCGGTGCGGGCAGTGGTCTTCCAGCGCGTGGACCTGGCCGGCCTGGTCGCGCCAGAGCGCGATCTTGTAGCCCAGGCGGCGGATCGAGATCGGGTCGTTCTTCACGAAGCTGGACGGGCAGACCGGGAACCACAGGTCTTTGAGGCCGACTTCGAGGACGGCGTCGACCGGGTCGAGCTGAACGTTGATGACAGAGGTATCCATGGACGTGTCTCCTGGCGATGGGCTGGGTTCGGGCGGCGCGCGGTCAGGCGCCGAGGCGGGCCATTTCCTGCTGGAAGGACGGCTCGGTCCAGCGCTGGCCGTTGGGGCCGGAGGGGCCCGCATCGTTGAGGTAGTTCACCAGGCCGGCGAGGTCGTGGATGCCCTGGGCGTAGGCACGTTCGATCGAATCGCCCAGCAGGCCCTCATACGAGGTCGGCGGTGCGGTGCGCGTCTGGTGGGTTTCGTTGTACAGATCGGGGGTTCGCATGTCATGTCTCCTTCGGTGTCATTCCGTGGGCGGCTTGGGCTTGTCGGTCATGAATTTGCCGCTGGGCGCGGCGGCGTTCACCTGGCGGCGGGTGTTGCCGTCGATGCCGCCCTTGATGGCCCATTCGGCGAACACCGTCGGGCCGGGCGTGAATTCGCGCGGCTGCCAGTCGGCGGTGAGTTCGTCCTCGTCGGTGTAGTACTCCACCAGCGCGCCGGCCGGGCTCTCAAAGTACCAGAACATGGCCGACGAAATCGGGTGGCGGCCCGGGCCGAGCTCGGTGCTCCAGCCGCTGCGCGACATGTGCATGCCGCCGCCGACCACCTCGTGCAGGTCGCGCACGGAAAAGGCCACGTGGTTCAGGCCCCGGCGCGGCTCGGGCGGCTGCAGCAGGAACAGGTCGTGGTGCCCGCCTTCGGCCGCGCAGCGCAGGAACAGGCCGCGCTCGGGGTACAGGTCGGAGACGACGAAGTCCAGGTTGTCGATGTAGAAGGCGCCGGTGGCCTTGAGGTCGGTCACGAAGAACACCACGTGGCCCACCTCGACCGGCGTGGCGCGGTCGTAGGCCGGGCTGCGCTGGTTGCGGCGCGGGCGGTCGCTCCAGGTGTTGACGAGCGCGCTCTCGATCTGCACCTCGCGTTTTTTCGTGAGCTGCAGGCGCACCGCCAGGCCGTTGGGGTCGGTGCAGCCGAAGCGGCCATCGGCGTCCACGAAGCCGGCCTGGCTCTGCAGGCGGCTGCGGTAGAGCGCCAGGCTCTCGGCCGTGTCCACGCCCCAGACCACCTCGCGCAACGTCGGGTCCGGCTCCACGCCGGCCGGCAGGCCGGGCTTGTCGGAATGCGCGACGACCACGCGGCAGCCGTTGAGCGACTCGAACACCAGTTCCTGGGGCGACTCCTGCACCAGCGACAGACCCCAGTCCAGGAAGAACTGGCGGCAGCGCGGCAGGTCGGCGGCTCCGTAGGTAATTTGATCGATGCCCAATACGCTCATCTGCAATCCTTGAAGTGCCTGGGCGCTGCGGGCGCCCAATGTTTCTTTAGTAAACCCGTGTTTCTTACTTGAAACGAACTGAATTCTACCGGCAAACCTCCTGCGAGGGAAGTGGCATGCAGAGTAATTTGGTCGGCTATGCCTTGTCGGGCGTTGGGCAAGGCCCGTCGGCCAGCACCTTTTGCGTGACGTGGAACAGGCGGCCCTGGAACCAGGGCCGGATTTGCGCGAGCTGGGCTTTCAGCTCCTGGCGAACGGGATCGGCAAAGGCGCGCTCCATGGCGTCCACCGAGTCGTAAGAGGATTCAAAGGTCATGTGCAAGCGCGGGCCGCCGTCCTCGATGGACAAGGCGCGCAGCACCCGCACGGCGCGCACGCCAGGAAAGCGCTTCATCAGCGGCACCACCTGCTCGATCACGAAGGCATCCAGGCGGTCCACGTCCTCCGGCTTCACGGTGCCTTCGAGACACGCGGTTCGAACGATCATCGCGGCCTCCTCACAGGCCAAGGCCGCCCAGCGACTTGCCACCATCCACGAAGAGAGTCTGGCCCGTGATGAAGCGGGTGCGCGGCGACGCGAGGAAGGCAATGGCATGGGCGATCTCGCCCGGATCGGCGGGCTGCCCGCTCGGTTCGAGCGCGCTGGCCGCCGCGTGCTGCTCGGGCGTCATGGCGCGCGTCATGCCGGTGTCGGTGAAGCCCGGCGCGATCGAGTTGACCGCTATCTGCCGCTGGCGAAGCTCCATCGCCATGGCCCGGGTCAGGCCCACCACCGCCGCTTTCGAGGCCACGTAGTGCGCAAAACCGGTGCCACCCAGCGCCGCGCGCGAGGACACCGTCACGACCCGGCCGCCCGGCTTCATCCGTCGCGTGGCTTCCTGCGCGGCGATGAAGACGCCCAGCACGTTCACGTCCAGCACGGCGCGAAAGTCCTCGTCACGGATGTCGTCGAAGGACCGGGCGGGGCCGATCCCCGCCGCGCATACCATGACGTCGACACGCGCCTCGGCGGCGATCAGCGCCGCGATGGCCGGGCGGTCGCACACGTCGACCGCGTGGCCGGCCGTGTCGCGCCCGGCCTGGGTGAGTTCCGCGAGCAGCGTGTCAACCTGCGCCGCGTTGCGGTCGATCACCACGACGCGAAAACCGTCTTCGGCCAGGCGCAGCGCCGTGGCGCGGCCGATGCCGGAGGCGCCTCCGGTGATGAAAGCGGTTTCCCTGTCGGCGGGGGTGGGTGGGGTCTGCATTCTTTTTCCTCTCAAACAGCGGGTTCATCCCAGCGCCGGTGGGCCTGCAGGAGGCCAGCCAGGCGCTGGTACCACGCCGCCTTCGGGTCGCGCAGGCAGGTGTGGGTCGCAAAATGGTCCAGGCCGGGCTCTTCGTGCAGCTGGGACGGCCCCGGCTGCCTGGCCAGCAAGGCCGCCATGCGGCGGTTCGAATGAACCACCCGCGCACTGTCCGACTCGCCATGGCTGAGGTACATGGGGATGGTGTTGCCCACCGTCCAGCACAGCGGGCTCATCACGGCGTCGTGCGCCGCGTCGCTCAGCACCATGCTGTAGATGCGCTCTTCCAGGCTGGCCGCGGAGGGATCGGGGTGGTGCAGATCCATGATGCCGCTCACAGGCAGGCAGGCCCGGATCGCGCCCGGGGGAATGCCAGCGCTGCCCGCTTCATCGCGCCGCAGGGCCACCAGCGCCGCCAGATGCGCGCCGGCGGAATGCCCCGCCAGGTAGATCTGGTCGCCGCGACCGCCGAAGTCGGCCGCATGGGCGATCACATGGCGGGTGAGCGCCAGGCCGTCTTTGAACGCCGCCGGCAGCCGGTGCCCCGGCGCCAACCGGTAGCCCGGCGCCACCAGCACCATGCCCAGGCCGACCACGGCTGGCGCCATGAAGGCAACGTACTCCTTGTAGCCGTTGGTCCAGCCGCCGCCGTGCCAGAAGATCAGGATGGGGGCGTCGTCCCGCGCATCGATCGACCGGTACACGTCGCAGCGGTGCTGCGGATCGGGGCCATAGGCGCGGTCGCGCGTGACGGCGATGCCGGCCGGTAGCGGCAGGTCGGCGGCCCAGCCCAGCACAGTCTCTTCGTAGGCCTGCGCGGCTTCGAAGGGAAGCGGCGGCTGCGTTGGAAGGCGGGACAAAAGGTTCTCTGAATAGTAGGTCACGGTGCTTGCGGCGCTCAGTCCGCCTTGATACCAAACTCGGCCACGACCTTGCCATAGCGCACATAGTCGGCGGCCACCAGCTTCGCGAGCTTGCCGGGTTCTCCACCCGCTGGCGCGAGCGCGATGGTCTCCATCCGCGCGATGACATCGGGCATCTTGAGGATCTCGTTGACATGCTGGTTGATCAGCTGGACCAGGTCCGAGGGCATGCCCTTGGGCCCCATCAGCGCCTGCCAGGCCCCGACCTCGGCCCCCACGATGCCCTGCTCGGCGAGCGTGGGCACATCGGGCAGAAAGGGCGAGCGTTTAAGGTCGGCCACCGCCAGCGGGACCAGGCGGCCCGACTTGATGTGCGGCGCGGCGGGACCCAGCGTGGTGTACATCAGCGGGATCGCCCCACCCACCACGTCGGCGATGGCGGGCATGCTGCCCCGGTACGGTATCTGCGTGATCTTCGTGCCGGTGGACTTGTTGAAGAGTTCTCCGAGGATGTGCATGGGCGAACCGTTGCCGGGGCTGGCGTAGCTCACGATGCCGCCGGCCTTGGCCTTGGCCACCAGCTCCTTCACGGAAGAAACGCCGGTTGCGGTCGCCGCGACGACGAACAGCGATTGGCTGCCCAGCTGGACGATGGAGGTCAGTTCCGTGCTCGGGTCGATCGCGCTGCCGGCGGCCGTCATCACGTGGGGCGTGATGGCCGCGGTGTTGGGGGCCAGCAGCAGGATGTGGCCATCCGGGCGTGCCTTGGAGACGTAGTTGGTGGCGATGGTGCCGGCGGCGCCGGTGCGGTTGTCGACCACCACCGGTTGTCCAAGGCGGGGGGCGAGCTTCTCGGCGATCAACCGCGCCAGCACGTCGGTGTCGCCCCCAGCGGGGTAGCCCACCACGATGGTGACCAGCTTGTTGGGGTAGTTCGGCGCCTGGGCTTGCGCCTTCGGCGCGAGCAGCGCCGCGGCGGCGAGGGTGGCGAGCAGCAGCCACAGCGAAGAGCGGCGATGGAAGGAGGTGTTCATGGTGTCTGAAGGAGATGGAGGGAAGGACGCTTCTGGCGCGCGGCAGGCGTCAGAAGGCATGGCGGATGCCGACGTTGTAGGCCCGGTTGCCCAGGCCTTGTTCGGTGGCGTTGCCCACCCGGTAGAAGCCGGTGGGGGAGCCCGCGGGCACGCTGTTGTCGATGCGCGCGATCGAGGCGTAGACGCCCGTGCGCTTGGACAGGGCGTGCGTGTAGCCCAGCGCCCACTGGCTCGCATCGTGGTTGGCGGCGGTCCGGTCGTTCTTGCGGATGTACGAGGCCATGAACCGCCCTGCCCCATAAGGCACCGACACCCCCAGCAGCACGTCGCGCGAATCCGCGTTGACCAGGCCGAACACCGCCGAGCCCTTGTTCACCACGTAGTTGAAATGCGCCGTCGCCACGCCAAAGTCGTATTTCGCCCCGAGGAAGCCCATCTTCGCCGGCACCGACGCGGCGCTGTTGACGTTGTGGTGGCCCAGCTTGACGTACACCGGACCCGACACATAGCCGATCGCGCCACCGTACTGGCGCCGCGCGCTGCTGTCGCCGGGCGTTTCGCCCAGGCCGTAGACCACATCGGCGGTCCAGCCGGCCTTGGCCGCGTAGGTGTAGCGCACGGTGTTGTCCATGCGGTTGTTGCCGCCCGCGCCGCCCGCGCTGATCAGGTTGGCGGACGTCCCGGCCAGGCCCGTGATGAAGGGATCCGTCTCGGTCTGGACGAAGGCGACAGGGGTGTATTGGCGGCCGAGCGAGAGGCTGCCGAAACCGCCCTGCAGGCCCACGAGCGACTGCCGCCCGAACGCGAGACCGCCCTGCCCCAGCGTGCCGTTGTCCGCGTTGAGCCCCATTTCCAGGATATAGAACGCCGAGAGCCCCGCACCGAGGTCTTCGGTGCCGCGAAAGCCCAGCCGCGAGCCGCCGGCGACGCCGCTGGTGAGCTTGGAGGCACTGGCGCCGTTGGGCCCGCCGCTTTCGCGCACGAAGCCCAGGTCGACGAGGCCGTAGACCGTGCTGGTGCTCTGGGACCACGCGGCGCCGCTGACCAGGACCAGCGCGGAGAGAAGGGTGCATCGTTTCAGTTTCATGGGTACTTTCGGGACAGGGGGTGAAAACGCCTCTTTCGCGGCGGGGAGAAGGCGGCACACCGGCCCACGAAGGGCGGTCGGTGCGATAATTTCTCCGTTTGCGAAAGTTGCTGAATTTCATGAAATATACATTTTTCATGAAATATTGTGTTTCGTATAAACTCCTATTTACTTCATGAATCAGTTCGTTGTAGAAGACCCCGCCCTCGATTCGGGCTCGCGCACCGAGCGCGCGTACCACCGCCTGCGGCAGGAAATCCTGTTGGGCGACCTGGGGGCGAATGACCGCTTGCGGGTCGCGGAGCTGGAAGAGCGGTTCGGCCTGGGGCTCACGCCCATCCGCGAGGCGCTGGCCCGCCTGGCCAGCGAAGGGCTGGTGTCCATGGAGGCGCGGCGGGGCGCGCGCGTCCTGGAAATCTCACTCGCCGAGCTGGCCGATCTGATGAAGACGCGCCGTGAGATCGAACGCCTTTGCCTGACCGAATCCATCCAGTACGGCGACGCCCGCTGGGAAGCGGAGGTGGTTGCCGCCCTGCACGTGCTGGGGCGCACCCCCCTGCCCGGGAGCGAAGGCAGCACCACGGATCTCGAGTGGGAGAAGCAGCACCGCCACTTTCATGCGGCCCTGGTGAGCGCCTGTGGTTCGGAGTGGCTGCTGCGGTTCTGGAACCAGTTGATGGACCATTCGCAGCGCTACCGCAAAGCCCGCCACAAGGGCCCGCTGGTGGCCCGGGACGTGCAGGCGGAACACCAGGCGATCCTCGACGCGGTCCTGCGCAGGGATGCGGCGGCCGCGGTCGCCCTCATGGAGCAGCACCTGCTCGCCACGGAGAAAGCGGCCCGCGCCGCGCTTGAGCAGCGTTAGCCGCCCGCTTGCCAGCCGCCGTCGGTGGACAGGGCTTCGGGCCGGTGCACGGGCATCAGCCAGCCGTGGCGGGGGCTGGTCTGGGCCGAGATGTCGATGCGCGGCGCGTGCGTGTCCACACCGCCAAAAATGGTGGCAAACGAGGCGTCGGCCGCATCGCGGCCGGTGCCGATGCGCAGGAAACCCATGGGGATCGCGGTGCCCGAAGGATCGAAGATGTACCAGCGGTGGCCCACATAAGCCTCCACATAGGCATGGAAGTCGGTCGGGCCCAGGGCGGGGTCGGCGCCGAAGTCGATCGCGGTGGTGAAGCGCGCGGGAATGTTGAGCGCGCGGCACATCGTGATCATGAGGTGCGCGAAATCGCGGCACACGCCTTTGCGGTCGTTCATCGTGTCCAGGGCCGAGGTCATGGAGTTGCTGGTGTTCGACTCGAACGTCACCTGGCTCTGCACCCATTGCTGGATCGCCTGCACACGGCGGTAGCCCTGCGGCATCTGGCCGAACAGCTGGTTGGCCATGGCGGTGACGCAGTCGGACTGGCAGTAGCGGCTGGGGTAGATGTAGGCCAGTGCTTCGGGCGGCAGTTGGGCCACCGGCGTTTCAAACACGCTGTCGGGTGGCGCCACGTGGTGCTCGATGTCCACCGTGGCACGGTAGCGCACCGACAGCGGACCCGGGCCGGCGCTCAGGCGCAGCGTGCGCGTGCGCGTGGCCGCGTCGGTGTGCATCAGCAGGGGAACGGGCTGGCTGACCTGCAGCTGCTCCCAGCTCACGGTCTGCTGCGGCGAATGCGCGGCCTGCACGTTGAAGATGAAATCGGCACCGGGAGGGTGGATCTCGTACTGCAGATCGATGGCGAGGTGAATGCGAACCATGGGGATCACCGTGTGGGGAGAAGTGGACCCGCCTCGCGGCGGGCAGCAGCGCGTGGGTGCGCTGTGTGATCGGTGAGCGCCAGACAACCGTTGGGCCATCTTACGCGCGCCCCCGGTTGGCCGTCGGTGCGCTGCCCCACCAAACCCGATGGGCTTAAGCTCAAGCCATGCGCTCGCTGCTCTCGACCTTTTCCTTGCAAGAGTTGCGCCACCACCCCTGGCGCAACGCCTCAGCCGTGGTGGCGGTCATGCTGGGCGTGGCGCTGGCGTTCGCGGTGCACCTGATCAACGCCTCGGCGCTGGCCGAGTTCTCCAGCGCGGTGAGCTCGGTCAACGGCCAGCCCGACGTGGAGCTGCGCGCGCGCCAGGGCACGCTGGACGACGCCCTGCTCGCGCGCGTGGCCGCGCAGCCCGGTGTGGCGCTGGCCAGCCCGGTGCTCGAAGGCCCGGTGCAGGTCGTCGCGAGCGACGGCGGGCGGCTGAGCGTGAAGCTGGTGGGCGTGGACGCGCTGGTGGTGGCCGGCCTCTCGCCCGCCTTGATGCCGGTGGCCGACGGCGACGGCGCCACGCGGCGCTTCGACCTCTTCGCGCCCGACGCGGTGTTTCTCAACGCGGCCGCGCAGCAGGCCCTCGCGGGGCAGCCCCGCCTGCCATTGCAGAACGGCGCGGTGCTGCGCGTGGCCGGCCGCGTGAACGCGCCCGGCGCGCCCTTGCTGGTGATGGACGTGGCCGCCGCGCAAGACCTGCTGGACCGCACGGGCCAGTTGAGCCGCATCGACCTGCGCCTGGCCCCCGGCGCGCGCGTGGCTGAGGTGCTGGCCGCCCTGGCCCTGCCCGCCAACGTGATCGCGCAGCGGCCCGAGCAGTCGGGCGAGCGGGTGAGCAACCTCTCGCGCGCCTACCGCGTCAACCTCACAGTGCTCGCGCTGGTCGCTCTGTTCACCGGCGCCTTCCTGGTGTTTTCGGTGCTCTCGCTCTCGGTGGCGCGGCGCCAGCCGCAGTTCGCGCTGCTGGGCGTGCTGGGCCTGTCCAGCCGCGAGCGGCTGCGCCTGGTGCTGGCCGAATCGGCCCTGCTCGGCCTGCTGGGCAGCGCGCTCGGTATCGCGCTGGGCACGGCGCTGGCCGCGCTCGCACTGCGCCTGCTCGGTGGCGACCTGGGCGGCGGTTACTTCTCGGGCGTGACACCGCCGCTGCTGTGGAGCCCGCTGGCGGCCGGTGTGTACCTGCTGCTGGGCGTGGTGGCGGCGCTGGTGGGCGGCTGGTGGCCCGCGCAGGCCACCGCCCGCCTGGCGCCCGCGCTCGCGCTCAAGGGCCTGGGCGCGCCGCTGCGACCCGGCGCGCGCCGCCACACGCTGGCGCTGGCCCTGGTGCTGCTGGCCGCCGCGATGGCCTGGGCGCCACCGGTGGCGGGCATTCCGCTGGCGGCCTATGTGTCGGTGGGCCTGCTGCTGGTGGGCGGCATCGCGGCGCTGCCGCTGGGCGTGGGCTGGCTGCTGGACCGCATCGCGCCGCGCATCGCGCGCCATGCATTGCCGGTGCTCGCGGTGGAGCGCGCGCGCCGCCTGCGCGAGACCGCCGCCGTGGCCACCAGCGGCGTGGTCGCGAGCCTGGCGCTGTCGGTCGCGCTCACGGTGATGGTGGCGAGTTTTCGCGACTCGGTCACGCACTGGCTCGACGCTGTGCTGCCCGCCCAGCTCTATGTGCGCAGCGTGGGCAGCGGCGCCGGCGACGGCAGCCACCTGCCGGCGGCGTTCGTGGCCAGCGTGGCCGACGTCGAGGGCGTGGCCCGCGTGGACACCTTGCGTGCCACGCCGGTGCAGCTTGCGCCCGAGCGCCCCGCCATCGCGCTGCTCACGCGCCCGCTGGAGACCACGCCCGGCGGCACCTTGAGCCTGCCCCTGGTCGGCAACGCCATGCCCGCCCCCGCCGCACCCGATGGCGCGCGCGTGGTCGCGGTCTACGTGAGCGAGGCCATGGTGGACCTCTACGGCGCCCGGCCCGGCAGCTGGTTGCCAGCGCTGGCGCAGGCCTTTGCCGAGCCGCAGGTGCGCGGCACGCGCTTCTTTGTGGCGGGGGTGTGGCGCGACTACGCGCGCCAGCACGGCAGCGTGGTGATGGACCGCGCCGACTTCGTGCGCCTCACCGGCGACGCGCGCGTGAACGACCTCGCGCTGCACCTGGCCGAAGGGGCCGACGAAAACACCGTGCGCGAACGCATCCGCGCGCTGGCCGAGGCACAGGGTGCGGCGAATGCCATCGAGTTCGCCTCGGTCGGCCAGATCCGCGCCAACTCGCTGCGCATCTTCGACCGCAGCTTCGCCGTCACCGTGTGGCTGCAGGCAGTGGCGATCGGCATCGGCCTGTTCGGCGTGGCCGCGAGCTTCAGCGCGCAGGTGCTGGCGCGCCGGCGCGAGTTCGGCCTGCTCGCGCACCTGGGCCTCACGCGGTCGCAGATCCTGGGCGTGGTGGCGCTCGAAGGCCTGGCCTGGACGGTGCTCGGCGCGCTCGCCGGCCTCGCGCTCGGCCTGGCCGTGAGCCTGGTGCTGGTGCACGTGGTCAACCCGCAGAGCTTCCACTGGACCATGGACCTCGTGCTGCCCTGGGCCCGCCTGCTCGCGCTGTGCGCCGCCGTGGTGGTGGCCGGCACGCTCACCGCCTGGCTCGCTGGGCAGGCCGCCGCCGGCCGCGATGCGGTGCGCGCGGTGAAGGAGGACTGGTGATGCGCCGCCGGCAACTGCTGGTGGCCTCGGCCGGTGCGGTGGCGCTGCCCCGCGCGCAGGCACAGGCCGGTCACCGGCCCGGCGATGCCCTGCGGCCACGCCCGCTGCGCTTCCCGCGCGACCACGGCACGCACAACGAGACGCGCACCGAGTGGTGGTACCTCACCGGCCAGGCGAAGGACGCGGCGGGGCGCGACTTCGGTTTCCAGGTGACGTTCTTCCGCAGCCGCGTGGACGGCACGCAGGCCCTGCGCGGTCCGCTGGCCGCGAAGCAGCTGCTGTTCGCGCACGCGGCCATCACCGACGTGCAAAGCGGCCGGCTGCTGCACGACCAGCGCATCGCGCGCTGGAACGGCGAGCCGCTCGCCTCGATCGAGCGCAGCGTGTTCGCCAGCGCCGAGGACACGCACGTGGTGCTGCGCGACTGGTCGCTGCGGCGCCGGCCCGACACCGGCCACTACACCGCGCGCGTGGTGGGCGACGAACTCGGCATCGATCTGCAGGCGGTGCCGCAGCAGGCCTGGCTGCTGCAGGGCGATCAGGGTTTCTCACGCAAGGGGCCGGACGCGTCGCAGGCCAGCTTCTACGTGAGCCAGCCGCACCTGGCCGTGCAGGGCACGCTGGCGCTCAAAGGCCAGCGCTTCGAGGTGCGCGGCACCGCCTGGCTGGACCACGAATGGAGCGAGGCCCTGCTGCACCCTGAGGCGGTGGGCTGGGATTGGATCGGCATGAACCTGTTCGAGGGCCACAGCCTCACGGCCTTCCAGCTGCGCCGCAAGGACGGGAGCAAGCTGTGGGCCGGGGGCTCGTTCCGCGCGGCGGGCAGCGCGCAAAGCGCCACCGACATCTACCGCTTCAGCGCGGGCGAGGTGGACTTCCAGCCCCGGCGCTGGTGGACCAGCCCGCTCACGCGCGCGCGCTACCCGGTGGAGTGGGTGGTGCGCACGCCGGGCGATTTCTACACGGTGAAGGCCGTCATCGAGCCGCAGGAACTCGACAGCCGTGCGAGCACCGGCACGGTGTATTGGGAAGGTCTGTCCGACCTGATCGACAGCAACGGCAAGGCCGTGGGGCGGGGGTATCTGGAGATGACGGGCTACGTGCAGCGGCTGGTGCTGTGAGCGCGGTGCGTCAGCGTTCGGTGAACGCGAGTTGCGCGCCCAGGCCGGCGAAGGCGGCGGAGAAGCTGCGGCGCAGCCAGTCCTGCACGCGCGGCGAGTCGATGACCGCGCGGCGGAAGGCGTGCGCAAGCAGGCCGTAGAGCACGAAGACGCCGAAGGTCATGGCCATGAAGACGCCGCTGAGCAGGAGCAGTTGGCCCAGGGGCGAGGCGGCGGCTGGGTCGACGAACTGGGGCAGGAAGGCGAGGAAGAAGATGGTGAGTTTGGGGTTGAGGATGTTGAGCAGGAAGGCTTTGACGGTGAGGCTGAGGGCGCTGCGCCGTGCGCCGCCTTCCTGCACCACGAAGGCCGAGCGGTCGCGCCAGGTGGCGATGGCGAGGTAGAGCAGGTAGGCCACGCCGGCGTACTTGAGCAGCTGGAAGGCGAGCGCGCTGGTGTGCATGACGGCGGCGAGGCCGAGCACGGTGGCCAGCAGGTGGGGCACGATGCCCAGGGTGCAGCCGAGGGAAGCGAACAGGCTGGCCCGCTTTCCCTGCACCAGCCCGGCGGACACGGTGAACACCACGCCGGTGCCGGGGATGAGGACGACGATGAGGGAGGTGATCAGGAATTCCAGGGTGATCATGTGGTGGCTCCTTTTGGGGTGGTCATGTTGCCACAGGGTGCGGTTTTGGTTCGCCTGGCTTGGCTTGGCTTGGCTTGGCTTGGCTTGGCTTGGCTTGGCTGGGCTGGGGTGGGCTGGGGTGGGGTGGCTTGGTCTCGGGGCCGCTGGTGCGGGTGGCCGTTCTCCAGCGCTGCTCGCGGACGACTGCCCCGGGCACGCCCACACCCCTTCGTCAACACCGGACAGGCGCACAACCTCTGTGGCAACCGCGAATGGGCGCCTGCGCCCGACCACCCGCACCATCGACCCAGTGGCATGGTGGCATGGTGGCATGGTGGCATGGTGGCATGGTGGCATGGTGGCATTCAAGTGATTGAATTCAAGTTTCATTTGAATGACGTTCCATTCCCTCCCTCTCGACGGATGGTGGGGTTCGCGGGCGCAGGCGCCCATTCGCGGTTGCCACAGAGGGTGAGCGAAGGGGTGGTATTGACGAAGTGATGGTCGTGGACCCGGGCAGACACCCGCGAGCAGCGCCGGAGAACGCGGACCACGCCAGCCGTCAGCGCGAGGTGCAAGGCCGGAAACCAGCGCGAGGTGCAAGGCCGAAAACCAGCGCGAGGTGCAAGGCCAGAAACTAGCGCGAGTCCTCAGGCCGCCACTCCCGAAAAAACCGGATGCGTTCCAGGTGATCCGGGTGGCTGCCAATCGCGATGGGCAAAGACACCCGGTCCTCCTCATCCTGCGGAGAAGGGTCCTTGTCCGCCTCAACCAGCATGCGCTCGAAAAACACCACCATGGCCGCCGGCGGCACACCCCCCGCGTGCATCAGCCGAGCCGCATGCGCATCCGCGCGCCGCTCGGTGTCGCGCGAATAGGCCTGGGTCGCCAACGTCGCCGGCACCGTGGCCAGAAAACCGCTGGCATCCCCCAACACCACCCCCACCAGCGCACTGATCAGACTCGCGCGCACCACCATGTCCAGCCCATCGCGGTGCTCCACATGGCCCAACTCGTGCGCCAGCACACCCACCAGCGCATCCGGCTGGTCGTGCAACAGCGCCACCAGCTCGTCCGTCATCACCATGTAACCGCCCGGCAACGCAAACGCATTCGCGCCCAACACCGGCGAGGCATGGAACGCCAGCTCCCAGTGCGGCGCATCCCCCTGCGGATAAGCGCGATCCACCAGCGACTTGAAACGCTGGCGCAACTCGTCCTGCCGCGTCTGCGGCAAGGCGCTGGGCCGCAGAAACAAGCGGTCCAGCTGCTGCAAGCTCTGCTGACCCACATGCCGGTCCAGCGAATCCGGCACCTGGTGCGCCAGCGTCTGGCTCAACCACGGCACGCCCCACAACCACGCGGCCCCCAGGAACACCACCGAACCCGCGAGTGCCACCAGCGCGGCGCGCCAGCTCTGCATCCAACCCACCACCGCGCTGTCCTGCAACCCGCTGGCCCGCGCCCAGGCGTCCCACGCCGCCGCATCGGCGTGCTGGATGAGACCGCCGTCCGGCAACTCGGCCTGGCGCTGGCCGTGCGTGCGCCGCTCGGGCCAGCGCACGCGCGCCAGCGGGTAGCGCCGTGTGTCCTCACCCGCTTGCATGAGCAGCTCGCCCGCCTCCACGCGCAACGTCACCGAGCGCGGCCTGGGCGACTGGCCGTCGAACCACTGGCTTTGGAGCGAGGCAGGCGCAGCACCCATCAGAGCCCCATGTCCATGCCGAAGAAATCGCCGGCCGCGTCGCCCAGCACACCCTTGCCGACCTGCTGCGCGCTCGCCAGCCAGCCATCCACCGGCCCATCGACCGCCAACGACATGGCCTCGAGCTTCAGGCGCGCGGTGCGCACCTTCGCGAAGGGCCAGTACAGGCCCAGCGTGACCACGATCAACAACCAGTTGACCAGCGTGACGCGGAACAGGCTGCGAAAGCGCAGCGCGCTGTTGAAGCGGATCTTCTCGCTGCGCGTGCCGTTCCAAAGCAGGTCCTGGAAACGCGCGCCGAAGTACGGGGCGCTCACCAGCGGGATCAGCAGGTAGATCACCCCCAGCGCCACCGGCACCACCAGCGCGACCAGGGCCCGCCGCTGGCCGGCCGCCAGGTCGCCGAACATGCCACGCGCCAGCACGAACAGGACCAGGGCCACCAGCGCGGCACCCACCAGGCCCACCAGCAGGCTCACGCCACCCGTTTTCAGGAACAGCCCGTAGAAGCGGGCGGTGCGGGTGTCCAGCTGCGTGCGCTGCTGCGCGAACACATAGCCCCCATGCTGGTAACGTTTGATGCGCGCCATGAGCCAGGGCATGAGCGCCGTGAAGAGCAGCACCACCGAGCCGATCACGATGCCGCCGCGCCGGGCCACCTCGGGCGCCATCTCTTCGCCTTCGGTCACGGCGGGCAGGAACAGCACGAAGGCCAGCGCGGGCAGGAAGAAGGGCAGCATGCTGAGGTAGGCGCCCTTCAGATCCCCCGCGAAGCTCAGGCGCACACCGCGCCAGCTGGTGTTGCGCAGCCGGAACTGCAGCGAGGCGCGCCACAGCGCGGGCCAGAGCACCATGAAAGCCAGCAGCGCGACCCACGCCAGATGGGGCAGGAAGTTCGACACCGCCCAGTAACCCACGCCCAGCAGCAGCACCAGCAGGTAGCCGCGGAACATCTTCCAGGGGTCGGCGTGGAAGCCCAGCGGGTCGCCGCCGACCAGGGTGTTGTTCTGGAAATAGGCGATGCGCCGGGCGCGCGCGAAGGGCGCATACAAGGTAAGGGTGACCAGCGTGAGCAGCAGGTTCACGACCCAGATGCGGAAGTACTCGCTGCCCGAGCCGTTGAACCGGACGTCCAGTGCCTGCACCGCCGCCGCGCGCTCATCCGCCAGCGCCACGGTGGGCGCGAAATCGTCCTGTTGTGCCATCCCCGTCCCTTGAAATTGAAAAATTGGGAGGCATCCTAGCACCGCACCTCCATTCACGCCCGGCCCCCAAAACCGGCACACTCTGCACCATGCCCACCCCCTCCTCCGACCGCCCCAAAGCCGAATCGCCCACCTCGCTCGGGGGCCTGCTGCCCTTCATGCGGCCCTACCGCACCCAGATCGGGCTGGCGATGCTGTTCCTGGTGCTGGCGGCCGTTGCCACGCTGCTGTTTCCGGTGGCCCTGCGTGGCCTGATCGACGGCGGCCTGGTGGCGGGCGATCGCAGCGCGCAGGCCATGGGGCTGCGCGGCCACTTCCTCGAACTCTTCGCCGTCGCGGTGGCCCTGGGCGTGTTCTCCGCCGCGCGCTTCTACCTGGTGAGCTGGTTGGGCGAGCGCATCACGGCCGACCTGCGCCACGCGGTCTACAGCCACGTGCTGCGGCAGAGCCCGCAGTTCTTCGAGACCACACAGACCGGCGAGGTGCTCTCGCGCTTGACCACCGACACCACGCTGGTGCAGACCGTGGTGGGTTCCTCGCTCTCCATGGGCCTGCGCAACGGCGTGATGGGCATCGGCGCCCTCATCATGCTGGTGTGGACCAACCCCTACGTGATGCTGCAGGTGCTGCTGATCATCCTGCTGGTGGTGCTGCCCAGCATGTGGTTCGGCCGGCGCGTGCGCAAGCTCTCGCGCGCCAGCCAGGACCGCGTGGCCGACTCCAGCGCGATCGCGGCCGAGGTGCTCAACGCCATTCCCATCGTGCAGAGCTACACCGCCGAAGACCGCGAGGCCTCGCGCTTCAAGGACTCGACGGAGAGCGCCTTCGTCACCGCCATCCGCCGCACCAAGGCCCGCGCCGGCATGGTGGCCTTCATCATCATCAGCACCGCGGCGCTGCTGCTCTGGGGCCTGTACCAGGGCACGCAGGCGGTGCTGGCCGGCACCATCACGCCCGGCCACCTGGGGCAGACGGTGGTCTACATCATCATCCTGGCCGGTGCGGTGGGCGTGCTGGGCGAGGTCTATGGCGACCTGCTGCGCGCGGCCGGCGCGAGCGAGCGGCTGATGGAGCTGCTGGCCAGCGAGTCGCCGGTGCAGTCGCCCGCGCGGCCCTTGCAGGCGCCGGCACCGCAAGGGGGCAGCGCGCTGGCCTTCGACGACGTCACCTTCCACTACCCCTCACGCCCGGCGCAGGCGGCGCTCAGCGGTTTCACCCTGGCCGTGCAGCCGGGGCAGACGGTGGCGCTGGTCGGGCCCAGCGGCGCCGGCAAGACGACCGTGTTCGGCCTGCTGCTGCGCTACTACGACCCGGCGCTGGGCAGCATCCGGCTCGATGGCGTGCCGATCGACCAGCTCAGCCTGCACGACCTGCGCCAGCGCATCGGCATCGTGCCGCAGGACCCGGTGATCTTCTCCAGCAGCGCGATGGAGAACATCCGCTACGGCAAGCCCGGCGCGAGCGATGCCGAAGTGCGCGCGGCGGCGGCCGCCGCCTTCGCCGACGAGTTCATCGAGAAACTGCCCGAGGGCTACGACACCTTCCTGGGCGAGCGCGGCGTGCGCCTCTCGGGCGGGCAGCGCCAGCGCATCGCGATCGCACGCGCCATGCTCAAGAACCCGCCCCTGCTGCTGCTCGACGAAGCCACCAGCGCGCTGGACGCGCAGAGCGAGCGCATGGTGCAGGCCGCGCTGGAGTCCGCCATGAAGGACCGCACCACGCTCGTGATCGCCCACCGCCTGGCCACGGTGCAGCAGGCCGACCGCATCGTGGTGCTCGACCACGGGCGGCTGGTGGAACAAGGCACGCACGCCCAGCTGGTGGCGCAGGGCGGTGTGTACGCGGGGCTGGCGGCGTTGCAGTTCAACGCGTAGAACAAAGTTCAACTATGCAATCGATGCATAACACGATGGCATCATGGCCTTGGACATGAAGAGGCCATCTCCGTAAGCTTCCGCGTGTTGGCCCATCGGTGCATGGGCCACAACCCACAAGGAATCTTCCATGTCACAAACACCGCCCCTTCCGGCCGGCAGCGCCACCAGCGCCCCGGCCGTTTTCACGCAAGCCCTCCCCTCCTACCTCGACCCCAAGCACCTCGGCCCCTGGGGCGTCTACCTGCAACAGGTGGACCGCGTCGCGCCCTACCTGGGCCCGCTGGCGCGCTGGGTCGACACCCTCAAGCGGCCCAAGCGCACGCTGATCGTGGACGTGCCCATCCACCTGGACAACGGCACCGTGGCCCACTTCGAGGGTTACCGCGTGCAGCACAACGCCTCGCGCGGCCCGGGCAAGGGTGGTGTTCGTTTCCACCAGGACGTGACGCTGTCCGAGGTGATGGCCCTGTCGGCCTGGATGTCGATCAAGAACGCGGCGGTGAACGTGCCCTACGGCGGCGCCAAGGGCGGCATCCGCGTGGACCCGCGCCAGCTCACGATCGGTGAGCTCGAGCGCGTGACGCGCCGCTACACCAGCGAGATCGGCATCATCATCGGCCCGACCAAGGACATCCCGGCGCCGGACGTGAACACGAACGAGCAGATCATGGCCTGGATGATGGACACCTACTCGATGAACGAGGGTGCCACCGCCACCGGCGTGGTCACCGGCAAGCCGGTGGACCTGGGCGGCTCGCTGGGCCGGCGCGAGGCCACGGGCCGCGGCGTGTTCACCGTGGGCGTGGAAGCGGCGCGCCGCATCGGCCTGGACGTGGCCACCGCGCGCGTGGCCGTGCAGGGTTTCGGCAACGTGGGGGGCGTGGCTGGCAAGCTGTTCGCCGAGGCCGGCGCCAAGGTGGTGGCGGTGCAGGACCACGGCGGCACCATCTACCGCGAGGCTGGCCTCGACGTGCCCGCGCTGCTCGACCATGTGAAACGCGCCGGCACGGTGGCGGGTTTTGCCGGTGCCGAAGTGATGGCCAACGACGCCTTCTGGGACGTGCCCTGCGACATCCTCATCCCCGCCGCGCTCGAATCGCAGATCACCGAGGCCAACGCCGGCCGCATCCGGGCGCGCATGGTGATCGAGGGCGCCAATGGCCCGACCACGCCGCAGGCCGACGACATCCTGCACGAGCGCAACGTGCTGGTGCTGCCCGACGTGATCGCCAACGCCGGCGGCGTGACGGTGAGCTACTTCGAGTGGGTGCAGGACTTCTCCAGCTTCTTCTGGAGCGAGGACGAGATCAACGCCCGCCTGGTCAAGATCATGAAGGACGCCTTCGCCGCCGTGTGGCAGGTGGCCGACGAGAACAAGGTGAGCCTGCGCACGGCGACCTTCATCGTGGCCTGCAAGCGCATCCTGCATGCGCGCGACCTGCGCGGACTGTATCCGTAACACCCCCTGGTATCCGTAACCCCCCCCTGCGCCGCTGACGCGGCTTCCCCCCTCTCTGGCGCGCCTTCGGCGCTTGGAGGGGGGACGACAGCTGGGGCCGGCGTAGCCGTCCCTCGCTGTCTCTGGATGGCGTTACTTCAAGCGCGGCACCTTGGTCCTCCGCTCTCCGGAGCGCGTGCCTGAACCCAGAGATGCCGTGGAACCGGCTCTGCCGGGCCACTGGCATCGTCCCCCCTCCAAGCGCCGAAGGCGCGCCAGAGAGGGGGGAAGCCGCGCAGCGGCGCAGGGGGGTGTTCCCTGTCTACTGCAGCGTTTCCTTGATGCCGGGCACCGAAGGCAGGGCGATCACTTCGATGCCCTCTTCCATGAGTTCCAGCGCTTCCTGCGGGCTGGCCTGGCCCCGGATCTGCCGATGCTCGACCTCGCCATGGTGCATGGCCCGGGCTTCGTCGGCGAAACGTTCACCCACGTCTTCGGTGTTCGCCATCACCTCGCGCAGCGCCTGCATGATGCGCGCCTGCATGGCCACGAGGTCGGGCTGACCACCGTGGTTGCTCATGGCCACCGCCGTGCCGGCGGCCGGTTCGGCCGGCGCCTGCGGCTCCTGACGGCCGGCGCGCAGGTTCAGCCTCGGTGCCGAGAGCTTCTTCTGGATGTGCACATCGCCACACATCGGGCACGACACCAGGCCGCGCTCGAGCTGGCTCGTGTAGTCGTCTTCGGAGCCGAACCAGCCTTCGAATTCGTGCTGGTGCGCGCACTGCAGGTTGAGGACCTTCATGCCCCGGATTGTCCCGCATCCGCCCCATCCGGGTGGGCGGCCCATTCCAGAACCCATTCGCCGCGCTGCACGTTCTGCAGCCACATGGAGCCGATCAGGGTCTTGCAGTCGATCACCTCGCCGCTGAAGCACCAGGCCTGCAGCTCGGCGGGCGTGGCGGCGAACACGTCCAGGAATTCGCCTTCGTCGAGCTGGCGCTCACCGAGCGTGAGGCCGCGCGCGAACCAGATGTCGATGACTTCGTCGGAATAGGCGATGGTGGGCGCGAGCCGGCCGGCAAAGGCCCACTCGCGGGCGCTGTAGCCGGTTTCTTCGAGCAGCTCGCGCCGCGCGCAGGCCAGGCTGCCCTCGCCCGCGTCGAGCTTGCCGGCGGGGAATTCGATCATCACCGCCTGCATGGGGTGACGGAACTGCCGCTCCATCACCACACGGCCATCGTCCAGCAGGCCGATCACCATCACGGCGCCCGGGTGCAGCACGAACTCGCGCGTGGCGTGGGCGCCATCGGGCATGCGCACGGTGTCGCGCACCACGTGCAGGAAATGGCCGCGCAGCAACTCGGTGCGCGACAGCGGGGTTTCTCGGAGGTGGCTGTCGTCGGCCATGGGCAGCTCGGCCATCAGCCGCGGCGGCGGAACAGGTAGCGGTAGACGAAGCCAGGGAAGGCCAGGGTCAGGAACAGCGAGCCCGTGGTGGCGTAGAACTCCCAGCCCTGAGGGGCGATCTGGCCGGCGTCGCGTTCGAGCGCCAGGCCCAACGCACCGACCAAGAAGTACAGCAGCACCAGTTCACCCACGCGCATCCACAGCGTCTTGGGCGCGCGGCGCGGCAGCACGGCCAGCCAACGGTTGTTGAGGAAAGGCAGGTTGGCCGCGACGAAGGCGGTGATCAGCACCAGCCAGACAGAGAGTGTGTGGGTCATGGAACGGTGTGAGCCGGCGGCCACCGGCAAGTTCACCGGTGCGCCGCCAACGCGATCAGGCCAGCAGTTGCGCCACGGCCTGGGCACACAGGGTCATGAGGCCGCCAGGCACGATGCCCAGCGCCAGCACCAGCAGGCCGTTGACCGAGAGCACCGCGCGCGCGTCCAGCCCGGCCTCGATCTCGGCGGTCTGCGTGGGCGCATCGAAGTACATGATCTTGACCACGCGCAGGTAGTAGAACGCGCCGATCAGCGACATGATCACCGCGAACACGGCCAGGCCCACATAGAAGGCGGCGCTCGAAGCCAGCAGCGCCTGCAGCACGGCGAGCTTGGCGTAGAAACCCACCAGCGGCGGCACGCCGGCCAGCGAGAACATGCAGACCGCCATGACGCCGGCGTACAGCGGGCTGCGCTGGTTCAGGCCGGCCAGGTCGCTGATGTTCTCCGACTCGAAGCCGCTGCGCGAGAGCAGCAGGATCACACCGAAGGTGCCCAGCGTGGTCAGCACGTAGGTGACGACATAGAACATGGACGAGCCGTAGGCGTTGGCCATGTTGCTGCTGTCCAGGCCGTCGGCGCCCTGCACCACGCCCGCGAGCAGGCCCAGCATCAGGAAGCCCATCTGCGCGATGGTCGAGAAGGCCAGCATGCGCTTGAGGTTGTTCTGCGCGATGGCGGCGAGGTTGCCCACCAGCAGCGACATGACGGCGAGCACGGCGAGCATCTGCTGCCAGTCCACGGCCAGCGGCTGCAGGCCTTCGACCAGCAGGCGGATCACGATGGCGAAGGCGGCCAGCTTGGGTGCGCCACCGATCATCAGGGTGATGGCGGTCGGGGCACCGTGGTACACATCGGGCACCCACATGTGGAAGGGCACCACGCCGAGCTTGAAGGCCAGGCCGGCCACCACGAACACCAGGCCAAGGGTGAGCACCTGCGGCGAGCCCACGAGCGTGTCGTCGCCGCCCGCGATGGTGAGCATCACCTCGGTGAGGTTCAGCGAACCGGTGGCGCCATAGACCATGGACAGGCCGTAGAGCAGGAAACCGCTGGCCAGCGCGCCCAGCACGAAGTACTTCATGGCCGCTTCCGTGGCCTTCACGTCGTCGCGGCGCAGCGCAACCAGGGCGTAGCTGGAGAGCGTGAGCAGCTCCAGACCGAGGTAGATCACCAGGAAGTGGTGGCTGGAGATCATGACGAACATGCCCAGCAGCGCGAACATGCCCAGGCTGAACAGCTCGCCGCCGCGCAGCATGTCGCGCTGGCCGGCGTAGGCACGGCCGTACACGAAGGTGACCATCATGGCGATGGAGGCGAAGCACTTGAGCCAGTTGCCCATGGGGTCGCTGACGATCATGCCGCCGAAGCCGTAGACGGTGTTGCCCGAGCTCGCGGCCAGGCCCTGCAGCACCGCGATGACGCCCAGCGTCAGCAGCGTCAGGCCGTAGGTGATGCCGCGCAGCGGCGTCTTCACCGCCAGATCGACCAGCGCGATCACGCAGGCCATCGTCATCAGGAGGATTTCCGGGTAGGCCGCGACCCAGCTGAGCTTGTCAATCATGTGAGCGTTCTCTCGTGTAGCGTGAGCTCAGTTCAGTTTGGAGATGGCGACGTGGCGCAGCAGTTCGGCCACGGACGCGTCCATCACGTCGGTGAAGGGCTTGGGATAGACACCCATGTAGAGCACGGCCAGCGCCAGCACGCCCAGCACCAGGAATTCGCGCGCGTTGATGTCGACCAGGGCCTTGACATTGTCGTTGCCCACGCTGCCGAGGTAGACCCGCTTGTACATCCACAGCGAGTACGCGGCGCCGAAGATCAGGGCCGAGGCGGCCAGCAGGCCGATCCAGAAGTTGGCCTTGACGGCGGCGATGATGACCATCCACTCGCCCACGAAACCGGCGGTGCCCGGCAGGCCGCAGTTGGCCATGGTGAACAGCAGCGCGAAGGCGGCGAACTTGGGCATGGTGTTGACCACGCCCCCGTAGTCGGCGATCTCGCGCGAGTGCACGCGGTCGTACAGCACGCCGATGCCCAGGAACATGGCGGCTGAGACGAAGCCGTGGGCGATCATCTGCACGATTGCACCGGACACGCCGAGGTCGCTGAAGACGAAGAAGCCCAGGGTGACGAAGCCCATGTGCGCGACCGACGAGTAGGCCACGAGTTTCTTCATGTCCTGCTGCACCATGGCGACCAGACCCACGTAGATCACGGCGATGAGCGAGAGTGCGATCATCAGCCAGGCCCATTCGTGCGCGGCATCGGGAAGGATGGGCAGCGAGAAGCGCAGGAAACCGTAGGCACCCAGCTTGAGCATGATGGCCGCCAGCACGGCGGAACCGCCGGTGGGGGCTTCCACGTGCACGTCGGGCAGCCAGGTGTGCACCGGCCACATCGGCACCTTCACCGCAAAGGCGGCGAAGAAGGCGAAGAACAGCAGGGTCTGCGCGGTGCCGCCCAGGGGCAGCTTGTACCAGTCGGCCAGCGCGAAGCTGCCACCGGACTGCGTGTACAGGTAGATCAGGGCCACCAGCATGAGCAGCGAGCCCAGCAGGGTGTACAGGAAGAACTTGAAGGCCGCGTAGATCTTGTTCGGGCCGCCCCAGATACCGATGATCAGGTACATCGGGATCAGCGTGGCTTCGAAGAACACGTAGAACAGCATCGCGTCCTGCGCGCTGAAGACGCCGATCATCAGCCCCGAGAGGATCAGGAAGGCGCCCATGTACTGGTTGACGCGCGAGGTGATCGACTCCCAGCTCGCCACCACCACCACCACGTTGATGAAGGCGGTCAGCAAGATCAGCCAGAGCGAGATGCCGTCCACGCCCAGGTGGTAGTTGACGTTGAAGTTCTCGATCCAGGCGCGCTTCTCGACGAACTGCATGGCGGCGGTGCCCAGCTCGAAGCCGGTGTACAGCGGCACGGTGACAGCCAGGCCGGCAATGGCGCCCACCAGCGCGACCCAGCGCACCACGTGCGCCTGATCGTCGCGGCCCAGGGCCAGCAGCACGACGCCGAAGAAGATCGGCGTCCAGATTGCAAGGCTCAGCAAACCCATCTTGTTATCCCTCTTCTTATTTGGCGAGCCAGACGAAATACGTCATGAACAGCAGCACGCCCACGATCATCATGAGCGCGTAGTGGTAGAGGTAACCGGTCTGCGCGCGGCGCACGACCGAGGACACCACACCCACCAGCTTCCAGCTGGCGTTGACCACGCCACCTTCGATCACGCCCCGGTCGCCGCCCTTCCAGAGGCCGACACCCAGCGCGCGCGCGCCACGGGCCAGCACGTTCTCGTTGAACCAGTCCAGGTAGTACTTGTTCTCCAGCACCACGATCAGCGGGCGCAGCGCGCGCGCGATGGCGGCCGGCACGGCCGGGTTGATCAGGTACATGTACCAGGCGCACACCGCGCCGGCCAGGGCCAGGTACAGCGGCGCGGTCGAAAGCGCGTGGGTCGCCATGGCCAGGGGCCCGTGGAACATCTCGCCGAACTTCACCATGGCCGGGTGGGCCGCGGTGTTGATGGTGATGGCGTCCTTGAAGAAGTCACCGAACAGCATGGGCTGGATGGTGATGAAACCGATCACCACCGAAGGAATGGCCAGCAGCAGCAGCGGCACCGTCACCACCCAGGGCGACTCGTGAGGCTTGCCATCGCCGTGGCCGTGCCCATGGTCGTCGTGGTGGTCGCCATGGTCGCCATGGTCGTCGTGGTGGCCGTGGTGGGCGTCCGGGTTCTGGTCGTAGCGCTCCTTGCCGTGGAACACCAGGAAGTAGAGCCGGAACGAATAGAACGAGGTGACGAACACGCCCGCGAGCACCGCGAAGTGCGCGAAGCCGGCGGCGGGCAGGTTGCTGAAGTGCACCGCCTCGATGATGCTGTCCTTGGAATAGAAGCCGGAGAACAGCGGCGTGCCGATCAGGGCCAGCGTGCCCAGCAGCGAGGTGATCCAGGTGATGGGCATGTACTTGCGCACCCCACCCATCCAGCGGATGTCCTGGTTGTGGTGCAGGCCCATGATGACCGAGCCGGCGGCCAGGAACAGCAGCGCCTTGAAGAAGGCGTGGGTCATCAGGTGGAACACGGCGACCGAGTAGGCCGAGGCGCCCAGCGCGACCGTCATGTAGCCCAGCTGCGAGAGCGTGGAGTACGCCACCACGCGCTTGATGTCGTTCTGGATGATGCCCAGGAAGCCCATGAACAGCGCGGTGATCGCGCCGATGACCAGGATGAAGTTGAGCGCGGTGTCCGACAGCTCGAACAGCGGCGACATGCGCGCGACCATGAAGATGCCGGCCGTCACCATGGTGGCGGCGTGGATCAGCGCAGAGATGGGCGTGGGGCCTTCCATGGAGTCAGGCAGCCAGACGTGCAGCGGGAATTGCGCGCTCTTGCCCATGGCGCCGATGAACAGGCAGATGCAGATCACGGTGATCAGCATCCAGTCGGTGCCTGGGAAGCCCAGCGTGCCGAGTTCGGGCGCCTTGGCGAACACCTCGGTGTAGTTCATGGTGCCGGCATAGGCCACGATCAGGCCGATGCCGAGGATGAAGCCGAAGTCGCCCACGCGGTTGACCAGGAAGGCCTTCATGTTGGCGAAGATGGCCGTGGGCTTGTTGAACCAGAACCCGATCAGCAGGTAGGACACCAGACCCACCGCCTCCCAGCCGAAGAACAGCTGCAGCAGGTTGTTGCTCATGACCAGCATGAGCATGGAGAAGGTGAACAGCGAGATGTAGGCGAAGAAGCGGTTGTAGCCGTCGTCTTCCTCCATGTAGCCGATGGTGTAGAGGTGCACCATGAGCGAGACGAAGGTGACGACCACCATCATCATGGCGGTGAGGCCATCGACCAGGAAGCCGATCTCCATCTTCAGGCCGCCCACCACCATCCAGGTGTAGATGGTCTCGTTGAAGCGCGCACCGTCCACGGCCACGCTCTTGAGCGTCATGGCCGAGAGGATGAAGGCCACCAGCACGCCCAGGATGGTGAAGGTGTGCGAGGCGCGGCGGCCGATCACGTTGCCGCCGAAGGTGGTGCCCAGGATGCCGGCGATCGCCGAACCCAGCAATGGGGCCAGCGGAACGGCGAGCAAGGTGCTTGCAGAGAGGGTGGTGCTCATGGGGTTCTTGCCTGAGTTCTCGTGTGGGGTGGCCCTGGCCTCAACCCTTGAGGGTGTTGAGTTCTTCGACGCTGATCGACGACTTGTTGCGGAACAGCAGCACCAGAATGGCCAGACCGATCGCCGATTCGGCGGCGGCCACGGTCAGGATGAAAAACACGAAGACCTGGCCGTGCATGTCGCCCAGGAAATGAGAGAAGGCCACGAAGTTCATGTTCACGGCCAGCAGCATCAGTTCGATGGCCATGAGCAGAACGATGAGGTTCTTGCGGTTCAGGAAGATGCCCACGACCGAGATCGCGAACAGGATCGCGCCGACGGCGAGGAAATGGCCCAGCGAGACGGTCATGGTTTCTGGCCCTCCTGGGCGGCTGCCGCGTCGGCGGCGGGAGCGGCTTTCTGCGTGGCGTTCATGGGCAGCACCACCAGGCGGTCGCTGGCGCGCACGTGCACCTGCAGATTGGGGTTGATGGCCTTGCTGTCCTTGCGCTGGCGCAGGGTCAGCGCGATGGCGGCGATCATGGCCACCAGCAGGATCACGGCGGCCACTTCGATCGGGTACAGGTACTCGGTGTACAGCAGCACGCCCAGTTCACGGGTGTTGGAATAGCCCGGGTCGGCCGCCACCGCGCCCGGATTGCCCGTGACCGTGGGGAAACCGGCCCACAGCACGGCGATGAGTTCGGCCGCCACGAAGGCGCCGAGCAAGGCCGCCACCGGGAAGTGCTTCCAGAAACCCTGGCGCACCGTGTCCAGGTTGATGTCCAGCATCATCACGACGAAGAGGAACAGCACCATCACCGCGCCCAGGTACACCAGCACCAGCGTGATGCCCAGGAACTCGGCGCGCAGCAACAGCCACAGCGCCGCCGCCTGCGAGAACGCGAGCATGAGGTGCAGCACGGCATGCACCGGGTTGCGCGCGGTGATCACGCGGTAGCCTGCGTACAGCAGCACCGCGGAGAACAGGTAGAAAAAGCCGGTCTGGTAATCCATGGCGTCGTGGTTCTTGTGTCGTCTGGTCCGGCCGAGTCGGGTCAGCCCTGATCAGCGGTAGGGGGCGTCGGAGGCCCGGGCGGCGGCGATCTCGGATTCGTAGCGGTCGCCCACGGCCAGCAGCATCTCCTTGGTGAAGTACAGGTCGCCGCGCTTTTCGCCGTGGTACTCGAGGACATGCGTCTCGACGATGGAGTCGACCGGGCAGCTTTCTTCGCAGAAGCCGCAGAAGATGCACTTGGTCAGGTCGATGTCGTAGCGCGTGGTGCGGCGCGAACCATCGGCGCGCACATCGGATTCGATGGTGATCGCCATCGCCGGGCAGACGGCTTCGCAGAGCTTGCAGGCGATGCAGCGCTCTTCACCGTTCTCATAACGGCGCAGGGCGTGCAGGCCACGGAAGCGTGGCGACAGCGGCGTCTTCTCCTCGGGGAACTGCACCGTGACCTTGCGCTTGAAGGCGTAGCGGCCCGTCAGGGCCATGCCCTTGAACAGCTCCACCAGCAGAAAGCTGTTGAAGAAATCGCGGAAAGAGAACGGCGCGGCGTGCGCGGACGGCGCGGTGGAATTGGCGGTGGTGGTGGACATGGTCGTGCGCCCGGCTTATTTCCAGAGGTTCCACGGGGTCTGCATGAGCGCGCCCACGAGGAGCAGCCAGATCAGCGTGACAGGGATGAAGATCTTCCAGCCCAGACGCATGATCTGGTCGTAGCGGAAGCGGGGGAAGGTGGCGCGGATCCAGATGAACATGGACACCACCACGCAGGTCTTGATGCCGAGCCAGATCCAGCCGGGGATGAAGTCGAGCGCGGCGATCGGCGACAGCCAGCCGCCCAGGAACATCAGCACGGCCAGCACGGACACCAGCCACATGCTGGCGTACTCGGCCAGGAAGAAGATGGCGAAGCCCATGCCCGAGTACTCGACCATGTGGCCCGCCACGATCTCGGCCTCGCCTTCGACCACGTCGAAGGGGTGGCGGTTGGTTTCGGCCACGCCGGAGATCAGGTAGACGAAGAAGATCGGCAGCAGGGGCAGCCAGTTCCAGGACAGGAAGCCCAGGCCCATGTTGGCGCCCATGCCGCGCGCCTGCGAGGCCACGATCTCCCCCAGGTGCAGGCTGCCGGCGGTCATGACCACCACCAGGAAGCAGAAGCCGATGGCGATTTCGTAGCTCACCATCTGCGCCGAGGCGCGCAGCGCGCCCAGGAAGGCGTACTTGGAGTTGGACGCCCAGCCGGCGATGATCACACCGTAGACCTCGATCGAGGTGATGGCCAGGATCACGAGCAGGCCGGCGTTCACGTTGGCGATGATCGCCTCCGGGCCGAAAGGAATCGCAACCCACGCGGCCAACGCCGGCATGATGGCCATGACGGGGCCGAGGCGGAACAGCCCGTTGCTGGCCGCGCTGGGGCGGATCAGTTCCTTGGTCAGCAGCTTGAGCGCGTCGGCGATCGGCTGCAGCAGGCCGAAGGGGCCCACGCGGTTGGGACCGTGGCGCACCTGGATCCAGCCGAGCAGCTTGCGCTCCCACAGCGTGAGGTAGGCCACCGCGCCCATCAGGGGCGCGAGCACGACCACGATCTTGATCAGGTTCCAGATGACGGGCCAGGCACCGGTGGCCCACCAGTCGGCGGCGATCAGGCCCAGGCCGCCGTTGTACATCGCATCGATCACGCTGCGGCTCCTTCCAGGGCTTGAGCGGTCCGCGCATCGGCGGTGAGTTGCAGGGCGGTCGAGCGGCGCACCAGGCCGTCGAGCTGGTAGATGGAGGCCACGCAGGGCGCCACTTCGGCCGGCGACGTGTCGATCGCCGCGCTGCTCGCGTTGGACAGGCGGGCGGCATCGACCACGCTGCCGTTGCTCACACCCGGCAGCGCCGCGGCCAGCACGGCCTGCGACGAATCGGCGTCGAAGCCCGGCAGGTCCAGCAGGTTGCCGAGCACGCGCAGCACCTTCCAGGCCGGGCGCGTGTCGCCCAGCGGGCGCACGACGGCGTGGAAGCCTTGCAGGCGGCCTTCGGCGTTCACGAAGGAGCCCGAGGTTTCGGTGAACGGAGCGATGGGCAGGAGCACGTCGCTCACGTCGAGGTTGGTCTTGAAGGGGCTCAGGGTGACGACCATGTCGGCCGCTGCCAGACCCGTGGCACCGACGGCGGTGTCCTGGGCAGGCTCGGTGTTGAGCAGGATGGCGGCCTTGAGCTTGCCCACCAGCATCTGGCTGGCGTTCAGACCGCCCTGCCCCGGCAGCGCGTTCACCAGCTGCGCGCCCACGGTGTTCGCGGCTTCGGTGAGGTAGCCCACCGTGGCACCGGTCTGCTGGGCGATCCAGTTGGCCAGCGCGAGCAGGCTCGACGCCTTGGCATGGTGTGCCGCCGCATTGCCCAGCAGGATGGCCTTCTGTTCGCCGCCCAGCAGGGACTTGGCGACCGCGCGGTGCGCGTCCGTGGCTTCGCCGCTCACGGGCGCCGCGGCACCCGTTTCAGCGCCAATGGCGGCCGCGATGCCGGCCAGCGCCGACACCCACAGGCGGCTGTCGGCCAGCACGGTGTTCTTTATCGGCATGGCCCAGTCCTGCGCCTTGGCGTTGAGCACGTTGACCTGTGCGCCCTTGCGCTGGGCCTGGCGGATGCGCTGCGCGAACAGCGGGTGGTCCTTGCGCAGGTTGGAGCCGATCACGAGCACGCGTTGCAGCGTGGAGAGCGATGCGATCGGCAGACCCAGCCAGCGGGCCGCGCCTGCCGGCGCGGTGTTCGAGAAATCGGCGTGGCGCAGGCGCGCGTCGATATTCTGGCTGCCCAGGCCGCGCACCAGCGCACCGGCCAGGGCCAGCTCTTCGAGCGTGCTGTGCGGGCTGGACAGCAGGCCGATGGCGTTGGCACCGTGATCGGCCTTGACCTGCTTCAGGCCATTGGCCACGTATTCGAGCGCGGTCTGCCAGTCGACCGTCTTCCACTCGCCGCCCTGTTTGAGCATGGGCGAGGTCAGGCGCTCTTCGCTGTTGACGGCCTCGTACGAGAAGCGGTCGCGGTCGGCGATCCAGCATTCATTGACAGCCTCGTTCTCCAGCGGCACCACGCGCATGACCTTGTGGTTTTTCACCTGGACGATCAGGTTGGCACCGGTGGAATCGTGCGGGCTCACGCTCTTGCGGCGCGACAGCTCCCAGGTCCGGGCGCTGTAGCGGAACGGCTTGCTGGTGAGCGCGCCGACCGGGCAGATGTCGATCATGTTGCCCGAGAGCTCGGAGTCCACCGTATCGCCCAGGAAGGTCTCGATTTCGGCGTGTTCGCCGCGGTGCGACATGCCCAGCTCCATCACGCCGGCCACTTCCTGGCCGAAGCGCACGCAGCGGGTGCAGTGGATGCAGCGGCTCATCTCCTCCATGGAGATCAGCGGGCCCACGTCCTTGTGGAAGACCACGCGCTTTTCTTCTTCGTAGCGCGAACCGGAGCCGCCATAGCCCACGGCCAGATCCTGCAGCTGGCACTCGCCGCCCTGGTCGCAGATGGGGCAGTCCAGCGGGTGGTTGATGAGCAGGAACTCCATCACCGACTGCTGGGCCTTGATCGCCTTGTCGCTCTGGGTGCGCACGATCATGCCCTGTGTGACCGGCGTGGCGCAGGCGGGCATGGGCTTGGGCGCCTTTTCCACGTCAACCAGGCACATGCGGCAGTTGGCCGCGATGGACAGCTTCTTGTGGTAGCAGAAGTGGGGGATGTAGGTGCCCGCCTTCTCGGCCGCATGCATGACCATGCTGCCCGGGGGCACTTCCACCTTCTTGCCGTCGAGTTCGATTTCAACCATGGGAATGTCTTCTCTTAAGCGGCCTTGACGGGCGTCTGAGCAGCCGCGATCTTGGCCTCGAACTCATGCCGGAAGTGTTTGATCATGGCGCGCACCGGCATGGCCGCCGCATCGCCCAGGGCGCAGATGGTGCGGCCCATGATGTTCTCGGCCACGTTGTCGAGCAGCGCCATGTCGGCGGGCTTGCCCAGGCCGCGGTCGATGCGATCCACCATGCGCCAGAGCCAGCCCGTGCCTTCGCGGCAAGGCGTGCACTGGCCGCAGGATTCGTGCATGTAGAAATAGGACAGGCGCTTGAGCGACTCGACCATGCAGCGAGAGTCGTCCATCACGATGACGGCACCCGAGCCCAGCATGGAGCCGGCCTTGGCGATGGAGTCGTAGTCCATCGTGCACTCCATCATGATGTGCGCAGGCAGCACCGGGGCCGACGAGCCACCGGGAATCACGGCCTTGAGCGTGCGGCCCTTGCGCACGCCACCGGCGAGCTCCAGCAGCTTGCTGAACGGCGTGCCCAGCGGCACCTCGTAGTTGCCCGGCATCTCCACGTCGCCCGAGACCGAATAGATCTTGGTGCCGCCGTTGTTCGGCTTGCCGCAGGCCAGGTAGGCCGCGCCGCCGTTGCGGATGATCCAGGGCACCGCCGCGAAGGTCTCGGTGTTGTTGATGGTGGTGGGCTTGCCGTACAGGCCGAAGCTGGCCGGGAACGGCGGCTTGAAGCGGGGCTGGCCCTTCTTGCCTTCGAGCGATTCGAGCAGCGCGGTTTCTTCACCGCAGATGTAGGCGCCGAAGCCGTGCGCGGCGTGCAGCTGGAAGTTGAAGCCACTGCCCATGATGCCGTCACCCAGGAAGCCGGCGGCGCGCGCCTCTTCCAGCGCGGCCTCGAAGCGCTCATAGGCTTCGAAGATCTCGCCGTGGATGTAGTTGTAGCCCACGCTGATGCCCATCGCATACGCCGCGATGGCCATGCCTTCGATCACGATGTGCGGGTTGTACAGCAGGATGTCCCGGTCCTTGCAGGTGCCGGGCTCGCCTTCGTCCGAGTTGCAAACCAGGTACTTCTGGCCCGGGAACTGGCGCGGCATGAAGCTCCACTTCAGGCCCGTGGGGAAGCCCGCGCCGCCCCGGCCGCGCAAGGCCGATTCCTTCAGCGTGGCGATCACCTGGTCCTGCGTCATGCCCACGACGGGCGGATCACCGGCCGGCGGTGCGCCGTCCTGGCCCAGCACCTTGCGCAGGGCCTGGTAGCCACCGCGGGCCACGTAGTCCTTGAGCGACCAGTTGCTGCCATCGAGGCCGGCGTAGATCTGCGGTTCGATGTGGCGGCCGTGGAAGCAGGTCTGCACGCCGGTGGCGCGGAACTGCGAGAGGATCTGCTCGGCGTTCATGCTTGTCCTTCCGAGGCCTGCACGGACGATTTGAGGCCGTCGACCAGCTGGTCCAGCTTCTCGTTGCTCATGAAGCTGCACATGTGGCGGTCGTTGACCAGCATCACGGGGGAGTCGGCGCAGGCACCCAGGCATTCGCTCTGCTGCAGCGTGAACAGGCCGTCGGCCGTGGTCTCGCCCATGGTGATGCCCAGCTTCTGCTCCAGGTGGTGCAGGGCCTTGTTGCCGTCGCGCAGCTGGCACGGCAGGTTGGTGCAGACGTTGAGCTTGAACTTGCCCACCGGCCGCTGGTTGTACATGTTGTAGAAGGTCGTGACCTCGTGCACCGCGATCGGTTCGACGCGCAGGTAGGCGGCCAGCGCCACCTCGGCTTCAGGGCTCACGTGGCCCGCTTCCTGCTGGATGATGGACAGGCAGGCCATCACCGCGGAAATGCGCTGCTCGTCGGGGTACTTCGCGACCTCGCGGTCGAAGCGCCGGATCGTGGCCTCGTGGAAGGACTCGGGCGTGACGGTGCTCATCGGTCGATCTCTCCGAAAACGATGTCCATGGTGCCGATGATGGCCACCGCATCGGCCAGCATGTGGCCGCGCGCCATCTCGTCCATGGTGGCGAGGTGCGCGAAACCGGGCGCGCGGATCTTCAGGCGGTAGGGCTTGTTGGCGCCGTCGCTCACGAGGTAGATGCCGAACTCGCCCTTGGGGTGTTCGACCGCCGCGTAGGCCTCGCCTTCGGGCACGTGGAAGCCTTCGGTGAAAAGCTTGAAGTGGTGGATCAGCTCTTCCATGTTGGCCTTCATGGCCTCACGGGCGGGCGCCGCCACCTTGTGGTTGTCGGTGATCACCGGGCCGGGGTTGGCGCGCAGCCACTTCACGCACTGCTCGATGATGCGGTTGGACTGCTTCATCTCCTCCATGCGCACGAGGTAGCGGTCGTAGCAGTCGCCGGTCTTGCCCACCGGGATGTCGAAGTCCATCTGGCCGTACACGTCGTACGGCTGCTTCTTGCGCAGGTCCCAGGCGATGCCGGAGCCGCGCAGCATGGGACCGGTCATGCCGAGGTTGAGCGCGCGCTCGGGCGTGACCACGCCGATGCCGACGGTGCGCTGCTTCCAGATGCGGTTGTCGGTCAGCAGCGTGTGGTACTCGGCCAGGTAGGTCGGGAAGCGCTTGGTGAAATCGTCGATGAAGTCGAGCAGCGAACCCTGGCGGTTCGTGTTCATCTGCTCCATGGCACGCGCGTTGCGGATCTTGCTGTGCTTGTACTGCGGCATGCTGTCCGGCAGGTCGCGGTACACGCCGCCCGGACGGAAATAGGCCGCGTGCATGCGCGCGCCGGACACGGCCTCGTACATGTCGAACAGGTCTTCACGCTCGCGGAACGCGTAGATCAGGATGGTCGAGCTGCCGCAATCGTTGCCGTGCGAGCCCAGCCACATCAGGTGGTTGAGCAGGCGTGTGATCTCGCTGAACATCACGCGGATGTACTGCGCGCGGATCGGCACCTCGATGCCCAGCAGCTTCTCGATGGCCAGGCAGTAGGAGTGCTCGTTGCACATCATGGAGACGTAGTCCAGTCGGTCCATGTAGGGCAGCGACTGGATGTAGGTCTTGTGCTCGGCCAGCTTCTCCGTGGCGCGGTGCAGCAGGCCGATGTGCGGGTCGGCGCGTTGCACGACCTCGCCGTCCAGCTCCAGCACGAGGCGCAGCACGCCGTGCGCGGCCGGGTGCTGCGGACCGAAGTTCAGGGTGTAGTTCTTGATCTCTGCCATGACGATTCACACGACGGGCCGGGGCCTCAGTGCAGGCCCCCGTAGTTGTCTTCGCGGATGATGCGCGGCGTGATCTCGCGCGGCTCGATGGTCACCGGCTCGTAGATCACGCGCTGGCGCTCGGCGTCGTAGCGCATTTCGACGTGGCCCGACAGCGGGAAGTCCTTGCGGAACGGGTGGCCGATGAAGCCGTAATCGGTCAGGATGCGGCGCAGGTCGTCGTGGCCTTCGAAGACGATGCCGTACAGGTCGAAGGCCTCGCGCTCGTACCAGTTGGCCGCGGCCCACAGCGGGGTCACCGACGCCAGCACCGGGAAATCGTCCTCGGGGCAGAACACACGCACGCGCACGCGGTGGTTGTGGGTGACGGACAGCAGGTGCACCACCGCCGCGAAGCGCTGGCCTTCCCAGCGGCCATCGCCGTAGGCCTGGTAGTCCATGCCGCAGAGGTCGATGAGCTGCTCGAAGCGGGCCTCGGGCGCATCGCGCAGGGTCTGCATGACGGCCAGGTAGTCGGACGCCTTCACCGTGAGCGTGAGCTCTTCGCGGACCACCTGGAGGGACTGGGCCTTGTCGCCCAGCAGACCCGCCAGCGAGTTCTTCAGCGCCTCGGGCTCGACGGCAGGGGGAGTCATGGCGGTGTCGGTCATGAACAGGGTTCTTTCAGGGCCAGTGACGTGCTAGCAATGTCAGGGGCGCCGCGCTCAGGCACGCGCAATGGTGTGGGTGCGGCGGATCTTCTGCTGCAGCTGGATGATTCCGTACAGCAGCGCCTCGGCCGTGGGAGGACATCCGGGCACGTACACGTCCACCGGAACGATGCGATCGCAGCCCCGCACCACCGAATAGCTGTAGTGGTAGTAACCGCCGCCGTTGGCGCACGAGCCCATGGACAGCACCCAGCGCGGCTCGGCCATCTGGTCGTAGACCTTGCGCAGGGCCGGCGCCATCTTGTTGCACAGCGTGCCGGCCACGATCATCAGATCGGACTGGCGCGGGCTGGCGCGGAACACCTCGGAGCCGAAGCGGCCGATGTCGTAGCGCGCGGCGGCCGCGTGCATCATCTCGACCGCGCAGCAGGCCAGACCAAAGGTCATGGGCCAGAGCGAGCCGGTCTTGGCCCAGTTCACCACCGAGTCGTAGCTGGTGGTGACGAAACCTTCCTTGAATACACCTTCAATCATGAACCGCTCCGGTGCGCGCGCACGCGTCTGTCGAACTCATTCCCAATCCAGCGCGCCTTTTTTCCATTCGTAGGCGAAGCCCACGGTCAGGATGGCCAGGAACACCACGCCAGCGAAGAAGCCCGTGGCCCCGATGTCGGAGAACGCCACGGCCCAGGGAATGAGGAATGCAATTTCGAGGTCGAAGAGAATGAAGAGGATGGCCACCAGGTAGTAGCGCACATCGAACTTCATGCGGGCGTCTTCGAAAGCCTCGAAGCCGCATTCGTAAGGGGAGTTTTTCTCGGCGTCCGGGAGGTTGGGGCCAAGGATGTAGCCCAGAACCTGCGGGATGATCCCTACGGCAATACCCACCAAGATAAACAGGAGCACAGGAAGGTATTGTTCGAGACTCATCTTGGGTAGATTCCGCTGACACGGCGTGGGACCGTGTTGTCCAATGATTGGTGCCGACGGCGAGACTCGAACTCGCACAGCTTTCGCCACTACCCCCTCAAGATAGCGTGTCTACCAATTTCACCACGTCGGCTGGGTCTGCATTGATGGGCTCGCGAGGAATGGTGCGAGCCTTGCTGACAACCCATAGAGTTTACCCTGAAACGCCCCCTGTTTCCGGGGGCTGCTCCGGTTTTTCCGAAGGAATCGGTCGGGTTGTCGCAGCGCAGGAAAAGTCCGCCCGGCGTGGTGGCCAGGCGGATGGAGGATTCGCTTACTTGGCGGGAATCTGGGCTGCGCCGGTGGCCGGTGCGGCATCGCCTGCGGCGGCCGGCGCGGGCGCCGTGCCGGTGCCCGGGATCTGCTGGGCGGCTCCGGCCGGTTGCGCGGGCAAGGCAGCGCCTTCCAGCACGCTGCCCGTGCTCGGTGCGGCGGTGCGCAGGTTGCCGAAATACGCCAGAGCCAGCGTGCAGGCGAGGAAGATGGCGGCCAGCACGGCCGTGGTGCGCGACAGGAAGTTCGCGCCACCCGAGGCACCGAACAGGCTGGCCGAACCAGCGCCACCACCGAAGGCCGCGCCCGCATCGGCACCTTTGCCGTGCTGCATGAGGATCAGGCCGATCATGCCCAGCGCGGCCAGGATCTGAACCGCCAGCAGGATGGTCAACAAAACGTTCATCTTTTTTCTCCGGAGATATCGGTTGTCGCCGCGCCACCCAGGGCGCGAGCGGGGATTAAGGGGCAGAAGCCACGATCTGAAGGAAGTCGGGCGCCTTGAGCGACGCACCGCCGATGAGGCCGCCGTCGATGTCAGGCTGGGCCAGCAGGCTCGCGGCGTTGGCTGCGTTCATGCTGCCGCCGTACAGGATGTGAACCCGACCGGCATTCTGCGTCGCCGCCGAAATCTGGGCGCGCAACACGGCGTGCACCTGCTGCGCCTCTTCGGGCGTGGCGGTCTTGCCGGTGCCGATGGCCCAGACTGGCTCGTAGGCCACGACGATTTCAGTGATGCAGTGGCCGCAGAGGTGGATGACGGCCGCCAGCTGGCGCTTGACCACCTCCTCGGTGTGACCGGCCTCGCGCTCGGCCAGCGTTTCGCCGACGCAGACGATGGGCGTGATGCCCTTGGCCAGCGCGGCTTTCGCCTTCTCGGCCACCACGGCGTCGGTTTCGCCGTGGTACTGGCGGCGCTCGGAATGGCCCACGATGGCGTAGCGGCAGGCGAAGTCACGCAGCATGGCCGCCGACACCTCACCGGTGTAGGCGCCCTGCTCCTGGCTCGACACATCCTGCGCGCCCCAGGCGATCGGGCTGCGTTGCAGCAGCGCGCCCACCTGCGCCAGGTAAGGCGCGGGCACGCACAGGGCCATGTCGGCCTTGGGCGACTGGCCGCCGAGGCCATCGAGCATGGCCTTGACCAGCGCTTCGTTGGCGGCCAGCGAGCCGTTCATCTTCCAGTTGCCTGCAATCAGTTTTCTCATGACGGTTTCTTCTCTGACCGGGTCAGGCCCAGCTCAACACGAGCTTGCCGACGTGCTGGTTGGACTCCATCAGCGTGTGCGCCGCCGCGGCCTGCGCGGCGGGAAACACCTGGTGAATCACCGGCTGGATGCGGCCTTCGGCCAGCAAGGGCCACACGCGCGCGCGCAGCGAGGCCGCGATCGCCGCCTTGAACGCCACCGGCCGGGGTCGCAGGGTGGACCCCGTGATGGTCAGGCGACGGCGCAGCACCAGGCCGGCGTTGAACTCGGCCTTGACGCCGCCCTGCACCGCAATGATCACCAGCCGGCCGTCCTCGGCCAGGCATTCGATCTCGCGGCTCACGTAGCTGCCGGCGACCATGTCGAGGACGACATCGACGCCGCGCTTGCCCGTGAGCTCGGCCACGGCAGCGACGAAGTCCTGGGTCTTGTAGTTGATGGCGTGGTCGGCCCCGAGCTTGAGGCAGGCGGCGCACTTGTCGTCGCTGCCGGCGGTGGCGATCACGCGAGCGCCCAGGGCCTTGGCCATCTGGATCGCGGTCACGCCGATGCCGCTGGTGCCACCCTGCACGAGCAGGGTTTCACCGGCCTGCAGGCGACCGCGGTCGAACACGTTGCTCCAGACGGTGAAGAAGGTCTCGGGCAGCGAAGCGGCGGCGATGTCGTCCAGGCCCTCGGGCACCGGCAGGCATTGCCCCACAGGCGCCACGCACCATTGCGCGTAGCCACCCCCGGCGACCAGCGCGCACACGCGGTCGCCGGCCTTCAGGCCGGCCTGCGCCATCGCGGCGGCATCGCCCGATTCGATCACGCCCGCCACCTCGAGGCCGGGAATGTCGGACGCGCCAGGTGGCACCGGGTAGTTGCCGGTGCGCTGCAGCACGTCAGGGCGGTTCACGCCCGACGCGCTGACACGGATCAGCACCTCGCCCGCACCCGCGACCGGCACCGGGCGTTCGCCCAGGCGCAGGACTTCGGGTGCGCCGTAGGCGCTGATTTCAACGGCTTGCATGACCGGCACGACCGGTGACATCACGACTGAGGCTGTTGAGGCGCCTGCTCGCCGGTGTTGCGTTCGGCCAGGGCCTTCATGGACAGCTTGACGCGGCCCTTTTCATCGGTCTCCAGCACCTTCACGCGCACGACCTGGCCTTCGCTCAGGTAGTCGGTGACCTTCTCGACGCGCTCGTGGGCGATCTGGCTGATGTGCAGCAGGCCGTCCTTGCCAGGCAGCAGGTTGATCAGGGCACCGAAGTCCAGAATCTTGGTGACCGGGCCTTCGTAGACCTTGCCCACTTCCACTTCGGCCGTGATCTGCTCGATGCGGCGCTTGGCTTCGTCGGCCTTGGCCGAGTCGGTCGAGGCGATGGTGATGGTGCCGTCTTCGTCGATGTTGATCTGCGTGCCGGTCTCTTCGGTCAGCGCACGGATGACGGAGCCGCCCTTGCCGATCACGTCGCGGATCTTCTCGGGGTTGATCTTCATGGTGAAGAGCTTGGGCGCGAAGTTGGACACTTCGGTCTTGGCTTCGCCCATGGCTTCCTGCATCTTGCCCAGGATGTGCATGCGGGCTTCCTTGGCCTGGGCCAGCGCGACCTGCATGATTTCCTTGGTGATGCCCTGGATCTTGATGTCCATCTGCAGCGCCGAGATGCCGTTGGTGGTACCGGCCACCTTGAAGTCCATGTCGCCCAGGTGATCTTCGTCACCCAGGATGTCGGTCAGCACCGCGAAGCGGTTGCCGTCCTTGATCAGGCCCATGGCAATGCCGGCCACGTGCGCCTTCATGGGCACGCCGGCGTCCATCAGCGCCAGGCAGCCGCCGCAGACCGAAGCCATCGACGAGGAGCCGTTGGATTCGGTGATCTCGGACACCACGCGCATGGTGTAGGGGAAGTCTTCCTTGCTCGGCAGCGCGGCGATCAGCGCGCGCTTGGCCAGGCGGCCGTGGCCGATCTCGCGGCGCTTGGGCGTGCCGAAGCGGCCGGCTTCACCGGTGGCGAAGGGAGGCATGTTGTAGTGCAGCATGAAGCGGTCTTCGAACTCGCCGGCCAGCGCGTCGATGCGCTGTGCGTCGCGGTCGGTACCGAGCGTGGCCACGACCAGCGCCTGGGTTTCACCGCGGGTGAACAGGGCCGAGCCGTGGGTGCGGGGCAGCACGCCGTTGCGGATTTCGATGGCGCGCACGGTGCGCGTGTCGCGGCCGTCGATGCGGGGCTCGCCAGCCAGGATCTGGCCACGCACGATCTTGGCTTCGATCTCGAACAGCAGGGCTTCGACGGCCACGCTGTCGAACTCCACGCCTTCGGCCTTCAGGGCGGCGAACACGTCGGCATAGGCCGTGCGGCAGGCCTGGGTGCGGGCCTGCTTGTTGCGGATCTGGTAGGCGGCTTCGAGCTTGGCCTTGGCCAGTGCGTCGACCTTGGCGATCAGCGGCTCGTCCTTGGCCGGCGGCTGCCAGTCCCAGGCCGGCTTGCCGGCGTCGCGCACGAGTTCGTTGATGGCGGCGATGGCGATCTTGCCCATGTCGTGGCCGTAGACCACGGCGCCCAGCATGACTTCTTCCGACAGCTGGTCGGCTTCGGATTCCACCATCAGCACGGCGGCTTCGGTGCCCGCGACCACGAGGTCAAGCTGGCTGTCTTTGAGCTGGGTCTGGCCTGGGTTGAGCACGTACTCGCCGTTGACGTAGCCCACGCGGGCGGCGCCGATGGGGCCGTTGAACGGGATGCCGCTGACGGCCAGCGCGGCGGAGGTGGCGATCATCGCGGCGATGTCGGCCTGCACTTCGGGGTTCAGGCTCACCACGTGCACGATCACCTGCACTTCGTTGTAGAAGCCTTCAGGGAACAGCGGGCGGATCGGGCGGTCGATCAGGCGGCAGGTCAGCGTCTCGAGTTCGCTCGGGCGGCCTTCGCGCTTGAAGAAGCTGCCGGGGATCTTGCCGGCGGCGTACGACTTCTCGGTGTAGTCCACCGTCAGGGGGAAGAAGTCCTGGCCGGCCTTGGCCTCGGTCTTGGCGACCACGGTGGCCAGGACCACGGTGTCGTCGATGTTGACCAGCACGGCGCCGGTGGACTGGCGCGCGATTTCGCCGGTTTCCATCGTGACGTGGTGGGGGCCCCACTGGAAGCTCTTGGTGACCTTGTTGAACATGCTCATGGTGTCTCTCCGTTAAATGCGTGCAGCTTCGCTGCACAAAACCCGGAGACACAACCCAGAACACGATGCCATTCCAGGAGGATTGTGGGCACGCCGTCTGGCGCACAACCCCCTTGGAATGACACAGCTTCGCTCTGTTGTCGGGGCTCCGGAATCAAAAAAGGCGCGTGACAAGCAAAAAACGCCCGAGCCAGCGAACCAACTCAGGCGTTTTGTGCGTCACGGCCGTGCCAATTACTTGCGCAGGCCCAGTTTCTGGATCAGGGCGATGTAACGCTCGGCGTCCTTGGACTTCAGGTAGTCGAGCAGCTTGCGGCGGCGGCTCACCATGCGCAGCAGACCGCGGCGGCCGTGGTGGTCCTTGGCGTGGGTCTTGAAGTGAGGGGTGAGCTCGTTGATGCGGGCGGTCAGCAGTGCGACTTGCACTTCGGGGCTGCCGGTGTCGTTGGCGGCGCGGGCGTTGGCCGCGACCACTTCGGCTTTGATGGATTGGGCGATCATTGAAAGTTCCTTGGCCAGTTGCCTGGCGTTACGTGCGTCCCGCCGCAGCCGATGTGGGCCGCCGCGGGCGTGAAATTGCCGTCCGTGAAGACAGCAACCGCGAATTATAGACCAGAAGGACTCAGCGGGCAGCGGGGGGCTGGGCGGCCAGCCAGTGGCGCAGGCGCTCCACGCCCTGCTCCAGCCGGCCCGTGTCGCGGCTGGCGAAGCACCAGCGCAGCCAGCCCGTGGCCTCGGGGCTGAAGGCACTGCCGGGTGCCAGGCCCAGGCCGGCTTCGCGCACCAGGCGCTTGGCCACCGCCAGGCAATCGTCCTGCCCGGCCAACCGGAAAAAGGCGTACATGCCGCCCAGTGGCTCGGCCAGGGTCACCCCGGGCAGGGCGCGCAGCAGCGGCACCAGCGTGTCGCGGCAGTGCCGCAGGTGCGCCACCAGGGCCGGCGTGACCTCGTCGCCGCGCTGCAGCGCCACGGCGGCCGCCCGCTGCACGAACACCGGCGCGCAGGAGGTGTTGTATTCAATGAGCTTGCCGATGGCGCCCGTGAGCGCTGGCGGCAGCACCAGCCAGCCCAGGCGCCAGCCGGTCATGAGGAAGCTCTTGGAAAAGCTGTGGGCGACGATGACGCGGTCGTCCGGCTCGGCCACATCCAGGAAGCTGGGCGCGGCGCCGTTGGCCGTGTCGCCGGCGAAGTAGAGCCGCTCGTAGACCTCGTCGGCCAGGATCCAGGTGCCGGTGCGACGGCAGTGCGCCAGGATGGCGCGCTGCTCGGCGGCGCTGAGCGTCCAGCCCGTGGGGTTGTTGGGTGCGTTGACGACCAGCAGGCGGGTCGAGGGCGTGATGGCGGCCAGCAAGGCGTCCATGTCCAGCACCCAGGCACCCGCACGGGGGCCATCGGCCTGCACGCGCAGAGGCACGGTCTTGACCTTCGCACCCAGAATCTGCGGCTGCGCCACCAGGTTGGGCCAGGCCGGTGTGACCACGGCCACCTCGTCCCCCGCCTCCACCAGGGTCTGCGACGCCAGCATGAGGCCGTTGACCCCACCGGAACTCACGGCCAGCCGATCGAACCAATGGCTGGCGCCGCGCCCGGGATGCAGCCGGTCGGTGTACGCCGCCAGCGCCTCGCGCAACTCCTGCAGGCCCAGGTTGTGGGCGTAGAAGGTCTCGCCGGCCTGCAGCGAGGCCACGGCCGCGTCGCGGATGAAGCCGGGCGTGACCTCGTCGCTCTCGCCGAACCAGAACTTGAGCACATCGGCCCGGCCCAGGCCTTCGTTGGCCACTTCCCGGATGCGCGAGGCTTCCAGCTGCTCCACCACCTGTCTCATCGGCACACGCTCCCGCAAAGCTGTATCAAGGTCGCTGCATGGTACAGGTGTGCGGCAGCTCGGCCTGCTGCGGGCTCAGGTTGCGGATCACGCGAAAGCCGTAGCCCGAGCCTTCGACGTCGAACTTGACGCCGGGCGCGCCCTGTCGGTCCATCACGGCCACAGCCAGCGATTGCTGGAACTGGTGGTCGGCGGCGCGCATGCGGGCGCGCTGACCCGCGAGGGTGACGTCGGCCTTCTCCAGCTGGGCGGCGATGGTGGCGGCGTTGACCGGGCCGGCCGCGCCCGCGCGCTCGATGGCCTGCGCCAGCGCCTCCACCAGCAGCTGCATGCGCATGTGCACGTAGTCGTCCGCCGGGCTGGGGAAGCGCTCGCGGAACGATTTGTAGAAGGCCTCGGACTCGGGCGTTGGCACGTTGGGGAACCAGTCGGCCACGGCGATCACCTTGCCGATGCCGGCGTCGCCCATGGCGGCGGGCGCGCCCAGCGCATTGCCGTAGAAGGTGTAGAAGCTGCCCTCGAAGCCGCTTTCGCGCGCGGCCTTCACCAGCAGCGTAAGGTCGTTGCCCCAGTTGCCGGTGAGCACGGCCTGCGCGCCGCTGGCCTTGATCTTGGCGGCGTAGGGCAGGAAGTCCTTCACGCGCGCCATGGGGTGCAGCTCGTCGCCGACGATGGTGACGTCAGGACGCTGGGCCGCGAGCTGGCTGCGCGCCTCGCGCAACACGGCCTGGCCGAAGCTGTAGTCCTGCCCGATCAGGTAGATGTTCTTGAGCTGCCCGTCCTCGCGCAGCACGCTCATGAGGGCCTTCATGCGCATGTCGGCGTGGGCATCAAAGCGGAAATGCCAGAAGCTGCATTTCTCGTTGGTCAGCACCGGGTCCACCGCCGAGTAGTTGAGGAACAGCACCTGGCGCGCCGTGTCGCGCTCGTTGTGCTTGTTGATGGCGTCGATCAGCGCGCTCGCCGCCGCCGAGGAGTTGCCCTGGGCGACGATGGTGACGCCCTTGTCGATCGCCGAGCGCAGCGCCGAGAGGGCCTCGTCGGTCTGGCCCTTGCTGTCGAAACGCTCGATCACCAGCGGCCGGTTGCCGCCGGGCAGCTTCACGCCGCCACGGGCGTTGACCCGCTCGGTGGCCCAGACCAGATTGCGGAACACCGCATCGCCGGTGTTGGCGATCGGGCCGGAGAGGCCTTCGATCATGCCGATGCGGATCGGGGCGCCGGTGGCGGGCGCCTGCGCCACGGCCAGGGTGGTGGTCAGGCCTCCCACGAGGGCTGCGACGAGCGCGCGGCGGCGTGGCGAAAACAGAGAATCGAACAGGTGTTTCATCAGAGAAGGGCTCCGGGTGCAAAGGCCAGGGGGCCGGAAATGGCCCACGCAGCAGAGTCGCCAAGGCGACAGCGCCGGGAGTTTAATTCATAATTACAGAAGCCAGTCGCCCGCTCATCCGGCGGGATTGGCGGGCAGGCCCAGGTCGGAGAGGGGCCAGCGGGGCTTCACGTCGAAGGGGTAACCACCGGCGTCCGCCGCGCCGCCGCTGGCCAGCCCGGCCTGGGCCCGCATGCCGCCGGCCAGCGCGATCATGGCGCCGTTGTCGGTGCACAGGTGCAGCTCGGGGTAGTGCACGCGCACGCCGGCCTGGGCGCAGGCAGCGCCCAGCTGCTCGCGCAGCAGCGCATTGGCCCCCACCCCACCGGCCACCACCAGGCGGCGCAGACCGGTCTGGCGGATCGCCATGAAGGATTTCTTCACCAGCACCTCGACGATGGCGGCCTGCACGCTGGCGGCCACGTCGGCCTTCTGCTGCGCGCTCAGCGGGTCGGCCAGGTGCAGCGTGGCCGGGCCGTCCGGGTGGGCGTGGGCCAGTTTCTTCACCTGGGTGAGCACCGCCGTCTTGAGGCCGGCGAACGAAAAGTCGAGATCGCCGCTGTGCAGCAGCGGGCGCGGGAATTTGTAGGCCAGGGCGTCGCCCTGCTGGGCCAGGCGCGAGAGCGCCGGGCCGCCCGGGTACGGCAGGCCCAGCAGCTTGGCCGATTTGTCGAAGGCCTCGCCGGCCGCGTCGTCGATGGTCTCGCCCAGCAGTTCGTAGCGGCCCACGCCGTCCACCCGCATCAGTTGGCTGTGGCCGCCCGAGACCAGCAGCGCCACGAAGGGAAATTCGGGCGGGTCGGCGCTCAGGAAGGGCGAGAGCAGATGGCCTTCGAGGTGGTGCACGCCGATCACCGGCTTGCCCAGCGCAAAGCCGAGCGCGCAGGCCACGCCCGAGCCGACCAGCAAGGCGCCGGCCAGCCCCGGCCCCCGGGTGTAGGCGATGGCGTCCACAGCCGAGAGCGGCAGGCCGGCCTGCGCCAGCACGGCGTCGGTCAGCGGCAGGACGCGGCGGATGTGGTCGCGGCTGGCGAGTTCGGGCACCACGCCGCCGTAGGCCTGGTGCATTTCAATCTGGCTGTGCAGGGCATGCCCCAGCAGCCGGGGGGTGGCGCTGCCGCTGGCATCGACCAGGGCCACGCCGGTTTCGTCGCAGGATGACTCGATTCCCAAAATCCGCATGCGGGGAGTGTACGGGCGGCATGGTTGTTGCTCAGTTGCAGGGACATGCCGAGCCACCCCACGAACACCTCGATGAAATCGGGTTTGAATTTTCTCGTCGCGGCCAAGCGCTGCGAAATCGCCGAGCTGCAGGAGCTCGCGCTGACCAGCGCGCTGGTGAATGTCACCGGCCGGCTGGTGCACGGTCTTCAACGCGAGCGCGGCCTGTCCAACCTGCACATCGGCTCCCAGGGCGCGCGCTTCACCGACATGCGCGCCCGCCAGATCGAGGAATGCCGGCAGATCGAGGCCGAGCTGCGCGCCTGTTTCGACAGCCTGGACACCGAGTCGCCCCGCGTGGGCCATGGCGCGCGCCTGTTCAGCCGCATCGCCTACGTGCTGCACGGCCTGAACGCGCTCGAAGACCTGCGCGAGCGCGTGGCCTCGCTGGCCTGGACCACCCGCCAGGCCACCGACGCCTACGCGCGCCTGATCGCCGGCCTGCTGGCGGTGGTGTTCGAGGCCGCCGACAGCGCGAGCGACCCCGAGGTCTCGCGCCTGCTGGTGGCGCTGTTCAACTTCATGCAGGGCAAGGAGTTCGCGGGCCAGGAGCGCGCCGCCGGCTCGGCCCTGTTCGTCAGCGGCCGCGCCGAAGCGATCGAGCAGCAGCGCCTGCTGCACCTGATCGAGTCGCAGGAGCGCTGCCTGCAGGTGTTCGCCGAGTTCGCCAACCCGAAAGCGGTGGACCTGTGGGCGGCCAGCCAGGCCAGCGCCACGCTGGCCGAACTGGAGCGCCTGCGCCGCGTGCTCTGCACCGCCACGCAGGGCGCGCCGCTCAACGTGCAGCTCAGCCAGGTCTGGTTCGACTGCTGCAGCCAGCGCATGGACCGCATGAAGGCGGTGGAGGACCGGCTCGCGCTCGACCTGCTGCGCGCCTGCGAGGACAAGATCAGCGCCGCCCGGACCGAACTGGAGGCCTACCAGGCCCTCAGCACCACCGCCCCGCGCGAGGCCAACGCCCTCTCCTTCTTCCAGGACGCACCTTCCACGGCCGTGCCCGCCGGCTTCGGCGCCGCCGCCCAGGGCTATGGCCTGCAGCTGGATCGCTCCATCCTCGAGCTGGTGCAGGACCAGGCGCGCCGACTGCAGACCATGGGCGAGGAGCTGGACACGGTGCGCGCCAGCCTGAACGAGCGCAAGCTGATCGAACGCGCCAAGGGCCTGCTGATGGCGCACCGCCAGCTCAGCGAGGAAGAAGCGCACAAGACCATGCGGCAGATGGCCATGAACCAGAACCGCCGGCTGATCGAGGTGGCCGAGGCCGTGCTGGCCATGGCCGACGTGCTGCCCGCCCGCCCTCGCTGACACGCGACCGGGTGCTGCGGTGCACAAATAGCGTGCCCGCCGGATCGGCTCGCACCAGTTTGAAGCCCACCACCCGGATGCCGCCCCACCGGCCAGCGGGTTTTTCCTTGGAAATCAAGCGCTTCTCGCGCGAGCCCGGGACAACCCTGAGGCTGGCACGCTAACTGCTTTGATCCAGGCAAGGGAAACCGGGCCAATGGCGGCCCGAGTTCCAGACAGTCTTCCCAGACACGGACAACGGCGTCCATTTCCGCCCGCTCAGCGCAGGCACGGAAATGGGCGCCGTTGTGCTTTGGGGCACCGCTTTTTTTCATCAGCAAGGAGTTGGACATGAACGCAGACATCCCCACCCCAGCCGACGGCCCCGCCGCTTCGCGCCGCGAGTTCATCAAGAAGGGCAGCGCCATCGGCACGGCCGCCCTCTTCTCCACGCTGGGCCACCACGGGGTCTGGGCCGCCGGCTCCGACGCGCCTGAAAAAACCGAAGTCAAGATCGGCTTCATCCCCCTGACCGACTGCGCCAGCGTGGTCATGGCCGCCGAACTCGGCATCGACAAGAAGTACGGCGTCAAGATCGTCCCGACCAAGGAAGCCAGCTGGGCCGGCGTGCGCGACAAGCTGGTCAACAGCGAGCTCGACATGGCCCACGTGCTCTACGGCCTGATCTACGGCCTGCAGCTGGGCACCGCCGGGCCGAAGAAGGACATGGCCATCCTGATGAATCTGAATCAGAACGGGCAGGCCATCACGCTGTCGAAGAAGCTGGCCGACAAAGGCGCGGTGGACGGCCCCTCGCTGGCCAAGCTGATGGCCACCGAGAAGCGCGAATACACCTTCGCCCAGACCTTCCCCACCGGCACCCACGCCATGTGGCTCTACTACTGGCTGGCGGCGGCCGGCATCGACCCGTTCAAGGACGCGCGCGCCATCGTGGTGCCGCCGCCGCAGATGGTGGCCAACATGCGCGTGGGCAACATGGACGGCTTCTGCGTCGGCGAACCCTGGAACCACCGTGCCATCATGGACGGCATCGGCATCACCGCCAACACCACCCAGGACATCTGGAAGGACCACCCCGAGAAGGTGCTGGGCACCACGGCCGAGTTCGTGCAGAAGTACCCCAACACCGCGCGCGCCGTGACGGCGGCCATCCTGGAGGCCGGCAAGTGGATCGACGCCGGCCTGCAGAACAAGAACAAGATGGCCGAGACCATCGCCCAGCGCTCCTACGTGAACACCGGTGTGGACGCGATCAACCAGCGCATCCTGGGCCGCTACCAGAACGGCCTGGGCAAGACCTGGGACGACCCCAACCACATGAAGTTCTACAACGACGGGGCGGCCAACTACCCCTATCTGAGCGACGGCATGTGGTTCCTCACCCAGCACAAACGCTGGGGCCTGCTCAAGTCGCACCCGGACTACCTGGCGGTGGCCAGACAGGTCAACCGCATCGACATCTACAAGGAAGCCGCGTCCGCCACCAAGACATCGCTGCCCAAGTCCGACCTGCGCAGCGCCAAGTTCATCGACGGCGTGGTGTGGGACGGCAAGGACCCGGCCAAGTACGCCGACAGCTTCAAGATGAAGGCAGCCTGACCCGGCCCGCCGAACCCGAGGAACAACACCATGGTCAGTGCCGTTTTCCACACCCCCCTGGAGGCCGTGGCGCCCGCCGCGCCCGTGGCCGCCGCCGTGCCCCATCCCAAGCCCAGCGTCGCGCCGGCGGTGGCCGCCGAGCCCGCCCGGGCGGCCACGCCTTCGCCCTGGCGCGAGCGCATCGCGGGCTTCTTCCGAGGCGCGCTGCCACCGCTGCTCGGCCTGGGTTTCCTCGTGCTGGTCTGGTCGCTGGTGGCCGGCAGCAGCGACAGCGGCATCCCCACGCCGCTGGCCACCTGGGCACAGGCCGTGGGCGTGTTCTCCGACCCGTTCTACCAGGCGGGGCCGAACGACCAGGGCGTGGGCTGGAACGTGCTCATGTCGCTGCAGCGCGTGGGCGTGGGCTTCGGCCTGGCCGCGCTGGTGGGCATCCCGGCGGGCTTCGCCATCGGCCGCTTCGAGTTCCTCAGCCGCATGTTCAACCCGCTCATCAGCCTGCTGCGCCCGGTCTCGCCGCTGGCCTGGCTGCCGATCGGCCTGCTGGTGTTCAAGGGCGCCAACCCCGCCGCGATCTGGACCATCTTCATCTGCTCGATCTGGCCCATGATCATCAACACCGCCGTGGGCGTGCAGCGCGTGCCGCAGGACTACATGAACGTGGCGCGCGTGCTCAACCTGAGCGAGTGGAAGATCTTCACCAAGATCCTGTTTCCCGCCGTGCTGCCCTACCTGCTGACCGGCGTGCGCCTGGCCGTGGGCACGGCCTGGCTGGTGATCGTGGCCGCCGAAATGCTCACCGGTGGCGTGGGCATCGGCTTCTGGATCTGGGACGAGTGGAACAACCTCAACGTCGCCAGCATCATCATCGCCATCTTCGTCATCGGCGTGGTCGGTCTGGTCCTCGAGTTCGGCCTCATCAAGCTGGCCACCCTGTTCACCTTCGAGGAAGTGAAATCATGAGCGACGCATCCAAGTACATCGAGATCCAGGGCGTCGAGCAGACCTTCAAGACCCGCAAGGGCCTCTTTCCCGCGCTGCGCCAGATTCACCTCACCGTCGCCAAGGGCGAGTTCGTCACGCTGATCGGCCACTCGGGCTGCGGCAAGTCCACGCTGCTCAACCTGATCGCCGGTCTCACCACGCCCACCCGGGGTGTGCTGCTCTGCGCCAACAAGGAAATCGCCGGCCCCGGCCCCGAGCGTGCGGTGGTGTTCCAGAACCACTCGCTGCTGCCCTGGCTGACCTGCTTCGAGAACGTGCACCTCGCGGTTGAACGCGTCTTCGGTGTCACCGAGAGCAAGGCGCAACTGAAGACGCGCACCGAAGCCGCGCTGGCGCTGGTGGGACTTACCGCCGCCGCACAGAAGCGTCCCGGCGAAATCTCCGGCGGCATGAAGCAGCGCGTGGGCATCGCCCGTGCCTTGTCGATGGAACCCAAGGTGTTGCTCATGGACGAACCCTTCGGCGCGCTCGACGCCCTCACCCGCGCCAAGCTGCAGGACGAGCTGCTGGAGATCGTGGCGCGCACGCACAGCACCGTGGTGATGGTCACGCACGACGTGGACGAAGCCGTGCTGCTGAGCGACCGCATCGTGATGCTCACCAACGGCCCGGCCGCCACCATCGGCGAGGTGCTGCGCGTGGACCTGCCGCGCCCGCGCCAGCGCGTGGCGCTGGCCGACGACCCGACCTACCAGCAATGCCGCAAGGAAGTGATCGACTTCCTCTACACCCGCCAGACCCACGTGGAGAAGCTGGCCTGACCGGCCGCCCAGGAGAACCCCATGGACATGCGCCTGCCTCCCTCGCAACGCCTGAAACTGGTCATGGTCGGCAACGGCATGGCCGGCGTTCGCACGCTTGAAGAATTGCTCAAGATCGCGCCCGATCTCTACGACATCACGGTGTTTGGCGCGGAGCCCCACCCCAACTACAACCGCATCCTGCTCTCGCCGGTGCTGGCGGGTGAGCAGACGCTGGACGAAATCGTGCTCAATGACTGGTCCTGGTACCAGGACCATGGCATCACCCTGCACGCGGGCAAGACCGTGACCGAGGTGGACCGCTTCAAGCGCGTCGTGCGCGCCAGCGACGGCAACGGCGGTGTGATCGAAGCGCCCTACGACCGCCTCATCATGGCCACCGGCTCCAACCCTTTCATGCTGCCCATCCCGGGCAAGGCACTGCAGGGCGTGCTGGCCTACCGCGACATCGCCGACACGCAGGCCATGATCGACGCCGCCACGCAGTACCAGCACGCCGTCGTGATCGGCGGCGGCCTGCTCGGTCTGGAAGCGGCCAACGGCCTGATGAAACGCGGCATGACGGTCAGCGTGGTGCACGTCGCGCCCTGGCTGATGGAGCGCCAGCTCGACGATGTGGCCGGCAAGCTGCTGCAGCAGTCGCTGGAGCAGCGCGGCATGCGCTTCCTGATCGGCGCGCAGACACAGGAGCTGGTGGGCAACGAGACCGGCCGGGTGAAGGCGATCCGCTTCAAGGACGGCACCGAGCTGCCGGCCGACCTGGTGGTGATGGCCGTGGGCATCCGCCCCAACACCGCCCTGGCGGAGTCGATGAAACTGCACGTGAACAAGGGCATCGTGGTCAGCGACACGCTGCAGACCGTGACCGACCCGCGCATCTACGCGGTGGGTGAATGCGCGGCGCACCGCGGCATCGCCTACGGCCTGGTGGCGCCGCTGTTCGAGCAGGGCAAGGTGCTGGCCACGCACCTGGCCGAGTTCGGCATCGGCCGCTACGTCGGCTCGCTCACCTCCACCAAGCTCAAGGTCACCGGCATCGACCTGTTCTCCGCCGGCAACTTCATGGGCGGCGAGCACACCGAAGAGATCGTGATGAGCGACCCCTCGGGCGGCGTCTACAAGAAGCTGGTGATCGAGGGCGACAAGCTGGTGGGCGCCTGCCTGTACGGCGACACCGTGGATGGCAGCTGGTACTTCAAGCTGCTGCGCGATGGCCGCAGCGTGGCCGACATTCGCGACCGCCTGATGTTCGGCGAGTCCAACATCGGCGACGTGGGCCACCAGGGCCACAGCAAGGCCGCCGCCATGGCCGACAGCGACGAGGTCTGCGGCTGCAACGGCGTGACCAAGGGCAGCATCTGCAAAGCCATCAAGGACAAGGGCCTGTTCACGCTGGAAGAGGTGCGCAAGCACACCAAGGCCAGCGCCTCCTGCGGCTCGTGCACCGGCCTGGTGGAACAGATCCTGATGTTCACCGCTGGCGGCGACTACTCCGCCACGCCCAAAAAGAAGGCCATGTGCAGCTGCACCGAGCACAGCCACCAGGAAGTGCGCGATGCCATCTTCGCCAACAAGTACCTCACCATTGCCGAAGTGCAAAACGGCATGGGCTGGAAGACACCCAATGGCTGCTCCAGCTGCCGCCCCGCGCTGAACTACTACCTGATCAGCAGCTGGCCCAAGGAAGCCAGGGACGATCCGCAAAGCCGCTTCATCAACGAGCGCAGCCACGCCAACATCCAGAAGGACGGCACCTACAGCGTGATCCCGCGCATGTGGGGCGGCGAAACCACCGCCGACGAGCTGCGCCGCATCGCCGACGCGGTGGACAAGTACAAGATTCCCACCGTGAAGGTCACCGGCGGCCAGCGCATCGACCTGCTGGGCGTGAAGAAGGAAGACCTGGTCAACGTGTGGAACGACATCGGCATGCCCAGCGGCCACGCCTACGCCAAGGCCCTGCGCACGGTGAAGACCTGCGTGGGCAGCGAATGGTGCCGCATGGGCACCCAGGACAGCACCCAGATGGGCAAGGACCTGGAGCGTGCGCACTGGCGCATGTATGCACCGCACAAGGTCAAGTACGCCGTCTCCGGCTGCCCGCGCAACTGTGCGGAAGCCGGCATCAAGGACGTGGGCATCATCGGCGTGGACAGCGGCTGGGAGATGTACATCGCCGGCAACGGTGGCATCAAGACCGAAGTGGCGCATTTCTTCGTCAAGCTCAAGACGGCCGAAGAGGTGCTGGAGTACACCGGCGCCTTCATGCAGCTCTACCGCAAGGAAGGCTGGTACCTGGAGCGCACGGTGCACTACGTGAGCCGCGTGGGCCTGGACTACGTGAAGAAGCGCATCCTCGAAGACGCCGAAGGCCGCAAGGCCCTCAACGAAGAACTGCTGTTCGCGCTGGACGGCGAGCCCGACCCCTGGTTCGAGCACCAGAAGGCCGCGGTGGACACGCGCCAGTTCATTCCCATCAAACCCGTTTCGCTCGAAGGGAGCGCCGCATGAACGACTGGATTGCCATTGCCCGCGTGGACGACATCCCCGTGCTCGGCTCGCGCTGCGTGCAGCGCGAAAAAGGCCTGGATGTGGCCGTGTTCCGCAACGACCGGAATGAGGTGTTCGCCCTGCTCGACCGCTGCCCGCACAAGGGCGGCCCGCTGAGCCAGGGCATCGTGTTCGGCACGAACGTGGCCTGCCCGCTGCACAACTGGACCATCGGCCTGGACAGCGGCTGCGCGAAGGAGCCCGACGAAGGCTGCACGCCGCGCTTCGCGGTGAAGGTGGAAGACGGTGTGGTGCACCTGAACGCGCAGGAACTCGCGACGCAGGCGACCGACCTCACCCGGCCCATCGCCGGCCCCGCCCGCAGAACCGTTCCCGCATGAACCCGATCACCACCCGCTCGACCTGTCCCTACTGCGGCGTGGGCTGCGGTGTGTTGATCGAGAGCGTGGGCAGCCAGATCACCGGCGTGCGCGGCGACCCGCAGCACCCGGCGAACTTCGGCCGTCTCTGCACCAAGGGCCAGACCCTGCACCTCACCGCGTCGCCCGCGATCGCCGAGCAGACGCGCCTGCTGCAGCCGATGCAGCGCGCGCAGCGCGGCGCGCCCGCGTCTCCCCTGGCCTGGGACGCCGCGCTCGACCTCGCTGCCGGGCGCTTCGCCTCGGTGGTCGAACAGCACGGCCCGGACGCGGTCGGCTTCTACATCAGCGGGCAGTTGCTCACCGAGGACTACTACGCCTTCAACAAACTCGCCAAGGGCCTGATCGGCACCAACAACATCGACACCAACTCGCGCCTGTGCATGAGCAGCGCGGTGGCCGGCTACAAGCTCACGCTGGGCGCCGACGCGCCGCCCGTTTGCTACGACGATGTGAACCACGCGCAGTGCCTGTTCATCGTCGGCAGCAACGCGGCCTTCGCGCACCCCGTGCTGTTCCGCCGCATCGAGGAGGCGCGCAAGAACAACCCGGCCATGAAGGTGATCGTGGCCGACCCGCGCCGCACCGACACCGCCGGCCTCGCCGATCTCTACCTGCCCCTGCTGCCCGGCAGCGACGTGATGCTGTTCCACGGCCTGCTGCACATCATGCTGTGGGAAGGCTGGATCGACAGCGACTACATCGCCGCGCACACCAGCGGCTTCGACGCGCTCAAAGCCCTGGTGCGCGAGCACACACCTGAACGCGTGGCCCAGGCCTGCGGCCTGCGGCGCGAAGACCTGTTCACCGCCGCGAAGTGGTTCGCGACCTCGCCCGCCACGCTCAGCCTCTACTGCCAGGGCCTGAACCAGAGCAGCAGCGGCACGGCCAAGAACGCCACCCTGATCAACCTGCACCTGGCCACGGGCCAGATCGGCCAACCCGGCGCCGGCCCGTTCTCGCTCACCGGCCAGCCCAACGCCATGGGCGGGCGCGAAGTCGGCGGCCTGGCCAACCTGCTCAGCGCGCACCGCGACCTCGCCAACCCCGAGCACCGCGCCGAAGTGGCCGCGCTCTGGGGCGTGCCCTCGGTGCCCGAGAAACCCGGGCTGAGCGCCGTCGAGCTGTTTCAGGCGGCGGCCGACGGCCAGGTGAAAGCGCTCTGGATCGCCTGCACCAACCCGGCCCAGTCCATGCCCGACCAGGCCACCGTGCGCCGCGCGCTGGCGCGCGCCGAGTTCGTGGTGGTGCAGGAGGCCTACGCCACCGCCGCCACCTGCGAATTCGCCGACCTGCTGCTGCCCGCCACCACCTGGGGCGAAAAGGACGGCACCGTCACCAACAGCGAGCGCCGCATCAGCCGCGTGCGCGCCGCCGTGCCCGCGCCCGGCCAGGCACGGCACGACTGGCGCATCGTGGTCGACGTCGCCCAGCGGCTCGAAGCCCGCTGGCGCCCCGGCCAGCCCACGCTGTTCCCCTACCCCGATGCCGAGAGCCTGTGGCTGGAGCACCGCGAATCCACGCGCGGGCGCGACCTCGACATCACCGGCCTGAGCTACGCCATGCTCCAGCAGCAGGGGCCGCAGCAATGGCCCCTCAAGGCCGGAGAATCGCAGGGCCGCCAACGCCTCTACGAAGACGGTGTGTTCGCCACGCCCGACGGCAAGGCCCGCTTCGCCGCCCTGCCCTTCGTGCCGCTGGCCGAGCCGCGCGAGTCGCGTTACCCGTTCTCGCTCACCACCGGCCGCCTGCGCGACCAGTGGCACGGCATGACCCGCACCGGCACACTGGGCCGGCTGTTCGGCCACGTCCCCGAACCCTCGGTGCAACTGCACCCGCAGGACATGGAACACCGCGGCCTGAAGGACGGCGATCTGGTGCACGTGACCAGCAAGCGCGGCTCCATCCTGGTGCCCGCCGTGGCGTCCGATGAGATCGGCCTGTCGCAGGCCTTCATCGCCATGCACTGGGGCGCGGAATACCTCGGCGGCCTGAGCAGCACCGGCGAGCCACTGGCCGGCGTCAACGCGCTGACCACCTCGGCCTGCTGCCCCACCTCCAGGCAGCCCGAGCTCAAGCACGCGGCGGTGAAGGTGCTCAAGGCCGAGCTGCCCTGGACGCTGCTGGCCTTGGGCTGGCTGCCCGACACCCAGGCACTGAAAGCGCGGGAAGGCCTGCGCGCGCTGATGGCGCGGTTTCCGTTCGCCTCGTGCGTGCCGTTCGGTCGCGAACGCACCGGTGTCCTGTTCCGCGCCGCCGCGCACGAGGCGCCCGAGCCCGAACTGGTCGAACGCATCGAAGCCCTGCTGGGCCTGCAGACGACCGACGCACTGCGCTACGTGGACAAGCGCCTGGGCCAGCGCCGCACCGCGCGCCTGGTGCGCGAGGGCGACACCACCCGGCTCGAGGCCTTCGTGCTGGCCGGCGACACACGCGCCGAGGTCTGGATCAAGCCCCTGCTGCAGGACGGGCTGCCCGCCGCAGCATACGGCCGCCTGCTGCTCATGCCGGGCGCCAAGGCCCCCCTGGCCGTGGTGGCCAGGGGCCGGCAGGTCTGCACCTGCTTCAACGTGGATGAAGACGCCATCCAGGCCCGGCTGGCCCGTTGCGAAGGCAGCGACGACCAGCGGCTGGCGGCCCTGCAGGCCAGCCTGCAATGCGGCACCCACTGCGGCTCCTGCGTGCCCGAACTCAGGCGGCTGGTGCGCGCCAGTGCGTCCCTGGCCCAGCCCGCCTGACCAGGCAGAACGCCCATATAACGATAAGTCATCAAACTTGCCGGACAATTCGCCGAAATTTGCAAGTCATGGCCATCAGTCAATACATCAAGGAAATCGGTCGGGGCAAGGACGGTGCCCGCTCGCTCACGCGCGAGCAGGCCACCGACCTGCTCGGCCAGGTGCTGGACGGCACCGTGACCGACCTCGAGGTCGGCGGCTTCTGCCTGGCCATGCGCATCAAGGGCGAAACGCCCGACGAGATGGCGGGCTTCCTCGATGCCACCCACGCGCGCCTGCGCCGCCTGCCCGACAACGGCCTCTCCACCGTCGTGCTGCCCAGCTACAACGGCGCGCGCAAGCTGCCGGTGCTCACCCCGCTGCTGGCCCTGCTGCTGGCGCGCCGGGGCGCGGCGGTGCTGGTGCACGGCACGGCCACCGAGAACCAGCGCGTGTTCGCCTCCCAGGTGTTCGACGCGCTGGGCGTGCCTTCGGCCAGCGCGGCGCCCACGCTCGGCGCGGGCGAGGTCGCCTTCGTGCCCACCGAGGTGCTCAGCCCCGCCCTCAAGCGCCTGCTGGACGTGCGCCGCGCGGTCGGCCTGCGCAACCCCGCGCACAGCCTGGTGAAACTCATGAACCCGTGCGAAGGCAAGGCCTTCATCGTCGGCAGCTACACCCACCCCGAATACGCGACCTCCATGGCCGCCACCTGGGCGCTCACCGGCGCGCACGCGCTGCTGCTGCGAGGCACCGAAGGCGAACCCGTCGCCGACGCGCGCCGCACGCCGCGCATGGAGGTGTTCCGCGACGGCGAGCGCTCCGAGGTGCAGGCCCAGCAGGACGGGCCGCTGGCCAGGCTGCCGTCGCTGCCCGCGGTGGACGCCTCGCACACCGCCGCTTACATCCGCGCCGTGCTCGATGGCGCGGAGCCCATCCCCACACCGATTGCCCTGCAGGTGGAACACATCTTGCGAGAGGTCGTGCAACATGAAACCGCAACCCATGCCCTCGCCGTCTGAGTTCCTGCCCGGTACCGTGGCCCTGGTGGGCGCCGGCCCCGGCGACCCCGAACTGCTCACGCTCAAGGCCGTCAAGGCCATCAGCGCGGCCACCGTGCTGCTGGTCGACGACCTCGTGAGCGAAGGCGTGCTCGCCCACGCTTCGCCGCGCGCGCGCATCGTGCACGTGGGCAAGCGCGGCGGCTGCAAGAGCACGCCGCAGGCCTTCATCGAGAAGCTCATGTTGATGGCGGCCCAGGAAGGTGAAATGGTGGTGCGGCTCAAGGGCGGCGACCCGTTCATCTTCGGCCGTGGCGGCGAAGAGGTGGAGCACCTGCGCGCCGCCGGCATCGAGGTGCAGGTGGTCAATGGCATCACCTCGGGCCTGGCCGGGCTCACCTCGCTGGGCGTGCCGCTCACCCACCGCGAACACGCGCACGGCGTGGTCTTCGTCACCGGCCATGCCAAGCCGGGCGATGCCGGCACCGACTGGCAGGCCCTGGCCACCACCGCGCGCGACGCCAGGCTCACGCTCGTGATCTACATGGGCGTGTCCAGCGCCGCGCAGATCGAGCAGGACCTGCTCACCGGCCTGCCGGCCGACACGCCTCTGGCCGTGATCCAGCACGCCACGCTGCCCCAACAACGGCACGCGCTCACCACACTGGGGCAATTGAGCGCCACCATCGAGCGCGAAGGCCTGGGCAGCCCGGCCGTGATCGTGGTGGGTGACGTGGTCCGCGGCATCGCGGCCGTGCAGGCGCCCGAGGCGGCCGCGCGCGCCGCCTGAACACCGCCCGGGCCACCATGGCCCGGCGATTGCTTGATGTCAGCCCCATGACATCCCTCGCCCCCACCCGACCCGTTCGCCGCGACACGCCCGCCCACATCGCGGGCCTCTCGCTGGTCAACCTCGCCGCGCGCCAGCGCATGCTCTCGCAACGCATGATCCTGCAGACCGTGCTCGCCGCCAACGGCGAGGCCGGGCGCTTGCAGGCCGCGCAGCGCAGCCTGCAGATGTTCAGCGAAAGCCAGCAGCACCTGCTGGGCACGGTGGACCAGCTCGAAGCGCAGGGCGCCCGCAAGATCCGCGAGACCTACCACGGCACGCGCGGCGTCGGCCCGGTGGTGGAAGCGTTCATGCAGCTCATGCGCAACGCCCTCGAACAGATCGAGGCCTACAGCCCGCGCGTGCCGAACACCATGACAGAACTGGTGGAGCACACCGACCGCATTCTCGAAGCCCTCAATGCCGCGACCACCGCCTTCGACGAGGTGGCCAAGGCGCGCTCCGACGCGATGATGAAAGAGCTCACGGGCATCGTCGGCGACATCCAGAGCGTGGCCAAGGAGGCCAAGGTGGTGAGCTTCAACGCCCAGGTCGTGGCCGCGCGGGCGGGGCAGCACGGCCGCGAGTTCGCGGTGGTGGCCAACGTGCTATCGGACATCACGGGCGAGATCGACGGGCTCACGCGCAAGGCCGCCACCCTCGCCGAACGAAGCCGGCACGCAGGCTGACAGCGCGGTGCGCCTACACTGCGCGCCATGCAAGATTTCGACGCCATCGTCATCGGCGCGGGCGCGGCCGGTCTTTTCTGCGCCGGCATCGCCGGCCAGCGGGGCCAGCGCGTGCTGGTGCTCGACCACAGCGACAAGGTCGCGGAGAAGATCCGCATCTCGGGCGGCGGGCGCGCCAACTTCACCAACCGCGAACTCGACCCGCAGGCGCCGCACAAGCACTTCCTGAGCGCCAACCCGCACTTCTGCCGCTCGGCGCTCTCGCGCTACACGCCGGCCGATTTCATCGGCCTGGTGCAGCGCCACGGCATTGCCTTCCACGAAAAGCACAAGGGCCAGCTGTTCTGCGACCACTCGGCCGACGACCTGATCCAGATGCTGCTGCGCGAATGCGACGCGGGCGGCGTGCAGCGCTGGCAGCCCTGCGGCGTGAAGGCCGTGCGCCAGGGCGGTGACGGCGTGTACGAGCTCGACACCGACCGGGGCCCGGTGCGCGGCCGCGCGGTGGTGATCGCCACCGGCGGCCTGTCCATCCCCAAGATCGGCGCGAGCGACTTCGGCTACCGCGTCGCCAGCCAGTTCGGCCTGCGCCTGGTGGCGCAGCGCCCGGGCCTGGTGCCGCTCACCTTCGACGGCGATGGTTGGGCCCCCTACGCCGGTCTGGCCGGGCTCGCGTTGCCGGTGCGCATCGAGACCGGCGAGAAAAAGGGCCGCATGGCCTTCCTGGAGGACCTGCTGTTCACCCACCGGGGCCTGTCGGGGCCAGCCGTGCTGCAGATTTCCAGCTACTGGCAGGAAGGCACGCCCATCCGCCTGAACCTGGCCCCCGAGACCGAGCTGCCCACCGCCCTGGCGCGCGCCAAGGCCAGTTCGCGCAAGCTGCTGGGCAACGAACTCGCCAACCTGGTGCCCAGCCGCCTGGCCGAGGCCTGGGTGCAGCAGGACGCCGACTGGCAGCGCCCGGTGGCCGAAGCCTCGGACAAAGCCCTGGCCCGGCTGGCCGAGCGCCTCTCGCGCTGGGAACTCACCCCCACCGGCACCGAGGGCTACCGCAAGGCCGAGGTCACGCTGGGCGGCGTGGATACCCGTGACCTCTCGTCCCAGACCCTGGAATCGAAGCAGCCGGGCCTGTATTTCATCGGAGAAGTGGTGGACGTGACCGGTTGGCTGGGGGGCTACAACTTCCAGTGGGCCTGGGCCAGCGCCCACGCCTGTGCACAGGCGCTGTGACCCCCACGCTCCGCCGCTGCGCGGGTCGCTGCCCCCCGAGGGGGCTGTTTTGCCTTGGGGCGGCCCGGCGGCAAAACTTGCCTCCTACCTTTGCGATTTGGTAGCCACCCTCATGGAAAGGGCTATAATCCAGGGCTTTGCTGGCAAATCCCCGTCGGCCAATACTAGTTAATGACGGGACATTTTGCGGAAACGACGCCCGGGCCCGATCTTCCCGTTCATCCTCTTTCCGCGCATTCTGGACATCCTTCGCCAATGACGACCATCCGTGTAAAAGACAACGAGCCCTTTGACGTCGCCCTGCGCCGTTTCAAGCGCACCATCGAAAAGCTCGGCCTGCTGACCGATCTGCGCGCCCGCGAGTTCTACGAAAAGCCGACCGCCGAGCGCAAGCGCAAGAAGGCTGCCGCCGTCAAGCGCCACTACAAGCGTGTGCGCTCGATGCAGCTGCCCAAGAAGCTGTACTGAGCACGAGCCACCGGGCCCTGCCGCCCGGTCGCGAACAAGCCCGCTGGAGGACGCTCAGGCGGGCTTTTTTGTTTCCGATTCCTCTCTCGACCCTCCCAGGAGCCTCCATGAGCCTGAAAGACCAGATCACCGAAGACATGAAAGCCGCCATGCGCGCCAAGGACAGCGAGCGCCTGGGCACCATCCGCCTGCTCACCGCCGCGATGAAGCAGAAGGAAGTGGACGAGCGCGTGGAGCTGGACGACGCCATGGTCATCGCCATCGTGGACAAGCTGGTCAAGCAGCGCAAGGACAGCATCGAGGCCTTCACCAAGGCCGCTCGCCAGGACCTGGTGGACAAGGAAGCCGCCGAAATGGCCGTGTTGCAGGGCTACCTGCCCGCGCGCCTGTCGGCCGACGAAGTGGCCGCCGAGGTCAAGGCCATCGTGGCCGAACTCGGCGCCAAAGGCCCGGGCGACATGGGCAAGGTCATGGGCACGGTGAAAGCGCGCCTGGCCGGCAAGGCCGACATGGGCCAGGTGTCTGCGGCGGTGAAAGCCGCCCTCTCCGGCGCAGGCAGCTAAGTCAAGACATGCCGTGGATCCGGCTCCGCCGATCCACAGGCATGGCTCCCCCGAGGGGTGACGCGCCGCCGGCGCGGCGCGGGGGTGGGCCTAGCTCCCCGCCACCTTCATTCTGTTGATCAGGATCGAACCGGTCGTTTTCGCACCGTAGTTGTAGGCATCGGCCCCGATGGCCTCAATGCCCAGCAGCATGTCCTTGAGGTTGCCGGCGATGGTGATCTCGTGCACCGGGTAGGCGATCTCGCCGTTTTCCACCCAGTAGCCCGAGGCGCCGCGCGAGTAGTCGCCGGTCACGTAGTTCACGCCCTGTCCCATGAGCTCGGTGACGAACAGGCCGCGGCCGAGCTTCTTCAGCATGGCGCGCAGGTCGTCGCCCGGCTGCGTGAGCCGGCTGGTGAGCGTGAGGTTGTGCGAGCCGCCGGCGTTGCCGGTGGTGCGCATGCCCAGCTTGCGCGCCGAGTACGTGGAGAGGAAATAGCCCTGCACCCGCCCGCCCGAGAGCACCTTGCGCTTGGCTGTGCGCACGCCTTCGTCGTCGAACGGCGCGCTGCCCTTGCCATTGCGCACGTGCGGGTCTTCCAGGATGTCCAGGTGCTTGGCCGTCACGCGCTTGCCCAGGCTGTCGTGCAGGAAGGTGGTGTTGCGGTACAGCGCGCCGCCGCTGGTGGCCTGCACGTAGCTGCCCAGCAGGCCGGCCGCCAGGGGCGACTCGAACAGCACCGGGCATTCGGTGGTGGCGATCTTGCGGCCGTTGAGGCGCGCCAGCGTGCGCTCGGCGGCGTAGCGGCCCACCGCCTCGGGCGTGGCCAGCTCGCCGGGCGAACGCATCGAGCTGTACCAGTAGTCGCGCTGCATGTTGGCGCCCTTGCCCGCGATCGGCGCCACCGACAGGCTGTGGCGCGAACTGGCGTAACCCCCGCTGAAGATGCCGGGCTTGCCGCGCTCGCCGCCGCGCAGGTGCGCGGTGAAGAAGTGCGACTGCTGGGCCGACACGCCGGCCCCTTCGCTGTTGCTGATCTTCCTGCTGGTGGCGAAAGCCGCGGCCTCGCAGGCCAGGGCGATGCGCGCGGCCTCTTCCGAATCGAGCGACCAGGGGTGGAACAGGTCCAGGTCGGGGTAGCTGTCGGCCACGTCCTGGGCGTCGGGCAGGCCGGCCACCGGGTCTTCGGCGGTGAAGCGGGCGATGTCGTAGGCGGCCTGCACCGTCTGGCGCACGGCGGCGGCGGAGAAATCGGAGGTGGACGCGTTGCCGCGCTTCTGTCCCAGGTAGACCGTGACGCCCAGCGACTTGTCGCGGTTGCGCTCCACGTTCTCCAGCTCGCCCTTGCGCACCGAAACGCTCAGGCCGGCGCCCTCGGACACCTCGGCCGCCGCGTCCACAGCACCGAGCTGTTTCGCGTGGCCCAGGGCCAGATCGACCAGTTCCTCGAACTGGCTGCGGGCGTACTGGAAACCGGAAAGGGGGGAACGGGGGTCTGCCGCAGGGGCTTGGGAGGGTTTTTTCATGTCGACGGCTATGATACTTGCCGCCCCTTCCGGCCGCTGCCATTCGCGCAGAAGGCCTATTCAACGATCCACATGTCCCGCAAACCCACCAAAGGCTATTTCGTTCGTGGCCAGTTCGTCGCCCTGGGCAGCGAGCTGGACCTCGAGCTCAAGCGCGAGCTCAAGGGCGACGCCGAAATGAGCAAGACCGACCTGAAACGGGAGAGCGACCGCCTCCAGGCGCTCGGCGAGAACCTGCTCACCCTGCGCGCCGACCTGACGCAGAAGCTCGACCTGCCGGAGAAGCTGCTGGACGCGGTGGCCGAGGCCAAGCGCATCACCAACTTCGAAGGCCGCCGCCGCCAGATGCAGTTCATCGGCAAGCTGATGCGCGCGCTGGACGAAGACACCATCGCCGCGGTGGAAGCCGCGCTCGACGAGCAGAACAAGGGCTCGGCCAAGGGCACGCTCTCGCTGCACCTGGCCGAACAATGGCGCGACCGCCTGATCGCCGACGACGACGCGCTCACCCAGTGGCTGCAGCTCGACGCGGGCGCCGACGTGCAGCACCTGCGCGCGCTGATCCGCCAGGCGCGCAAGGACGCCCAGGCCACGCAGGCGCAGGAGCGCCCCGGCGAGGCCGTGCGCCACGGCAAGGCCTACCGCGAGATCTTCCAGATCGTCAAGGCCACGCTGAACCAGGGCGAGGACGACGACGGCCCCCCCACCGACGAACAAGACCAGCCATGAGCGAGACGACCACGCCCCCCTCGGCCGACCCGGTGCGCATCGGCATCGTGTCCATCAGCGACCGCGCCAGCACCGGCGTGTACGAAGACAAGGGCCTGCCCGCGCTGCAGGACTGGCTCACGCGCGCGCTCAGGAACCCGATCACCTTCGAACCGCGCCTCATTCCCGACGAACAGGCGCGCATCAGCGCCACGCTGATCGAACTGGTGCACGCCGGCTGCTCGCTGGTGCTCACCACCGGCGGCACCGGCCCGGCGCTGCGCGACGTGACGCCCGAGGCCACGCTGGCCGTGGCGCACAAGGAAATGCCGGGTTTTGGCGAGCAGATGCGCCAGATCAGCCTGGCCTTTGTGCCCACCGCCATCCTCTCGCGCCAGGTGGCGGTGATCCGCAGCCAGAGCCTCATCATCAACCTGCCCGGCCAGCCCAAGGCCATCGCCGAGACCCTCGAAGGCCTGAAAAACGCCGACGGCACGCAGCGCATCAACGGCATCTTCGCCGCCGTGCCCTACTGCATCGACCTGATCGGCGGCCCCTATCTTGAAACGCACGACGAAGTCTGCAAGGCCTTCCGCCCGAAGTCCGCCGTGCGCCCCGCCCGCTAACCCATTCCAGCGACCCGCCATGAAGATCACCAAAGACACCATCGTCACCCTCACCTTCCGCGCCGTCGACGCCAAGGGCAAAGTGCTCGAAGACGGCAAGGAACCGCGCGCCTACCTGCACGGCGGCTACGGCAACACGCTGCCGGGCGTCGAACTGGCCCTGGAAGGCCAGGAAAAGGGCTTCAGCACCACCATCAAGCTGCAGCCCTCGCTGGCCTTCGGCGAGCGCGATGAAAGCCTGGTGACCTCCATCTCCAAGAAGGACTTCCCGCCCGGCGTGAAGGTGGGCGGCCAGCTCGAAGGCAGCGATGCCGATGGCAACCGCCAGATCTTCACCGTGACCAAGATCAAGGGGGACACCGTCCTGCTCGACGGCAACCACCCGCTGGCCGGCCAGGACCTGACGTTCACGCTCAACGTGATCGACGTGAAGGCCGCCTCAGCCGAAGAGATCGCCCATGGCCACGCCCATGGCGCGCACGGACATCATCACTGAACGAAGCCCTTCCGCGCACCACCACGCGTGACGCGGAGCGCCGGGTGGCCGGCGCAGCGAAGTGAAGGAGGAGACCCGGCGAAGCCGGGTCGGGGGACATGAGCGGAGCCGGCCACCCGGCGCTCCGCGTCACTTCCCGACCAGCTGATTGAGCTTTTCAGCCTCGAAGCACTCTTCGCGCGCCGCGTCCTGCGGCACACAATCGCGCTTCTTCGCCTCGGCCAGGGTCTCGATGGCCTGCCAGAGCAGCGCGATCTGGTGCTCCTGCCCGGCGGCGTTGTCGATCAGGCCGCGCATGGCCTGCGACAAGGGATCGTCGTCCTGCGTGATGCCGTAGGCCTGGAACTTCTGGCCCTGCTCGGTCACGTCGGCGCTCTCGCCGGTCTTGCTCGGGATGATGCGGGCCGGAATGCCCACCGCCGTCGCCCCTGCGGGCACCGGCTTGATCACCACCGCGTTGCTGCCGATCTTGGCACCGTCGCCGACGACAAAACCGCCCAGCACCTTGGCGCCCGCGCTCACCACCACGTCGCGGCCGAGCGTCGGGTGGCGCTTGGTGCCCTTGTAGAGCGAGGTACCGCCCAGCGTCACGCCCTGGTAGATGGTGCAGCCGTCGCCGATCTCGGCAGTCTCGCCCACCACCACGCCCATGGCGTGATCGAAAAACACGCGCTCGCCCAGCTTGGCGCCCGGGTGGATCTCGATGCCGGTGAACCAGCGCGAAATGTGCGAGATGAAGCGACCCAGCCACTTGAAGCCGTGGTGCCAGCACCAGTGCGCCGGGCGGTGCAGCCAGACGGCGTGCAGCCCGGGGTAGCAGGTGATCACCTCCCAGGTGCTGCGCGCGGCCGGGTCGCGGTCAAGCACGCACTGGATGTCGGAGCGGATGCGGTCGAACATAAGCCGGCAGTCTATCGCTTCGCCTTCTCGGCGGCTTGCAGCATGGCCTTGGCGACACCTCGAAGAATGTGGATTTCCTCGTCGCTGGGCGCGGCCCGGTTGAAAAGCTGGTTCAGGCGCGGCATGAGCTTCTTGGGCGCCTCGGGGTCGAGAAAGTCCACCGCCACCAAGGCGCGCTCCAGGTGGTCGAGCATGCCGCCCAGGGCCTGGGCATCGGCTTGCGGCCGCTCGGCCACCACCGGTGGCGCCCCGAAGCCGCCGAGCGCCTGGCGCCAGTCGTAGGCGATCAGCTGCACCGCCGCGGCGAGGTTGAGCGAGCCGAAGGTCGGCGCGGTGGGGATGCTCAGCGCCACGTGGCAGCGGTACACGTCTTCGTTGCGCATGCCGAAACGCTCGGACCCGAACAGAAAGGCCACCCCTGACGGCGGATCGCCCGCGCCCAGCAGCTCCGTGAAGTGCTCGCGCGGCGCGCGCGTGGGCGGGCCGAAGTCGCGCGGCGTCATGGCGGTGGCACAGAGGTGGCTCATGCCCTCCAGCGCCTCGTCCAGCGTGTCCACGATGCGCGCCTGGGCCAGCACGTCGTTGGCCCCGCTGGCGCGCTGGATGGTTTCCTCGCGGCGCAGCACGTTGGCCCAGCGCGGCTGCACCAGCACCAGGTCGTCGAAACCCATGACTTTCATGGCGCGGGCGACACCGCCCACATTGCCGGCGTGGCTGGTCTGGATCAGGACAAAACGGGTGCGCATGCGAAAAAGGGCGGGGACGGTAAAATCCCGGGTATTGTCGCCGCCCGCATCGCCGGGCTTCGTCACCCGCTCTTCCACCACTGCCGCGCCCTCCCCCTGCGGAGCGCGCCGAGGTTCACAATTCATGTCGTCCACACTCCACCCCATGCTCAACGTGGCCATCAAGGCCGCACGCACCGCTGGCACCCTCATCAACCGCGCCGCGCTGGACGTGGAGTCGGTCCGGGTCTCGGTCAAACAGACCAACGATTTCGTGACCGAGGTCGATCAGGCCGCCGAGGCCGCGATCATCGACACCCTGCTCACCGCCTACCCCGACCACGCGATCTGGGCCGAGGAATCGGGCAAGCGCCCGGGCAAACATGGCGGCGCAGACCATGTCTGGATCATCGACCCGCTGGACGGCACCACCAACTTCATCCACGGCTTCCCGGTCTACTGCGTGAGCATTGCGCTCATGGTGGGCAACCGGCTGGAGCAGGCCGTCGTCTACGACCCATCGCGCAACGACCTCTTCTGCGCCACGCGCGGGCGCGGCGCCTACCTGAACGACCGCCGCATCCGCGTGGCCAAGCGCACCACGCTGCGCGACTGCCTGATTTCCACCGGCTTCCCATTCCGCCCGGGCGACGCCTTCCAGACCTACCTGCAGATGTTCGGCGACGTGATGCCGCGCGTGGCCGGCGTGCGCCGCCCCGGCTCGGCCGCGCTCGACCTGGCCTATGTGGCCGCGGGCTTCACCGACGGCTTCTTCGAAATGGGCCTCTCCCCCTGGGACGTGGCCGCCGGCGCCTTGCTGGTCACCGAAGCCGGCGGTCTGGTGGGCAACTTCACCGGTGAGTCCGACTTCCTCGAACAGAAGGAATGCCTGGCCGCCAACCCCAAGATCTACGGCCAGCTGGTCGGCCTGACCGGCAAGTACAGCAAGTTCGCCAGCGCGGGCGACAAGGCGGCGGTGCGCCAGGCGCGCGCCAAGCCCACCGCACCCGCCAACGCACCGCAGGACACACCCGCCGCCGACGATGCGGCAGCGCCCGACAACGCCGTCGGCAGCTGACCCGGAGCGCGCCCCGCAACAAGAGGGGCAACACCCACCAGGGGCATCCAGGGTCCGGCTTCGCCGGCCCGAGATGCCGTCCCCCCTCGAAGCGCCGAAGGCGCGCCACGGAGGGGGGAAGCCGCACAGCGGCGCAGGGGGGTGTTTCCTTCAGCCCAGCGGCAGGCGCAGCCAGAAGGTCGAGCCCTCACCGGGCGCGGATTCGGCCCAGACGCGCCCGCCATGGCGCTCGACGATGCGCGCCACGATGGCCAGCCCCACCCCCATGCCGGGCACGCTGCTGCCCGCGTGCAGGCGCTGGAACAGGCCGAACAGCTTCTCGGCGTGCGCCATGTCGAAGCCCATGCCGTTGTCGCGCACGAAATACGCGCGCTGGCCCGAATCGAAGCCCACCGCCAGTTCGGGTTGCGCCAGGTGGCGCGAGTACTTGAGCCCGTTGTCGATCAGGTTGGACAACACCTGGCGCAGCAAGGTGGCATCGCCCATCGCCTGCGGCATGGCCTGGATGTCGATGCGCGCGTGGTTGGTCTGCGGCGAAAGCGTTTCCACCACCGACTGCGCCAGCGCGGCCATGTCCACCGGCACGGGTTCGAGGTCCACGCGCACCACGCGCAACAGCTCGAGCATGTCGGTGATCATCTGGCCCATGTTGCGCGACGAGCGCGCGATGCGCTCGAACATGTCGCGCCCGGTCGGGCTCAGGCGGTCGGCCTCGTCCTCCAGCACGATGGACGCAAAACCGTTGACCGACCGCAGCGGCGCGCGCAGGTCGTGCGCGATGGAGTACGAGATGGCCTCCATGTCGCGCATGGAGCGCTCCAGTTCGGCCGTGCGCGCGCCCACCCGCTGCTCCAGGCTGGCGTTGAGCGCCTTCACCTGCTCCTGCGCGGCCACTCGCTCGGTGATGTCCAGGTGCGTGCCCGACATGAACGTCGCGCGGTCCTGCGCATCGCGCTTGTGCACCCGGCCGCGCGTGTTGACCCAGATCCAGTGGCCGGCCTTGTGGCGCATGCGGATGTCGCACTCGTAGTACGGCAGGATGCCCGCGATGTGCTGGTCGCGGATCTGGTCGGCCCGCTTCAGGTCGTCGGGATGCACCAGCGCCTCCCAGGTTTCGGCGCGCATGGGCTGCAGCTCGCGCAGGGTGTAGCCCAGCATCTCGGCCCAGCGTTCGTTGACCGTGAGCACGTTGTCGGGGATGTTGTTTTCCCAGATGCCCGGCCGCGTGGCCTCCAGCACCCAGGCCAGGCGCTGGCGCTGCTCGCGCAGCGCCTCCTGGGCCTGCATGTAGGAACTCACGTCGGTGAAGGTGCGCACCATGCCTCCGTCGGGCAGCATCCGGGAGCGCATCTCCAGCGTGCGGCCATCGCGCGTCTTGCGCCAGTATTTATCGGGCGGTGGCACCGGTGGTCCGTGCATGAGGTGGGCGTGGGCAATCGGGTCCACCCAGGACAACCCGGGCCCGAAGTCGCCGCGCTCGGTCTGGAAGCGCCGCACCTGTTCCAGCGTGGGTTGCCCTTGCAACAAGGCTTCGGGCAGGTCCAGCATGTCGAGCAGGCGGTGGTTGTAAGCCGTGATGCGGTTGTCCGCGTCCACCCGGCACAGGCCCTGTTCGATGCTCTCCAGCGTGGCCCGCAGGTCCAGGCTCTTTTCGGTCAGCAGCTCGCTGGTGATCTCCAGCTGCTCGCGCGTGCGGCGGCGCTCGATGTGGCCGCGCCAGGCCAGCACCAGCTGGCGCACCGCCCCCAGCAGGGGCTGCAGGAATTCGATGTCGTCTTCGCTGTAACCCCCCGGCTGGTTGGCCAGACCCACCATGGCCACGAGCCGGTCGCCCACGGCCAGTGGCACGCACAGAAAGGCGTCCATGGGCGGATGACCACCCGGCAGCCCCCCGGCGTGCGGGTGGGTTGCCGGCTGGTTGGCGATCAGGGGCTCGCCCGTGAGCATGGCGCGCCCGAACAGGGTGTCGAGGTTGCGGAACGCCATGCCCGCCTCGGCCTGGCTGGCGTACATCAGGCGGGACGCCTCGTCCCAGGCGATGTTGGTGATGGCGCTGGTGCGCAGGTAGGGCGCGCCAGCGTCGGTGTAGAGCACCTCGCCCACGAAGCCGTAGGCGCTGCCGGTGACCGAGAGAAAGGCCTGCAACAGCCCTTCGAAGGCCTTGCGCTTGTCCTCGGCCTCGATGAACACCGACTGGGCCAGGCGCACCGCCTCGAGCATGCGGTGCTGCCGCTCCAGCTTCTGCGTGGCCAGTCGCGCCTCGGTCACGTCGGTGGAGAAGCCATGCCAGAGCACCGAGCCGTCGGCCTCGCGCTGCGGCACAGCCTCCACATGGTGCCAGCGCATCCCGGCCGTGGGAAGGCACACGCGGTAGGTCTGGCGCCAGGGCGTGAGATGCCGGGCAGAGGCGCCGAGCGAGGCGATCATCTCCGCGCGGTCATCGGGATGCACCCGCCGGAACAGCACGTCCGCATCCTCCTCCAACTCGGCCGGCTCGATCTCGAGCATGGTGCGGACCACGTCGTTCACATACGAGATCACGCTCTTGCCGTCGGCCCGCAGGCGCGCCTGGTACATCATGCCGGGCACCCGGGCCGCGATGTTCTGCAGCAGCTTGAGTTGTTCGGCCAGGCGCTCGCTGGCTTCGCGCTCGGCCGTGATGTCCTGCACCACGCCGAAATCGGTCTGCGGGTTGCCGGCCACGCTGGTCTGGCCGATGCGGGTGCGGAACCAGCGTTGCTGGCCATCGGGCAGCTGCCAGCGGAACTCGACCTCGCGCCCATCCATCGCCTCGCGCGCGGCCTGCCAGGCGGGCAGGTCGTCCGGGTGAATGCCCGCCCGGCCGTCTCCGCGCGCGATCAGGTCGCGCGGCTCCAGGCCGGCGATCTCGAACAGGCCCAGCGACCACACCACGCTGTCCGAGTGCTGGGCGTTGGTCCAATGGCCCACGCGGGCCAGCTTCTCGATCGCGGCGTGCAGCTCCACCTGCTGCTGCAGAACGAGGTTCGCCTCGCGCAAGGCGGCTTCGGTCTGCAGCCGGGCTTCCATCGCCTCGAACTCGCGGGTGGCTTCGGTGATGTAGACCAGCGCCAGGGGCTCGGGCAGCGTGTCCACCACCGTGGTGTGCAGGCGGACCCGGTGCATCACGCCGTCGCGCAGGCGCAAGTGCTGCACCGTGTCGAGCGACGGCAGCTGGTTCACGAAGCGCGCGCGCTCGTCGGCGCTGGGCCAGTGCCCGAGCTCCACGGTCGTGCGGCCGATCGCCTGCTCGCGGCGCTGGCCGGTGAGCGCCAGCCAGGCGTCATTGACCGCCAGCAGGCGCCCGTCGCTCAGGCGCGAGACGCTCGCGGCCAGCGGCGAGGCCAGGAAGATGGCCTCGAAAGGCAAACCCGCTTCCGGCTGCGGGGCAAACGCTGCGCGCCCGACGGTGGACGGGGGTTCGGGAACAGTTTCGGCCATGCGCGCTCGTGAAAGGGTGGGAGGACGGAAACAGGCTCAAATTGTGCCGGACTGTGCGGCTTGCGGTGCGTGAAATTGGCCTGCTAAAGTGGCTTGCTCTTCACCACGACGCGCCCCGCAGACCATGAAACCCACCTCGCTGCGCCAGCAACTCACGCGCGCGGCCATGCTCACCACGTTCCTGGCGATCCTGCTCAGTGCGGGCGCCCTGCTCACCTACGAGCTGATGGTCTACCGCCGCGTCGGCATCGCCGACATGCGCACCCAGGCCGATCTGATCGCGCGCTCCATCGCCCCGGCGCTGGAATCGCGCAACACCCAGGCGGCCTGGGAAAACCTCTACCTGCTGCGCCAGCAGCCCCAGATCCGCGCCGCCGCCGTGTACGGCCGCGACGGCGCGCTCATCGCCTCGCACACCACCACGAAAAGCGAGCTGCGCGCCCGCATCCCGCTGGCATCGGACGCCTGGGGCCCGCGCTTCAGCGGCGCGTCGCTGGAGATGGTCCGCCCCATCGAGCACAACGGCGCGCGCATCGGCATGCTCTATCTCAAGGCCGAACACGGCGTGTGGCAGCGTTTCGTGGACTTCGCGCTGATCGTGCTGGCCGTCAGCGCGGTGAGCCTGGTCGCGGCCTACTACCTGTTCGTGCTCCTGCAGCGCCGCATCACCGCGCCGCTGGAGAAGATGACGTCGGTGGCGCGCGACGTGATCGGCAGCCACAACTGGTCGCTGCGGGCACCGGCCACCGACTACAAAGACCTGGACGTGCTGGTCGACGCCTTCAACCGCATGCTCTCCGAATGCGAAATCCGCACCACCGAACTCGAACGCGAGATGGTGACGCGCCAGGGCGTCGAACGCGAGCTGCGCCAGGCCGACCGCCAGAAGGACACCTTCCTGGCCACCCTCGCCCACGAATTGCGCAACCCCCTCTCGCCCATGACGAGCGCGGTGGCCCTGCTGCAGATGCCGCAGGTGTCGCCGCAGGCGCGGGAGAAGGCGCTGACGGTGCTCGAGCGCCAGCTGCAGCACATCGTGCGCCTGGTCAACGACCTGCTGGACGCCTCCCGGGTGACCACCGGCAAGTTGTCGCTCGACACGGCGCCGGTGAACATCGGCGAGCTGCTGCTCACCGCCATCGAAGGCGCGCAGGCGCTGGCGCAACAGCATGGCCTGCAGCTCACGCTGCACCTGCCCGATGCCGCGCTGTATGTGAACGGCGACGCGGTGCGGCTGACGCAGGTGTTCTCCAACCTGCTGAACAACGCCTGCCGCTACACGCCGCACGGTGGGCGCGTGGACCTCTCGCTCACCTCGACACCATCGTCGGTCGAGGTGACGGTGGTGGACACCGGCATCGGCGTGGAGCCTGCCATGCAGGAACGCATCTTCGACCTGTTCGAACAGGCGGACCAGTCCATGCAGCGCGGCAGCGCCGGGCTGGGCGTGGGGCTGACGCTCTCGCGCCAGATCATCGAGCTGCACGACGGTTCGCTGTCCATGCACAGCGAGGGCCTGCACCGCGGCTCGTGCTTCACGGTGCGGCTGCCCCGCCTGCACCGGGAGCCGCCGCGCGACGAGGCCTCCGCCGTGGCGCAGGCCCATGCCCAGCCTTCGCGCCCGCTGCGCATCCTCATCGCGGACGACAACGTCGATCTGACGGTGAGCCTCTCGGCCGTGCTGTCCTCACACGGCCACCAGGTCGAGGTCGTGCACGATGGCGAAGCGGCGGTTCGCGCGGCGCGCGCGCAGGTCCCGGACGTGGCGCTGCTGGACATCGGCATGCCCGGGCTCGATGGCCACCAGGTGGCGCGGGCGCTGCGCGCCGATGCCACCACAAAAGGCATCCGCCTCGTGGCCATCACCGGCTGGGGCCGCGACGCCGACCGCGAGGCCGCGCGCCTGGCCGGCTTCGATCAGCACCTGCTCAAACCGGTGAACCCCGAACAGCTGCTTCGGCTGCTGAGCGAGCAGCCAGAAGCGACCCGTGCCCCGCCGGTCTGAGCCTCAGGTCGAGACGGCGAGGCCGTCGTGGCGCTTGCGTCGGCCCACGGCCTCGATGCGCAGCATCTGACGGTACTTGGTGACGGTGCGCCGAGCCACCGTCAGGCCCTGCCGGGCGAGCTGGCGCGTGATCTCGGCGTCCGACAGCGGCCGATCGGTCGACTCGGCTTCGATGATGTCCTGGATCAAGCCCCGGATCGCGGTGCCCGAGCAGGCTTTGCCATTGGCGCTCACCATCGCACGCGAGAAGAAGTGCTTGAGCTCGTACACGCCAGTGGGTGTGGCCATGTATTTGTTGTTGGTGACGCGCGAAACCGTGGATTCGTGGATGCCGACCTCGTCGGCGATCTCGCGCAGGCCCAGCGGCTTCATCGCCATGCTGCCGTATTCGAAGAAGTGGCGCTGGCGCCGCACGATGGCCTGTGACACGTCGAGGATGGTCGAGAAGCGCTGCTCGACGTTGCGCAAAGTCCAGCGCGCCTCCTGCAGGTGCGCGCCCATCTCGGCGTTCTCGGCGCAGCGGTGGCGCTGGAACAGCTGGGCGTACACCTCGTTGATGCGCACCTTGGGCACCACCGCGGCGTTGAGCCGCACGTTCCACGCGCCCCGGTCCTTCTTCACGATCACGTCGGGCACGATGTAGTTCACCCGGGAAGAACTCAGGCGCCAGCCCGGTCGCGGGTCGAGGTGGCGGATGCGGTCGCACACGGCCTCGACCTCGCCCACCGAGGCGTCCAGCGCCCGCGCCAGGGTCGGCACATCGCGCGCCGCCAGGCTGTTCATGTGGTCGTTGACGATGGCGCGCGCCATCGCGCGCACATGGGGGCATTCGATCTCGCCCAGCTGCAGGCTGAGGCATTCCGCCACATCGCGCGCGGCCACACCGGCCGGCTCCAGCGACTGCACCAGCTTGAGCGCGATCTGCAGGTCTTCCAGCGTCGCTGCGGGCACCACGTCCGCCACCTCGCGCAGTTCGTTCAGGGGCGTGCGCAGGTAACCGTCGTCATCGAGCGACTCGACCACCACGCCCGCCAGCGCGAGGTCGCGCGGCGACAGGGCCATGGTGCCGAGCTGCGCGTGCAGGTGGGCATTGAGCGGAGTTTCCTCCATCATGAAATCCAGCGCGGACACATCCCCGTCGTGTCCCTGGCGCGCCGGGGTCAGGCCATCGGCGAGCCACAGGTCGCTGTCGGACGCCATGGACCGGTCGATCTCGGCCTCCGCCGGCGCCGCCAGATCGGTCTCGCGCGGTCCGTCGTACACCTCGCCAGCCGCTTCGCCCGCTCGGGTGTCGATGTCACCGTCCCGCAGGCCTTCGCCCTCGTCATCGTCATCGCCCTCTGCTGCTTCAAGGAACGGGTTGCGCCCGAGCACGTCGCGCACCACGATGCCGAAATCCAGCGAGGACATCTGCAGCAGGCGCACGGCATGCTGCAAGCGGGGAGACAGGGTCTGGGTCTGGCTCTGGCGCTGGTCGGCGCGGGCGTCCATTTGGATCATGCGGTTCTCCTCCGGTAAGACAGGGTCGGCGGTGTCGCGAGCTGCGGCCGCCTCAGACCAGCTTCTATGCAACCACCATGCCGCACCAGAGCAGAAGACACAAATTCCCACAAAACCCCGTCCCCGCCGCGCCCTCACAGAGGGACACGGCGCGCACCTTTCCGAACATTCAGACACAGTGGTTCGGAACGCCCGCCAGACCGGCCCGGGCAAGGGAGCATCTTGCCGCAATATTTGCCGAAACGGGCCCACGCGGACTAGTGCATCGACTCGCGTCGAAAGAGGTTGATGAGCGCCAGCAGGATGATGGCGCCGATCAGCGACATGAGCATGGCGCCCACGTTGACGACGCTGTCGTTGAGGGTGTCCACACCCATCAGGGGCGCGAGCACCCAGCCACCGATGGCGGCCCCCACGATGCCGGCCACGACATTGCGCGCGATGCCTTGGCGGCCATCCGTGGACATGACCACGCTGGCCAGCCTGCCCAACAGGCCGCCGGCCGCCAGCCAGAGGATGATGTTGATCATGGCGTTGCTCCTCGTTAGAGTGGTCGCAGGAAGATCCTTCGAGCCTGCCGGGGCAATCCCCGCTCCCGGTGGGCGCAGGCACAGCACCTGCCCTGTGCAGGTCCCACCCGCCGCCCTGCGGCGGGCCAACGCCACAACCGCAGCAGGAGATTTCCCATGAAGCAAGTGAAAGATGTGATGACAAGTGGCGTGCGCACACTCGGCCCCCAGGACAGCGTGGTGCTCGCGGCCCAGGCCATGGAAGAACTGGACATCGGGGCGCTGCCGGTCTGCGATGGCCAGCGCCTCCTCGGCATGGTGACCGACCGCGACATCGTGGTGCGCGGCGTCGCCCAGGACCTCGCGCCCGGCAAGACCAGGCTCGAGGACGTGATGAGCGCCCAGGTCGAATGGGTGTTCGAGGACGAAGGCCTGGCCGAGGTCGCGGCCAAGATGCAGCAACTGCAGATCCGCCGCCTGCCCGTGCTCGACCGCGACAAGCACCTGGTGGGCATCCTCTCGCTGGGCGATCTGGCCGCCAGGGGCGACGTGCAGCAGGCCGGCGCCGCGCTGGCCGACATTTCCGAGCCGGCCCGCCCGACACGCACCGGCCAATCGGTCGCCAGCGGCCCCGCCGGGGGCGGGGAAAGCCTCTGAAAGGCACGCGATGCTCTTTCGCGTGATGAAAGCCGCCGTCGTCAACTGGATCGACGACGACGCGCCCAGCATGGGCGCCGCCCTCGCCTTCTACACCCTGTTCTCCGTCGCGCCCATCCTGCTGATCGTGATCTCGGTCGCGGGCCTGTGGTTCGGTGAAGCCGCCGCGCGCGGCGAGATCTTCGCGCAGCTCTCCCAACTGGTCGGCAGCGACAGCGCGCTCACCATCAACAGCCTGGTGGAAGACGCGAACCGCCCGGCCGCCGGCATCGTGGGCACGGTGGTGGGCCTGGGCGCGCTGCTCATCGGCGCCACCACCGTGTTCGCCGAGCTGCGCAACGCCATGGACCGCATCTGGCGCACGAACGCCGAGCACCCCAAGCGGGGCGGCGTGCTCGAGCTGCTGCGCGCGCGCCTGGTCTCGCTGGGCCTGGTGCTGGCCATCGGTTTCCTGCTCATGGTCTCGCTGGTGCTCAGCGCCGCGCTGGCGGCCCTGGGCAAGTGGGCCGCGCCCTGGCTGGGCGAGCTGGCGATGCTTGCGGGCGCGGTCGACTTCGCCCTGAGCCTGGCTTTCCTCAGCGTGCTGTTCGCCATGATCTTCAAATGGATGCCGCGCGTTCCGCTGGCCTGGGGCGATGTGTGGATCGGCGCCGTGATCACCGCCGTGCTGCTCACCGTGGGCAAGTCCGTCATCGGCACCTACATCGGGCGCAGCGGCGTCGCCTCGGTGTTCGGCGCGGCCTCCTCGCTGGTCATCTTCCTGCTCTGGGTGTACTACTCGGCGCAGGTGTTCCTGCTCGGCGCGGAATTCACGCGCGCCTTCACCCTGCGGCATCAGACCGCCACCCGCATCACCGAGGACCTCGCGCCGTGAACCGTGCTTTCACCTGCATCTGCGGGCAACCGATCTTCTTTCGCAACAGCGTGTGCCTGGGCTGCGGCCGGGCGCTGGGCTACGACGCCGCGCGCGGCAAGCTGCTGCCCCTGGAGCCCACCGGCGAAGCCGGCTGGTGGCGCAGCAGCGAGACCGGCACGCGCCAGCGCACCTACCAGCGCTGCGAGAACCTGTCCTCGCCGGCCGCGTGCAACTGGCTCGTTCCGCCGTCCAAGCCACGCGAGCAAACGCCCTCGCTGTGCCTGTGCTGTCGGCTCACGCGCACGCTGCCCGACCTCGACGTGCCGGAACACGCCGGCTGGTGGCACCGCATCGAACAGGCCAAACGGCGCATGGTGTCCTCGCTGCTCGCCCTGCGCCTGCCCATCGTGCCGCGCAGCGAAGACCCGCAGCGCGGGCTGGCCTTCGACATCCTGGTCTCGCAACCTGGCCTGCCGCCCGTGATCACCGGCCATGCCGAGGGCGTGATCACCCTGGACGCGGCCGAGGCGGACGACGCCACGCGCGAGCACCGCCGCACCTCGCTGCGCGAGCCCTACCGCACACTGCTGGGCCACCTGCGCCACGAGTCGGGCCACTACTTCTGGCAGCGCCTGGTCGATGGCAAGGAATGGCTCGAGCCGTTCCGGGCCGTGTTCGGCGACGAGCGCACCGACTACGCCCTGGCGCTGCAGAACCACTACAACCAGGGCGCGGCAGCGGACTGGAGCTCGCGCCACGTGAGCGCCTACGCCAGCAGCCACCCCTGGGAAGACTGGGCCGAAACCTGGGCGCACTACCTGCACATGCGCGACACGCTGGGCACGGCGCGCGGCTTCGGCATCCGGGGCGACCGCGTGGAACTGGCCTGCGAACCCTTCGGCCCCGACGTGCTGAGCGAGGACGGCAACGGCAACGGGGCCCTGGACGCCACCGACGAGCAGTTCCTGCTCTGGCTCAACCACTGGCTGCACCTCACCGTGGCCCTGAACGAGATCTCGCGCAGCATGGGCGTGGCCGACTTCTACCCCTTCGTGCTGTCGCGGCCCGCCGTGCGCAAGCTGCACCTGGTGCACCGCGTCATTGCCCACCACACCCCGCGGGACGGCCGGCGTCGGCGCCCGCTGACGCCACCCCCGACTCAGTCGTAGGCGCGCGGGAACATGATCTGGAAGGTCGTGCCGGAGTGGTCCGAGTCGACCTGCACCGTGGCATCGAGCACCTCGCACAGGCGCTTGACGATGGACAGGCCGATGCCCTCGCCGTGCACGTAGTTCTCGGTAGATTCGCCCGGCGGGGGCACGCCGGCGTCCTCATCGTGAATGTGCGTGATCTGGTTCGCTTGCGTGTCGCTCACGACCTGCTCCGCGTGCTGGGTGGCCACCTCCAGCGCGTCCTTCAGCTCCGAGGACTTGGCCTGGTGGATGCCCGGACCGGTGTCTTTCACGATCAGCTTCCAGCGATCCGGGTCCTCGGCACCGCCATCGGCCCAGGTGACCTCCACGCCCCCGGTGCGCGTGTAGCGGATCGCGTTGAGCACCAGGTTCTGCACGATGCGTCGCAGCTTCACCGCATCGGACTGCACCACGAAGGGCGACGGCCCGTTCAATCCGAAGGTCAGGCCCTTCTGCTGCGCGTGGTCCTCCAGCGCCTCCCACAGATCGCGCAGCGGCGGCGCGACGTCCATGGACTCGAGGTTGCGCTCCTCCTGCCCGCTTTGCAGCCGCGCCAAGGTGGTCACATCGTCCAGCAGCTTGTGCAGCGCCTGCACGTTGTGTCCCAGCAGGCGCAGGAAGGTCTCGCGCGCTGCGGGATCGGCCTGGCGCGCACCCAAGCCGGCGGTGGCGTTGGTCACCACGCCCAGGTTGCCGCGCAGGTCGTGCGCGGCTTCCTGCCAGAGCAGGGCGCGCTGCTGCTCCATGCGGCGCAGGGCCTCCAGGGCCTCCTCCAGCCCGCGCGCATAGGCGGTGGCCTCCAGTTGCTGCAACTTGAAGTACTGCGCGGTGCTCGCGCTCACGGCCAGGCTGTAGACCTGTGCCCACACCGCGCGCGCCATGGCCATCGCCGCCACCGAGTGGCCCGACGCCAAGGCCTCCAGTGCGTTGACCACGCATTCGTTGAGGCGACCGAGTTCCCGCACCACCTCGGCCAGGCCAAAGCCCTGCTGCCAGCGGTGCAGGCCGTGCGCCGCGGCGTCGCCCAGGTGCGCGGTTTCCACGCGGGGCGCGCGCAGTTGCTCCTCGAAGCCTTCCAGCACGGCGGGGATGTGGTCGTTGAGCTGCGTGTGCGGCAGCGAGGCGCCAGTGGTCAGCGTGGCATCCGCCGCGACGCTCGCGCGCCACGCCTGCAGAATGGCTTCACGCCGTTGCGTCAGTTGGTCCGCCAGCGCGATGAGTTCTTTTCCATGCAGGGGCATCAGTAGGCCTTGAAGGTGGGTGGCGACAGCGGCGCTCAGGGCTCGCGCGTCATTCTGCACCCGAAAGCCACCGCCTGTTCAATGTCCCCCGTCGGCCGGGGGGTCGGCCTCGCTCTCCTTGCGGATCGAACGCCCCCAGCGGCGCAACCACACCAGCACCAGCAGGATGAAGGCCGTGGCCAACACGGCGGTGCCCGTCTGGCCGAGCCCGGCGGCCACGCCGATCGCGGCGGTCGCCCAGATGGTGGCGGCCGTGGTCAGCCCGTGGATCCGCCCCTCGCTCTCGTCCTTGAGCACCGCCCCAGCGCCGAGAAAGCCGATGCCCGATACCAGGCCCTGCACCACGCGGCTGAGCTGCTCCTCGTTCATGCCGGATGCCTGCGGCACGAGCACGAACAGGGCCGCGCCCAGCGCCACCAGCATGTGGGTGCGCAGCCCGGCCTCGGCATCGCGCCGCTCGCGGTCCCAGCCGATGGCCGCGCCCAGCAGCAGGGCTTCGCCCATGCGCCAGGTGGCGCGCGTGATGCGCTCGACATCGGCAAGGTCGCCGAACTCCGCCTGCACCGTGGTCCAGATGGTCTGCAGCACGGACATCGCGGTCAGCCTTGCGGGGGCGTGGACGGCGACGGCGCCGCGCCGTCGTCCCGCCATTGGGCAAGGCTGCCCATGAGCGCGCCCAGCGGGATGGGCTTGGTGAAGTACAGGTCGAACCCGGCGGCCAGCGACCGTGCCCGGTCTTCCGGCTGCGAACGGCCGGTCACGGCGACGATCATCATGCGCCGCTCCGGCAAGGCATCGCGCAGGCAGCGCGCCACCGTATTGCCATCCATGCCGGGCATGCCGATGTCGAGGATGCAGACATCGGGCTGCAGGCGCTGCGCCATCTCGAGGGCCTGCCGCCCGTCGTTGGCGATGTGCACGGTGTGGCCGTCCACCTCCATCAGCAGGGCCAGCGACTCGGCAGCGTCGCGGTTGTCGTCCGCGACGAGCAGCTGCAGGCCGCTGCCCGCAGGCGATGGATGGGGTTCGTACATGCTCGGCTCGCCCGCGCTGGAGGTCTGAAGAACCATTCTTTTTCCATAGGTTGTCGGATCAGGCCTACACAGGGCAAACGGCGCGCCCGGTTCGGTTCCCGCTGGCAAAAAAAAGGATGCCGAGGCTCGGCATCCCGAAAAAAGCGCCGAAACCGGCCTCAGAACCGGTGCATGTAGCCGATGCTGGTGGTGTCCACCTCGCGCTTGCCGATGCCCACGAAGCGCACGTCGTAGCGGTTCCACTCCAGCACGATGGAGGAGCGCGGGCTCAGGTCGAAGCCGATGCCCGCGCCGTAGGAGCCTTCCCACCCGCTGGCCTTGCCGGTGGCGATGCCCGAGCCCGGGCTGGCCGAGACCTCGCTGCGGCCATAGGTGGTGCCGACCTTGCCGAACAGGTGCACCACGCCCAGCGGCACGCGCCCCACCAGGCTCAGGTTGATGCCATGCGCCTCGGCCTTGCCACCGCCGCGCTCCATGTCGCCCAGGTTCACGTAACCCAGCTCGGCACCGACGTAGCGGTTGAACATCCCGCCGGTGTACAGGTGGTACGAGGTGCTGCTGTCCGAACAGGCGAAGCCCCCCACGCAGCCCAGGTCGTAGTCGGGTTTGCCGACGTTGACGCCGACGTAGCCGTGCGAGGTGTACGGAATCACGGAGAAGTTGCCTTCGCCCGGTGCGTAGGCGCGCCGCTGCGCCGCCGTGCTGGTGGTGCCTGCCTGGGCCACCACCGTGGTGTCCAGAGGGGTGGGCGGCGTGCCCGACTGCGCGGAGACCGAGCACGCAACGGCCAGGCCGATCGCGGCCAGCGGCCACGCCTTGAGATGGTGAAGTGAGCGGTTCATGGGGAGGTCCTGGTGGGTTGGAAAAACACTGCGCCTGAAATGGAATGCAGCGCTCCACCACGGCAAGCGGGATGCCAGGTGCGCGCCATCGGACATCGAACCGCGGACGGGCACGCGGATTGCCCGCCTCCCCCGGGGCGCCAGGCATGTGTGCAGCGACAGTGCGGCACCCTGGGGCCAGGCATTCGATGTTTTCCATCCATCCTTCGAAGCGCGAACCGGGTGCTCTGTCGGCCCGAGGCTTCTCCATCCGGACGCGCCTGATCGCCCTGGTGCTGGCGGTGCTGCTGCCCGCGCTGTGCGCCGCCGCCTGGGTGCTGGGCCTGACCTACCGCATGGAACGCGAGAGCAGCGAGCACGTGCTCGAAGAGACCACCCGCGCGCTGTCCATGGTGCTCGACCGCGAGCTGACCCAGCGGGCCGTCGTGGTGCGCGCGCTCGCGAGTTCCAGGCTGCTCGACACAGCCCCCCAGCTGTCGCCCGCCGCCCTGCGCGATTTCGACCAGCAGGCGCGGCGCACCCTGACCGGGCTGGAAGGCTGGCTGGAGCTGCGCAGCGCGGACCAGGTGCTGGTCAACACCCGCCAGCCACCCGGCACCCGGCCGCGCGCGGCCCCCCGGCTTGCGCTGGTCGACCGCCCGATGATCCAGCCGCTGCGGCAGAACGCGGCACTGGGCATTCAGTACGCCGCGCTGGTGCAGCCGGTGCTGCGCGACGGCCAGGCGGTGCTCAACCTGTCGCTCGCGATGCTGCCGAACGAGTTCCAGCGCATCATCGACGAACAGCGCCTCCCTGATGGGTGGCTGGCGGCCATCATCGACAACCAGGGCCGCGTGGTCGCCCGCCATCCCGGCGGCGGCGCCCACGCCGGTCGAGCTGTCACGGCGGACCTCCAGGCCCACCTGGCCGCCGAACGCGAGGGCCTGATGCACACGGTCTCGCTCGATGGCCACCCCGTGACGCTGTACTTCCACACCTCGCCACAAGGCTGGACCTACGTCACGGGCATGTCGCGCGAGCAGTTCGTAGGCGCGGTCCCGCGCGCCGTGCTGCAGGTGGCCGCCGCCATGCTGGCGCTGCTGGTGGTCTCGCTCATCGCGGCGGCCTGGGTGGCGCGGCGCATCGTCCAACCCATCCACACCATCGAGCAGATGGCGCTGGACCTGCGCGAAGGCCGCCCCCTGCGGCGCACGCGCACCGGCTTGCTGGAGTGCGACCAGGTCGCGCTGGCGCTGCACGATGCGGGGCACGCCATCCGCCACGCGCGCATCGAACTGGAACGCCAGGTGAGCGATGCGGTGGAACGCACCCGCAAGCTGGAGCAGCGGGCCTCGCACAACCACCGGGTGGAGGCCCTGGGCCGGCTCACCGGCGGCATCGCCCACGAGTTCAACAACCTGCTGGGCATCATCAGCAACTGCGCGCACCTGATGCGCCGCCTGGCCCCGGCCCCCGCCATCCAGCCCGCGATCGACGCCACCCTGAACGCGGTCGACACCGGCAGCCGCCTCACCCAGCACCTGCTGCGCTTTGCCGGCCGCCAGACCGTGCACCCGCACATGCTGCAACTCCAGACCTTCCTGCCCGAGACCGCCGAACTGCTGCGCACCTTGCTGGACCGCCGCGTCACGCTGACCACCGAAGTCGACGACAACACACCCGCCGTGCGGCTCGACCCCAGCGAGCTGGAACTCTCGCTCATCAACCTGGCGCTGAACGCGCGCGAGGCCGTTCCTGCCCATGGCCACCTCTGGCTGGGCGCCGCTCCGGCCGAGCCCGACGATCTGGAGGGCTTGCCCAGCGGCAGCTATGTGCGCATCACCCTGCGCGATGACGGCCATGGCATGGACGACACCGTCGCCCACCGCGCCTTCGAGCCCTTTTTCTCGACGCGGGAACCGCACGAAGTCGCCGGGCTGGGCCTGAGCCAGGTCTACGGCTTCTGCCTGCAGGCCGGCGGCCGCGCGCGCCTGGAGAGCATGCCGGGCCTGGGCACCACGGTCACGCTGGTGCTGCCCGCCCACACCGGTGAACCCGCCGACGCGCGCCCCGCCCCGCCGGCCTCGCCCGCCGCCATCGCCGGCACCCGACTGCTGCTCGTCGAGGACAACGAGGCCTTGTGCGAAGCCACCGCGGCTGTGCTCCGCTCCTACGGCTGCGACGTGGTGTGCGCCGCCGGCGCGGAGGAAGCGCTGCGGCTGATCGACACGCCGCCCAGCTTCGATGTGGTGGTCACCGATGTGCTCATGCCCGGCAAGATGGACGGCGTCGCGCTCGCCAACCATTTGCGGCAAATCTTGCCGCAGCTGCCCGTGGTGCTGATCAGCGGCCATCACGGAGACACCGTCCCGCCGCCGGGCGTGCGCCTGCTGCGCAAACCCTGCCCGCCCGAAGTGCTGGCGGGCGCCATCGGAGAAGCCATCGCGCAGCGCCCGCTCTGAGGCACCCCACCCAGCGGGTACGCCGTGTGCCCATGAACAGACGTCGGATGGGTCGGGACTTCGAGTCCCCCGGTTCGGCTTCCCGTTCACAACCTCGAAGGAACGCCAATGAAAGACACACGCACCATCAACACGCTCAACAACCTCATCGAGACCTGCAAGGACGGTGAGTACGGCTTCAAGGCCAGCGCGGACCACGCCGTGGACCCGCAGATCAAGTCCCTCTTCATGAGCCGCGCGGAAGACTGCCGGCGCGCCGCCGCGGAACTGCAGACCATCGTGATGCAGCAAGGTGGCAAACCCGAAGACAGCGGCACCGCCACCGGTGCGGCCCACCGTGGCTGGGTGGCCGTCAAGGGCACCCTGGCCGGCTACACCGACCTGGCCATGCTCGAAGAGACCGAGCGCGGCGAAGACGCCGCCCTGGCGCGCTACCGCTCCGCGCTGAAGGATGACTTGCCCGCCGACATCCGCAGCGTGGTCGAGGCCCAGATGCAAGGCGTGCAGCGCAACCACGACCAGATCCGCGCGCTGCGCGATCAGCACAAGGCCGCCGCCCACTGAATTCCCTCTCCTCCCCCTTGGCCCGCGCATGCCGCGGGCTTTTTTTTGCCTGGCAGCCTCAACGGCCCTGGGGATGGCGCTCGGCCCACTCCGCGTCGCTGTGCCCGTCGCCCACCGGGTCGGCGCTTTCGTCTTCGGGCGGGGCGGAGGGCACCGGGGTGGGCGCAGGAAGTGGTGGGGAAGCTCCGGGGGCGCTCGCGCCGTCGGCCGTGGCATCCGCACACAGCAGGGCACACGGTCGCGGTTCGTGCGCGGTTTCAGCGCGCGGGGCCGGGCTGGCATCGGCCATTGCCAGCACACATGGCTTCTTCTCGCCTGCGGCGGTGACATGGGACATGGGGCACTCCTGTGGCGGCGGCAACCGGTGGGTCACCCTCCTGCCCCCCGCGCGGCAAGCGGCGTGCCTTGCGCAACCTCCAAGGGCGTCCTAGGGCTGGGGCCCGTCGGCCGGGTCTTCGGCCGCGTACTGCTTGAGGCGGTTGTAGAGCGTCTTCAGGCTGATGCCCAGGGCTGCGGCGGTGCGTTCCTTCTGGCGGCCGTAGTGCTGAAGCGTCGCCAGGATCAGGGTCTGCTCGGCCTGGGCGAGCGAAATGCCCAGCGGCAGCACCACCGAACCTTGCGGGCTGGCGCCCAACGTCACCGGCGCGCTCGCCACGGCCGGCGCAGGCGCGACCGCGCCCACCGGCGGTTCGGAGGCACTCGGCAGCCACTGCGCGCCGATCACCCCGCCAGACGTCATCACGTAGGCGCGCTGCACCGCGTTGCGCAGCTCGCGCACGTTGCCCGGCCAGGCATAGGCCGTGAGCCGCTCCAGCGCTTCGGGCGAAAAGCTCTTCTCCTTGCCCTCCTGCTCGCCGATGAGCCGCAGGAAACGGTTCGCCAGCAAAGGCACATCGTCCAGGCGCTCGCGCAGCGGCGGCAGGTCGATCGGGAACACGTTGAGGCGGTACATCAAGTCCGTGCGCAGGCGCCCGTCGGCCACGGCCTGCATGGGCTGGCGGTTGGTCGCCGCGATGATGCGCACATCGGTTTCCTGGCTCTGGGTCGCGCCCACGCGCAGGAAGCGGCCGGTCTCGAGCACGCGCAAGAGCTTGACCTGCAGGTCCAGCGGCATCTCGGTGATCTCGTCGAGGAACAGCGTGCCGCCCGACGCGCGCTCGAAGAAACCCTGGTGCTGGCGGTCCGCGCCGGTGAAACTGCCCTTCTCGTGGCCGAAGATCTCGCTCTCGATCAGGTTGGGCGAGATGGCGCCGCAGTTGACGCCCAGGAAAGGCATCTTGCGCCGCCGGCTGAGCTCGTGGATGGTCTGCGCCACCACCTCCTTGCCGGTGCCGCTCTCGCCCGTGATGAACACCGACACGCCGGTGCCCGCCACGCGGGTGATCTGCTCGTACACCTGCAGCATCGAGGGCGAGCGCCCCCACAGCTGGCCGAAGTGGCCGGTGCTCGCGACCTTGGCGGTCAGCCCCGCCACCTCGGCCTTGAACACGGAAGGCTTGCTCACGCGCGAGAGCACGCCCTGCAACTGTTTGGGCGTGATCGGCTTGACGATGTAGTCCACCGCACCCAGGCGCAGCGCGAGGATGGAGGTCTCCAGGCTCGCGTGGCCGGTGACCAGCACCACCTCGGAGTTGGACAGCAATTCGGGGTCGGCAAACAGATCCATGCCGCTGCCATCGGGCAGGCGCAGGTCCAGCAGCACCAGGTCGGGCGCCTGCAGGGTCAGCTGTTTGCGCGCATCGCGCAGCGTGTTCGCGGTGGCCACGGTCAGGCCTTGCATGGCGATCAGCTCGCCGAGCATCGCGGAAGCATCCACATCGTCGTCCACGATCAGGACATGGGTCATCTCTAACGTTTCCTTGGTCTGCGCCCACCCACGGGCGTGTTCGTGCATCGAAGCGGCGCCCATGATGCCACCGTTTGCCCGGCCCACGCACGGCCGCGCGCCGGTGTCCGAGCCGGCCTTGTCAATGCAAGGACACGATGGGCGTGGGCTGCCGCGGCGGGTCGCCCGCCGGGGGCGTCTGCTCGTCCGGCACCTCGGGTTCGCGGATGTCCGGCGGCAACTGCGTGGGCGTTTCCGGCGGCACGACGGGCTGCCCCGGAGGGGGCGGGGGTGGCACCGGGGGCGTGGGCTTGGGCACGTCGGGCACGTGGGCGTGAACCATGGTCATCAGGCACTCCTGTAATGGTGTTGGAAGAAGTCCCCTGCACTGGCAAGGCGTGTGCCCGTTTTGCCGCAAGAAGTTCGAGACGCCCGCTTCTCACCCCCTTTGTCCCGGGTACGCCGTTCGCCCAGACCACAACCCCATCGCTTTTCAACGGGAGTCTTCCATGGCCAGCACGTCCACCAAAAGCAAGTCCGACACCATCACCGACCGCAAGATGAAAAAGGTCATGCACGAGTACAAGGAAGGGGAACTGGAAAGCGGTTCAGGCGACAAGGTGCGCAGCCGCAAGCAGGCCATTGCGATTGGCCTGTCGGAAGCGCGCCAGGCGGGCGGCAAAACGCCGCCCGCGCCGAAAGAGAACAAGCGCCGTTGAACCGGGACCTCGCGTCCCGGGAGCAGCGCAAGTGCCTATTGCGTGGTGCCGCCGGGCGCGGGCGTCGCGGGCGAACTGGCCGGCGGTGCCGGCGTCGTCTCAGGCACCGGCACGGCGGGCGCGCTCGGTGGCATGGGTGGGTTGGTGGTGCGGTCGCGCTGCGTCTCGTCTGTCGTGGGCGGTGGCACATCGGTGGGACGCCGGTCGCAGCCGGCCAGCAGCACCAGCGAGGTGGCGGCGGCCGCCACACCCAGCGCCATGCGGGATGAAACGAAAGATTTCATGGTGATCTCCTGAAGGCACGCAGGATGGCGTGCGCCCTGAATCGGGGGCAAGTCGAGTGCCTGTGCGTCGGCCGCGTGTCAGTCTGCGGGCACATGCCTTGCCGCTGCCGCCGCGGTGGACACCTCCACGCCTCAGGAGATTCGAGATGAGCAAGCCCCGCACAGATGCGCCCAACCGACCCTCCGGCGCGCCGCAGCGCGACCCTGCGAACCCGGTGAGCCGCACGCCCGATGCCCCCGGCTCGACACCGGCCAGGGAAACCGACGACCACCTGGAACTGCCGCACGAACGCGACCAGTCCACCGACAGCACGGCCAGCGCGCCGGACCCCGACATGCAACAGGCGCACCAGGACCTCCAGGACGGCCAGGTGGACACGGACATGCGCGCCACGCCCGGCCTGGACGCGGGCCGGCGCGCCGGCTACGTGCCCGGCGCGGGCGGCAAGTCCCCGTCGCAGAAGGCACCGGCTTCCTCGCCCACCGCCCCGCGCAAGGACCCGCGCCGCTGAAGAACAACCGCACAAGCCTTGCCAGAATGGGCTCCGCGCCTACAATACCCCCCATGGCATCCCGGTCCACCCTCACTTTCCACCTGCACACGCGCCTGCCCCTGATGGCAGGTTCGGCCGTGGCCGGTCGCAAGCTGATGGGCACGGCGGGACTGCGCCAGCCGGCCGCACATTCCTAAGCCCGGCGATACCCCCTCCTCCTTTTTGCGCAAACCATCTATCGCCGGGCCCCAGCCCAGCGCGATCGTGGCCACTGCACATCCGCAGCATGGCCGCACCAGATGGAGTGCTCCATGCACAAGACCCTGACCGGTGAACGCCTGCTCACCGAACTCGATTTCACGCGCCTGAACAACCTGCGCGGCGGCAAGATGCCGCCCGAGCTGGCGGACACGCTGGACTCGCTGGACCTCGTGCCCTCGCGCGAGGTGCCGGCCAATGTCGTCACGATGTACTCGCAGGTCATCCTGGAAGACGTCGCCACGGGCAAGCGCCAGAAGCTCACGCTGTGCTACCCGGCCGATGCGGAGCCGCACCTGGGCTTCATCTCCGTGCTCTCGCCCGTCGGCGCCAGCCTGCTCGGCCAGCGCGTGGGCGCCATCGCGCGCTGGCGCACGCCCAACGGCGACGCCTGCGAGGCCGAGGTTGTCGAGCTGCTGTTCCAGCCCGAAGCCAGCGGCGACTACACCACGTAGTTCCCTCGCGCCCCCGCCGCGCCCCCTTCGTCACGCTCCCATCGGCCCGCCGCCATGGGGTTGGCCCCCGCACGTCCAGGATGTCCCATGACCTTCGATTCCATTCTCGCCCTCACCGACTTCACGACACAGTCCGAGCACGCACTGGATCGGGCCGCGCTCCTCGCCGGCCAACACAACACGCCCTTGCGCCTCATCCATTTCGCGGAAGAGCCCCACCGCTTCTTCGCCGACCCGATCGCGCGCCTGTCGCAGCGCGCGCGCCAGCTGACCCGGCGCCATGGCATCCGGGCCGTGGCCCTGGAGCGCAACCCCGTGACGCTGGACGACGTCATGCGGGAATGCCGCGACGCCAGCCTGCTGGTGATGGGCCCCCTGTGGCAACGCAGCTGGAAAACCTTCTACCGCGGCACCACGCTCGACCAGTTCGTGCACGACAGCCCCTGCCCGGTGCTGGTGGTCAAGCAGGCGGCCGGGCGCACCTACGAGCAGGTGCTGGTGGCGGTGGACCTCACGCCGCGCTCGCGCGACCTGATCGCCTACGCGCGCCGCTTTGCCAGCCCCTCGGCGCTCCAGCTGTTCCACGCCATCGACACGATCGAGGAATCCAAGCTGCGCTCGGCGGACGTGTCCTTCGAGGCCATCCGCGCGAATCGCCTCGACTCGCGCCAGCACGCCAAGGACCGGCTGATGCAGCTCACCCGCGCGCTGGGCATGGCCGGCAGCGCCATGGCCTTCGACGTCGGCAACGGCGACCCCGCGTACCAGACCGCCGTGCAGCAGCAGGCCACCCGCGCCGAACTGGTGGTGGTCGGCAAGCGCCGCGCCTCCGCGCTCGCGCGCTTTCTCACCGGCAGCGTGGCCCAGCGGCTGGCCAAATGGGCCGAGAGCGATGTGCTGGTGGTGCCCTTCGACGGCCTGGCCGAACCCGTGCCCGTGATGGCGAGCCAGGGATGACGCCGGCCATGGACCTCACCAAGCAGTTCATCAAGACCAAACAACCCTGCGCCGACGGTTTCCGCTGGTTCCTGCGCCACCACGAAAACGGCAGCAACTACCAGGACCTGCTCGACGCCCTGGTGGAGGCCGGCCGCGTGAGCGACGCCTGCTGGCTGCTCTCGCAGTTCGGCCCCACCAACGCCGTGATGGAGGTGGACGCCGTGGCCGCCGAGGCCCTGGTGTTCGCGGGCTCGCTGGTGGTGCGCGGCAACATCGAGGTCGACACCCTGATCCGCACCGGGCGCGGCATCCAGGCCGGCGGCAGCATCGTGGTCGGCCAGTCGCTGGTCTCGGGCGACGACATCAAGGCCGGCGGCAGCGTGCGCAGCGACGGCTCGCTGGAGGCCACCGGGCACATCAAGGCCGCCTGGGGCATCGACGCGCGCGAGCAGCTGCGCTGCGGCGGCGACATCCGCGCGGCCTGGGACCTGTGGTGCGGCGGCTCGCTGCACGTGGCCGGCAACGCCCACGTGGGCCAGGACCTGATCACCCAGGGCCCGATCGAGTGCGGCAAGAGCCTGGTGGTGGGCGGCCGGCTGACAGCGCGCGACAGCATCCGCGCGGGCGACGGCATCCAGGCCGGCGGCACCATCGAATGCGCCATGCACCTGGAAGCCGGCTGGGGCATCAAGGCCGGCCGCTCCATCGTGGCCGAAGGCGCGATCCGCGCGGGCGAGAGCCTCAGCGCCCACGAGGTCATCCGCGCCGGCGCCGGCTACGGCGTGTTCGCCGGCCTGAATGTGCAGGTGGAAGCCTGGGAATGCAGCGCGCGCGTGTGCGCCTGCACCAAGCCTGCCAGCCTCATGAGCGGCTGGTGGGCCGGCGCGCGCGAAGTCTGAAACCCGGGGTGACAGCGCGCCGGGGGGCCTTCTGAAATAATCCCCCGATGCCCGAAGCCCCCACCTCCGACGGCCGCCCGGACGATCCGGCCACCGCCCCCGACACCCCCTACGCCCTGCAATACCCGTGTGGTGAGCCGCCTGCGCCCGGCCAGGTGCGCGAGGTCGCGCCCGGTGTGCTGTGGCTGCGCATGCCGCTGCCATTCGCGCTCAACCACATCAACCTCTGGGCCGTGGCCGACGAGGACGAACAGGGCACGGGCTGGGCCGTCATCGACACCGGCACCAAGACGCCCGAAACACTGGCCGCCTGGCGCCAGCTCACCGGGCCCGAAGGCCCGCTGGCCGCCACACCGCAGGGCGCGCGCATCACGCGCGTGTTCTGCACCCACATGCACCCCGACCACGTCGGCATGGCCGGCTGGCTCACGCGCAAGTTCCAGTGCCGGCTGTGGATGACCCGGCTCGAATACCTCACCTGCCGCACGCTGGTGGCCGACACCGGCCGCGAAGCCCCGGAAGACGCTATCCAGTTCTACCGCCAGATGGGCTGGAACGAAGAAGCGCTGGACATCTACCGCACCCGCTTCGGCGGCTACAGCAAGTACATGCACACGCTGCCCGACAGCTTCCGCCGCCTGAGCGACGGCGAGACGGTCCGCATCGGCGCGCACGACTGGCGCGTCATCATCGGCCGGGGCCACTCGCCCGAACACGCCTGCCTCGTCAGCGAGTCGCTCGGCGTGCTGGTCTCGGGCGACCAGGTGCTGCCCCGCATCTCGTCCAACGTGAGCGTGTTCCCCACCGAACCCGACGCCGACCCGCTGGGCGACTGGATCGCCAGCATCGAGCACCTGCGCAGCACGCTGGGCGACCACCTGCTGGTGCTGCCCGCGCACGGCGAGCCCTTCCGCGGCCTGCACGCGCGGCTGGACCGCCTGGCGCAAGGCCACGAGCGCGGCCTGCAGCGCCTGCGCCGCAGCCTGGCCGAATCGCCCAAGCGCACGGTGGACGTGTTCGGTGCGCTGTTCGCGCGCGCCATCGACAGCAATGGCGAACTGCTGGGCATGGCCACCGGCGAAGGCGTGGCCCACCTCAACCACCTGCTCGCTCGCGACGAGGCCGTGCGCGAAACCGGTGCGGACGGGGTGTACCGCTACCGCATGAAATGAACCCCAGCGCCACCGCCGCCGCGCTGCCCTACCCCGAGCTGGCCGACGAGATCGAGGCGCTGCTGAGCGACCCCACGGTGGCGGTGCCCGCGCGCATCGTGCAGGCCCTGCCCGGTGGCGGCACCCTGTTCGCGATGCCCGCCGTCGACGCGCGCGTGGCCATCACCAAACTCATCACCCTGATTCCGGACAACGGCGCGCGCGGCCTGCCCACCATCCAGGGCGACATCGTGGTGTTCGATGTCGCCACCGGCCAGCGCACCGCCCTGCTCGACGGCCCCACCGTGACCGCGCGCCGCACCGCGGCCGTCTCGCTGCTGGGCGCGCGCCTGCTCGCGCCCCGGCGCGATGGCCCGCTGCTCATCGTCGGCGCGGGCGTGCAGGGCCGCGCGCACCTGGAAGCCTTTGCCGCCGGCCTGGGCGTGCGCGAGGTGCGCATCGCCTCGCGCAACGCGGCCAGCGCCGACGCGCTGGTGGCCCATGCGCGCACGCTCGGCCTGGACGCGCGCCGCGTGGACGATGCCGACGCCGCGCTGGCCGAGTGCCCGCTGGTGGTGAGCACCACGCCGGCCCGGCAGGTGGCGCTGCGCGGCACGCCGCGCGACGACGCCTTCGTGAGCGCCGTGGGCGCCTACACGCCGCAGATGGTGGAGTGGGCGCCCGAGGTCTGCCGCGACCTCGCCGCGCGCGGCACGCTGGTGGTGGACACGCGCGACGCCGACCACGAGGCCGGCGACCTGCTGCAGGCCGGCATGGATGTCACCGCCGTGCCCACCCTGGCCGATTGGCTCGCATCGCCCCGGCCGGTGCGCGGCCCCGTGTTCTTCAAGAACTGCGGCTGGGGCGGCTGGGACCTGGCGGCGGCCCGCCTGGTGACTCGCCGGCAGCAGGCCCGCTGAGCGGCGCGCGCGGCGGCGGCACCGGCGCGTCCAGCGCCGCGCCCGGGTCTTCCTCGCCCGCCACCGAGTCCAGCAACTCGCTGGCATCGGCCGGCGGCGGCGAAGGGGGCAGGCGAATGGTGCGGCTCATGGTCGTTGCAGGGCAAACGGCGTTCCTGCCCGACATGGGCACACCTCTTGCCGGTGAGGGGATTCCACGGATTCAAGGAGCCCCGCATGAAACACCGAGCAAGCCCCCTGACCGCGCTGGCGTTCACCACCACCTTGCTGTGGAGCACCACGGCCCTCGCGCAGCCGCTGGCGCCGGTCGACAAGACCTTTCTGGAACAGGCCGCCGAGAACGGCCATGCCGAGGTGTCCGCCGGCCGCCTGGCCCTGACCAAGGCGCGCAACCCCAAGGTGCGCGACTTCGCGCAGCGCATGGTCGATGAGCACACCAAGGTGGGCGAAGAGTTGCGCACGCTCGCCGCCGCCAAGCAGCAGGAACTGCCCACCGAGCCCTCGATGCTGCAGAAGGGCAAGGAGATGATCATCGCCGGCCTGGGCGACGAGACCTTCGACCGCCGCTACCTCAACCAGATGGGCGTGGAGGCTTACAAGAGCGCCATTCCCCTGTACGAAAAAACCGCGCTCGAATCGCGCGACCCGGAGGTCAAGGCCTTCGCCTCCAAACACCTGCCGGCCCTGCGCGAGCACCTGCAGACCGCGCAGGACCTGAAGGTCTCGGTGGACCAGCGCCCCGCCTCGACGAAGTGAGCGCGTTCAGGGCGGCGTCGGCAGCAGCAGTTCGCGATCCAGCTGCCCGCAGTCGGTGACGCCCAGCATGGCCATGTTGCGGTCGATCTCGGCGCGCAGCAGCTCGATGGCGTGCGCCACGCCGCGCTGGCCGGCCACCGCCAGCGCGTGGTTGAACGGCCGGCCCACGAACACGAAGCGCGCCCCCAGCGCGAGCGCCTTGAGCACGTCCGAGCCTCGGTGGAAGCCACCGTCCACCATCACCGGCATGCTGCCCACGCCGTCCACGATGCGCGCCAGCACCTGCATGGGTGCCACCGCGCCGTCGAGCTGGCGCCCGCCGTGGTTGGAAACCACGATGCCGTCGGCCCCCAACGCCTTGGCCTTCACCGCATCGGCCACGCTGAGGATGCCCTTGATCACCAGCGGCCCGGTCCAGAAGGCGCGGATGCGCTGCACGAAGGACCAGTCCAGGTGGTCGCGGTGCGAAAAGTCGCGCAGCACGTTGCTCGACAGAATGGGCGCGCCGCGCTCGGCGAACGAGTTCTCGAAATGCGGCATGCCGTGGCGCCACAGCGTCTTCGCGAACGTGCCGAACAGCCAGCGCGGGTGCGACACCCCTTCCCACGCCAGCCGCAGGCTGGGCCGCAGCGGCGTGGAAAAACCGTTGCGCACGTTGTTCTCGCGGTTGGCGCTCACGGGAATGTCCACCGTGACCACCAGCGTCTCGTAGCCCGCGCGGCGCACGCGCTGCAGCAGCGCCAGGATGCGCGCCTCGTCGCCCGGCAGGTAGGCCTGGAACCAGGTGCCCGGCGCGGCCTGGGCCACGTCCTCCAGCGGCGTGAGCGAGGAGCCGCTCAGGATCGCGGGAATGCCGGCCTCGCGCGCGGCCTTGGCCAGCGCGATGTCGCCCCGGTAGGCCGAGAGCGCGGCCAGGCCCATGGGCGCGATGCCGAAGGGGCTGGCGTAGGTGGTGCCGAACAGCGATTGCTGCTGCGTGCGGCGCGACACGTCCACCAGCACGCGCGGCACGAAGCCGTGGGCGTTCATCGCGTCCTGGTTGCGGCGCAGCGAGACGTTGTCCTCCGCCGCGCCCGCCACATAACCGTGGATGGGCCGGGGCAGGCGGCGCTGCGCGAGCGGCGCGAAGTCCTTGAGCGCGAGGATGTTCGAGAGGGCGGAGGGCATGGTGAAGCGACAGGAAGGCTCCCGCCCCGGCCAGATCGCCGGGGCGTGGAATTCGAAAAGGAAAAGCCGGCGGTCAGGCGAGCGTCTGCCCGCCGTCCAGCGTGATGGTGCTGCCGGTCACGTAGGCCGAGGCGTCCGAGGCCAGCCACACGGCGATGTCCTGGATTTCCTCGGGCTGGCCGATGCGGCCCAGCGGCACCTGGCGCACGAAGGCCGCGTACTTCTCGGGCACCGACATCTCGGCCTCGGTCAGCGGCGTGAGGAAGCGCCCCGGCGCGAGCACGTTGACGCGCACCCCTTTCGGCGCCCACTCCATCGCCAGCGCGCGCGAGAGGTTGATGACCGCCGCCTTGGCCGCCGAGTACGGCGCGTTGCCGGCCCGGCCGCGCATGCCGGCGGTGGACGAGAGGTTGATGATGGAGCCGCCGCCCTGCGCCAGCATGTGCCGGCCCACGGCGCGGCACACCTTGAAGGTGGACGAGAGGTTGGCCGAGATGACGCCATCCCATTCTTCGTCCGTCACGTCCACGCTGGGCTTGCGCAGGCTGCCGCCGGCCGCGTGGGCCAGCACATCGATGCGGCCGAAGCACGCCACCGCCTGTTCCACCACCGCATTCACCTGCCGCGAGTCGGTGGCATCGGCCACGGCCACCAGGGCCTGCCGGCCCAGCGCCTCGACCTCGCGGGCCACCGCCTCCAGGTCGCTGCGCGTGCGCGCCATCAGCACCACGTCGGCCCCCGCGCCGGCAAAGCCCAGCGCGATCGCGCGGCCCAGCCCCTTGCCCGCGCCGGTGACCAGCGCGGTGCGCCCCGCCAGACGCCCGCCGGCCTGTTCCTTGTCGTTCATGAGGTCCGCTCCTGATGCTGCTGTGTCGTCAATCCGCCGTGATGCCGGCCGAGCGGATGATGCCACCCCACTTGGTCGCATCGGCCTGCACGAAGGCCTTGGTGGCCGCCGCGTCCGAGGCCAGCGTGGTCAGGCCCAGTTGCGCGAGCTGCGTCGTCACCGACGGCTGGCGCAGGGCGTGCGTGAAAGCGTTCTGCAGCTGCGTCACGATCGGCGCGGGCACGCCCGCTGGGGCGAACACCGCGTACCACACGGAAGCCCCGAAATCCGCCAGCCCCGAAGCCGCCAGCGTGGGCGTGTCGGGCAACTGCGCCACGCGCTGCGACGACGTGACCGCCAGCGCCTTCAGGGCACCACTGCGGATCTGCGGCAGCAGCGGCGGCATGTTCTCGAACGCCAGCGTGACGCGGCCAGCCAGCAGGTCCTGCATCGCGGGTGCCGTGCCTTTGTAGGGCACGTGGATCATCTCGGTGCCGGTCATGCGCTCGAACAGCTTGGCGCACAGGTGCTGGGTAGAGCCGTTGCCCACCGAGGCATAGGCCACCTGGCCGGGGCGCGCCTTGATGTAGGCGATGAGTTCCTGCACCGAGTTCACCGGCAGCGAAGGCGGCACCACCAGCACGTTGGGCACCGTGGCCACGCCGATGATGGGCGTGAAGTCCTTGAGCGGGTCGTACGGCAGGTTGGGGTAGAGCGCGGGCGCGGTCGCGTAGCCGGGCGTGCTGCCCAGCGTGAGCGTGTAGCCGTCCGGCTTGGAGCGGGCCACCGCCGTGGTGCCGACGACGCCGCTGGCGCCCGGCTTGTTGTCCACCACCATGGGCTGGCCCAGCACGCCGCCGGCCTCGCGCGCCAGCAGGCGGCACAGCAGGTCGTTCGTGCCGCCGGCCGCCCAGGGACTCACCAGCGTGATGGGACGGGAGGGAAACGCCTCGGCAAAAGCCGGCCATGCCGACGTGAGGCTGCCGAGGCCCAGGGCTTGGATGAGTTGACGTCTTTGCATGGCGGTGGTCCTTTGCGCGTATCGGAGGGAGGAAGGGTCAGGGTTGGATTTCGAAGGTGCAGATCGTCTCGACCGGCGCCGTGTAGATCAGGTCGGGCACGCTCAGGCTGGCCCGCGCCATGGCCGCGCGCTCGGCGCCCAGCACCTCCACGAACAGGTCCGACGCGCCGTTGGAGACGTAGGGCGCGCGCTCGAAGCCGGGCGCGCCGTTGACGTAGATCAGCAGCTGCACCACACGCACGATCCGGTCCAGGTCGCCGAGCACGGCCTTGGCCTGGGCCAGGTGGTTGATCGCGCACAGCCGGGCCGACTGGTAGGCCTCGTCCACCGAGACCTTGTCGCCCACCTTGCCCAGGTAGGGGAACTCGCCGTTGTGGTGCCCCAGAGCGCCCTGGCAGAAGAACAGATTGCCCACGGCCACACCCGGCACCAGCGCCGGGTTGGCCTTGATGATGGGCGCATCGGGCAACACGATACCCAGCTCGGCCAGGCGCGCTTCGATCTTGCCCATGGCCATCACTCCACTTCGGCGACGCACTCGATTTCCAGCAGGAAATCCTTGCGCGGCAGGCGGGCTTCGACGGTGGTGCGGGCCGGCCAGGTCTGCGGGTCGTTGCCGAAGAACTCGCGGTAGATCTCGTTCATCTCGTCGAAGTCGGCGCGCCGGTCCAGGAACACGTTGACCTTCACCACCTGCGCCAGCGACGAGCCGGCCTCTTCCAGGATGTTCTGCAGGTTGGTCATGCACTGGCGCATCTGCGCGGTGAAGTCGCCCTTGGCCAGCTGCATCTCGCCGTGGTAGGCCGGGCAGCCCGAGACGAACACGAGGTTGCCGGTGCGCACGGCGTGGGCGTGCGGCGCCTTCGTGCGGGTCACCTTGGGGCTGTAGATCACTTGTTTGGTCATGGGAACTCCTGTGTGCGGAAAAACGTTGGAGACGCAAATGTGCCTGCCGAATGGCGTCGCATCAAACGATTTGTTTTGAACAATGGGTTGCGATTTTCGCAACACCCATCCTAGAATCGCCGCATGATCCTGCAGACCTCCCTGCTGCGCTACCTCGAAGTGGCGCAGAGCGGCTCCATCCGCGCCGCCGCCGAACGGCTGTTCGTCACGCCCTCCGCGCTCAGCCGCGAGCTGCAGAAGCTGGAGGAAGACCTGGGCGTCACCCTGTTCGAGCGGCGCGCGCGCGGCATGGTGCTCACCGCCGCCGGCAAGGTCTACCTGAACCACGTGCGCGACGCGCTCAACGGCATCGAGCGCATGCGCTCCGAGCTCGACGCGCTGCAGAACCTGCACCGCGGCCATGTGTCGCTGCTCTCGGTGGAGGGCTACGCCTCGGACTTCCTGGCCCCCGCCATCGCCCAGTTCCAGGACGCCTACCCCAACATCACCTTCTCGCTGCGCATCACCGGCACCGGCGCCGTGGAAAACGGCATCGCCAGCGGCGAAGCCGACATCGGCCTGGTCTTCAACCTGCAGCCCAAGGCCGAGATGCACTCGGCCCTGCACCTGCACGCGCCGCTGCTCGCCGTCATGGCGCCCAGCCACGCGCTGGCGCGGCGCAAGAGCCTCACGCTGTCGCAGATCGCCGGGCAGCGCCTGGCCCTGCCCGACAACAGCTTCGGCGTGCGCCGCCTGATCGACCTGCAGAGCCACATGTCCAAGGTCCACATCGAGCCCGCGCTGGAAGCCAACTCGCTCGCGGTGCTGCGCGGCTTCGCGCGCAACGGCGGCGGCATCACCCTGCTCTCGCACATGTCCATCCGCAACGAGCTCGCCATGGAGCAGCTGGTGGGCGTGCCGCTGGACGACGCGCTGCTCTGCCAGGGCGGCATCGACGTCTGCGTGCTCTCCGAGCGCAAGCTGCCCGTGGCCTCGGCGGCCTTTCTCAAACACCTCACCGAAGTGGGGCGCGCCGCGCTCTGAAGCGGTGCATTAGCGTTGCGCGCAAATCAACGCTGCGTGCAAAAGAAGTCGTTTGTGGTTGCACAGGCGACTCCGTAAGCTCGGGCTCCATCAGGCAAGGCACTGGCGCCTTGCGGTTGGAACCCGGAGCCCCGAATGCCTCAGAAACTCGACGTGCACGCCGATGCCATCGAAACCCTGCCCCCCGCCGATTTCCGCTGGCCCGGCGGCAAACGCCTCGGCATCTTCTTTCGCGTCGCGCTGGAAGGCTGGTCCGATGACCAGTGGCCGGGCTTCGGCCCCATGGGCAACCCGCTCAAGCCCGGCATACCCGACCTGAACGCGCTCGGCTGGGTGGAGTACGGCATCCGGCGCGGCATCCACCGCATCCTCGACGTGCTGGAGCGCCAGCAGATCCAGACCAGCATGCTGGTCTGCGGCGTGCTCGCCGAGCGCTACCCTGAAACGCTGCGCCGCATCGCCGACGCCGGCCATGAAATCGTGGCGCACTCCTGGGGCATGGACGTGATCCCGGCCTACCTCGACGAAGCCGCCGAACGCGCCAACATCCGCCGCACCACCGAGCTGCTGGAACAAGCCTGCGGCGTGCGCCCTGTGGGCTGGATCAGCCCGCGCGCCTCGCCCAGCGTGCGCACCGCGCGCCTGCTCGCCGAAGAAGGCTACGAATGGCACGGCGACACCATGAACGACGACCTGCCCTACCTCGTGCGCTTCGGCGACCGCGAGATCGCGGCCTTCCCCGGCGGCATGGAGATGAACGACACGCCGCACGCCATCCGCTACGGCAACGCGCCGCGCCAGATGCTGGAGCTGTTCGACGACTGGCTCGACTTCGTGCAACGCCACGAGCCCGGCGCGGTGCGCCTCAACCCGTCCATCCACGGCCACGTGTTCGGCCGCCTCAGCGGCATCGGCGTGTTCGAAGAACTGATCCGCCGCGCCCGCGCGCTCGACGACACCTGGATCGGCCGCCAGGGCGACGCCATCCGCCACCTGCGCCAGTCGCTGCGCTGAACACACCTCACCACCACCCCCGCCCCACCAGGAGAAGCTCCATGAACGCACACCCCTCGAATGGTCTCACCCGCCGCCGCGTCGTGGCCGGTGGCACGGCCCTGGCCGCCCTGATGGGCAGTGGCCTGGCCCGCGCCGCCGGCTATCCCGATCGCCCCATCCGCATGGTGGTGCCCTACCCCGCCGGCGGCTCTACCGACATCGTCGCCCGCCTCGTCGCCAAGCACCTCGGCGAAGTGCTCAAGGGCACCGTGGTGGTGGACAACAAGGGCGGCGCGGCCGGCGCCATCGGCGCGGCCGACGTGGCCCGCTCCGCCCCCGATGGCTACACCCTGCTCTCCAACATCGTCACCTCGGCCGTGCTCACGCCCATCACCCAGGCCAAGACGCTCACCTACGACCCCATCGGCGCCTTCCAGCCCGTGGCCATGGTGGCCAAGCTGCCCAACGTGCTGATCATCAACAAGGACATTCCGGTGCGAAACCTCAAGGAGTTCGCCGCCTGGGCGCGAGCCAACCCTGCCCGCGCCAGCTACGGCACGGGCGGCACCGGCAGCGTGATGCACCTCACCGGCGAACTGCTCAAGCGCGACGGCGACTTCGCCATGGAACACGTGCCCTACAAAGGCGCGGCCGCCGCCATCCAGGACCTCATGGGCGGCAACATCGTCGCGGTGCTCGACAACATCACCGGCGTCATCGGCCCCATCCGCTCCGGCCAGGTGCGCGCCCTGGGCGTCTCCACCGACCAGCGCTCCCCCGCCCTGCCCGACGTGCCCACCTTCGCCGAAGCGGGCGTCAAAGGCTTCTCCAACGCCAGCTGGTTCGGCGTGTTCACACGCGCTGGCACGCCGAGCGACATCGTTGCCCAGCTCGAAAAAGCCACGCTCGAAGCCTGCGCGCGGCCCGAGGTGGTGCGCACGCTCACCGAGCTCGGCGCCGTGCCCGATCCCATGGGCGCCAAAGCCATGGGCGAGTTCTGGAAAGCCGAATTCACCTACTGGAAACGCGCCATCGACGCCGCCGGCGTCCCCCTGAACTGACCCCACCCCGAAAAGGCCTCTCTTGAAATTCGCCAGCTTCCTGCACCAGGGCACCGCCACCTACGGCGCCGTGATCGACGACCAGCACCTCGTGGACCTGCGCCCCGCCCTGGGCGCGCTCGCGCCCGACCTCCAGAGCGCGATCGCGCAAGGCCTGCTTGACCAAGCCGCCACCCTCGCGCGCGCCGCCACCGAGCGCATCCCGCTCGACGCCGTCGAGTTCCTGCCCGTGATCGGCCGACCGGCCAAGATCGTCTGCGTGGGCCTCAACTACGCCGATCACGTGGCCGAGACCGGCCGGCAGGTCACGCAGGCGCCCACGCTGTTCCTGCGCGTGGCCAACTCGCAGGCCGGGCACGGCCAGGCCCTGCTCATCCCGCCCGAGTCCACCGCACTCGACTTCGAAGGCGAGATCGCCGTGATCATCGGCAAGCCGGGCCGCCGCATCGCCGAGAGCGCGGCCTGGGCGCACGTGGCCGGCTGCGCCTGCTACAACGACGCCAGCATCCGCGACTGGCAGACCGCCACCTCGCAATGGACCGCCGGCAAGAACTTCGCGCGCACCGGGGCCTTCGGCCCCTGGATGGTCACGGCCGACGAGATCCGCCCCGACCAGGTCATGACCCTCATCACCCGCCTCAATGGCGTGGAAGTGCAGCGCACCACCACCGACCTGCTCATCCACAGCATCCCCTCGCTCATCGCGCACATCAGCGCCTTCACCGAACTCGAAGCGGGCGACGTCATCGTCACCGGCACCCCGGGCGGTGTCGGCTTCAAGCGCCAGCCGCCGCTCTACATGCAGCCGGGTGATGTGGTGGAAGTGGAAGTGGATGCGCTGGGCGTGCTGCGCAACCCGATCGCAGCCGAAGCAACCTAAACCCAGGGGCGATTCCCTTCAGTCCCCGAGCTTGCCCAGCAGCCGGATCAACTCACCGGTCTCGGCATCGGAGAGCCCCGCGCGCAGCGCCGCCTCGTGCTCGCGCACGATGCGCGCGGCGCGGCTCCAGCACTTGCGCCCCTCGGGCGTGAGCTTCAGGTACACCGTGCGGCGGTCGTGCGCCTGGCGCGTGCGGTCGATCAGGCCGCGCTCGGCCAGCTTGTCCGCCAGCGGCACCATCGACGGGTTCGTCAGCCCCACGCCGCGCGCCAGTTGGCCCTGCGGCAACTCCACATTGCAACTCAACAGCTCCAGCACGCCATACATGGCGGTGGTCAGCTGCAGCTTGCCCAGCGCGAGGTCCAGCCGGCGCAGCGCCTGGTTGTGCGCTTTTCGAAGGTGGTACCCGACGTAAGCGTCGAGCGCGGGAGAGGAAGGGGGGGAGCAATCGGCCATGGACGACGCGCAGGATAGCACGCAGTCGCCCAATCATTCTCCGTCTATTAGTTTGACATCAAACTATTCGATGACTACACTTCGGCCCCACATCAATCAGGAGACCGCATGTTCGTCGTCGACAACCACATCCACCTGGGCCAGCCGGGTGTTCACGTCTCGCAGCACATCTACAGCGAGCTGCGCAAGAACTGGAGCGACCGTGGCTTTCGGTACCACAGCACCGAGGTGAAGTCCGAGCGCCGCGACGGCGAGATGCTCGTCCACGTGATGGACGAAGTCGGCATCGACGTGTGCTGCGTGCTCGCCGGCAACTGGAACCGCGTGCTCCCGCCCGAACAGCGCCCCTACAACGTGCCCAACGAATTCGTGGCCCAGCAAGTGAAAGCCTCCAAAGGCCGGCTCATCGGCATCTGCAGCGCCGACCCCATCATCGACCCCTGGGGCGCCGCCGACGAACTGGAGCGCTGCGTGCGCGAGCACGACTTCCGCGGCATCAAGCTCTACCCCACCTACGCCCACTTCGACCCGCGCGACAAGGCCTGCGAACCCCTGTACGAAGCCGCCTCCGCGCTCGGCGTGCCGGTGCACTTCCACATGGGCTTCACGCCCGTCTGCGGCGCCGACATGAAACTGCAGCAACCCTGGCTGCTCGACGAAGTGGGCCAGCGCTTCCCGAAGATGAAAGTGGTCATCTGCCACCTCGGCTACCCCTACGCCGCCGAAGCCATGGGCGTGGTCGCGCGCAACCCCAACTTCCACGCCGACCTCAGCGCGCTGGGCTTCTACCACCCGCGCACCGTGTACCAGCTCATCCACGACTTCGGCTGCGTCAACCCCTGGGAACGCCTGCTCTACGGCTCGGAAAATCCCTTCATGTGGACCTTCCACAAGACCGTGCAGAACATCAACGAGCATGCGCGCGCCCTCGACATGCCCGAGATCCCCGACCATGCGCTGGAACTCATCCTCGGCGGCAATGCCACGCGCCTCTACCGCATCGACCAGAGCAAGCAGCACCGCCCCGCGACGCCGCCCGCCAAGGCCGCCGCCTGACCGCCCCACCACACCGGAGACAACACCCATGAAAAAGATCGCCCGCCGCTCCCTGCTGGCCGCCGCCCTGGCGCCGGCCTTCGGCTCCCTCGTTGCCCCACTGGCCCACGCACAGGGCAGCGCCTTCCCCGCGCGCCGCATCTCCGTCGTCGTGCCCTTCCCTGCCGGCGGACCGGCCGACATGGTCGCGCGCGTCATGCAACCGCTGATGCAGAAAGCCCTGGGCGAAACCGTGATCGTGGAAAACTTCGCCGGTGTCGGCGGCGCCATGGGCGTGGGCAAGGTGCTGGCCGCGCCGGCCGACGGCCACACCATGCTGCTCACCACCGTGGCCGAGCCCATCCTGCCACCGCTCACCATGCCCAGCGTGCGCTACAAGCCCGACGACCTCGTGCTCGTCTCGCAGCTCTCGTACACCAACATCGCGCTCGTCGTGCGGCCCAGCCTGCAGATCAACTCGGCGCAGGCCCTGGTGGACTACCTCAAGAACCCCTCCAACAAAGCCCTGACCTACGCCACGCCCGGCAGCGGCACGCTCTACCACCTCATGGGCGAGCACTTCAAGATGCTCACCGGCACGCAGCAGCTCATGCACGTGCCCTACAAGGGCCTGGCACCGGCCGTGAACGACCTCATCGGCGGCCAGGTGGACGTGGCCTTCCTGCCCATGGCCGGCAGCACCGCCAAGCTGATCGAAGCCGGCACCCTGCGCGCCCTGGCCCACACCGCCGACAAGACCGTGGCCGGCCTGCCGCGCCTGAGCGAGGTTGACGCCAGCCTGAAAGACTTCGTCTACACCGTGTGGACCGGCGTCTTCCTGCCGCGCCAGACACCCACCGACGTGGTAACCGCCGTGCACAAAGCCATCGACACCGCCCTGCAAGGGCCCGAATTCGGCGTGTACACGCGTGAAGCCGGCGGCGTGGCGCTCACGCGCGCCATGCCGCTGAAACAGGCGCAGACCTTCTACAGCGCCGAAGCGCAACGGCTGCAGCGGGTGTTTCAGGCGGTGAGGCTGAAGGCGGATTGAGCGAGAGCGCAGCCTCAAGAACAGCTGCTTCGGCATAGACAGAATTGAACTGCGCTGTTGACTCCCGAGGCCATCACTTCGCACCCCTCAGAGCGGCGACCGACAGCGAGAACAGCCGCTGGGGTTGATTCGTTTCGGCATAGGCACCGCGTTGGCGGGCCTCCTGCTCTAGCTCGGGTGTAGCAGACGCGCTATAGATGATGACCGGCGTTGTCGGGCTGACCTTCTTGACCTCGGCGAGCAATGTGTATCCACCTTGTGGATCGTCAGCTCGCTTGAAATCTGTGATGACCAGATCAAACTTCTGTGAGCCAAGAAGAGGGATCGCCTTGGCGGTTGACTCGGCCAGAACAAACTGAATTCCGAGTGCGGAAAGCGCTTGCCGCTCGTACTCTTGGTTCTGTGGGTTGTCATCGACCCAGAGAACTCTTCGACTGCCAAGGTTGATTTCACTGGCCTCTTTGGCCGTAGCTTGTATCTCGCGCGCATCGGGAGGGTTCTTGGGTGGCGCGTTCGCAGGCCCACCCCGCTTTTCAGCCTCAAGAAGGTAGAAACTGATCAAGATACCTTTCTCGTTGAGACTGAAGTCTCGTGGTGCGATCACGCCGCGAAACAGAAATAACACTGCCAACAGGAAAAGCGGCCACACCAGTATTTTTGTCAGCTGGATGCTGCGATCCGTTGCGAGTGGCTGAGGACTTGCAGTCTCGTTTTTTTCAGGCACGTTTTCATCCTCCGCTGATGTCATGACGAGCCATCGATCGACTTGGAGGCCTGACGCACAGGCCTCCCTCAGATCATGCAGGATGCGCTGAAGACTGCGAAGCGTTCTGGATGTAATGCCTCACCAAAACGTCGATGAATCGGTATGCCATGGCCCAACAATGTGCTCGCCCTCAGCAATTCAACGAGGCGCCCGCGCCCTACACCAACGCCCCGAGCTCCACCTGCCCGGCAAACGCCCCCGTGCTGCGCACCACCTCCCCATGCTCCACCCCACGCGCGAAGTGCACAGCCGGGTCGGCCTGCAGGCGCTCGTACAAGGCATTCAACGCCGGGTAGTCGCGGCGGTCCAGCACCTGGTGGAAATCGTTCCAGCGCGCGATGCCCAGGAAGTACGCGTCCGCCGCCGTGCGGCGCTCGCCCACCAGCCAGTCGCGCCCGGCCAGCAAACCTTCCAGCGCGGCATGGGCGCGGCGCACCTTGTCATGCCCCATGGCCGTTACCGCGCGCAACGCTTCGCCTTGCAGGCCGTGTTCCATCGCGTACCAGAGCGGTGCGAACGATTCGAAGAAATCGGTGTTCAGGAACGCCAGCATCTCGTTGAAGCGGTCGAACTCCGCACTGCCCTGCGCAGGCACCAACTCACTGGAAGCAGCCGCCGCCGCGCCGATGTGATGCAGGATGGCCATGCTCTGGCTCACGAAGCGGCCATCGGCCGTGCGCAGTGAGGGCGTTTCGCCCACCGGGTTGATGCGCTTGAAGGCCTCGCTGCTCACCACCTCGGGCATCTGGATGCGGCACAGCTGGTAAGGCAGGCCGCTCCACTCCAGCGCCACGATGGCGCCAAACGAACAGCCCTCGGGCACGCCGTAGAAAAGAAGAATGGGTTTCATGGTTGGTTTCAACTCCTGTTGCGTTGACGAAGGAGTGCATTCTTGCGGCGTGGACGATGGCCGCCTAGACAGGCAAAAGGCAACGCATCGTCCACATCTGTGGACAATGGCGGCATGAACCTGAACGACCTCACCCTGTTCGCCCAGGCCGTGGAAAGCGGCGGCTTCGCGCCCGCGGCCCGGCGCTTCTCGGTGCCGAAATCCACTTTGAGCAAACGCGTGGCCGCGCTCGAAGCCAGCCTGGGCGTGCGCCTCATCGAGCGCAATTCGCGCAGCTTCCGCCTCACCGACACCGGGCACGACTTCTACCAACACGCGCGCGCCGCGCTGGTGGAGGTGGAGAGCGCGCAGCAGGTGGTGCAGTCGCGCCTGGCCGAACCCAGCGGCACCGTGCGGCTCACCGCCGCCGTGCCGGTGGTGCAGTTCCAGCTGGCGCCCCACCTGCCCACGCTCGCGCGCACCTGGCCCCGCCTGCAATTGCAGCTGCACGCGAGCGACCGGTTTGTGGACCTGGTGCAGGAAGGCTTCGACATCGCCTTGCGCAGCCACTTCGCCCCCCTGCCCGACTCGGGCCTGGTGCAGCGCACCCTCAAGGTGGAGCCCGTGATGGTGGTCGCGGCCTCGGCCTACCTGCGCGAGCACGGCACACCGCGCCAGCCGAGCGACCTCGCGGCACACCAGGCCCTGCTGACGGGCGTGGACGCCACGCGCTGGACGCTGCGCAACAGCAAAGGCGAAGTGCAGACCGCCGAGCCGCAGCCGCGCATGGTGGCCGACGAATCCGTGGCGCTGCTGCACGCGGCCACGGCCGGCCTGGGCATCGTGTGCCTGCCCGAGAGCATTTGCCAACACCACCTGGCGCGTGGGGAACTGGTGCGCGTGCTGACGCGCTGGACGGCGGGCAGCGTCACCACTACCGCGCTGGTGCCGCACCGCCGCAGCCTGCTGCCTTCGGTGCGCGTGGTGCTGGAGTTTCTTTCGGAACAGCTGGGGTCGGCTGCCTGAGCCAGCGCTTCTGCGGAAGATACTGTATTAACGTACAGTACAATGGCGCCAGGCCAGGCACCATGCGGTGTGTGGCGCCCCGCAGTTGCTGTTGTTGTCTCCTTGTGGATCTACAGCTTTAGCCCGTCCGCCTTGTTGGTGGGCGGGCTTTTTCTTGTTGTCTTTTTAGCGACGGGCAAAAGCAATAGGTTGGTCAACAGCCGCTAAGCAGCGTTTGCCGCCTTCCATGGCCGCGCCCGAAAATCGAAGTGATGGCTCGTTCGCCACCATACAAACATCCGCCTTGTTGCTGGCCTGATGACCGCTTATGCGGGCAATGCTGCCATGGGACCGATGCCGGCAGAGCAAGCGCCCGCTGCCCGACTGTCTAACCAGCAAAAGCCAATCTGTTGCCGTCGTTCCTCGAAAATTCGCCCCGTTGAGCGAATCGTCACAATACTTTTGGTCCAAGCTGAGAGCGAGTTGCGCGCAATATCCGCGAGTAAAGCAAGGCATCTTGTTCGAAAGGTCTCAGGTGGCCGAGTCAAGTTCAAGCGTTAGTCGATCACAATATGGGTGTTGAAGAAATCGGACTAGCAACACATGGCAACACGCAAACCATCACCGCCAGGTGCGGATGCAGCAACTGGAGCACAGCATCAACCGGTATCTGACCGAGCTTGATCGCGCCGACCGTGATCCCACGATCGTTCTTCCAGATCGAGTGGCGCGTCTGAAGGAGAAGATCAGCAAGATCAAGGAGCAGATGCGGGGCCTCGGCGAGATCGAGGCGCATCTGCAATCCTCGCAGGAGCGTCAGGTCTCATTCACCGATCCCGACGCCCGCTCTATGGCGACGAGCCGTCTGGGCTCCGCGGTGGTGGGATACAACGTCCAGACTGCGGTCGACGCCAAACACCACCTGATCGTTGCGCACGAGGTGACAAACGCCGTGACAGACCGTGGGCAATTGGCTGCGATGGCGATGGCCGCCAAAGAGGCCACTGCACACCCGAGCTTGATCGTCTTGGCCGATCGCGGTTACTTCGAGGGGTACCAGATTCTGGAGTGTGAGCAGGCCGGCATCGCGACCATGGTGCCCAAGGCGTTGACCTCGGGCGGCAAATTTGAGGGGCGCTTCGACAAGCGAGACTTCATCTATGACAAGGAGCGCGACGAGTACCGATGCCCCGCAGGGCAGAAGGCTATCCGCCGATTCACCACAGTCGAGGACGGCAAGACGCTTAACAAGTACTGGTCGTCTTCCTGTCCTGGTTGCCATCTCAAAGAACAGTGCACCCCGGCCCCGTACAGGCGCATTAGCCGATGGGAGCATGAAGATGTGCTCGAGGTCGTTCAGGCACGCCTTGATGGTGCACCCGCTGCCTCTCGCCTACGACAGTGCACCGTAGAGCACGTGTTCGGAACGCTGAAGGCCTGGATGGGGGCCACCCACTTCCTCACCAGGACCCTGCCGCGAGTGCGAACCGAGATGAGTTTGCAGGTACTGGCCTACAACCTGCGGCGAGTAATCAAGATCCTTGGTTCCGAGAGACTGATGGCGGAGATGAGAGCTTAGGGGGTCTTGCCCCTTCGCAACCGTGCTTGAGATCACCGACTTGCCGCACTTGGTCGCTGTGGCCGCCGCAGCGTCTTGTAGGCCGTTGCCAAAGATGTTTCCACACAGCCTCAGTCTGGAGCGGACTTCTACTCCTCAGCCTCATGTGAGGTCGAAAAGAAAAAAGGCCCCGAGGGGCCTTTCTGCTCTTTTGGATCTACGACTCAATTACTTTTATTGCCCTTGGCTTCGGCGCCCTTCGTCCGGGACTTGTGAACCTGTTTGGAAGGCGCAGACGGCATCGCGCCCTCAGCCAATAGCGCCATATACCTCACCGCTTCGATCTTCATCTCGTCCGTACAGCGGTCGAAGTCATCGAGCACGGCTCTTTGCATCGGCTCCAGGCCCAGCCTGGTCGAGATGCGCTTGCCCGTCAGCAGGTAGCAGACGTTCACACCCACCTCCCCCAACTTGACGAGCACTTCAGCATCCGGGTTGCGTTCCCCTCGTTCGTAGTTTCCGATCGAGCGCTTCGAGATTCCAACGGCGTCGGCGAGCTCCTGTTGGTTGAGCTTGAGCCGACGCCTCTCCTCCAAAAATCGCTCCACAAAGTTACTCATTTTTGCTACAGCTGGGATATGATGGAATGGACATGTACTCAAAAAGTACCTGTTGTGTATTTTTCCGTTACTCAATGCTAGCCCAGGGAAAGGAGCAACTTTGACCATGTCCACATTCGTCTCTTCGTCTCGCAAACGCGTCCCCAACGGCGTAAACAGCTCCCGTCCCATCGCGCTGCGGCTCACTCCGTTTGAGCTGGAGCATGTGAAAAAGCGGGCCGAGCGCGAACAGCGCTCCATGGCCAGCGTGTGCCGCCTCGCGGTGCTGCGCGAGCTGGGCTTGAACGACAACGAAAAGGTGACCTCATGAAACTCTTTGGCCGCAAACCTTCCCCTCAGGCAGCAGTGCCCACGTACACGCCCGATCCGGAGCACATGCCCTTCTTCCCGAAACCGGTGTCGACGCAGCGCATGTGGTTTTCGCTGCACCACTGCACGTCGGCGGAGCTGAACGTGTCCACGCGCCGCGCGAAGGAGGAAGACGCCCCTTATGACGTGGTGCTGCAGGCCAGCAAGGCGCCCCTGGAAACGGAATGGACCCTCAGCGCCGAGCAGGCGCGCGAACTCGCGGCCCGCCTGCTGGACGCCGCCGCCGACTGCGGCGAGTTCGACAACGCGACGTTCTCCCTTCGCAGGGACTGAACGGGCCAAGCGCGCCGAGCCAAGCCCCGCTGGCTACGATGTGGGCTGCCAGCCCTGCGCAGCGGCCCACATCGGGCGCGCGCCTCGTGCCGGCGCAGCTGGGGGGCATGGGCATGACGACTGTTCTTCGATCCATCGCGCTGGCGGCGTGGCTGCTGGGCGCTTCCGTGCTTTCGCACGCGGCGCCGAGCGTGCAGGTGGGCTTTTCGCCGGAGGGCTCGGCGCGCCAGCTGGTGCTGGAAACGATTGCCAGCGCGCAGCAGAGCATCCACGTGTTGGCCTATGCGTTCCAGGCGCCAGACATCATGCAGGCGCTGGTGGACGCGAAGAACCGGGGCGTGGAGGTGCGCGTGGTGGTGGACAAGAAGCGCAACCGGGGCAAGACGAGCAGGAAGGCGATGGACTTCGTGACCCGCCACGGCGTGGAGCTGCGGACGAACGACCATTTCCACATTCACCACGACAAGACCATCATCGTGGACGGCCACACGGTGCAGACGGGCTCGTTCAATTTCGCGCCGTCGGCCGAGACGCTGAATTCCGAGAACGTGGTGGTGATCCGCGGCCTGCCCGAGGTGTCCAGCCAGTACATGGCGCACTGGCAATCGCGCTGGAAGCTGGGCAAGCCGTATCCTGCACAACCATGACCCAACCCTCTTCTCCCCCTTCTTCCTCATCGTCCTCCATTTCCAAGCGCCGCCAGATCATCACGGTGATGATGCTGGTGCTCGCGCTCATCGGCGGCCTGGTGCGCTGGCTCGCGCCGCAGCCTTCGCTGGCGCGCGACCTGGGTTCGGTGCTGATGGTGCTGTGGCTGCCGATCATCGGCAACATCATTGGCTGGCTGATCCAGCGCGCGAAGGCGCCGAAGCACCTGCCGCAGGGTTTCGCGGCGGGCACGGTGTTCAAGCCAGATGCGCGGATCGAGCTCACCTTGCTCGCAGCGGACACGCCGAGGCTCAGCCGGCCGATCCGTGCGGGGTATTTCGACGGGGCGCTGGTGGTGGGCTCAGAGGGGTTCACCACGCGCCTGGCCGTGCCCACCGATGGGGAGCCGGTGCCCGAGGTGCCTTGCACGCTGGAGGTGCAGTTCCTGCGCCCGGAGCTGGCGCTGGCCCAGCTCCAGAACGGCACCAAGTTCGCGCTGCTGTCGGGCCGCACCTTGCTGGGCACGGGGCATGTGCTGCCGCTGGCTTGATTCGGCAACGCGCAAGTTCCAGCCCTACTGACACTCAGGGCACTCCCATTCCAGGAAAATACGCGAATGTTCAATTTCAACGCCGTCCAACCTGTGTTCGCTGCCTAGCTGCGTCCTTTCGATGGCAATCGGAAGGAGATGACCTTCCGGCCCCACAACCCCGGCAGGCATGGTCTTCCGGGGTTTTTGTTTTTTCAGGTTCCAACATGTTCACGCGCACCTACGACAAGCTGATCGCCACGATTTCCGCCCGCCGGAACGTGGGATGCGTGCGCGTGCGCCCGTGGTCCGGCCGAGCCATTCCGTCCTGAGCCAGCCCTGGTGAATCCATGCCGGGGCGGCTTGATCGTCCTGACATGTGGACCCTCGAGGGGTCCGGAAAGATTCACCATGAACCGCATCAACAACAACAACGGCATCCGCAACATCGGCATCATTGCCCATGTGGACGCGGGCAAGACCACAACCAGCGAACGCATCCTCTACTACACGGGCGAGAGCCACCGCATGGGCGAAGTGCACGACGGCGCTGCCCACATGGACTTCGACCCCGAGGAGCGCCGACGCGGCATCACCATCAACAGCGCCGCCACCACCGTGCATTGGCGTGGGGTGCAGATCAACCTGATCGACACCCCCGGCCACATCGACTTCAACATCGAGGTGGGCCGCGCGTTGCGCGTGCTCGACGGCGCCGTGGTGGTGCTCGACGGTGTGGCCGGCGTGGAGCCGCAGACCGAAACCAACTGGCGCCTGGCGGACCGGCACGAGGTGCCGCGCATTGCCTTCGTCAACAAGCTCGACCGCACGGGTGCGAACTTCGAACGCGTGATCGCGTCGATGCGCGAGCGCCTGGGTGTGCAGGCCGTGCCGGTGCACCTGCCCATCGGCGCCGAGGGCGAGTTCCGCGGCGTCGTGGACCTGGTGCGCATGCGTGCCCTGCTGTGGGAGCGCGACGACGCATCGCAGCCGGTGCAGGAAGCCGCCATTCCCTCTGACCTTCTGGCCCAGGCCCAGGCGGCCCGCGCGCGCCTGCTGGAAGCCGTGGTCGAGCAGGACGACGAGGCGCTGGAGGCCTGGCTGCGGGGCGAAGAGCCCTCGGTGGAGCTGCTGCAACGCTGCATCCGTGCGGGCGTGCGCCAGCGCGCCTTTGTGCCGGTGCTGGCGGGTTCGGCCTTCCGCAATCGCGGTGTCGAGCCGCTGCTGGATGCGGTGGTCGACTGGCTGCCCGCACCTGGCGAGCGCGAAGGCACGGCCACGGGCCTGGACAGCGCGCCGCTGGCCGCCCTGGCCTTCAAGGTGGTGAGCGACGAGCACGGCAGCATGGTCTTCGTGCGCCTGTATGCGGGCAGGTTGCGGCGTGGCGATTCGGTGCTCAACACCAGCACCGGACGCATGGAGCGCGCGGCCCGCCTCTACGAGGTGCATGCCGACAAGCGCATCGAGCGCGATGAACTCGTGGCGGGCGAGATCGCCGCGGTGGTCGGGTTCAAGGACACGCTCACCGGCCAGACCCTGAGCGATCCCAGGCACCCGGTGCAGCTGGAGTCCATCGCCGTGCCGGAGCCGGTGATCCACATGGCGCTGGAGCCGCGCACCAAGGCCGACCAGCAGGGCCTGTCCAAGGCGCTGCAGAGCATGCTGCGCGAGGACCCGAGCCTGCGCGTGCGCCAGGACGAGGAATCGGGGCAGACCATTCTGTCGGGCATGGGTGAGCTTCAGCTGGAGGTCGCCGTGCACAAACTGCACGACCGTTTTGGCGTGGGCGTGGTGGTGGGCCGTCCGCAGGTGGCCTACCGCGAGACCATTGCCACGGCCGCGGAGCTGACGCACGTGCACAAGAAGCAGACCGGCGGCCCGGGCCAGTTCGCGCAGCTCACGCTGCGCCTGGAGCCTCTGGAGCGAGGTGCGGGCGTGCAGTTCGAAAGCCGCATCGTCGGCGGCGCCATTCCCCGCGAGTTCATTCCCGCGGTGGAAGCGGGTATCCGGCGCGCGGCCGAAGCCGGTCCGGCTTCGGGCTACCCGGCCGTGGACTTCCGCGCCGTGCTGCTCGATGGGGCTTTCCATGAGCGCGATTCCTCGGCCATGGTCTTCGAGCTGGCGGCAAGCCATGCGCTGCGCGATGCCTTTGCCAAGGCCAGGCCGCATCTGCTGGAGCCGGTGATGGCCGTGGAGGTGATCGCGCCCACCGAATACCTCGGCGACGTGATCGGCGATCTGCACCGCCGCCGTGGCCAGGTGCGAGGGCATGAGGTGCGCGGCACGGCCACGGTGGTCGACGCGCTGGTGCCGCTGAAGGAGATGTTCGGCTACATCAGTGCGCTGCGCGCGCTGTCATCGGGCCGTGCGCAGTACACGATGCAGTTCGATGGCTACCAGGTGGCGCCGCCCGCTGTGGCCGAGCTGGCTGCAGCTTGACCAGAGGGGTGCCATCCTGAGGGATTGCACCCCTCGAACCCATGGCGTGGCCAGGCCCCATTAATATGGGGTCATGAATGATGCAAATCTCGACGCCATTGTTGAACTCGAAGAACGGCTGGTGCGTGCCATGCGCACCTCCGATGTCCCGGTTCTGGACGAACTGCTGGCAGACGACCTGCTGTTCACGAACCACCAAGGCATGGTGGTGACGAAGCAGGAAGACCTTGAGGTTCACAGGTCGGGCCTGTTGAAGCTGGAATCGCTCGATGCGTCGGACCGCAGCGTCCGGCTGCTCGGCAATGTGGCCGTGGTCGCGGTGCGGGTGCAGCTGGCTGGACGCTACGGCAACGATTCTTTCGAAGGCACGTTCAGATACACCCGCGTGTGGGCGCTTCTGGGCGCGCGCTGGCGGATCGTCGCCGCACACGCGAGCGTGGTGGCCGCGTAGCACCGTCGGCGCCTGTCGAAAGGCGGCCGTACCCGACTTGTCCCTTCTTTCTGTGCATAACTTTGTGGATGTCGCTGGAGCAACCTTGCCACAGCGAGTGCTTGCGGGGCCTGCCGCTGTGTTGCCCAAAAAACGGGCAGTACCGCCGACGCCCCTGTCGTAAGACATAAGATACAGCTCGGGCATCGAAGCCGCCCTCCACAGACCCACCCGCGCCGCCCACCGTCCTTCGCCTGCTGCCACCGACGCAGCCCGTGCCACGGCACAGCGCGGTGAACCCCTGGCCAGACATTCACGACCTCATCGATGAAAAAGGATTTTTCCGACAGCCCTTCCGCCCAGCCGGACCTGTCGCAGCACACGCCCATGATGCAGCAGTACCTCGGCCTGAAGGCCGGGCATCCGAACACGCTGCTGTTCTACCGCATGGGCGATTTCTACGAGCTGTTCTTCGCGGACGCGGAGAAGGCCGCGCGCCTGCTGGACATCACGCTCACGCAGCGCGGCCAGTCGGCCGGCCAGCCGGTGATCATGGCCGGCGTGCCGTTCCACTCGGTGGACACCTACCTGGCGCGCCTGATCAAGCTGGGCGAGTCGGTGGCGATCTGCGAGCAGGTGGGCGACGTGGCCACGGCCAAGGGGCCGGTGGAGCGCAAGGTGGTGCGCGTGGTCACGCCGGGCACGCTGACGGACAGCGAGCTGCTGTCGGACAAGTCCGAAGCGCTGCTGATGGCGGTGCACCCGGGCGCGCGCACGGGTTGCGGGCTGGCGTGGATGTCGGTCACGCAGGGCATCGTGTTCCTCGCGCAGTGCGCGAGCGATGAGCTGGCCGACTGGGTGGCGCGCGTGTCGCCCGGCGAGGTGCTGTACAGCGCAGACGCCACGCCCGCGTTCGAGAAGTCGGTGCAGGCGCTGGCCAGCCAGAGCGGCAGCAACGGCGGGCGGCTGGTGGCGGTGTTGCGCCCGGCCTGGGCGTTCGACGCCGCGCTGGGCCAGCGCAAGCTGCTGGAGCAGTTGCAGGCCGCGAGCCTGGCCGCGTGGGACGCGCAGGACATGCCGGACGCGCACGCCGCCGCCGCCGCGCTGCTGAACTACGCCGAGCACACACAGGGCCGCGCGCTCACGCACGTGAGCAGCCTGCAGGTGGCGCGCAGCGGCGAGCGGATCGACCTGCCGCTGAACACGCGGCGCAACCTGGAACTGACGCAGACGCTGCGCGGCGAGACCAGCCCCACGCTGTTTTCGCTGCTGGACGTGTGCTGCACCGGCATGGGCAGCCGCGCGCTGCGCAGCTGGCTGCTGGAGCCCCGGCGCGACCGCGCGGAAGCGCGCGCGCGGCTGGCCGCCATCGACACGCTGCGCGGTGGCCTGTGGCAGTCGCTGCGGCAATCGCTCAAGGGCGCGAGCGACGTGGAGCGCATCACCGCGCGCACGGCGCTGCGCCAGGTCAAGCCGCGCGAGCTGGTGGGCCTGGGCCAGACGCTGGAGCGTGCGCGCCAGCTGGGGGCCCAGTTGGGCCCGCAGGCCGCTGGCGGTCTGCTGCATGGCATTGCCGCGCACCTCACGCCACCCGAGGGCTGCGCCGAGCTGCTGCGCGACGCCCTGCTGCCCGAGCCGGCCGCGCTGGTGCGCGACGGCGGGGTGATCGCCGACGGTTTCGATGCCGAGCTGGACGAGCTGCGCGGCATCCAGAACCACAGCGACGCCTTCCTGATCGAGCTGGAGCAGCGCGAGCGCGCGCGCACCGGCATCGCCAACCTGCGGGTGCAGTTCAACAAGGTGCACGGCTTCTACATCGAGGTCACGCAGGGCCAGGCCTCCAAGGTGCCGGACGACTACCGCCGCCGCCAGACGCTGAAGAACGCCGAGCGCTTCATCACGCCCGAGCTCAAGGCCTTCGAGGACAAGGCCTTGTCGGCGCAGGACCGCGCGCTGGCGCGCGAGAAGTGGCTGTACGACCACCTGCTGGACGAGCTGCAGGCCTACATTCCCGCGCTCACGCAGCTGGCGCGCGCCATGGCCGCGCTGGACGCGCTGTGCGCGCTGACCGAGCGCGCGCTGACGCTGAACTGGTGCGCGCCGCAGTTCGTGCCCGAGCCCTGCATCGACATCCGCGGCGGGCGCCACCCGGTGGTGGAGGCGCGCCTGAACGAAAGCTCGGGCGGCAGTTTCATCGCCAACGACACGGTGATGGGCCCCAAGCAGCGCATGCAGGTGATCACCGGCCCCAACATGGGCGGCAAGAGCACCTACATGCGGCAGGTGGCGGTGATCGTGCTGCTGGCCAGCATGGGCAGCCATGTGCCGGCCACCTCGTGCCGGCTGGGCCCGATCGACGCGATCCACACCCGCATCGGCGCGGCCGACGACCTGGCCAACGCGCAGTCGACCTTCATGGTGGAGATGACCGAGGCGGCGCAGATCCTGAACGCCGCCACGCCCGAGAGCCTGGTGCTGATGGACGAGATCGGCCGGGGCACCTCCACCTTCGACGGCCTGGCGCTGGCCGGCGGCATCGCCACGCACCTGCACGACAAGTCGCGCGCCTACACGCTGTTTGCCACGCACTATTTCGAGCTGACCGAGTTCCCGGCCAGCCACCACGCGGCGGTGAACGTGCACGTGAGCGCGGTGGAGTCGGGCGGCAAGGGCGGTGGCGGCATCGTGTTCCTGCACCAGATCGAGCCCGGCCCGGCCAGCCGCAGCTACGGCATCCAGGTGGCGCGCCTGGCCGGCGTGCCGGCCGGGGTGGTGCAGCATGCGCGCCACGCCCTGGCCGCTCTGGAGGCCCAGAGCGAAGAAAGCCGCAGCCAGGTGGACCTGTTCGCGCCCCCACCTGCCACACTGGAGCCTGAAGCGCACCCGCTGCAGGCGGCCGTGGCGCAGATCGACCCCGACACCCTGAGCCCGCGCGAAGCGCTGGAACAGCTTTACGCCCTCAAGAAACTCGCTGCCTCATCATGACTTACTGCGTCGCCGTCAAACTCAACGCGGGCATGGTCTTCCTCTCCGACTCGCGCACCAACGCGGGCCTGGACCAGATCAGCACCTTCCGCAAGATGATCGTCTATGAAAAGCCGGGCGACCGCTTCATGTGCCTGCTGTCGGCGGGCAACCTGAGCATTTCGCAGTCGGTGCGCGAGATCCTGCAGGTGGAGCAGCTCACCGACCCCGATGGGGGCGAACCCATCACGATCTGGAACGCCAAGAGCATGTTCGATGCCGCGCGCGTGCTGGGCTCGGCGGTGCGCCATGTGTACGAGCGCGACGGCGACGCGCTGCAGCGCGCGGGTGTGGATTTCAATGCTTCCATGATCTTCGGCGGCCAGGTGCGTGGCGAGGGCATGCGCCTGTTCCAGGTGTATTCGGCCGGCAACTTCATCGAGGCCACGTCGGAGACCCCGTTCTTCCAGATCGGCGAGTCGAAGTACGGCAAGCCGGTGCTGGACCGCGTGATCGGCCCCGAGACGCCGCTGGACGAGGCGGCCAAGTGCGTGCTGGTGTCGATGGACTCCACGCTGAAGTCCAACCTGTCGGTGGGCCTGCCGCTGGACCTGGCGGTGTACGAGGCCAACATGCTGCAGTCCGACAAGATCACCTGCATCGACAACGACAACCCCTACTTCCGCATGCTGCACAAGACCTGGGGCCAGAAGCTGCGCGAGGTGTTCGACGAGATCGAGGACCCGACCTGGGACGACGCGCACACCGACGTGCCGCTGCTGAGCAACAACCCGCGCAACGCGCCGCTCAAGAAGATCACCAATGCCCGGGAAAAGCTGATCTGAGGCATGTCGCTGATCGTCTTTTCCCACGCCAACAGTTTCCCCGCCAGCACCTACGGGGTGCTCTTCAAGTCGCTGCGCGCCCGCGGCCACACGGTGCGCGCGGTGGACCGCTTCGGCCACGAGCCGCAGTACCCGGTGACCAGCAACTGGCCCCATCTGGTGCAGCAGCTGGCGGATTTCGCCGCCCCTGAGGTGGAACGCCACGGCCAGGGCGCCTGGCTGGTGGGCCATTCGCTGGGCGGTTTTCTCAGCCTGATGTGCGCGGCACGCCACCCCAAGCTCGGCGGCCATGCGGTGCGTGGTGTGGTGCTGATCGACTCGCCGGTGCTCGGCGGCTGGCGCGCGCGCACGCTCGAGCTGATCAAGCGCACGCAGCTGGTGGGCTCTGTCTCGCCGGGCAAGGTGAGCCGGCGCCGGCGCCACAGCTGGCCCGATGCGCAGACCGCCCTCGCCCACTTCAGCAGCAAGAAGGCGTTCGCCCGATGGGACCCCCATGTGCTGCACGACTACATTCAACATGGCACGCGCGACGCCGCCGATGCGCAGGGCAAGCCGCAGCGGGTGCTGGCCTTCGACCGCGAGGTGGAGACCGCGATCTACAACACCCTGCCCCACAACCTGGACCGCCTGCTGCGCCGCCACCCGCTGCAATGCCCGGTGGGCTTCATCGGCGGCACCGATTCGCAGGAGATGAAGCAGGTGGGCATGGCGATGACGCTGCGCCTGGTGGGCAAGGCGCACCCCGAGCGGCTTCGCATCCTGGAGGGCAGCCACCTGTTCCCGATGGAAAAGCCGCAGGAGACGGCCGCCGCCATCGACGACATGCTGGGGGCGTTGACCCCCGCGCGCCGGGCCCGCGAGCGCACCGTTTGAGGCGAGCCGGTGTAAGCTGGGCCACTTTTTCACCGCGCGCCCATGACGACCCCACCGTCCTCCACCCATCGGCTGCAGCAAGGCTGGCAGCGCGCGGCGAACTGGCAACCCGAAGAACACAGCCTTTGGCTTCGCTGCGCGGTGGCCGTGCTGCTCACCTTCGCGGCGGTCTGGCTGCGCATGGCGCTGGCACCGGCCGAATCGGGCGGGCGCTTCATCACGCTCTCGCTCGCGACCGCGCTGGCCGCGCTGTACGGCGGCTTCCTGCCCGGCATGCTCAGCGCGGTGCTGGGCACGGTGTTGATCAACTTCCTGATGATCAAGCCGTACTGGAGCCTGGCGATCGACCACCCGGCGGAGGCCTTCTGGCTCAACCTCTGGCACCTGCTGGCGCAGATCGTGGTGGTGGGCTCCATCACCGTGATGCAGCGCCGCAACCAGCGTTTTCAGGAGGCCACCGAGCAGCTCCAGCAAAGCAAGCGGCAGCTGGAAGACACGTTCGAACAGAGCGCCACCGGCATGGCGCACAACCACCTGGACGGCCGCTGGATCCGCCTGAACCAGACCTATTGCGACATCGTGGGCTACACGAAGGAGGACATGCTGACCAGGCATTTCCGCGACTTCACCCACCCCGACGACCTGGAGCTGGACATGCGCGAGCTCAAGCGCACGCTGGCCGGCGAGATCAACCACTACAGCTTCGAGAAGCGCTACATCCACCGGCAGGGCCACGTGGTCTGGGCGCACGTCACCATTTCGCTGGTGCGCAAGGTCTCGGGCGAGCCGGACTACCTGATCGCGGTGGTGCAGGACATCAGCGCGCGCAAGGCCATCGAGGACGCGCTTCGCACCAGCGAGCACCTGCTGCGCCAGGCCCATGGGCTGGCGGGCCTGGCCAGCTGGCGCGCCGACCTGAGCACCGGGCGCTTCGTCACGCTGGCGGGTTCTCACCAGATCCTCGGCCTGCCTTCGGCGGACTTCAGCGCCCAGGACCTGATCGCGCTGACGCACCCCGATGACTTTCCAAGGGCGTTCGAGCTGTGGAAGCTCGCGGTGCAGGGCAAGGCCGACTACCACATCGAGTACCGCCTGCTGTTCGGTGGCGAGGAGCACTGGTTCCTGGTGCAGGCCGAGTTCGAGCGCAACGCGCAGGGCCGCGCGGTAGGCGCGCTTGGCGTGATCCAGGACGTGACCAAGCGCAAACGCGCCGAGATGGAGATCCAGCAGCTCAACGCCTCGCTGGAGCAGCGCATCCACCGCCGCACCGAGGCCTTGAAGGCCGCCTACGACGAACTGGAAAGTTACTCGTACGCGGTGGCGCACGACCTGCGCTCGCCGCTGCGCATCATCAACGGCTTCGCGCAGGCGCTGCACGAAGACAACCCCAGCATGAGCAGCGACAGCCAGTCGCACCTGCAGCGCATCACGGCGGCGAGCAAGAAGATGGGCGAGCTGATCGATGGCCTGCTCACGCTGTCGCAGTTCGCGCGCGGCGAGCTGCAGCGCAAGCCGGTGCACCTCAGCGCCATCGCCACCCGGCTGCTGGAGGAGTTCGCGGGCGCCGAGCCGCAGCGCCGCGTGCGCTGGCAGGTCGAGCCCGGGCTGCACGTGATGGCCGACCCGGCCCTGGTGGAGGCCTTGATGCAGAACCTGCTGCACAACGCCTGGAAATACACGGCGAACACACCCGAGGCGCTGATCCGTGTGGAAGGTGCCTACGAGCATGGCCAGCAGCGCTTCAGCGTGATCGACAACGGCGCGGGCTTCGACATGGCGCGCGCGGCCAAGCTGTTCCAGCCTTTCCAGCGGCTGCACATGCCGCACGAGTTCAGCGGCCTGGGCATCGGCCTGGCCACCGCGCTGCGCATCGTGCAGCGCCATGGCGGGGAGCTGCAGGCCAGCGCCGAGCCGGGGCGTGGCGCCACCTTCAGCTTCACGCTGAGCGCCAAGCCCCTGGCGAGCTGAGTTCCCGCGCCTGCATTTCGCGCCGCGCTGGCGGCGTTTCGCCCCGGGCTGCGGCGGTTCGGTCGCAAGCCGCTGGCACCCGGGCGGCGCCCCCGGCACAGTGCGCTCCATCCCCTCCGATGGAGCCCACCATGCAACTCACACCCCTCATTGCCGTTCACATGACCGCCGCCATCACCGCCGTGGTGCTGGGCCCGGTGGCGCTCTGGGCGCGGCGCGGGCACGCCGCGCGCCAGGCCCACAGCCAGCGCCCGCGCCTGCACCGCGCCATCGGTTATGCCTGGGTCACGCTGATGCTGATCACCGCGATCTCGGCCGTCTTCATCCGCGATTTCAAGCTGCCCAACATCGCGGGCTACACGCCGGTGCACCTGCTGGTGCCCATCGTCTTCGGCAGCCTGTTCCTGGCGTTCCGCGCCCTGCTGCGCGGCAACGTGAACACCCACCGCCGCGTGATGGTGTGGCTTTACGTGAGCGCCTGCCTGGTGGCCGGCGCCTTCACCCTGCTGCCCAGCCGCTACCTGGGTGGCCTGGTCTGGCACCAGTGGCTGGGCCTGGCCTGAACCCTTCCTTTCCTTCCACCTTGAACTGGAGCGCACCATGAACCTCTCGACCCCCCAACACCAGGATCTGGACCGCCTGGCACGCCGCCGCGCGGGCGCCCGCATGGGCTGGTACGTGCACGCGCTGGTCTTTCTTTCGGTCAACAGCGTGCTGGCCATGCTGTCCTTCTCCAGCGGCCGCCACTGGGCCATCTACCCCGCGCTGGGCTGGGGCCTGGGCCTGCTGATCCATGGCCTGGTGGTCTGGCTCGTGCTGGGGGGCGGCGGGCTGCAGCAGCGCCTGGTGGCGCAGGAACGCCAGCGGCTCCAGCGGGAACACGGCCGGTGAGCCCCATGGCGGCGGCGGGCATGCGGGATACTGCGGCCATGCCGCCGTTCCAGTTCAAGCCCGACATCGCCGCCCGCCGCGCCCTGGTGGTCGTGGTGGTCAACACCGTGATCGCGCTGATCATCACGGCGGTCAACGGCGATGCCTTCGCGGTCAACCTCGTGTACTCGCAGTGCATCGGCCTGGGCATCTGGGCCATGATCGACGGTGGCCGCCACGTGCTCAACCCCAGCGGCTGGCCCGGCGCCTGGCGCATGGCCTTGCTGGTGGTGGTCGCGGTGCTGACGTCCTATGGAGGCGGCAGCGTGGTGGCGAACCTGCTGCTGGGCCGCGATCTGTTCGCCAGCCTGAGCAACGTGCCCCGCGCCACGCTGGGCTTCGTGCTGATGTCGCTGGCCGCCGGGGGCTTTGGCGCCTACTACTTCACCAGCCGGGCCATGCTGGCCCATGCGCGCCTCGCGCAGGAAGAGGCCCAGCGCCAGGCCAGCGAGGCACGCCTGAAGCTGCTCGAATCGCAGCTCGAACCGCACATGCTGTTCAACACCCTGGCCAACCTGCGCGTGCTCATCGGGACCGACCCGGCGCGCGCCACGGCGATGCTCGACCGGCTCAACGATTTCCTGCGCGCCACGCTGACCGCTTCGCGCACCGAGGCCAGCGCCGGCCGCCACACGCTGGATCAGGAGTTCGCCCGGCTGCGCGACTACCTGGAGCTGATGGCGGTGCGCATGGGCCCGCGCCTGCGCTACACGCTGGACCTGCCCGACGAGCTCACCACCCAGCCCGTGCCACCTTTGCTGCTGCAGCCGCTGGTGGAGAACTGCATCCGCCACGGCCTGGAGCCCAGCCTGCAGGGCGGCGAGGTCCGCGTCAGCGCGCGCCACGAAGGCAGCGACTTGGTGCTGGTGGTCAGCGACACGGGCGTGGGCAGTGAGCCGTCGCCCACACCCGGTTTCGGCCTTTCGCAGGTGCGCGAGCGGCTGGAAACGGCCTACCCGGGCCGTGCGCGCATGGACTGGCGAGGCCAGCCCGGCGGCGGCACGCGCGCCCTGCTCACACTGCCATGGACCCCATCCCCATGAACGCCACCGCCCTGCTGGCCGAAGACGAACCGCTGCTGGCCCAGGCCCTGCAGGCCGAACTCGCCCGGGCCTGGCCCGGCCTTGAGGTGCTGGCCACCGTGGGCGATGGCGACGCGGCCGTGGCGCACGCGCTGCGCCTGCAACCCGATGTGCTGTTCCTCGACATCCGCATGCCCGGCCAGACCGGCCTGCAGGCCGCCGCCGAACTGGCCGACGAATGGCCCGACGGCGTGCCGTTTCCCGCGCTGGTGTTCGTCACCGCCTACGACGCCTACGCGGTGCAGGCCTTCGAGGCGCAGGCGGTGGACTACGTGCTCAAGCCGGTGCAGCCCGATCGCCTGGCGCGCACCGTGCAGCGCGTGCAGCAGGTGCTGGCGCAAAGGCAGCCTGCCAGCGCTGGGGCCACGGCGTTCGACGAGGCCACGCTCGTGCGCCTGCGCGCCCTGCTCTCGGGCCATGCGCCGGCACCGTCGGCACCACCGCGCCTGCAGGTGATCCAGGCGGGCGTGGGCCAGGGCATCCGCATGGTGCCCATCGGCGAGGTGCTGGTGTTCGAGGCGGCCGACAAGTACGTGCGCGTGCTCACCGCGAACAGCGAAGTGCTGATCCGCACGCCGCTCAAGGAACTGATTCCGCAGCTGGACCCGGCCTTGTTCTGGCAGGTGCACCGTGGCACGGTGGTGCGCGCCGATGCCATCGACAGCGTGCAGCGCGACGAAGCGGGCAAGCACAGCCTGCGCCTGCGCGGCCGGCCCGAGAACTGGCCGGTGAGCCGTCTCTACGCGGCGCAGTTCAAGGCCATGTGAGACCGGTCTGAGGCCGACGGCGTTCAGAAGCTGCCGGTGAACTGGTAACGCGATGCGGGGTGCCACATCGCGGCCACCGAGGCCACCTGCCCTTGCGACTGCGTCTGCCGGCGCAGCACCAGGCAGGGGTCGCCGGGTGCCATGTGCAGCATCTCGGCCACCTCGGGTGGCGGCGCGCTGGCTTCGATCACGAAGTGCACGCCCTGCAGGGGCGCCACGCGCATCAGGTAGGCGTTGGGGGTCTGGCTGTTGAAGTCCTGCGCCATGTAGTCGGGCGCGACCCGGGGGTTGACCCAGCGGTCCTCGACCTGGATCGGTTCGCCGTTCTCGAAGTGCACCACCACCGAGTGGAACAGCGGCTGATCGGCCTTGAGCCCGAAGCGGCGCGCCAGCGCTTCGCCCGCCTTGGCGCGTTCGAGCCTGTGCAACTCGCTGCGGTGGGCGTGGCCGCGCGCGGTGATCTCGTCGGCGATGTTGCGGATCGCCACCAGCGTGGCCTGGTACTTCTGCTGCGCCACGTAGGTGCCTGAGCCCTGCACGCGCTCGACGATCTGCTCGTCGCTCAGCTCGCGGATGGCGCGGTTCACCGTCATGCGCGAGACGCCGAACTCGCGCGCCAGCGCCTCTTCGGCCGGGATGGCGTCGCCCTCGCGCCAGACGCCGGCCTGGATCTGCGACAGCACGTGCTGCTTCACCCGCAGGTAGGCAGGGGTTCGTTCGGCAGCGGGCAAGGCGGGGGGAGCGGGGGTCATAGGGTTTCTACCAGGGCGCGAGCCGCTGAAGTGGTCTTGACAGCATCGATTATCGGCAGATAAAGTTGTCTATACATATTCAAGATTATTCGGTGAATATGTACACCATCACCAGCCGCCATCCGCCTGAAGGAATCCGCCCCGTGACCACCACCGTCGACCCCCGTCTGGACCCCACCCGCGTGATCCGCGCCCCGCGCGGCAACACCTTGCATTGCAAGAACTGGGTGGCCGAAGCCGCCTACCGGATGATCCAGAACAACCTGGACCCCGAGGTGGCGGAGAACCCGCAGCACCTGGTGGTCTATGGCGGCATCGGCCGCGCCGCGCGCGACTGGGCCTGCTTCGACCAGATCCTGGCCTCGCTGAAAGACCTCGAAGAGGACGAGACCCTGCTCGTGCAGTCGGGCAAGCCGGTGGGTGTGTTCAAGACCCATGTCAACGTGCCGCGCGTGCTGCTCGCCAACAGCAACCTGGTGCCCAAATGGGCCAGCTGGGAACACTTCAACGAACTGGACCGCCAGGGCCTGTTCATGTACGGCCAGATGACGGCGGGCTCGTGGATCTACATCGGCAGCCAGGGCATCGTGCAGGGCACGTTCGAGACCTTCGTCGAGGCCGGCCGCCAGCACTACGGCAACGACCTGGCCGGCCGCTGGATCCTCACCGCCGGCCTGGGTGGCATGGGCGGCGCGCAGCCGCTGGCCGCCACGCTGGCCGGTGCCTGCTCGCTCAACATCGAGTGCCAGCAGAGCAGCATCGACTTCCGCCTGCGCACGCGCTACGTGGACAAGCAGGCCAGCGACATCGACGACGCGCTCGCGCTGATCCGACACCACACGGCGCGCAAGGAAGCCGTCTCGGTCGCGCTGCTGGGCAACGCGGCCGAGGTGCTGCCCGAACTGGTGAAACGCGCCAAGGCGGGCGGCCTGCGGCCCGACCTCGTGACCGACCAGACCTCGGCCCACGACCTGATCAACGGCTACCTGCCCGCAGGCTGGAGCGTGGCGCAGTGGAAGGCCGCGCAGCGCGATTCGGCCCAGCACGCGCAGCTGGTCGACGCCGCCGCGAAAAGCTGCGCGGTGCACGTGCAGGCCATGCTCGACTTCCACGCCATGGGCATCCCCACCGTGGACTACGGCAACAACATCCGCCAGGTGGCCTTCGACCAGGGCTTGGGCAACGCCTTCGACTTCCCCGGCTTCGTGCCGGCCTACATCCGCCCGCTGTTCTGCGAGGGCAAGGGCCCGTTCCGCTGGGTGGCGCTCTCGGGCGACCCGGAGGACATCCACAAGACCGACGCCAAGATCAAGGCGCTGTTCCCGCACAACCACCACACCCACCGCTGGCTGGACATGGCGCGCGAGCGCATCGCCTTCCAGGGCCTGCCGGCCCGCATCTGCTGGCTGGGCCTGGGCGAGCGCCACCTCGCGGGGCTGGCGTTCAACGAGATGGTGCGCACGGGCGAACTCAAGGCGCCGATCGTGATCGGCCGCGACCACCTGGACACCGGCTCGGTGGCCAGTCCCAACCGCGAGACCGAGGGCATGCGCGACGGCACGGACGCGGTGAGCGACTGGCCCTTGCTCAACGCCCTGCTCAACACCGCCGGTGGCGCGAGCTGGGTCAGCCTGCACCACGGCGGCGGCGTGGGCATGGGCTACTCGCAGCACGCCGGCATGGTGATCGTGGCCGACGGCAGCGACGCCGCCGCCGAGCGCCTGGCGCGCGTGCTGGTGAACGACTGCGGCTCGGGCGTGATGCGCCACGCCGATGCGGGCTACGAGCTGGCGATCGCCACCGCGAAGAAGCACGGCCTGAAACTCCCGATGGTGGCCTGAACGCAGGCGCGAGACACTTCCTCCCATGACCCTCTCCACCCTCACCCTCCAGCCCGGCCAGATGGCGCTGGGCGACCTGCGCGCCGTCTGGCAGCAGGCCGTGCCCGTGCAACTCGCGCCCGAGGCCCAGGCCGGCATCGCGGCCTCGGCCGCGGCAATCCACGCCATCGTGCGCCAAGGCGACGCGGCCTACGGCATCAACACCGGCTTCGGCAAGCTCGCGCGCACGCGCATCCCGGACGAACAGCTCGAGACCCTGCAGCGCAACCTGATCCTGTCGCACTCGGTCGGCACCGGCGAGCCCATGAGCGACGCCACGGTGCGGCTGGTGATGCTCATGAAGGCCGCCAGCCTGGCGCGCGGCCACTCGGGCGTGCGGCCCGTGGTCATCGACACCCTGCTCGCTCTGCTGAACGCGGGCATCTCGCCGCTGATTCCAGTGAAGGGCTCGGTGGGCGCCTCGGGCGACCTCGCGCCGCTCTCGCACATGACGCTGGCGCTGATGGGCGAAGGCGATGTGTTCGTGCAAGGCCGGCGCGTGCCCGCCACCACCGCCCTGAAAAACGCCGGCATCGCCCCCCTGGTGCTCGCCGCCAAGGAAGGGCTGGCGTTGATCAACGGCACCCAGGTGTCCACCGCGCTGGCGCTGCACGGCCTCTTCATGGCCGAGCGCCTGCTGGAGGCCGGCACCGTGATCGGGGCGCTGTGCGTGGACGCCGCCAAGGGCAGCGACGCGCCCTTCGACCCACGCATCCACACCGCGCGCGGCCAGCCCGGCCAGATCGCGGTGGCAGCGGCCACGCGCGCGCTGCTGGAAGGCAGCCAGATCCGCCGCTCGCACCTGGACAACGACGAGCGCGTGCAGGACCCCTACAGCCTGCGCTGCCAGCCCCAGGTGATGGGCGCCTGCCGCGACCTGATCGCCAACGCCGCGCGCACGCTGCTGATCGAAGCCAACGCGGTCACCGACAACCCGCTGGTGTTCATCGACACCAGCGAGGTCATCTCGGGCGGCAACTTCCACGCCGAGCCGGTGGCCTTCGCGGCCGACACGCTGGCGCTGGCCATCGCGGAGATCGGTGCCATTTCCGAGCGGCGCATCGCGCTGCTGATCGACAGCACGCTCTCGGGCCTGCCGCCCTTCCTGGTGGACAACCCGGGCCTGAACTCGGGCTTCATGATCGCGCACGTGACCGCCGCCGCGCTGGCCTCGGAAAACAAGTCGCACGCCCATCCCGCCAGCGTGGACAGCCTGCCCACCAGCGCCAACCAGGAAGACCACGTGAGCATGGCCACCTTCGCGGGGCGTCGGCTCGACGAGATGGCGCGCAACACCGCGACCATCCTCGGCATCGAGTGGCTGGCCGCGGCGCAGGGCGTGGACTTCCACCGCCCACTGACCACCAGCCCGCGCCTCACGCACACCCACGCCACGCTGCGCCAGCGCGTGCCCTTCTACGCGCAGGACCGCCTGTTCGCCCCCGACATCGAGGCCGCCCTGCAGCTGGTGCTGCGCGGCGAGGCCAGTGCGGGCCAGCCCGACCTCTGTGTCGCGATCTGGACATGACCACCCTCTGGCGCAACGCCCGCCTGGCCACGCTGGACCCGAACCGGGGCAGCGACGGCTGGGGCCTGGTCGAACACGGCGCCCTGCTCACCGAGGGCGGCCGCATCGCCTGGGTGGGCGCGCTGGCCGATCTGCCCGCGCAGGCCCGGCCCGACCACGAGGTGGATCTGGGCGGTGCGCTCGTCACGCCCGGTCTGGTGGACTGCCACACCCACCTGGTCTATGGCGGCCAGCGCGCAGCCGAGTTCGAGCAGCGCCTGAAAGGGGTGAGCTACGAAGCGATCGCGCGCGCCGGCGGCGGTATCCGTTCCAGCGTGACCGCGACGCGCGCCGCGAGCGAAGCGCAGCTGCTGGCCAGCGCCCGGCAGCGAGCGTTGTGCCTCATGGCCGAAGGCGTGACCACGCTGGAGATCAAATCCGGCTACGGCCTCTCGCTCGAGACCGAGGTGCGCTGCCTGCGCGTGGCGCGCCGCCTGGGCGCCGAACTGCCGCTGACCGTGCGCACCACCTTCCTGGGCGCCCACGCCGTGCCACCGGAGTTCGAAGGCCGGCCGGACGGCTACATCGACGCCGTCTGCGCCTGGCTGCCTGAGCTGCACGCGCAGGGCCTGGTGGACGCGGTCGATGCCTTCTGCGAGCGCATCGGTTTTTCACCCGCGCAGACGCGGCGCGTCTTCGACACCGCGGTCGGCCTGGGTCTGCCGGTCAAGCTGCACGCCGAGCAGTTGTCCGACCAGGGCGGTGCCGCGCTCGCGGCCTCCTACCGGGCGCTGTCGTGCGACCACCTCGAACACCTGAGCGCCGAGGGCATCGCGGCCATGCGGGCGGCCGGCACGGTGGCCGTGCTGCTGCCGGGCGCGTACTACTTTCTCCGGGAGACGAAACTGCCGCCCATCGAGGCGTTGCGCGCGGCCGGCGTGCCCCTGGCCGTGTCCACCGACCACAACCCCGGCACCTCGCCGGGCCTTTCGCTGCTGCTCATGGCCAGCATGGCCTGCACCCTGTTCCGCCTCACGCCGCTGGAAGCGGTGCAGGGCATCACGGTGAACGCCGCGCGCGCCCTCGGCCTGGCCGACCGGGGCCGGCTCGCCGCCACCCAGCGCGCCGACTTCGTGGCCTGGGGCCTCGAGCACCCGAACGAACTGGCCTACTGGTTTGGCCGCAACCCCTGCCACCGCGTGGTGGTGGGCGGACAGGAAAGGACTTCCCATGGACATGGCACCCCCCTTTGAATGGAGCGGCCGCGTGGACGCCGAAGAGACCGGCGTCACCACCCGCTGGCACCAGCACGTGCGCGCGGCCACCACCCGATCCACCGGCGGCGTCACGCTGATCGGCTTCGCGGTGGACGAGGGTGTGCGCCGAAACGGCGGCCGCCCCGGCGCGACGCGCGGGCCCGTGTCGCTGCGCCACGCCCTGTGCAACCTGCCCGTGCTGGGCGAGCCCGCGGTGTGGGACGCGGGCGACGTGAGCTGCGGGAAAGGTGGGCTCGAGGACGCCCAGACCCGGCTGGCCGCGCGCGTGGCCCAGGCCATTCAGCACAAGAGCCTGCCGCTGGTGCTGGGCGGCGGCCACGAAATGGCCTGGGGCACCTTCCAGGGCATCGTGAAGAAACGCCCCGACACGAACCGCCTGCTGGTGGTCAACCTCGACGCCCATTTCGACCTGCGCACCGCGGCCCAGGCCAACTCGGGCACCCCCTTCCGCCAGATGCACGACTGGTGCGTGCAACACCAGCAGGCCTTCAACTACCGCGCGCTGGGCATCAGCCGTTTCGCCAACACCCAGGCCCTGTTCGACCGGGCGCGGCAGATCGGCGCGCGCTACTGGCTGGACGAGCACCTGCAGGACGCGGGCGGCGTGCACGACGCGCAGCAGGCGCTGTCTCTCGACCTCGCGCACTGCGATGCCGTGTACCTCACGGTGTGTCTGGATGTACTGCCCGGGGCGCAGGCCCCGGGGGTGTCAGCGCCCGCGACGCTGGGCGTGCCGCTGGCCCATGTGGAGCGGCTGATCGATCAAGTGATGGCGTCTGGCCGCGTCGTCGCGGCCGACATCGCGGAACTCTGCCCGGTGCTCGACCGCGATTGCATCACCTCGCGCCTGGCGGCGCGGCTGGCCGCGCGCATCGCCCGCGGCGCGGCCTGATCGCGCGCCTTGCTCAGCGGCGGCGACCGTCGTAGCGGTCGTCGTCACGATCGTGGCGATGGCCGTGTCGGCGGCCTTCCCACCGTGGCGCGGGGCCCCAGCCGGAGCGGTAGACCGGACGCGGCGCGTAGTACACCGGCGGCGGCCCGTAGTAGACCGGGCGGGGAGCGTAGTAGATCGGACGGGGGGCGTAGTACACCGGCGGCGGCGCGTAATACACGGGGGGCGGTGCGTAGTAGACCGGCGGCGCGTTCGACACGCCCACGACCACGCCTGGGGTGTTCACACCAATGGACCAGTGCACGTCGCTGCGGGCGTGGGCCTGCGAGCCCATGGCCGACAAGGCCCAGGCACCAGCGGCCAGGGTGGCGAGGGTGAGACCACGGGCCAGCGCCGAGGTGCGGCTCCAAGGGGTTTTCAAGGTCTGTGTGTTCATGTGGGGCTCCAATGCAGGGTGGTTTGCGCACCCCGTGACCGTATTACAGGCAATTCCGCGCTAACCTGTTCCACATACTCGGTCAAAGTCGTTGCCAGACGTAACGCCTGCCCCATCTTTACATTGAAACCTCCATGAAAACCCTCATGCCACCCACCGCGCAGGACGTGCTCGACTTCTGGCTCGGGGACGGCCTGGAACGCGGCTGGTGTTCGGACAAGCGCGACGAGCTCTGGTTTGGCGGCAGTCCCGAGATCGACGCACGCATCCGCGAGCGTTTTGGCGCGCTGGTGGAACAGGCGCTGGACGGCGGCCTGGGCGAGTGGGAGGCGCGCATCGACACGCGGCTCGCTCTGGTGCTGCTGCTCGACCAGTTCACCCGCAACGTGCACCGGGGCCAGGCGCGCGCCTTCGCGGGCGATGCGCGGGCCCAGCAGCTGTCGCTGCAGGCGCACGCCAGCGGCATGGACGCCGAACTCGCCACCGTGGGCCTGGTGTTCCTGAACATGCCGCTGATGCACGCGGAAGACGCCGCCCTGCAGGCCGAGAGCGTGCTGCGTTTCCAGCGCCTGCTCGACACCTGCGCGCCCGAGCTGCGCGACACCCTGGAGCGCAACCTCGAATTCGCGCGGCTGCACCGCGACATCGTGGGCCGCTTCGGCCGCTTTCCGTACCGCAACGCCGTGCTCGGGCGCACCAGCACGCCCGCGGAAGAAGACTTCCTGAAAGACGGACCGCGCTTCGGGCAGTGAGGCCGGCGCGCCCCAGGGAAACGTCACCAAAAAGACACGAACAAGTCACGATCGCGTCACGGCCGGTTTCTACAACCGTGGTTTTCAACCACCACGTCGAGACCGCCCGAATGCGACCCCTGCTGCCCAGCGCCCCCACCACCCGCTTGTTCACCGCCTCGCTGCTCATGACCGCCGTGCTCGCCGCCTGCGGTGGCGGCAGCGATGCCCCGGCGCCCACCACGCCGACGCCCGAGGCCACGCCGGTGAGCCTGAAGCTGGAGAAGATCGGCGGCTACAGCACGGGCCAGTTCGGTGTGAGCGCGGCGGAGATTCCGGCCTTCGACGCCGCCAGCAAGCGCCTGTTCGTGGTCAACGCGCAGCTCGGCGCCGTGGATGTGCTCAACCTGGCCAACCCCGCCAACCCGGTGAAGATCGGCGTGATCGACGCCACCGCGGTGCTGGCCGGCGCCGAGATCAACAGCGTGGCGGTGCACAACGGCATCGTGGCCGTGGCCATCCAGGCCCCGGTGAAGACCGACACCGGCCGCATGGCGCTGTACCGCGCGAGCGACCTGAGCCTGATCAGCTCGGTCACCATCGGCGCCCTGCCCGACATGGTGACCTTCACGCCCGATGGCAACACCGTGCTGGTGGCCAACGAGGGCGAGCCCAGCGACGACTACCAGGTGGACCCCGAAGGCAGCGTGAGCATCATCGACGTGCGCAACCCCGCCGCGCCGGTCGTGCGCACCGCGACCTTCACCGCGTTCAACGGCCAGGAAGCCACCCTGCGCGCCGCCGGCGTGCGCATCTACGGCCCGAACGCCACCGCCGCGAAGGACTTCGAGCCCGAGTACATCGCCGTCTCGGCCGACAGCAAGACCGCCTGGGTGACGCTGCAGGAGAACAACGCGATGGCCAAGGTGGACATCGCCACCGCCACCGTCACCGACGTGCTGCCGCTGGGCTACAAGGACCACGGCGTGGCCGGCAACGAACTCGACGCCTCGGACACGGACGGCGGGGCCATCAACATCAAGACCTGGCCCGGCGTGCGCGGCATGTACCTGCCCGATGCCATGGCCTCGTACACCGTGGGCGGCGCGACCTACCTGGTCACCGCCAACGAAGGCGACGCGCGCGCCTGGGGCGAAGACAACGCGGCGTACTGGGGCGGTGACGCGACAAAGGGCTTCGTCGAGGAGTTCCGCGTCAAGCACCTGGTCAACAAGAACGGCTGGGCGGGCCGCGCGGGCGACGACCTGCCGCCGCAGCTCAACGCCATGGCCGCGGGCGGCCTGCTCAACCCCGCCACCTTCGGCTACTGCGGTGCCATTGCCGGCGACCCGCTGGGCTGCCGCGCCGATGCCGCCCTGGGCCGCCTGAACATCAGCTGGACCATGGGCTACCGCACCAACCCCGATGGCTCGCCCATGATGTTCAGCGCCGCCGGCGTGGCCGACCCGCTGGGCAACCGCCTGATGTACGACCAGCTGTACAGCTACGGCGCGCGCTCCTTCAGCATCTGGAACGCCAACGGTGGCCTGGTGTGGGACTCGGGTGCGGAGATCGAGAAATTCCTCGCCAGCAGCGACTGCAAGCTGGGCAGCGCGCGCAACATTCCCTGCGCCGACTTCTTCAACGCCGGACACGACGAAGGCAACGCGAAGGACAGCCGCAGCGACGCCAAGGGCCCGGAACCCGAGGGCATCGCGCTCGGCCAGATCGGCACCAAGACCTTCGCCTTCATCGGCCTGGAGCGGATGGGCGGCGTGCTGGTGTACGACATCACCAGCCCCACGTCCCCCAGGCGCGTGGACTACCTCAACACCCGCGACGAGTGGGTCACCAACCCGCCGAGCCTGGCCACGGCGGGCGACCTCGGCCCCGAAGGCCTGGTGTTCATTCCCGCGACCCGCTCGCCCAACGGCAAGCCGCTGCTGGTGGTGGGCAACGAAGTGAGCGGCACCACCGCCGTGATGCAGCTCAACTTGATGTATTGAAGAGGCTCCCCCCGCGCGGCTTCGCCGCCCCCCCCTCTCTCGCCTTCGGCGGGAGGGGGGCGACACCTGGGGCCGGCGGAGCCGGACCCTCGGTGTCCCTGGTCAAGTCACTTCGCTCTCGCCAGTGGCTTCAGCGCTGCCGGCAGCCAGTCGGCCAGCCGGGCGTGGAGGCGGTCTTCGTTGCGCTGCCACCAGATGCCCAGCGCCACCACGCCCAGGCCCAGCAGGGTGAGCGCGAACGGGAACAGCAGGCTGTCTTCGAACACGCGGTAGGCCAGGTAGCCCAGGTAGCTGGCCACGCCGATGGCGCCCAGCACGGTGAACACGCGCCGCCCGATGGCCGCGCCGAGGAACACCAGGAACACGTTGATCAGCGCGTACAGGAACTTGTTGAGCTCGGAATCGCTGTCGCGCAGGCTCAGGCCACCCCAGAACATGATGGCGCCGAACAGGTAGAGCCAGAAGGCGAAGTCCTGCCGGTCTTCGGCGTTGTCGGCGGTGCGCGTGCGCAGATCCACCCACACCGCGATGGCGCAGGTGGCCAGGCCGAACACCAGGGACACGTCGCGCGTGAATGTCCAGTCGAAGCCGTCCTTCTGCATCAGCATGTGCGCCACGTCCATGCTGAGGTACCAGATCGTCACCGCCACCGGCATCACCATGAAGGGCAGTTTGTAGCGGTACAGCAGCACCACGGCGGCGGCCAGCGTGGCCAGTTCCAGCGTGAGCCAGCGCCAATCGATGTAGCGGTGGTAGTCGCGGTAGCTGTCGGGTCCACCCTCGGGCCACAGGCCGATGCCCGACTGGAACGCCCACACCGCCAGCGGCACCAGGCACACGGCCAGCGTGGCCAGCACACCGGCGGGCGTGCGCAGGCCTTTTTCCAGCAGGTTGCCCGCCACCAGCAGCGCGCCCGTGAGGTAACCCAGGGCCAGCACGAACACGCCCCAGGCGCCGAACAGCTCCCAGCCCAGCGTCATGAACAGCGTCATGGCGCCGATGGCCAGCATGCCGCCGAAGTAGTAGAGGGTGTTGGTGAAGCTGAACGCCGGGCCCCGGTCCAGCGCGGGGCGCGGGGCCTGGGCCGGCGGTGCCGCCGAGCCGGCGGCGAGGTCTTCCTGGGCGAGCTCGGCCGCCGTGGGCACCACGGAGGGGGACGGTGAGGCGCCTGCGGCCACCCGCAGCGGGCTGCCCGGCGAGGCCCACGACGCCCAGAGCGCATGCGCCTCGGCCGGCGGGATGGCCCCCCGCTCCACGGCGGCCTCCACGTCGCGCCAACCCAGCTGCACGCGCACCGAGGGCAGGAACACGTCCTCCGTCTGCGTGATTTCCCACCGCGTCGGCTCGTCGGTGGGCATGGTGTCGGGGTTGTCGTTGTTGTTCATCTCGGGCTTCCTCTTCCTCGTCCGGGAACGGCCACGATACCGGAAAGCGCCACCATGGAACCAAAGTAGCACTCGGCCAAAAGCGGTGCACATCGGGCCGGGTCAATAGAATGGCGCATGAGCTCCACCCACCCCAGCAACAAAACCAGCACCCCCGCCACCGACGGCGAACACAAGGTCAGCAACTTCCTGCGCCAGATCATCGAGAACGATCTGGACAAAGGCACCTACCAGAGCCGCCGCTGGGCTGGCAGCCCCGGCGACGCCGCGCACCAGGCCCAGGGCCAGCCCGACCCGGCCAGGATCCGCACCCGCTTCCCCCCCGAGCCCAACGGCTACCTGCACGTGGGCCACGCCAAGAGCATCTGCCTGAACTTCGGGCTGGCGCGCGACTACGGCGGCGTGTGCCACATGCGCTTTGACGACACCAACCCGGAGAAGGAAGACACCGAGTACGTCAACAGCATCATCGACGCCGTGAAATGGCTCGGCTTCAGCTGGGAGGCCCACGGCCGGCAGCACCTCTACCAGGCCAGCGACTACTTCGACTTCATGTACCGCGCGGCCGAGTACCTGGTGCAGGCCGGCCACGCCTACGTGGACGAGCAGACCACCGAACAGATGCGCCTGAACCGCGGCGACTTCGGCAAGCCCGGCGTGGACAGCCCCTTCCGCAGCCGCACGCCCGCCGAAAACCTCAAGCGCCTGCGCGAGATGCGCGACGGCCTGCACGAGGACGGCAGCATGGTGCTGCGCGCCAAGATCGACATGGCCAGCCCCAACATCAACCTGCGCGACCCGGCGATCTACCGCATCCGCCGCGCCACGCACCACAACACGGGCGACACCTGGTGCATCTACCCGATGTACACCTTCGCGCACCCCATCGAAGACGCACTGGAGCAGATCACCCACAGCTTCTGCACGCTGGAGTTCGAAGACCAGCGCCCGTTCTACGACTGGCTGCTCGAGCGCCTGTGCGAAGGCGGCCTGCTGCAGACCCCGCCACCGCGCCAGTACGAGTTCGCGCGGCTCAACCTCACCTACGTGATCACCAGCAAGCGCAAGCTCGCGCAGCTGGTGTACGACCACAAAGTCAGCGGCTGGGACGACCCGCGCATGCCCACCATCGTCGGCCTGCGCCGGCGCGGCTACACGCCCGAGAGCATCCAGCTGTTCGCCGAACGCATCGGTGTGACCAAGAGCGATTCCTGGATCGACTACAGCACGCTCGAAGGCTGCCTGCGCGAAGACCTGGAGAACAAGGCCCACCGCGGCATGGCCGTGCTCGACCCGGTCAGGCTGGTGCTCACCAACTGGGCCGAGACCTTCGGCAGCGATGACCACACCGAGGACTGCACCCAGCCCGCCCTGCCCCACTCGGCCATCGCCGAAGGCCAGCCCGAACCCGCACCGCGCGTGTTCAAGATCGGCCAGGCCGTGTGGATCGAGCGCGAGGACTTCGAGGAAGTGCCGCCCAAAGGCTACAAGCGCCTGTTCCCCGGCAACGTGGTGCGCCTCAAGGGCGGCTACGTCATCGAATGCACCGGCTGCGCGAAAGACGCGGACGGCAAGGTCACCGAAGTGCATGCCAAGGTCATCCCCGGCACCAAGAGCGGCACCCCGGGCGCCGACAGCGTGAAGGCCAAGGCCGCCATCACCTGGGTGAGCGTGGCTGACGGCGTGCAGGCGGAAGTGCGCCTCTACGACCGCCTCTTCCTCGACGCGCAGCCCGACGCCGGTGGCAAGGACTTCATCGAAGCCCTGAACCCGAACAGCCTGAAGGTGGTGACCGCGTACGTGGAGCCTTCACTGGCGCAGGCGTTGCCGGACGACAAGTTCCAGTTCGAACGGCACGGCTACTTCGTGGCGGACCGCCAGGACCACGTGGCGGGCAAACCGGTGTTCAACCGGGCGACGGGGTTGAAAGACTCCTGGGGCAAGTAAACACATCCGAGGGAACATCCCACCATGCTCACCAACCTCACGCCGTTCCTGCTGCACTGGGCCATCACCGGGTTCGCGCTCTGGGTGGCGAGCCATGTGTTCAAGGGCATCCAGTTCAGCAGCACGTCATCGCTGGTGGTGTCGGCGCTGCTGCTGGGCCTGGCCAACGCGATCGTGCGGCCCTTGCTCGTGCTGCTGACCTTGCCCTTGACGCTGCTGACCTTCGGCCTGTTCCTGCTGGTCATCAACGCGCTGATGCTGTTGCTGGTGGCCAAGGTGGTGAACGGCTTCAAGGTCGATGGCTTCTGGACCGCGTTCTGGGCCAGCCTGTTCATGTCCTTGCTCAGCGTGGTGCTCGGCGCCTTCGTGCTGGGCGGTTCGCCGGAGTACATGATCGAGACCAGTCCGGGGCCGGGGTCGGTGTGGCTTTGAGCAGCTAGCGATCCTTGCGATCAAAAACCCAAATTGGGTATGATCCACCCCAATATGGGTAAAGAATCCACCTTGGCAGGTTCTGCGGCGGCGAATGCCTTGTTTCCGAAGACGCGGCAACGCGTCCTGGCCGTTCTGTTCGGCTCACCCGACCGCAGCTTCTACACCAGTGAAGTGATCGGTATGGCGCGATCGGGTGCCGGTGCAGTGCAGCGCGAGCTGGCTGCACTGGCGGACGCCGGACTGCTGACCGTGCGCCAGCAGGGCAACCAGAAGCATTTTCAAGCCAACCCGGCGTCCCCTGTGTTCGCCGAGCTGCGCGGCCTGGTGCTCAAGACCATCGGCTTGGCGGATGTTCTGCACGCCGCGCTGGCGCCACTGGCCACGCAGATCGAGTGCGCCTTCGTGTTTGGCTCCATCGCCAAGCAACAGGACAACGCGCAGAGCGATGTGGACTTGCTGGTGGTCACCGACAAGCTGGGCTATGGCGATGTGTTTGCCGCACTGGAAGAGGCCGGTTTGGCATTGGGACGCAAGATCAACCCGGCTCTCTACACCGCAGCGGATTTTCGCGCACGGCTCCATGGCGACAATGCGTTCATCAACCGTGTGATGCAACAGCCCAAGATATGGCTCATCGGCCAGGAGAAATCCGCCCAACATGAGCCCACCCACCCCGCTTGAAAACCTGAGCCGCCCAGGTGGTTCGCTCAAGGCCGAGCCGCCCGATGCGGCAGAGACAGCGGGCCTCTTGCGCACCGGCCTCGCCCGGTTGGCCGATGCAGGCAACGCTTCACTGGCGCTGGAGAGCCGCTTCGACCTCGCCTACAACGCAGCCCATGCGCTGTGTCTGGCGGCCCTTCGTGCCAAGGGCTATCGGGCGAGCAATCGCTACATCGCTTTTCAGGCTCTGCCGCACACGCTGGGGCTCGGACCCGAGGTATGGCGCGTGCTGGACCTTTGCCATCACAAGCGCAACCTCGGCGAATACGAGGGCTTGATGGAAGTGGACGCGCGTTTGCTGGAAGACCTGATCGTGGCGGCACGAAAGGTGGCGGCTGCACTGGCTCAGATCTGAGGCCCTGGTCTGAGGGCACGCGAGAGGATGGCGGACGCACGGAGAGGGTGTGAACTCAAGTGCGGCAACCGCCTGCTTGCGCGGTCGATAGCGCGGGCATCTGGCGAACAGTGTGGACGCCCTCACCTGGAATGGTGATGCGCACCGCACCGTTGCGGCCCTTCGGTTGAGTGCCGTCCAGTTGCACCTCGATCAACCAGCGCTCGCCGAGGTTGGAAAGCACTTGCGCGTGGACTGTGCCCCAGTCGGCATCTTCAGTGCAATTCACTGGCTTGGCGGCTGAGGCGGAAGTCAGCGCACTCCGAATCAGATGGCATGTGCCTTTCGACACGCGCAACTCATTGACCTGTTTTGCACGAATACCTGCCATCTCCGCGACGACGGTGGGCAGGTAGCTGATCCGCCCTTGCAAGCCCGGCAGCGAGATCATCAAAAGCGGCATCAGGAACATCAGCATCAAGGCGCATCCCCATAGAGGCAGTCTGTGGAAAAGCAGGGAGGTCGCGAGAACAACCATCAGCCAGGCTACGACGAAGACACCGACATGCCACCCGTCAGCACCCTGCGAAGGGTACAAAACGGAGAAGAGTGCAAGGAATGGGAAGACACCGAAGAAGCAGACGTTGATCGCTGAAAGCTGCCGTCGCCACCAAGGGTGCTGGTGTGCCGTCTGTTTGATCTGGTACCACGCCCATCCCAAGCCACCGATCAAGACAAAAACCGCGCCTGGAACCAGCACGAACTCCGGGTCATTCTTGCAATCTCGCCACAACCGGTACCCGACGAAAAGCAGAAACGCACCGACTCCGACCAACTGCAATGTCCACAGGGACGAAGGCCTGTTGATATCGGTTTGATCGTCCAGTCCGGCTTCTCGGTACGCCCACAGTGGCGCAAGAAGCGAGCCTGCCGTGTACAGGCAAAGGGCCGCAGCCAGCAGCCCGACGAAAAGACTCGCACTCAACATCGCGGGGATGTCCGCCGGCACAAACTCGATTGACCGGAAGTAGAAATACAGCAGCGCCAAGCCACAACCCGTGCCGACCGCTCCCAACGTCACCCACGGTATGGCGCCCATGAACGCCACGAGACGCTTGAGCAACATCATTGGTTCAATCGGCTTGCCTTTCGTGGCTGCGGGCGCCCGCGTCTGCTGCACTCCAATAGGCTCGCCGTGTTCCGTGTCTGCTCGCATACGTCTCCGCCTCGCTCCATTCACCGATCGGCCAAACCCGTGCACCACTGTTGCTCGCACGGAACGCCATCCCCGTCGCCGTCCATCTTCACACCCGGGCAGTGCTTGAGAAAAAGCCTGGCCTCACTGCACGAGGTCATCTGTGAGCAATGCAAGCGGCCATCACAGCGAAATGCGCGAGCGGCAGGGAGTTTGCTTGAAGCGGGGCCTGGTGCAGCCGTCGCACCGCACGGCTCGTGCGAGTAAGAGGCCTTGCCCCTGGTTTCGCATCGGTAAACCGTCTGGCCAGACGCGGTCAACATCGCCATCATGAGACCGGCCACCACCGCCAGTCGGCCCAGCGCACGCGCTCGCCGATTCGTGCCCTCGCTTGTTGCCATTGCGCCCTCCCGCGTTGTGGAACTGCGGCATCATGCCCGCGACCGAACAAAAATCAAACGGGGGTTTCTCGCATGGGCAGGTCATCGACTCCAAGGGCACATCGCAGAAAGGACCATCAGCCATTTCTCGAGAAGGGGTTGCGCGCCTTGTTTCTGGGTGCCGGTTTGTGGTTGCTCCCACTGTTGATGGCGGGTCATCCTTTGCTCGGCAGCGCAGGCCAATCGCTTCGAGCGCTCGCATGGTTCTTGATGGGCGTGGGGGTCCTGCTGGTCGGCATTCACTGCTTGCTGAAGGCCAAGGCTGCCGATGAACGCGCTCGGCCGCTGCCCAAGGTCGAACCCGGTCTGCGCGGAGCCGCATCCGTCAAACCGATGGGCCCGCATGAAGAAACGGCCATCTGGCATTCAGGTGCTGCAGAAACGGCTGGCGCGGCCAACACGTCTCGCCCGCTCAAGGAGTGGAGCCCGGCGGTTTTCCAAGCCATCGAATGGCGGCGCTTCGAAGCGGTGTGCGAATTGCTGTTCGCACAGGCGGGCTTCGAAGCACGCACGCAGTCCCATGGCCCGGATGGTGGCGTGGACGTGTGGCTGTATTCAAAACACGCACAGGGTCCCGCATTGGTCGTGCAGTGCAAGCACTGGCGGTCGAAACGCGTGGGGGTGAAGGAGGTGCGCGAGTTCTTGGGGGTCATGGCATCAAACCAGCTGAAGCGCGGCACGTATGCCACCACCTCCACCTTCACGTCCGATGCGGTGGATTTCGCGAGACGCAACGGCATTCATTTGCTGGATGGCAAGGGCCTCATCACACTGATTGCGCAACGCACACCGGAACAGCAACAAGCCCTGCTGGGCGTGGCATTCGAGGGCGACTACGCGCGACCGACGTGTGCAAGCTGCGGAATCAAGATGGTCAGGCGAACACCATCGAGAGGTGGGTCCGATTTCTGGGGCTGTTCGAATTACCCGCGATGCCATTCACGCCTGGGCATGACCGCAGGCTGAACGCGGCAGAATCCACCGGATATGCCGCGCCCTCACCACCACGTCTACGTGATCGAGCTCTCCAAAGACGTGCTGAGCGAAAGCAAATTCCGCAAGAACAACCCGGGTTACATCGACGGCAAACCCTGCGTCTACGTCGGCATGACCGGCCTCGACCCGGACGTGCGTTTCGACAAGCACAAGGCCGGCATCCAGGCCAATGCCTACGTGTTCAAGTACGGGCTGCGCCTGCTGCCCGACCTCTACGAGGCCTTCAACCCCATGCGGTATGAAGCCGCCGTGGAGAAGGAAATCGAGATCGGCATCGACCTGCGCTCTGCCGGTTTCGGTGTCTGGCAGGCCTGAGCCGGCCGGCTCAGTGGGTGGTGCCGGCGCCCAGCGCGTGGTCCTGGTCCACCTGCAGTGCGCTGCGCACGGCCACCCGCAGCCCGCGCACGATGTCGTCGAGCGCCATGTTCGGCACCCCCTGTTCCGGCAGCCACGGCACGTGCACGAAACCACCGCGCGTGTGTGCCAGTTCTGGCACCGTGGCCAGTGTGCGCATCAGGCCGTAGAACACGTGGTTGCAGACAAAGGTGCCGGCGGTCTGCGACACCTCGGCGCCCACGCCTTCCTCATGCAGCGCGGCGAGCATGGCCTTGATGGGCAGGCTGGTGAAGTAGGCCACCGGCGCATCGCGGACCACCGGCGTGTCCACGGGCTTCGCACCCGCGTTGTCGGCCAGGGGCGCGTCGTTCACGTTGATGGCCACGCGCTCCAGCGACAACACTTTGCGCCCACCGGCCTGCCCCACACAGATGACGAGGGCGGGCTGGTGTTGGCGCAGCAGCGCGTCCAGCTCGCGCAGCGAGGCCTCGAACACGGTGGGCAATTGCGCCGCCACCACGGTGTGGCCGAGCACCTTGCGGCCGTGCAGCGCCTGCACGGCCAGCCAGCTGGGGTTGAGCGGTTGACCGCCGAAGGCATCGAAACCGGTGAGCAAGACCTTTTTCTGCATCGCGTCAATCTACCGCACGCAGCGCCTGCAGCCGCCCGTGGGCCTCGGAGGCGATGTCCAGCGGGGTGCTGCGCTTGATGCTGAGGTAGTGCGCGGTGAACACGTCCAGCCACGCGGCCAGCGTCTGCGCCGCATGGCTTTCACCGGCCAGCTCCAGGCAGAGCGCCGCCACTTCCGAGGTGCAGAAGTGGCTCTCGCGGAACGACCGCCTCAGGCGGTAGTTGGAGACCACCTGTTCGGGGTGCAGGCTGAGCACGGGCAGGTGGTCCAGATAGGGGCTCTTGCGGAACATCTTGCGCGCTTCGGACCAGGTGCCGTCGAGCAACACGAACAAGGGTTTCCTGGCGCCTCCGTGTGCGGGCTCCACGTGGCGGAAGTCGGTCACCACGCGCTCGGGCGGCACGAATTCGCCGGGAAACACGAGGTAAGGCTGCCATTGCGGATCAGCCAGCAGGGCGGGCAGGCCGGGGTCCACTTCGGTGCGGGACCATTTGAAGGCCCAGGTGTCGGCCACCACATCGGCCACCAGCCAGCCGGTGTTGCTGGGCTTGAGCGCTTCGATGTCGCCCATGATGAGGCAGACGCCGGCGCGCGTGGGCGTCTGCGGGCGCCAGGCGCACAGGCAATGGCTGGCGGTCAGCCGGCAACCGGCGCAGCGCCCCAGGCCTGAGCCGCGGGCCACAAAAGGTTTGGCGCTGGCGGCCAGGCGGGTGGTGCGCAGGCGAGAAACGGCATGCTCGGAGGCGGAAACAGATTGCATGCAAGGAATGTAGGCGCAAGTGCCCAGGCAGGGATTTTTCTTACACCTGCGGTCGCCAGATGTAACGCCTTTCGCGGTCAGCCGGCCATGGCTCCGTTGGTCGCCCTGCGGCGCGGCCTGAACGGCGTTTGGCACATGATGGCGGGGATTTCTCATGACCAAGACCACCAGCTCCAAGACCAAGTCCGGGCGGCGCAAAGCCCATCGGCGCAGAACCCAACCCCTGCTTTTCAACGGCCTCGGCGCGCTGTTGGCAGGCATCTTCCTGTGGATGGTGTCCTTGGCGATGGCGACCGAGGCTTCGCTCAAGTCCGCCGCCAAGGCTTTGCTTGCACCGGCCTGGATGGCGCTGGGCCTGGGCGTGGGGCTGCTGGTGCTGCACGTGATGTCCAAACGCCGCGCGCAGGCCGAAGCGGATATGCTGCTGCGCCAGCACTCGACCTTCCTCGAACCGATGCCGCGGCTCAAGCCCCGCCCCAGCAAGCCCAGGCACAAGGAGCCCTTTCAGGGACAGCAGCAGCGCACGTCGGCCACGGGCCGGTAGCGGGATCCGCACGCAATGCGAAAGGGCGTGACAAACTTGACGGGATAGGACCTCGCCCTCCCGGTCGACTCCCGATAATCCTCGCATGCCCATTGCCGAAATCGCTGTCTGGTCCGCCATGCTGGGTGGCTTGTGCACCCTCGCGGCACTGGCACTGGCCGACCTGTTCCAGGGCCACAGCATCGGCTCTCTTCGCAACCTGCTGTTCGTGTCGATCACCGGTGCCAGCTGCGTGGTGATGACGGGTTTGCCCGAGGTCTTCTTTCCCGATCTGCCCGAGCGGCTGATGATGGTGCTCAAGGCCGGCCTGGGCCCGGCGGCCGGGGCCATGGGCCTGTACTACGTGGGCACGTGGCTGGGTGGCGCCCGCGAGGACGGGCGGGTGCACCGTCTCACGGCGGTGGGCGGTGCGCTGCTGGTGTCTGCCACGGTCATCCTGGTGGTGCTCGCCAGTCAGATCGAACCCGACAACTTCCGCGAATTGCTGGTGGCCACCGCGGTGGTGAACATGGTGCCGGTCTTGCTCGCCCTGGCGGCCGCGTTGCGCGCAGCCCGGTTGGGCGACCCGCTCGCGCGCTGGATGGTGGTGGCCATCGGCTGCCTGGCCGTCACGACGGTCGGCCACTACCTGCGTGGCCTCGAGGTGCCGGGCCTGGGCGTGGGCACCTGGCTGTTCACCGCGGTGATCACGCTGGTGTTTTTCCTCATGGCCTCGGTGCTGGGCCTGCTGCGCAACCGGCACAACCGCGAGATCGCGCGCCTCTCGCGCTTGTCGAACAGCACCGACCCGGCCACCGGCCTGTCCACGGGTTCGGCCCTCATCGCCGACGTGGAACACGCCCTCTGGCGCGCCGCCCGCCTGGACTGTGAGGCGGCCGTGTTGTGCCTGTACGTGAGCAACCTGTACGAACTGGCCGATTCGGCCGGGCCCAGCGCGGAGCATCAGATCCTGTCCACCGTGGCCGCGCGCATCCGCCGGGCGGCGGGCTTTCGTTGCGTGGTGGGGCTGTACCACCCCCGGTGCTTCGTGGTGGTGCTCACCATGGACCCGCACCAGCCCCCGGTGCGCGCCACGGCCGCGCGCATGGCCTTGACGGTATCCAACCCCTTGACGGTGTTCGACGAGCAGCGCAAGCGCCAGCCGTTCCGCCCGCGCATCGGCCTGGGCGTGGTCACGGTGGACCCCGCCAGCGCCACGCCCACCGACGTGATCAACGAAGCCGAACGCCAGGCGCTGGCCATGGCCAGCACGGCACCCCGCGACGGCGAACAAGGGGTGGAGACCGAGCCCGCGCGCCTGCGCTGAAGCCTCGCGCCCTCAGCGCATCAGGCCCCCGCAGAGTTCGCGTTCCAGCCCCGTCGCATCGGCCTTCCAGCGCTCCACCAGGCGATCGCCGATGGGCATATCGGGCCCATGGCGCATGAGGCGAGAGACCTGTCCCGATGCGCCGGGTCTGGCCGTCGATCACGTCGTTGACCCGACCGGTGACCACGGTGAACGACTCGCTCGACACCTGCTCGGTCGGCGCCTTCGCCACGGGGTGGAGGGCACAGCCTTGCAGCTGGGCTGCCAGGGCGACCATGAAGGTCCATGGCTTCATGGCAGCGAACTCTCGCACCGCCCTCCGTACCGGACAATGCCCCCATGAACGCCAATGTCCTGCGCCTGAGCCCTGCCGCCGAACGCAACAAGCGGCCCATTCTGGAGGTGCTCCGCCAGGCGCTGCCCGAACATAGCCGCGTGCTGGAGATCGCCTCGGGCACCGGCCAGCACGCGGCCTGGTTCGCCGCGGCCATGCCGGGCTGGCGCTGGCAGCCCACGGACTTCCAGGCCGACGCCCTGCCCTCCATCCGCGCCTGGGCGGCCGACACCACCGCAGGCCATGTGCTCGCGCCGCTGCAGCTGGACGTGCTCGCGCCCCACTGGCCGGTGGGCCCGGAACCCTTTGACGGCATCTTCTGCGCCAACATGCTGCACATCGCGCCGTGGGCCACTTGCGCAGCGCTGATGCAGGGCGCGGCCCGGCACCTCACGCCGCTGGGTGCACTCATCACCTACGGTCCCTACCTGGAAGACGGCGTGCCCACCTCACCCGGCAACCTGGCGTTCGACGAGAGCCTGCGGCGCGAGAACGCGGCCTGGGGCATCCGCCAGCGGGAAGCCGTGGAAGGTGAAGCCCGGCGCGCCGGCCTGGTGCTGAGCGAACGGCACGCCCTGCCGGCCAACAACCTGCTGCTGGTCTGGCGCCGGGAACCCTGAGCCCTCGCCCCGGCTCCACCTCTCTACCCACGCGCCACACCTTTTCCACACCATGCTCAGAAACCTCAAGGACCTGTTCGACACCCTCACCGCCAGCCTCACGGCACCGGCCGGCGCCCAGGCGCCCGCCGAGCAGGAGCACACCTTGCAGCTCGCCACCGCCGTGCTGCTGGTGGAAGTGGTGCGCGCCGAGCCCAGCCTGCAGGACAGCGAGCGCGACGCGGTGCTGACGGCCCTGCGGCGCAAGTTCGCGCTGAGCGACGACGAGCTGCAGCGCCTGCTGGAGCTGGCCCACGAGACCGCGCGCACCGCCTACGACTACCAGCGCTTCACCGCGCTGATGAACGAGCGCTTCACGCAGGCGCAGAAGATCCGCGTGGTGGAAGCGATGTGGGAGGTGGCCTTCGCCGACCACCACCTGGACGCGCACGAGCACCATGTCATCAGCAAGGTGGCCGGCCTGCTGCATGTGACACATGGTGAGTACATCGCGGCCAAGCTGCATGCCCAGGCCGCCATGAAAGGCTGAGCGGCAAGGCTTCGGTGGCCGGCACAAGCCGGTACAGAACTTTGCACAGGCGGAGCGCGGCATTTACCGGGCGTTCACATGCGCCGGACACGATGGAGTCTCACCAACCCCAGGAGAAAGCTCCATGAAATCCCGAAACCTTGTTGTGTACGCCCTGGCGGCCGCCTCCCTCGGCGTGAGCTCGCTGTCCTTCGCGCAAGGTGCGCGATTCGAGCCCAGCCACCTGCAGCGCGTGGACGACCGGCGCGATGACCGCCGGGACTACCGCCAGGACCGGCGCGACGATCGCCGCGATTTCCGCCATGATCGCCGTGACGACCGGCGCGACTACCGCCATTCGCGCAACGACCGGCACTACCACCATTACTACTACAACGCGCGCGGCCCCGAGTTCCGCCGCGGTGGCTACATCCCTTACGAATACCGCAACCGCCAGTACGTGGTGGTGAATCCGCACCAGCACCGCCTGTACGCGCCGCCGCGCGGCCACCAGTGGGTGCAGGTCGGCACCGACTACGTGCTGGTCGCCATCGCCACCGGCCTGATCGCCAACCTGATCCTGAACAACTGACGTTCCACGGCGCAGGCACCACCGCGCCCAGGGCGCAGCACATCCGCAAGCCGGGGTGCTGCGCCCTTTGCCATGGGCCCCGCGCTCACGGGGGTGCGCCTTCTCTGCGATGATGCGGCCCAGGAAAACCACCGATGCGATCCGCCATGAAACTCCGCCACCTCACCCTCCCCCTGATGGCCGCCCTGGCCCTTTCGCTGGCTGCCTGCTCCAAGGAAGAAACCACCGGCGCGCCGAGCGCCGCTGGCGCCCCCGCGGCCGACACCAGCCCCATCCCGCCGGCCCAGGCCTACGACGTGCTCGCCGCGCAAGGCAAGGGCTTCACCGCCGGCGCCCTGATGAGCGCCAACACGGTCTACGTGCTGTTCGACCCGCAGTGCCCGCACTGCGGCCACCTGTGGCAAGCGTCCGTGCCGCTGCAGAGCAAGGTGAAGTTCGTGTGGCTGCCCGTGGCCATCATGAACGCCAAGAGCGCGCCGCAAGGCGCGGCCATCATGACCGCCGCCAACCCGGTGGAAACCATGAACGCGCACGAGCAGCAGCTGCTCACCGGCCAGGGCGGCATGTCGGCCTCGGCCAGCATTCCGGACGAGGTGATGGCGAGCATCAAGGCCAACACCGCGCTGCTGGAGCGCCTGGGCGCCACCTCGGTGCCGTTCATGGTGGCCAAGCACCAGCGCACGGGTGCCGTGATCACGCAAAGCGGTGCCCTCGGCGTCGAGGCCCTGGCCAACTTCCTGGGCATGGGGCAGTAGTCCGCGAACGCGCTTTCCGGGCGCCCGTCAGGGGCTTGAAACGCGCATTTTGTCGCTTACCATCGGCGCATCTGCCGCGCATCGCGGTGTCAATTGGAGGTCCCCATGGGCAAGGAACAACGCAACGAAAAAATGGCCAAGAAACCCAAGAAGGACACCTCGGCGCCCAAGGGCCCCGTGTCCTCCGACCGGCCGGTGCCACCGGTCACGGCCGTGATGCCGCGCGGCAAAGAGAAGAACAAGTGAGCGCCGCCGCATGAAGGCGACGTGGAACGGCGTGACCATCGCCGAGAGCGACGACACCGTGGTCGTGGAAGGCAACCACTACTTCCCGCAGAGTTCGCTCAACCGCGACCACGTCACCTTCAGCAACCACCGCACCACCTGCGCGTGGAAGGGCCAGGCGAGCTACTACTCGCTGCTGGTCAACGGTGAGCTCAACACCGACGCCGCCTGGTACTACGCCGACCCCAAACCCGAGGCCGAAATGGTCAAGGGCCGCGTGGCGTTCTGGAAAGGCGTGAAGATCGAGGCCTGAGCACCGGCGTGCCTCAGGCCGCGTCGCGGCCGAGCCGGCGCAGCTTGGCCTGCCACCGGGCCACACCGGCCTCCCCCAGTTGCTCGACCGAGCCCACCAGTGTTTCGTGGACCGGTGCGAAGCCGATGAACCCCAGGATGTTGCGCTCCAGCGCCTTGAGGCTGTGCGCGCGGAAGTACCAGCGGTAGGCCAGTGCCGGCATGCCCATGGTCACCACCACACGGGCCGAACGGCCGCTCAGGGGCTTGCGGCCGAACTCCCTGGGTCCCTCGGGGCCGACCGCGAAACCCGGCCGCGCCACCTGCTCCAGCCAGGCCTTGAGCAGCGCCGGCATCTCGCCCAGCCAGAGCGGAAAGAACAGCACCACGTGCTGGGCCCAGAGGATGTGCTGCTGCGAAGCCTGCAGCGCCGGGGGCACACCGCCTTGCTTCCAGTCGTGCGCGCTGCGCAGCACGGGAAAGTCCAGCTCACCCACGGCCACGCGGCGCACCTCATGGCCGGCCGCGATCGCGCCTCCGGAGTAGGCCTCGACCAGCAGGTGGTTGAGGTGCCGGCCCGAGGTGTCGGGATGGCCTTCGATCAGCAGAATGCGGCGGGGAGAGGTGACCATGGCGGGCTCCTGAAAGGATGCAGCCCATGCTCGCACCGCGCGGGCGCGGGCGCCTTGACGCGGGTCAAGGCCCGCTCACCGGCTCAACGCCGGTCGGGCTTGCGGGGCTTGGCCGCGCGTTCCTTCTTGCGGCCCTGGCGCTCGGCATCCGCCTTCTGCCCGGCCTGCAGCCAGCGCACGAACTGCTCGGGCGTCTCCAGCGTGATGCGCCCGAGCGTGCCGCTGCGAAAGTCCGCGATCACCAGCTCGGCCGCCTTCTGCCAGTTCACCGCGCCGCCGCCCGCCAGCGCGCCGCGCTTGCGGCCTATCGCCTCCATGAGCTCTTCGTCCGGCAGGGCCGCGATGGCCTCGGGCGCGAGGCCCAGCTTGTAGCGCGCCTCCAGCAGGGGTGCGTAAGACAGCTTGAGCTTGTTGAGCAGCTCCAGCGCCACCTCCTGGTCGTCGTAGGCGTTGCGGCCTACCGCGCCGCTGGCGGCGAGGTTGAAACCGCTTTCAGGCACCACGATGCGCGGCCAGAGCATGCCGGGCGTGTCGAACAGGTAGAAGTCGTCGGCCAGGGCGATGCGCTGCTCGGTGCGGGTGATGCCCGCCTCGTCACCGGTCTTGGCCGCGCGCTTGCCCATGAAGGTGTTGATCAGCGTGGACTTGCCCACGTTGGGAATGCCGCAGATCAGCACCCGCATGGGCTTGACCATGCCGCCCCGGTTGGGCGCCAGCTCGTGGCAGGACGCGATGATGGCGCGCGCCGGTGCCGTCACGCTGGCGTCCAGCGGGATCGCGCGCGTGTTCGGCTGGGCGTTGTAGTGCGCCAGCCAGAGCGCGGTGCGCTCGGGATCGGCCATGTCCTGCTTGTTGACCACCTTGAGCGTGGGCTTGGCCGAGGTGAGTTCGGCCAGCAGCGGGTTGGCACTGGAGCCGGGCAGTCGGGCATCGAGCATCTCAATGACGACGTCGATGTCCTTCACGCGCTCGGTGATGGCCTTGCGCGTGAGGTGCATGTGCCCGGGAAACCACTGGATGCTCATCGGGGGAATCTCTCTGGGGGAAACGGAGGTTGCGGGGCGGGTGCAGGGATTGTGCCTTGGTGTAACTCCCGGGGTCGCGCGCCTGGGCCGTCCCTACAATCGGCCTCAATCCAACACCCGCAGAGGCGCCTCATGAGCATCACCGTCAAGATCGATCTGGGCTACGAGTTCGACGTCAAGGCCAAGGCGGCCGAGGTGTTTGAAGTGCTCTCCAATGTGCCCGAGTCGGTCAGCCATTTCCCGAAGGTGGAGAAGCTCACCGACCTGGGCGGCGGTGTCTACCAGTGGGAAATGGAAAAGGTCGGCACCGCGCAGGTGAACATCCAGACCGTGTACGCCAGCAAATACGTGAGCGACCAGGCGCGCGGCACCGTGAAATGGACCCCGGTCAAGGGCGTGGGCAACGCCCTGGTGGGCGGCAACTGGAAGATCGTGGACAACAAGAAGTCCACCGGACTGACCCTGGCCATCCAGGGCGAGATCGAGGTGCCTCTGCCCGGCCTGATGAAGATGGTGGTGGCCCCCGTGGTCGAGGGCGAGTTCGAGAAGCTGGTCGAAAAGTACATCGCCAACCTCATCAAGCGCTTCGGCGGCGAGGCCTGAATCGCCCCTTGCCGCCTTCCGTGAGCGCGTTTCAAGTCCTGCGCGCGATCCGCACGATGGCGTCGTAGATCTCGTGCTCGGCATCCGCCAGGTCGAGTTCGCCCGCGGCCGCCGCGAACGACACGGCCTGCGCCGTGCCCAGCATGGCGCGCATGCCCGCCGGCCCGATGGGCTGCTTCGCGAACGGCTGCAGCGCGGCCTGGCACTTCGCCTGGAACGCGGCCTCCAGCTTCTTCTTCAGCGCGTCGAGTTCGGGTGAGCCCGCCAGCGCCGCGCTGACGCCGGGCATCTCGCGGCCCATCGCCATGACGCAGTTGAGATAGGTCGTCGCGATCACCTTCGCCACGGCCGGCAGCGACTTGCCCGAGGCCTGCAGGGCCTCGTCCATCAAGGCGTGCTGCCGGTTGTCGTATTCCTCGTAGAGCGCGCTGAGCAGGCCGGTGCGCGTGCCGAAATGGTCGTACACCACGGGCTTCGTCACCCCCGCGCGCTCGGCCAGATAGCCCAGCGTGAGCGCATCGGTGCCTTCGCCGCGCACGATGGACCACGCAACCTCCATGAGCTGGCGGTTGCGGTCTTCCTTGGACAGGCGCTTCTTCGGCGCAGCTGGATCAGCAGGGTTCATCAGATGGCTTGACATTGTTAACCTACCAAAGGTAACCTACAGACAGTAGATTACCAAAGGTAGTTTACACCCAAACCCCCAAGGAACCACCATGCACGCCCTCATCGTCGTCAGCCATCCCGATGCCCAGTCCCTCACACACGCCGTCGCGCGCTCGTTTGCCGAGGGCATTGCGGCCTCGGGCGAACACACCACCGACTTCGCCGACCTCGCTGCGGAAGGCTTCGACCCAGCCTTCAACCAGGCCGACCGCAGCGCCTACTTTCTCCAGAAGCCCTTGCCGTCGGACGTCCTGCGCGAGCAGGCGCGCATCGACCGCGCCGACGCGCTCGTGCTGGTCTATCCCGTCTATTGGTGGTCGTTCCCCGGCCAGCTCAAAGGCTGGATCGACCGCGTGTTCGCCAATGGCTGGGCCTACGACGAGGCGCCCGACGGCACGCTGGGCAAGCGGCTGGGCCGCCTCGCGGTGCACCTCATCGGCATCGGTGGCGCGGACGGCGGCACCTATGCGCGGCACGGTTACGACAAGGCGATGCGCACCCAGATCGACCACGGCATCTTCGATTTCTGCGGCGCTCGGGTCGTCGCCTCGGAGTTCCTGCTCGATGTGAATGGGCAGGCAGCTGCGTCCCATGTGCTCACGGCGCGGGCCCTGGGCGGGAACGCGTTCGCGCAAAGCGCCACGTCGGCCGGTGGCGAACGGCTGATCACACCAGGTGCTGCCTGAAGAACGCCAGCGTGCGGTCCCACGAGAGTTTGGCCGCGGCGGCGTCGAAACGCGGCGTGGTGTCGTTGTTGAAGCCGTGCTGGGTGCCCGGGTACTGGTGCGCGGTGTAGCGCACGCCCGCCGCCTTGAGCGCGGCCTCGTAGGCCGGCCAGGCCGCGTTGATGCGCTCGTCCACCCCCGCGAAATGGATCAGCAGCGGCGCCTTCACCTTGGCCGCGGCCTCCACCGGCGGGTGGTTGCCGTAGTAGGGCACGGCCGCCGCCAGGTCGGGCAGCTCGGTGGCCAGCGTGTGGGCCACGCCCCCGCCATAACAGAACCCCACCACGCCGATGCGCCCGTTGCCATCCGGCCGGGCCTTGAGCGTGGCGGCCGAGGCCAGGAAGTCCTGCTTCGTCTTGGCCTGGTCGAGCTGGGCGAACAGCGCGCGCGCCTTGTCCTCGTCGCCCGGATAGCCGCCCAGCGGCGTGAGCGCATCGGGCGCGAACGCCAGGTAACCGTCGAGCGCCAGGCGGCGGGCGATGTCTTCGATGTGGGGGTTCAGGCCCCGGTTCTCGTGCACCACCAGCACAGCCGGCAGGCGCCCGCCAGCGGGGGGCGCCACCGGCTTGGCCACATAGGCCTTGATGGTGCCGTAACCCATCGGCGAAGGCACGCTCACCGTCTCGGTCTTGATGCGGGGGTCGTTCGCCGGCACCACCTGGGCCGCGGCGAAGTTCGGGCTGAGCGCGGCCAGCAGGCCCGCCGCCGTCATGCCGCCCACCGCGAACTTGGACGCGCGGTCCAGGAAGGCGCGGCGGTCGATGTCGCCATGCACGTAGGCGTCAAACAGGATCAGCAGTTCCTGATCGAAGTCGGCGGCGGTCAGACGGGTCATGGGCGATCTCCGGCAAAAAGATCGCAGGATAGGTCCCCCCGGGGCGGGGCGGGCCATTGCCCATCCGGTCAGGCGGGCTTTGCCGCCCTGCCTCAGGCCGCCAGCGACGCGGTCTGCACCTGCGGACGGCCCAGCCGCGCCGGCGAGATGTATTCCTGCCGGTAAATCTCGAACGGCATGGAGTCGGCCGCTTCGATGGCGCGCTGGTCTTCCACCGACTTCGCGGCCATCGCTTCGTACTTCGCCTGCAGCTTGCCGGCCCAGGGCAGGCCCGCCAGATGCTGGTGCGTCACGCGCGACTGGGCACGCGCGAAGGCGACGAAGGAATCGCCATGGTGCTTGTGCATGGCCTGCAGCACGCGGGCCGAGGGCAGCTTGTCGGGGTCCTGCAGATGGCCTTGCGCCAGGGCGACGGCCAGGGCGTGCTCGTTGCCGCCATGGGCTTCGTCCAGCAGCGCGGCGATCGGGACGAGCTGCTCCAGCAGCTCGGCGCCCCACTGCATCAGCGGCACGCTCTGCCCGTTGCGCATCAGGGTCAGGCCGGGCTCGCGGCCGCGCGCGGCGGTCAGGTGCTGGTTGTGCGCGAGCTCGCGGATTTCGGCCGGCGTGTCGGGCGGGCTGTCCGACAGCAGGCAGTGCAGCAGGAACACGTCGAGGAAACGCAGCGTGGGCGCGCCGATGCCGATGGGTTCGAAGGGATTGAGGTCCATCAGCCGGACCTCGATGTACTCCACGCCGCGCTCGCGCAGGGCGTGCAGCGGGCGCTCGCCAGGCCGGATCACGCGCTTGGGGCGGATGGTGCCGTAGAACTCGTTCTCGATCTGCAGCAGCGTGGTGGCGAGCTGGTTGTAGTCGCCGCCCGGGTTGCGGATGCCCACCGCCTCGTACGCGGGCCAGGGGCGCGTGAGCGCGTCGTGCAGCGAGGCCGCGTAGCCTTCGAGGCCGTTGTAGCTCACCGCCAGCGTGGCCTGGGCCTCGCTCTGGTAACCCAGGCGGCCCATGCGCAGCGAGGTGCCGTGCGGCATGTACAGCGTGCCGGTGTCACCCAGTTTCTGCAACTCGTGCTGGCGGCCTTCGACGAAGGTGGAGCACAGCGCGGGCGAGGCGCCGAACAGCGTGAGCAGCAGGAAGGCGTGGCGGCGGAAGTTGCGGATCAGCGCGAAGTAGCCGTCGTTGTCCACGCCCGGCAGCGACCAGTTGTAGTGGATGCCCGAGATGGTCTGCATGCGCCGGCCATAGCGGTGCGCCAGGCCCATGCGGTAGACACTCTTGGCGCGGCCCACGTTGGACGAGCCGTAGCGGCCGATGGGAATGGTTTCGTCGGGCGGCAGGCCGCAGGGCATGCTCGACGCCCACATCATCTCGTCGCCCTGGGCGCGCAGGCTGCGCACGGTGTACTGGTGGACCTCGGTCAGCTCGGCCAGGCAGGCCTCGACGCTGTCGTGCACGCCGGTGATGAGCTCGAGCTGGGACTCGCTGTAGTCGGTGGTGATGTGGGGGTGCGTGAGCGCACTGCCCAGCGCGGCCGGGTGCGGCGTGAGCGCCAGTTTGCCGTCGGGCTGGGCGCGCAGGCTTTCCTTTTCAATGCCGCGACGCATGCCGCGCAGACGGTCTCCAGGGAGGGCGGCCAGCCGTTGTTCGAGAGAGGTCATACAGGCGTCGTGGTTCGGGTCCGGGGCCGGAAGTTAACACGCCGGCGCCATTTCTGCTGGCAGCGCCCGGATCGACTCTGTGGTAAGGATGTCCGGTCCCTGGGCCCGACGCAGCCAGGCTTCGATGTCGTCGGGCTCGTTCACCAGGCGCAGTTCGTCGAACGCGGCCTGGGCCTCGGGGTAGCGTTTGCGCAGGTAGTTGAGCCATTGTTTGAGCCGCCCGGAGCGGTGGCGGCGCTCCACGCGGGCGCTCACCTGTCGCCAGAAGATCTCGAACAGAGGGGGCAGGACCGACCAGGGCACACCGCCCAGGCCTTTGATCGCCAGGGCCAGGCCGGGGTCGGTCACCATGCCGCGGCCGATCATGAGGTGTTCGCAGCCGGTCACCTCGCGGCAGCGCGCGGCGTCGGCCACGGTCCAGATTTCGCCGTTGGCGATCACCGGCAGGCGCCGATGGGCCGGAGGCAGCGAGGCGCGCACCTCGGCCAGCCGGTCCCAGTAGGCGGGGGGCCGGTAGCCGTGGGCCTTGGTGCGGGCGTGGATCACGAGTTCGTCCGCCCCGGCCTCGGCGATGGCGTGGGCGCAATCTTCGGCGCGTTCGTCGTCGTTGTAACCCAGCCGCATCTTGGCGGAGACGGGCATGTGGGCCGGCACGGCACGGCGCACGGCCGCCACGATGCGCCCGACCAGCTCGGGTTCGTCGAGCAGGACGGCACCGCCCCGGCTCTGGTTGACGGTCTTGGCGGGGCAGCCGAAGTTCAGGTCGATGCCGTGCGGGCCCAGGCCGGCCAGGCGCTCGGCGTTTTCCGCGAGCAGGGTCGGGTCGGAGCCCAGCAGCTGGGCACGCACGGGCACGCCGGCACGGGTGCGGCCGCCATGGAGCAGCTCGGGCACCACGCGGATGAAGGCACGCTCGGGCAGCACGGTGTTCGTTACGCGGATGAATTCGCTCACGCAGCGGTCGATCCCGCCCGTGCGCGTGAGCACATCGCGCAGGGTGGCGTCGAGCAATCCTTCCATGGGGGCCAGCAGCAGCATGCTGCGTATTGTCCTTTGCCTGGAGAATGTCTGGATGTCTTGCGTTTTTTCTCCGGCTGGCCCGGCCCTTGGTGATCGGGGGGGCCGGCTCCGCTCATGTCCCCCGAACCGGCTTCGCCGGTTCTCCTCCTTCACTTCGCTGCGCCGGCCCCCCCGATCACCAAGGGCCTCATGGGTCAGCGAGACACTGCACGCCCACATTCCTTCTGGCGCGTGGGCGCCCGGCGCTCTGCGCAGCGGGGTAAAGGGGGAGGCGGCACCAGCCGCCGGAGGACACCCGCGGAGCAGAGTGCCGGGCGCCCATGCGCCCGCGAGGTGCGCCGAGTGAGCCAGCTAAAGGTCATCCACGAAGACGACGAGATGATCGTCCTAGACAAACCCGCAGGCCTGCTCGCCGTCCCCGGAAGAGGCCCCGACAAGCAGGACTGCCTGAGCGCCAGAGCCCAGGCGAGATGGCCCGACGCCCTCGTGGTCCACCGGCTCGACATGGCCACCTCCGGCCTCGTCGTCATGGCCAGAGGCATCGAAGCCCAACGCCGGCTCAGCCGCGCCTTTGAACAAAGGGAAGTCCACAAACGCTACACCGCCATCGTCGCCGGCACCCTGCACAACCCCCAACCCGACAACGGCTGGAACACCGTCGACCTGTCCCTCACCATCGACTGGCCCAACCGGCCCCGCAGCATCGTCAGCGCCGAACTCGGCAAACCCAGCGTCACCCGCTGGCGCCTCGCCGGCGCACCCACAGACGACGACACCACCCGGCTCGAACTCGAACCCGTCACCGGCCGCACCCACCAACTGCGCGTGCACCTGCAAGCCATCGGCCACCCCATACTCGGCGACATGCTGTACGCCACCCCCGAGCAACAGACCCGCGCCCCGCGCCTGCTGCTGCACGCCCACCAACTCTCGTTGCCCCATCCGCAGCACGGCGACACCGTGCACTTCCACAGCCCCTGCCCCTTCTGACATGACCACCACCCCACTCCAACTCACCATCCTCACCGGCGGCTCGCGCGGCATGGGCCTGGCCATGGCCCTGCAGTCGCTGCGGCCCAACGGCCACCTGCTCTGCATCTCACGCCACATCAACACCCAACTCGCCGACGAAGCCCAGCGGCTCGACGCCACCCTCACGCAATGGGCGCAAGACCTCGCCGACACCACCGGCGCCGCGCAGCGCCTGGAGAACTGGTTGAATGAGCAAGCCGCCCAGGGCTTCGCCGGCGCCACCCTGATCAACAACGCCGGCGTGATCCCGCGCATCGGCCCCATCGACGACTGCCCGCCCGACGACCTCGCCAACGCGCTGCGCGTCGGCCTGGAGGCGCCCATGCAGCTCACCGCCGCCTTCCTGCGCGCCACCGGCGCCTGGGTGGACGCCGGCTGGCGCGGCCCGCGCAAGGTGCTCAACATTTCCTCGGGCCTGGGCCGGCGCGCCATGGCGGCCCAGGCGCCCTACTGCGCCGCCAAGGCCGGCATGGACCACTTCACCCGCTGCAGCGCGCTCGACGAAGCGCAGCGCCCACATGGCGCGCGGCTGGTGTCGCTGGCCCCGGGCGTGATCGACACCGACATGCAGTCGCAACTGCGCTCGGGCGACCCGGCCGCGTTCCCCGACGTCGGGCGTTTCAAGGACCTGAAGAGCCAGGGCCAGCTCAGCACCCCGCAAGACGCCGCCGCGAGCGTGCTGGCCTGGCTGGACCGACCCGACTTCGGCAGCAACCCCGTGGCCGACGTGCGCGATTGACTGACAGCGACGGGAGACCCCATGCAACGACGCCACTTCGCCCAGGCCACCGCCCTCGCCCTCACCACCCTGCCCACCCTCGCCTTCACGCAAGACAAGGGCTTCTGGACCCTGCTGCGCGAAGGCGGCTGCGTGCTGCTGATGCGCCACGCGCAGACAACGCCCGGCGTGGGCGACCCGCCGAACTTCACGCTCGGCGACTGCAGCACCCAGCGCAACCTGAGCGAGGCCGGGCGAAAACAGGCGCGCAAGGTGCACGCGGCCTTTCTGCGCGAGCGCATCAAGATCCACCAGGTTCGCTCCAGCGCCTGGTGCCGCTGCGTGGACACCGCCATGCTGGCGTTCAAAGAGAACACGGTCTGGGCGCCGCTCAACTCGTTCTTCGGCACCGACGAGCGCGAGATGAGCACCCGCGACGTGCTGGATGCCGTGCAGGGCTGGCAGGCGCCGCGCAACCAGGTGCTGGTGACGCACCAGGTCAACATCACCGCCCTCACCGGCCAGAACCCCGCGATGGGCGAGATCCTGCTCACCCGGCCAGGCAAGGACGGCAGCGGCACGCAGCTGCGCGAGGTGGCGCGGCAGATGTTCTGAGCGGCCCTGGCGCGCTACGATGGAAAGCGATTCCCTTCACTCCCCGGAGACCCCCATGAGCAACCAGCGAGAAGTTTTTGTCGTCAGCGCCGTGCGCACCGCCATCGGCACCTTTGGCGGCAGCCTGAAAGACCAGCCCCCCACCGAACTCGGCGCGCTCGTCGTGCGCGAGTCGCTCGCGCGCTCGGGCGTCGAGGGCAAGGACGTGGGCCACGTGGTGTTCGGCCACGTGGTCAACACCGAGCCGAAAGACATGTACCTCTCGCGCGTCGCGGCCATCCAGGGCGGCTGCGCCGAAGGCACGCCCGCCTTCAACGTCAACCGCCTCTGCGGCTCGGGCCTGCAGGCCATCGTCTCGGCCGCGCAGGGCATCCTGCTGGGCGACACCGACGTGGCCATCGGCGCCGGTGCCGAGTGCATGAGCCGCGCGCCGTTCGCCAGCCTGAACATGCGCTGGGGCGCCCGCATGGGCGACACCAAGATGGTGGACATGATGGTCGGCGCCCTGCACGACCCCTTCCACACCATCCACATGGGCGTGACGGCCGAGAACATCGCGGCCAAGTGGGGCATCACGCGCGAGGACCAGGACAGGCTCGCCGTGGAAAGCCACAACCGCGCGCAGCGCGCCACCGAAGCCGGCCTCTTCAAGGACCAGATCGTGCCCGTGATGCTCAAGAGCAAGAAGGGCGACGTGGCCTACGCCACCGACGAGCACTTCCGCGCCAACGCCACCATGGACGACCTGGCCAAGCTCAAGCCCGTGTTCCTGAAGGAGAACGGCACCGTGACCGCCGGCAACGCCTCGGGCATCAACGACGCGGCGGCGGCCGTGGTGCTGATGGATGGCAGCGCGGTCAAGGCGCGCGGTGCGAAGCCGCTGGCCCGCCTGGTGGCGTATGCGCACGCGGGGGTGGACCCGAAGTACATGGGCATCGGCCCGGTGCCGGCCACGAAGCTGGCGCTGCAGAAGGCCGGCCTCACGGTGAAGGACCTGGACGTGATCGAGGCCAACGAAGCCTTCGCCGCGCAGGCCTGCGCCGTCACGCGCGACCTCGGCCTGGACCCGGCCAAGGTCAACCCCAACGGCTCGGGCATTTCGCTGGGCCACCCCATCGGCGCCACGGGCGCGCTGATCACGGTGAAGGCCATCCACGAACTGCAGCGCATCCAGGGCCGCTACGCACTGGTGACGATGTGCATCGGCGGCGGCCAGGGCATCGCCGCGATCTTCGAGCGGACCTGAATCCGAAAGGGCGCGCCATGAAGGCAGAACAACGCGACGAACTCCTGCGCACCTTGCAGCAGCGGTTCGACAAGCACATGAAGCGGCACGCCAAGGCCGACTGGGCCGGCGTGTTGGCCCGCCTTCAGGCCAGCCCGGACAAGCTGAAGGCGCTTGTCGAGATGGAGCGCACGGGTGGTGAACCCGACGTCATCGGTGGCCCGGACGACCAGGGCGCCTACCTGTTCTGCGACTGCGCGGCCGAAAGCCCGTCGGGACGCCGAAGTCTGTGCTTCGACGGCGAAGCCCTGGCCGCGAGAAAAGAGAACAAGCCCGCAGGCAGCGCCGCCGACATGGCCTCGGCCATGGGGGTGTCGCTGCTGACGGAGGCGCAATACCGCCACCTGCAGGCGTTCGGCGAGTTCGACCTGAAAACATCGAGCTGGGTGGCCACGCCGCCCGAGATCCGCAAGCTGGGCGGCGCCCTTTTCTGCGACCGCCGCTACGGCCAGGTTTTCGTGTACCACAACGGCGTGCAGTCGTACTACGCCGCGCGGGGATTCCGGGGCTGGGTGAGCGTCTGACGCGCCCCGGCGGGCGCGGCGTTCAGTCGCCCTGGAACGCCCCGCTGCGGTAGGTCACCACCAGCGTGTCGCGCCAGCCCAGGGCATCGCCTTCCAGTGGCTGGATCGGCGTGCTTTCGTGGATCACCCGCGCGTCGTCGATCAGCAGCAGAGACCACGGCTCGCGCAGCGTGAAGCGCTGGCCGCTCGGGCCGTTGGCTTCGAACACGCGGCTCTCCCCGCCCTTGATGGCATGGCGGTCCACCATGAAGACCGCCACCAGGTCCACCCCGTCGCGGTGCGCGCCCTCGGGCGTGGGCCGCCCGATGCCGTCGGTGGTGTCGATGCGGAACACGTGGGCCTCCACGCTCCAGGGCTGCGCACCGCGCAGCGCGCTGGCGGCCTCGCCCAGCCGCGCCAGCAGGCGGCTCCACACGGGCAAGGCGACCGTGGCCGGCTCCATGGGTTCGAACCAGCGCTGCATGCCGCCGTGCAGGGCGTTGTATTCCAGCGGCTGCCAGTGGGCGCGGTGCGGCACCTGCCGCACGCGGTCGTCCTCCACCACGAAGCAGCTGTGGCGGCGGCTGCGGTAGCGCCCGCCGTCCTTGAGGTACGCGTCGGGCGGCAACTGGTTCCAGCCGGTGTGCAACTCGGCCAGATCCACCGGGCGCGCGGCGAGCCACTCGCCCACGGCCTCGGCGCTCAGCAAGGCGAAGCCGGTGGTTTTCAGGGCGCTGTGCACATCGGACAGCGGCACGTAGGGGGGCTGGAATTCGCTGGTCATATGGCCGGCCAGTGTAGCGGCGCGCCGGTCCACCCACGGCCTGTCGGGCCTTGGGTGAGGCCGGCGTTTGCGCTGGATCAAGACGCCGCAGCGCCCCCGCTGCCAAGCTACGGCCCAAGGAGCAACACCCAATGGAAAGCAACGCGCAATGGACCCCGGCCCTCTGGCTGGACTTCGACCCGCTGGACAGCATGAACCGCGAACTCATGGCGCAGCTGGCGCGCGCGCCCAGGCGGCGAGTGACACGGAGCTGCCCCAGGCCTGGGCCGAGCTGGTGTCGCACGTGGCCACGCATTTCGGCCAGGAAGACACCTGGATGCGCGAGACCGGCCACGGCCAGGCGGACGCCCACGCGCTGCAGCACCGCGTGGTGTTGACCCTGCTGCGCGAGGGCCTGGGGTTAATCCGCAACGGCCAGCTGGAACCGGTGCGCCGGATGGCGCGCGAACTGGGCGCGTGGTTCGCCAAGCACACGCACGCGTTCGACGCCGGGCTGGCGCTGCACCTGCGGCGACACGCGCTCGCCTGATCCGCTGCATTTCCGGGCGCCACAGCCACCCGCCCACGAGGTGGCGCGCCATCACCCGAGGAGACACGCCATGACCGAAGAATCCCAACCGCCGCCGTCGGTGTTCGACCTGCGACTGGCCGAACTGAACGCCGGCGACCCGCTGCGCTGGCTGCGCCTGGGCTGGCGCGATTTCCTGCGCAGCCGCGTCGGCCTGTTCTACGGTCTGTGTTTTTTCCTCATGGGGCACGCACTCATGGGGGTGTTCCTCGCCGCACCGGCCTATGTGCTGGCGCTCTCGGCCGGCTTCCTGCTGCTGGGGCCCTTCCTGTGCCTGGGCCTGTACCACGTGAGTCGCGCGCTGGAGAAAGGCCGCGAGCCCTCGCTGCCGGATTCGCTGCTGGCCTGGGAACAGACCAAGGGCTCGATCGCGATCTTCGCGGGCGTGCTGCTGATCCTGGAGATGCTGTGGGGCCGTGCCTCGCTGGTGGTGTTCGCGGTCAGCTTCAGTACCCTGCCCGACACCGCCAACCTGCTCTCGCAGCTGCTGGCACGCGAGAACCTGGAGTTCCTGATCACCTACACCCTGGTGGGCGGCGTGTTCGCGGGCCTGATCTTCGTCACCAGCGCGGTCTCGATCCCCATGATCCTGGACCGCGAGGTCGATGCGATCTCGGCCGCGCTCACCAGCATCCGAGCCTGCCTGCAGAACCCGGGCGTGATGGCCTGGTGGGGTGCCCTGATCACCTTGCTGGTGGTGCTGGCGATGCTGCCCTGGTTCCTGGGCCTGATCGTCGTCGGCCCGGTGGTGGGCCACGCCACCTGGCACGCCTACCGCCAGGTGGTGCCGCCGCGATGAGGCTCAGGCCTTGAGCTTCACCACCAGGCGCCCGCGCACCTGGCCGGCCAGGATCTGGCTGCCAGCGGCGATCGCGTCGGGCAGCGCGATCTCTGTCGTGATCGACGCCAGCTGTTCGCGGTTGATCGTCTTCGCGAGCGCGTCCCACGCGGCCTCGCGCCTGGCCATGGGCGCCATCACACTGTCGATGCCATGGAGGGTGATGCCGCGCAGGATGAACGGCGCCACGCTCGCGGGCAGGTCCATGCCCTGGGCCAGGCCGCAGGCCGCCACCGCGCCGCCATAACGCGTGCTGGCGCAGGCGTTGGCCAGCGTGTGGCTGCCCACCGAATCCACCACGCCGATCCAGCGCTCCTTCTGCAGCGGCTTGCCCGGCGCGCTCAGTTCGTTGCGGTCGATCACACTGGCCGCGCCGAGCGATTTCAGGTAGTCGGCTTCCTGCGGCCGGCCGGTGGAGGCCACCACGGTGTGGCCCAGGCCGGCCAGCAGCGAGATCGCCACGCTGCCCACGCCACCGCCCGCGCCGGTCACCAGCACCTCGCCGCTGCCGGCGGCCACGCCCGCCTCGGCCCAGTGTTTCTGCAGCGCCTGCACGCACAGCATGGCGGTGTAGCCGGCCGTGCCCAGCGACATGGCTTCGCGCTCGCTCAGCGTGTCGGGCAGGGCCACCAGCCAGTCGCCCTTGACGCGCGCCATCTGCGACAGCCCGCCCCAGTGCGCCTCACCCACGCCGAAGCCGTTGAGCAGCACGCGGTCGCCGGGCTTCCATTTCGGGTGATCGCTCTGCGTCACCGAGCCGGCGAAGTCGATGCCGGGCACCATGGGGAAGCTGCGCACCACGGGCGATTTTCCAGTGATGGCCAGGCCGTCCTTGTAGTTGATGGTGGAGCAATCCACGCGCACCGTCACGTCGCCGGCGGCGGGCAGTTGCGCCTCGTCGAGCTGCGTGAGTTCGCAGCGGTAGCCCGACTCGGGCTTGGTGATCAGCAGGGCTTCGAACACGGGCATCTCCTAGGAAGGGGTAGCGGGGGGCCGGCAGCAAAGCCTATTGTGCCGGTCCTGGCCCGCCGCGAAGGTCGCTCAGGCGCCCCGGGCGGGGGCGCCCGCCTCCCAGCCGCCGCCGATGGCGCGGATGAGCCGCACCGTGGCCTGCTGCTGGGCGGCCTCCACGCGCTGGGCCTGCCGCCGGTTGATCAGCTCGTTGCGGCGCGCGTCGAGCAGTTCGAGCTGGCTCACCAGGCCGTTGCGGTAACGCGTTTCCGAGATCGCGCTGGCGCGCTGCGCGGCGCTCACCGCGCGGCCCTGGGCCAGGGACTGGTCTTGCAGCCAGCGCAGGGCGGAGAGCTGATCCTCCACTTCGCGGAACGCCGTGAGCACCTGGCCGCGGTAGCTCGCGGCGGCGGCGTCGAGCTGCGCCTGCGCGCCCTGCACGCCGGCCTCGCGCCGGCCGCCGTCGAACAGCGGCATCGACAGCAACGCGCCCACGCCCCAGGCGCGCGCCGACCACTTGAACAGGTCGCCAAGGTCGGGCGAGGCATAGCCCGCGGCCGCCGTGAGCGCCACGCTGGGGAACCACGCCGCCTGCGCCACGCCCACGCGGGCCTGGGCGGCCAGCAGCGCGGCCTGCGCGGCGGCCACGTCGGGCCGGCGGGTGAGCACGGTGCCGGGCACGCCGGCCGGGATCACGGGCAGCACCCGCGCAGCGTCGGCGGGCGCCAGCGCGAAGCCGGAGGCCGGCTCGCCCACCAGCACGGCCAACGCGTGTTCGAGCTCGGCGCGGCTGCGGCCAAGCGCGAAGCCCTCGGCCTCGGTGGCGGCCAGCTCGGTCTGGATGCGGATCACGTCCAGCTCGGCCACATCACCGGCCTCGAAGCGGCGCTGCGTGAGGCGCAGCGTGTCCGCATAGGCGGCGGCGGTGTCCTGCACCAGGGTGCGCTCGGTGTCCAGCGCGCGCAGGGCCAGGTAGGTCTGGGCCACCTCGGCCTGCACCAGCAGGCGCGTGCTTTGCAGCAAGGCTTCGCGCGATTGCGCATCCAGCGCGGCCGCATCGCGCGCACCCGCCAGGCGCCCGAACAGGTCGAGCTCGTAGGACAGGTTGACGCCCGCCTGCAGCAGCGTGGCCGGCGCCGCGCCGTTGGCGGTGTTGGCACCGGCGCCGCGCGAGGCGTCGGCGCCCACACCGATCTGCGGCAGGCGGTCGGCCTGCGCGCCGCGCACCAGCGAGCGCGCCTGGGCCAGGCGGGCCGCGGCTTCGTGGATGCTGGTGTTGCCGGCGGCGGCGCGTTCGGCCAGGTCGTCGAGCACCGGGTCGTTGAACGCCTTCCACCAGGTGCCCCGGGCCTGGGCCTCGGCGGGTTGGGCGATGGTCCAGTGTTCGTTCTGGCGCGGCTGTTCCTTGAACTGCGGGGGTGTGGGCACCGACGCCGGCAAGGGCGGCAGCGCGGTGGCGCAGCCGGCCAGCACGAGCGCGGCGGTCAGCGTCAGCAGGCGATCAAAATGTTTCACGGGATTCACCTTCCGGGTCTTCAATGGGTCAGGGGAGCGGCAGGCACGGCGCGGGCGCTGCCGCCACCGCCGGGGGCAAAGCCCTCCAGGTGCGGCACGGCGCCGTGCAGCTTGAGCGCGCGGTTGCCGGCCAGGCGGCGCAGCAGCACGTAGAACACCGGCGTGAGGAACAGGCCGAAGGCGGTCACGCCGATCATCCCGGCGAACACGGCCACGCCCATGGCCGAGCGCATCTCGGCGCCTGCGCCGGTGGCCAGCACCAGCGGCAGCACACCCATCACGAAGGCCAGCGAGGTCATGAGGATGGGGCGCAGCCGCAGGCGGCTGGCTTCGATGGCCGCCTGCACGGGCGAGCGCCCGGCGAATTCGAGCTCGCGCGCGAATTCCACGATCAGGATCGCGTTCTTCGCCGACAGCCCCACCAGCACGATCAACCCGATCTGGGTGAACACGTTGTTGTCGCCGCCGTCCAGCCACACGCCCGTCATGGCCGCGAGCAGGCCCATGGGCACGATCAGGATGATGGAGAGCGGCAGCGTGAGGCTTTCGTACTGCGCGGCGAGCACCAGGAACACCAGCAGGATCGCCAGCGGGAACACCCACAGCGCGGAGTTGCCGGCAAGGATCTCCTGGTAGGTGAGCTCGGTCCACTCGAAGCCGATGCCCTGCGGCAGCGTCTCGGCGGCGATGCGCTCGATCGCGTCCTGTGCCTGGCCCGACGAGAAGCCGGGCGCGGGCCCGCCGTTGATGTCGGCCGAGAGGTAGCCGTTGTAGCGCATGGCGCGCTCCGGGCCGAAGCTGGAGTTCACCTTCATCAGCGCCGACAGCGGCACCATCTCGCCCGAGGTCGAGCGCACCTTGAGCAGCCCCACGTCTTCGGCTCGCGCGCGGTAGGGCGCGTCGGCCTGGGCACGCACGCTGTAGGTGCGGCCGAACTGGTTGAAGTCGTTCACGTACAGGCTGCCGAGGTAGATCTGCATGGTGTCGAAAATGTCCGTCACCGGCACGCCGAGCTGGCGCGCCTTGGTGCGGTCGATGTCGGCGTAGAGCTGCGGCACGTTGACCTGCCAGCTCGTGAACATGCCGGCGAGTTCGGGCGTCTGGTAGGCCTTGGCCATGAAGGCCTTGACCGCCGCGTCCATCGCCTCGTAACCCAGCGAGGCCTTGTCTTCCAGCTGCAGCTTGAAGCCGCCCGTGGTGCCCAGGCCCGCCACCGGGGGCGGCGGGAACATCACGATGAAGGCGTCCTGGATCTCGCCGTAGGCCTGGTTGAGCTGGCCCGCGACGGCGCCGCCGCTCTGGTCGGCGCGTCGGCGCTCGGCGAAAGGTTTGAGCGTGGCGAACACGATGCCCGAGTTCGAGCTGTTGGTGAAGCCGTTGATGGACAGGCCGGGGAAGGCGATCGCGTCTTCCACGTTCGGGTTCTTCTTGGTGATCTCGCCCATGCGGTGGATCACCTCTTCCGTGCGGTCCAGCGTGGCGCCGTCGGGCAGCTGCGCGAAGCCGATCAGGTATTGCTTGTCCTGCGCTGGCACGAAGCCGCTGGGCACGGCCTTGAACAGGCCGAAGGTCACGCCCACGAGCGCAAGGTAGATCACCATCATCAGCGCCTTGCGCGAGATCACCCGCCGCACGCCGCCGCTGTAGGCCTCGGCGCCGCGGTGGAAGAAGCGGTTGAAGCCGCGGAACAGGCCACCGAAGATCCGGTCCATGCCGCGCGTGAGCGCGTCTTTGGGCTCGTCGTGGCCACGCAGCAGCAGGGCCGCCAGCGCGGGCGAGAGCGTGAGCGAGTTGATGGCCGAGATCACGGTGGAGATCGCGATGGTCACCGCGAACTGCTTGTAGAACTGGCCGGTGAGGCCGCTGATGAAGGCCAGCGGCACGAACACCGCCACCAGCACCAGCGCGATCGCGATGATGGGCCCGGAGACCTCCTTCATCGCGCGGTAGGTCGCGTCGCGCGGCGACAGGCCGGCCTCGATGTTGCGCTCCACGTTCTCCACCACCACAATCGCGTCGTCCACCACGATGCCGATGGCGAGCACCAGCCCGAACAGCGAGAGCGCGTTGATCGAGAAGCCGAGCAGGTGCAGCACCGCGAAGGTGCCCACCACCGACACCGGCACCGCCAGCAACGGGATGATGGAAGCGCGCCAGGTCTGCAGGAACAGGATCACCACCAGCACCACCAGCGCGATGGCTTCGAGCAGGGTCGTGATCACCGACTGGATCGAGGCGCGCACGAACTGCGTGGGGTCGTAGGCAATGCGGAACTCCACGCCCTCGGGCATGTTCTTCTGCAGCTCGGCCATGGTGGCGCGCACCTCGGCCGAGATGTCCAGCGCGTTGGAGCCCGGTGCCTGGAACACGCCCATGCCGACGGCGGGCTGGTTGTTGAGCAGCGAACGCAGCGAGTAGTCGGCCGCGCCCATCTCCAGGCGCGCGATGTCGCGCAGGCGGGTCACGGCGCCGTCGCCACCGGTCTTGACGATGATGTCGCCGAACTCGTCTTCGGTCTGAAGGCGACCTTGCGCGTTGATGGAGAGTTGCATGTCCACACCGGGCAGGCCCGGCGAGGCGCCGACCACGCCGGCGGCGGCCTGCACGTTCTGGCCGCGGATGGCGCTCACCACGTCGCTGGCCGAGAGGCCGCGCTGCGCGACCTTCTGCGGGTCGAGCCACACGCGCATGGAATAGTCGCCACCGCCGAAGATCTGCACCTGGCCCACGCCCTGGATGCGCGCGAGCCGGTCCTTCACGTTGAGCACCGCGTAGTTGCGCAGGTAGTTGATGTCGTAGCGGTCGTTGGGCGAGACCAGGTGCACCACCATCGTGATGTCGGGCGAGCTCTTGACGGTGGTCACGCCCAGTCGGCGCACTTCCTCGGGCAGGCGCGGCTCGGCCTGCGACACACGGTTCTGCACCAGCTGCTGGGCCTTGTCGGGGTCGGTGCCGAGCTTGAAGGTGACGGTCAGCGTCATCACGCCGTCGGTCGTGGCCTGGCTGCCCATGTAGAGCATGCCTTCCACGCCGTTGATGGATTCCTCCAGCGGCGTGGCCACGGTTTCGGCGATCACCTTGGGGTTGGCGCCGGGGTACTGGGCGCGCACCACCACCGAAGGCGGGGCCACCTCGGGGTACTCGGAGATCGGCAGGCCGCGCAGCGCGACCAGGCCGGCGATCAGGATCAGCAGCGAGAGCACGCCCGCGAAGATCGGCCGATCGATGAAGAATTTCGAGAAGTTCATGGTGTTCTTTTCACGGGCTGGGCTCAGGACTTGGCCACCGCCACCGCGCGCTCGGGCGTGCCGGCGCGGGCATTGTTCATGGGCACGGCTTGCGGCTGCACCACGTCGCCCGGGCGCACGCGCTGCAGGCCGTTGACGACGATGCGCTCACCGGGTTTGAGGCCACTGAGCACGGTGCGCAGGCCATCGACCGGCGCGCCCAGCGTGACCTCGCGGTACTCGGTCTTGTCGCCCTCGCCCACCACCAGCACGTACTTCTTGTCCTGGTCGGTGCCGACGGCGCGCTCGCTCACCAGCAGGGTGCGCGCGGTCTGCGGCTGGCCCATGCGGATGCGCGCGAACTGCCCGGGCATCAGGCGCCCGTCCTTGTTGTCGAACACGGCGCGCACGCGCACCGTGCCGCTGCGCGGGTCGACCTGGTTGTCGATCAGCTGCAGCTGGCCGGCGTAAGGCGTGTCGCTGGTGGCCGAGGTGCCCATCTGCACGGGAATGCGCTCGACCGCCGGGCGCGCGCCGCCGGCCAGGCCCTGCAATGCGCCGGAGACGGTTCTTTCATCGGCATCGAAGCTGGCGTAGATCGGGCTGACCGAGACCAGGGTGGTGAGCACCGGCGCGCCGGGGCCGGCGGCGACCAGGTTGCCCACGGTCACCTCCAGCTTGCCGATGCGCCCGGCCACCGGCGCGCGCACCTGGGTGTAGCCCAGGCTCAGGCGCGCGGCCTGCAGCTGCGCCTGCGCGGCCTTGAGGTTGGCCTCGGCTTCGCGCAGCACGTTCTCGCGGTCGTCCAACTCGCGCTGGGCGATCGCCTTGTCGTCCCACAGGCGGCGCGAGCGGGCGTGTTCGTTGCTGGCGTGGGTCACGCGGGCCTGCGCGGCAATGACCTGGGCTTCGGCGCGCGCGAACTCGGCTTCATAGGGCGCGGGATCGATGGACACCAGGAGGTCGCCCTTGGCCACCAGCGCGCCTTCGCGGAAATGCGTGGCCTGCACCACACCGGCGACGCGGGAGCGGATGTCCACCCGCTCGACCGCTTCGAGGCGGCCGGAGAATTCCTGCCAGGCGGTCACGTCGCTCTCGGCCACGGTGGCCACGGAGACCGGCATGGGCGGCGGTGCGCCCACCGGTGCGCTGGCGCGGGCAGGGGTTGCTTCCTGGACGAGCACGACGCCGGCGACGATGAGGGCGGCCAGGGCGGCGGCGGTGGGCCACCAGACGCGGCGCTTGAATGGGGACAGGTCGGACATGTTTTTTCCTTTTTGAGGGCGAACGGGGCCGCCCCCGGTGGATCACCGGGGTGGGCATTTCAGGTGGGTGGGAAAGGGGGGCGCGGGTCCGTCAGGACGGCGGGGGCGTCGCGGCCTGGAGGAAGGCCCGGACGTGACCGCGCACCTCGATGGCACACGGACATTCCCCGGCGGGCTGTTCGCTCAGCGACTCGGGCCAGCCGGTGGTGGGGGGCAGCAGGCCGCTGTGCACCGCGATGCCCGCCTCGCGCAGGCGATCGGCGTAGGCCAGGGCCTCGTCGCGCATCGGGTCGTCGCCACCGGTAAGAATCAGCGCGGGCGGCAGGCCGGCCAGCCGTTGCGCGCGGCAGGGCACGGCATAGGGGTGTTCCGCGTCCATCGGGCCGCGCAGGTACTGCTGCCAGCCATCCATCCACTTGCAGCCGGTGGACTCGCCCATGGTCTGCCGCAGCGAGGGCGTGGCGCCGCACGGGTCCAGCATGGGCGCAACGAGGATCTGGCCGGCCAGCGGTGGGTGCGCGCGGTCGCGCACCATCATGGCCACGGCCGCCGCGATGTTGCCGCCGGCCTCCTCACCCGCGACGAACAGCGGCGCGCCAGCGCCCGCCAGGCGCGTGCGCTGCTTGAACAGCCATTCCAGCGTGGTGTAGCCGGCCTCCACCGCATCGGGAAACCGGTGCGCCGGCGCCAGCGGATAGGCCAATGACGCCACCACCGCGCCCGAGCTGGCCAGCAGCTCGGCCAGGCAGGCGCCGCTGTCCAGGTCGCCCGAGATGAAGGCGCCACCATGGAAGTGCAGCACCAGCGGCACCACGCCACCGCGCGGCTTCGCGCCCCAGACACGCAGCGCCAGCGGGGGCTTGCCAGGCACCGACAAGGTGCGTGCGGGCGGCACGGCGGCAGAGGATGAGGCAGTTGAAACCATGGCCTGAACTATAGACACACCCTTTCTGCGGATAAAGCCACCTGCCGCCAGTTGTCTGTTTCCATTGCATGAACAATCCCGCCAGAAAGCACATCAAGGACAGAGGGCATGGATCAGATCCAATCGATCAGGGTATTTGCGCGGGTGGTGGAGGCCGGCACCTTCACCAAGGCGGCCGAGTCGCTGGACCTGCCCAAGGGCACGGTGACGAAGATGGTGCAGCACCTGGAGTCGCGGCTGAAGGTCAAGCTGCTCAACCGCACCACCCGGCGCGTGACCGTCACGCCCGATGGCGCGGCGTACTACGAGCGCACGGCCCGCGTGCTCAACGACCTGGACGACATCGAGGCCAGCATGACCAACGCCCAGGCCAGCCCCAGCGGGCGCCTGCGCGTGGACGTGGGGACCTCGGTGGCGCAGCACATCATCATTCCCGCCCTCGCCGACTTCTACCGCCGCTACCCCGACATCCAGCTCGACCTGGGTGTCTCCGACCGCGCGGTGGACCTCATCGCCGACAACGTGGACTGCGTGATCCGCGGCGGCGAGCTGCTGGACCAGTCGCTCGTGGCCCGGCGCGTGGCCAACATGGCGCTGATGACCGTGGCCTCGCCGGCCTACCTGCAGGCGCACGGCACGCCCACGCACCCGGACCAGCTGGGCAGCGAGCACACGATGCTGAACTACTTCTCCCCGCGCAACGGCCGCCCCTTCATCAACGAGTTCGAGAAGGACGGCCAGACGGTGGAGATCACGGGCCCGACCCGGCTGTCCGTCAACGAGAGCAACGCCATGATCGCGGCGGTGCTCGCGGGCCTGGGCGTGGCGCAGATGGGGGCCTTCACCGCCGTGCCGCTGATCGAGCGCGGCGAGCTGGTGCAGGTGCTGGCCGACTGGTCGACCCACACCATTCCGCTCTATGTGGTGTACCCGCCGAACCGCCACCTCAGCGCCAAGGTGCGGGCCTTCGTGGAATGGGTCGCCGAGCTGTTCTCGAAACACCCGGAGCTGTCGGGCTGAACCTCAGGCGGTGCTGGGCGGCGCCTTCGCGGCCTCCTGCTCCTGCAGCAGGCGCCACATCACCTTGCCGCTGCCGCTCTTGGGCAGCGCGGTGACGAACTCCACCGTGCGCGGGCACTTGTAGGCCGCCATGTTCTCGCGGCACCAGTCCAGAATGGCCTGCTCGCAGGTCTGTCCGCGCGCGGCTTCGCGCAGCACCACCACCGCCTTGACGCTCTCGCCCCGGTAGGCGTCCTGGGTCGCGATCACACAGGCCTCGGCAATCGCCGGGTGTTTGAACATCAGCGCCTCGACCTCGGCCGGCCAGACCTTGAAGCCGCTGGCGTTGATCATGCGTTTGAGCCGGTCGGTGATGAAGTAGTAACCGTCTTCGTCCACCCGGCCGAGGTCGCCCGAGCGGAAGAAGCGCTTGCCTTCGAAGGTGATGAAGGCGGCCTCGGTGGCCTCGGGGCGTTTCCAGTAACCGTCGAACACCTCGGGGCCGTGGATGATGATCTCGCCCGCCTCACCCTGCGGCATTTCCTGCAGCGTGATCGGGTCGACCACGCGCGCGTCGGTGCCCAGGAAGGGAATGCCCAGGCATTGCTGCTTGGGATGGTCAGGCGGGTTGTTGTGCGAGGGCGCGGCGGTCTCGGTCAGGCCATAACCTTCTGAGTAGCGCAGGCCGAACTGGTCGAGCAGGCGCTGCGCCACGGCCTGCGGCATGGCCGCGCCGCCGCCGCCCACCAGCACCAGGCTGGAGAGGTCGTACTGGTCGAAGTTCGGGCTGGCCAGCAGGTCGATCACCATGGTCGGTATGTTGGTCCAGTGGGTGCAGTGCCAGCGCGAGATGAGCCGCCCGGCGAGCTCGCGGTCCCAGCGCGGCATCACCACCATGGTCGAACCGGTGTACACGCCCGCGTGCATGCCGGCCACCATGCCGGTGATGTGGAACATGGGCACCACCAGCAGGCCCACGTTCTCCGAGGTGCTGTTTGTCCAGAGGCCCACGCCCACCGCGTTGTGCATGAGGGTGCGGTGCGGGTGCATGCAGCCCTTGGGCAGGCCGGTGGTGCCGCTGGTGTAGGGCAGCACGGCGAGGTCGTCCGGGCCCCGGTTGTGCGCGGGTGCGCTGCCGCCGCAGGCCAGCGCCTCGGCCCAGTCGCTCACCGTGCCGCCGGGCAACGAGGGCGTGGGGTGCCGCGTGCCCAGCCAGTCCGCCCAGGCGGGCGGGATCTCGGCGGCCGGGCCGATGGCGTCGCTGTAGTGCGAGACCACGAGGTGGCGCAGGCGGTCGCCCTGGCGCACCTCGCTGTTGGCCTTGAGCAGTTCACCGGCCAGGTCGGCCGCGGCGATGGCCACGCGCGCGTCGGGGTCGATCAGGTAATGCTTGAGCTCCTCGGCCCGGTTCATGGGGTTGACCGGCACCACCACCGCGTTGGCGCGCAGGATGGCGAAGTGCGCCACCACCCACTGCGGGCAGTTCTGCATGAACAGGATCACGCGGTCGCCGTCCTGCACGCCCTGCTGTCGCAGGTGCGCCGCCAGCCGCTCCACCTGCGCGTGCAGCTCGTGGTAGCTGAGCACGTGATCGAAGAACACCAGCGCGGGCTTGTCCGGGTAGCGCTGCGCGCTCACGTCCAGGTTGCACCAGAGCGAGGTGGCGGGCGTGGTGATGCGGTGCGGCAGGCGCGTGGGCCAGAAGCGGTGGTGCGCGTGCGGATCGGGCGTCGACGCGGCGCGCCCGCCTTCGGTGGTGCTGCTCATCACATGTCTCCGTTATGGGTGTTGTGGGACAAGCATACGGGCCGCCTTCGCCCGCCGAAACCCGCGTTTGTCGCGCGAGAGACCGCGATGGCGGCTCAAAGCAAGGTTGGGAGATGGCTCAAGAAATCAGGGCAATGACGACCCCTGCGATCCCAGTTCATGTCGCTCATGCATCCAGCAGGGCATGCCGCTGCGGCAATTCCCCCTGGAGTATGTGTAGTTCTATTGGACTACATTCACTTCACCTGAAGTCGAAACGCGGCGTGCGTCGACCACTGGCAGTTGCAACATTCAGGAGGGCATTGACATGGACCAAGGTGGCAAGTTTGCCGAGGGGCTGGGGGTGAGCGCGGTGATTGTGGCGGTCGCACTGGTGGGTTGCGGGGGAGACAAGCGCGCGGAGGATGGTGATGCAGCGCGCACGCCTCAACAAGTGATCGAACAACTGGAAGCGAGCGGCAAGTTGCCCAGGCTCGAGCGCCTGCCCAGCGTTGAAGGCATGGACGCGAATGGCAACGGCGTGCGGGATGACATCGAGACCCACATTCATCGCAAGTACACGGACCCGGCACAAAGAAAGGCTGCGATGCAGATGGCGCGGGCTCTTCAACGAGCGCTGCTGGTTGACAAGAGCGATTCTGTGGCTATTGATGCGGCAGCACAGGCAATAGCCAAAGCGGTTGACTGTTCTTTTGACATCTTTGCAGGAGCCGACAACGAGAAGCACCGCTATCGGATGTCCAACGAGTTGGAGTCCATCACCACCAATACCAAAGAGAGACTGAATGCGTACCTTGCGTTCAACAAGGCTGTCAGTGGCTCCGTAACTTCGTCCTATGAAAGTCGCGGCTGTGATTGAGATGCTGCTTAGCAACCGCCTATTGCGCGCAACGATCTGCGGGTTGTTGATGCACCATTCCGCCATGAGTCAAGAGCCGTGCGACAGGAACGGCGTTGCCTTGGGCTTCTTCAATGGCGTACAAACGACGTACCTGCAGGCGAATGATGCGCGTCGCGAAATACGCAAAGTCTTCGGAGAGGTGACCCCCAGCAGCGAACCCATCACGTACGAACTGTTCTACAACGACTCCGAAGGTTTCGCCGATTTCGTGGAGACGTTCGACCAGCGTCTTCACGAACATGGGGGCCTGCTGGCCGGCCGCTTCGAACTGTTCTTCTCTGCCACGCGCGGTGAGGGGGCTTGGTGGCGAGCGATCACATCGGCGATTCCGAGCCTGGTCGGTTTTCTGGATTCCTTGTTTGATCTGTCTCGGGCGGCACTGATGACCGAGCTGACCGCCAACCTCGGAAACCCGAACATGGCCGAAGTGGCAGGTCGCCACCGGGCACAGATCGATCCAATTTCATGTCTTTCATGCATCCAGCAGGGCACTCCGCCGCGGCAATGCTCCCTGGAGTATGCGTAGTTCTATTGGACTACATTCACTTCGGCGGTGGTCGAACTCGGCGTGTGTCGACCACTCAGCAACTGCAATATTCAAGGAAGGAACATCGAAATGAAACCAAGTCGCAAGTTGGCCAAGGGGCTGGGGGTAAGCGCGTTGATTGGGACGCTCGCGCTAATTGGTTGCGGGGGGGACAAGCGTGCGGAGGGTGGCGACGCAGCGTGCACGCCTCAACAAGTGATCGAGCAACTGGAAGCGAGCGGCGAATGGCAACGGCGTGCGGGATGACATCGAGACCCACATTCATCGCAAGTACACGGACCCGGCACAAAGAAAGGCTGCGATGCAGACGGCGCGAGCGTTACAGCAAATGCTGTTGGTGGACAAGAACGATGCGGTGGCGCTTGAGCGCGTGTCGCAAGCGTCGTGGAGGGCCGTGGGGTGTGAATCACTGGCTTTTTCCGGGCCAGAGGGCTCAACACAAAGTTGGGAGATGGCTCAAGAAATCAAGGCAATGACGACCAACACCAAGGAGCGGCTCCAAGCCTTCCTCGCATACAACGCAGCTCGCAGTGGTTCTGTTTCCTCGATGCCGAAGGTGGATAGCTGTGACTGACCGATCTCTTCTGGGGTGGTGGCGACGATGGGTACTAGTGCTCAGCGTCATATCTGCGTCGAATGCATTTGGTCAAGAACAATGTGAGCGCAATGGAGTGGTGTTCGGGTTTTTCAACGGAGTTCAGACGCAAGAAGGCGATGCGCAACGTGCGGTGCGTCAACATATTTCTGTTCTCTATGGATCTACCACCCCCAACGGCGAACCTATCACGTACGACCTGTTCTACAACGACACCCAAGGCTTCGCCGATTTCGTGGAGACATTCGACCAGCGTCTTCACGAACATGGGGGCCTGCTGGCCGGCCGCTTCGAACTGTTCTTCTCTGCCACGCGCGGTGAGGGGGCTTGGTGGCGAGCGATCACGTCGGCCATCCCCAGTCTGGTCGGTTTTCTGGATTCCTTGTTTGATCTGTCTCGGGCGGCACTGATGACCGAGCTGACCGCCAACCTCGGGAACCCGAACATGGCCGAAGTGGCCGGTCGCCACCGGGCACAGATCGATCATTGGGCGCGCCTTGAGAAGAAGATGCTCTTCTTCGCGCACTCGCAAGGCAATCTGTTTGTCAACATGGCCTATGCGCATGCCCTCAGCAGGACCGATGCGAAGTCGGTCAGGGTGGTGCATGTGGCGCCAGCATCGCCGATGTTGTCCGGCCCACACACGCTGGCCGACAAGGACTTGGTCATCAATGGCTTGAGGATCGTGGGCGCCGTGGTTCCCAACACCACGGACATTCCTCCGTATTTCAGTCGACCCGCAGGCCTCAATGGCCTGCGCGATCTGATCGGGCATGGGCTGATTGAGATTTACCTCAATCCCGCGGTGCCCACGGCTGGCCGCATTCGCGAACATGTGTTGGCCGCACTGCGGGGGTTGGAATCGCCGCCGCGCCAACCCATGCCGCCGTTTCCGGATTTCGTGGCCCGTCCATGGCAGGGTGGCGCGGCGCCTGTGGTGGTGCGCACGCCGGATGACGCATCGCATGTGTTGGAAAAAATCGTTGACCAAAGCAGTGCTGCGACGGTGTTCGTCAGCACAGGTGGTGGATATTGGTCGCGCGAGCCACCCGAGGAGTCAAAGAGCGGGTGGAGCCGAAAGCGCTTCCAAGGGAAGGGAATGGGAGGCTCTCGACAGTGTTTGTGGGGCGAACAGCACGTGGAAGGATGGGCGAGTGCCCAGCCGTCTTTTGAATGTGTCTTCGAGCGAGTACCTCTCGGATACGGGTCTTATGGTCCGGCGTTGCCTGAGGAACTGGCTGCGTACAAGGACGCCCCGAAGGGTACGGTCGTGCGTTTGAATACGATGACTTATCTGGGCCTGCGTCTGGCGGTGGAGGGTGTCAGCTCAACCGATGCATCTATCGGCTTCATGTCGGGCGCCATCCTGCGCGGGTTCACGGGCATGCAGGATGAGCGCGTGTGGAATGAGTCCTACACGATCAAACCCGGAGTGCTGCAAAACCAGGAGGCCTATGAATCGTGGCTGGCCGCCCAGCGCGCCCATGCGACCGAAGAGTTTCGCCGCTATGAGCGTTATCTGGAGGAACGATCGGAGTATGAGGAAAGGCTGAGGCTTTGCCCGCCACCACCGCCTCCTGCACCACCCGACCCAGAATCGTGCGTGCCGACGCAGCAGGTAGTCTGCCCGTCATAGCGGTGGAGTGGTGCTGCTCATCACATGTCTCCGTTATGGATGTTGTGACGCACGAGACGGGCTTCGCCAAGGCTGTGGCAGACCGCGTGATCTCCATGAACCAGGGCCAGATCGTCGAGCAGAACACGCCGACCGAATTCTTCAACCACCCGCAGAACGAACGCAGCCGCGATTGCCTGTCCAAAATCCTCGGCCATTGAGCTGTCTTGCATCGGTCACGGGAGGCTGTCAGACTGCCCCCATGACCGACCCCACCCCACAGGGCGTGCAACGCCTGACCTGGATCCGCTGGAGCTGCACCACCGCCTTGGGCCTATCGCTGTGGTGCGCGAGCGCCGCGCTCGCGTTCGACGTTCAAGGCCATCGCGGCGCGCGCGGCCTCGCCCCCGAAAACACCCTGGCGGCCTTCGAGCGCGCACTCGCCGTGGGCGTGAGCACGCTCGAACTCGACGTGGTGCTCAGCGCCGAGGGCGTGCCAGTCATCTCGCACGACATCGCCCCCAACCCCGACCTCACGCGCGACGCCGACGGCCGCTGGCTGCAGGCGCGCGGCCAACCCTTCCACCGCCTCACACTGGCCGAGATCGGTGCCTGGGACGTGGGCCGCATCAACCCGGCCAGCCGCTACGCGCGCGATTTCGCCGAGCAGCAGGCGCAGGACGGCCAACGCATCCCGACCCTGGCCGCGCTGTTCGAGCGCGTGCGTCAGCTGGGCGCCCACCAGGTGCGCTTCAACATCGAACTCAAGATCAACCCCAGCCGCCCGGACGAATCCCCCCACCCCGACACCTTCGTGCGCGCGGTGCTGGCGGTCGTCAAGGCCCATGGCATGACCCAGCGCGTGAGTCTGCAGAGCTTCGACTGGCGCATCCAGAAGGTGGCCAGCCAGCTCGCGCCCGGCATGCCGCTGTCCTACCTGTCGTCGCGCAACACGCTCAAGAGCAGCGAGTGGACGGCGGGCTTGCGGCTGGCCGAGTTCGAGGATGCACCCGGCATGGTGGCCGCCGCCGGCGGCAAGCTCTGGTCGCCCAATTTCAACGACATCGACCAGCACCTGCTGCAGCGCGCCCGCTCGCTGGAGCTGCGCGTGATCCCCTGGACGGTGAACGAGACCCACGACATGGCACGCCTGATCGACTGGGGGGTGGACGGCATCATCACCGACTACCCCGACCGCCTGCGCGCGGTGATGCAGGCGCGCGGCATGGCGCTGCCGCCCCAGGTGGCGGTGCGCGCGGCCAAGGCCCCCGCGCCGGTGGAAGAGATCCTCCCCTCGCCGCCCCCGCGCTTCGGCGTCGCGCCGCAATTGCCCTGAACCCGGGGAACCAAATCGGCCCACGCCGTATCATTCCAGTCCATGCGCCACCTGTTGCTCGCCCTCATGATCGCCCTGCTGCCGATTCGCGGCTGGATGGGCGACGCCATGGCGCTGTCGATGCTGGTCGCGCCAGCGCAGGCCTCCATGCATCACCAGGCCGCGGCGGGCACCGACCACGCCATGCCTGCCGGGCACGCCCAGGGCCATGACCAGGGCGCCACCGGCATGACCGGGCACGGTGCCGACATGCAGGCCGACGGCGGCGGCGAACACACGCACAAGAGCTGCGAGGTCTGCAACGGCCCGGCGATGGCGCTCTCGGTGCCCACCGTGCCCACCCTGTCCCCACGGCACGGCCTGCTCGCGCCACCGGCTGAGCGCTTCGTCAGCTCCGAGCCGCACCAGGGCATCAAGCCACCCATTTCCTGAGCGCACACACCCGAGGTGCGTCCGCCGCCGCCCGATGAGGGCGCGCGATGGGCGCTGGTTTGTGTTTTCAGGAGATTTCCATGACCCTTTTCTGGCGAACGTCGCCACCTGGGCCCACCCGCGCGCGGGCCGGCCTCTTCATCGGCTGCGCCCTGGCCCTCGCGTCGGCCCATGCGCAGTCTTCCGACGCCCTCGGCGCGGCCGATCCGGCCCGCCCCGTCACCGCACCGCCCCTGGTGCTGCCCCCCACCGGCAACACCGAGCTGCCCGCGTTGCCGACCGACATCGCGGCGGCGCGCGCGATCTGGCAGCGCGCCAACCAGCGCGTGGCCGAGTTTCCGCGCGGCCACGCCGACCTGCTGCGCTGGGAGTCGACCCAGGCAGGTGAAGCCCGCGCCGAGCCCCGGCGCGAAACGACCCTGGACATCACGCAGGCGCTGCGGCTTTCGCTGCGGCACCGGCCCGAGCTCTTCACCCACGCCGACATGAACCCCCTGGCCCAACGCCAGGTGGCCGTGGCCTATGCGGCGCACGTGCGGGACGTCCAGCGCGCCTGGATCGATGCCGTGACCGCGCGCCAGAGCGAGCGCCTGCTCGCCGAGGTGCTGGACGCCACCCGCACTGGCAGCGAGCTGGGCCGGCGCATGGTGGTGGCGGGCAACTGGAGCCAGGCCCGGCAGATGCGCGAGCAACTGATCGAGGCCAGCGCCTGGCAGGCCAGTGTGAACGCGCGCAGCACCACCCTGGCCGCGCAGGAACGGCTGGCCCGCCTGCTGGGCCTGTGGGACGCGCAGGCCGTGGCGCAACTCGGCGAGCGCTTGCCCACCAGCCTGCCCGAGTTGCCCACGAAGGCCTCGCCCGGCGAGGGCATGAGCGAGGCCGCGCTGGAAGCCGCCGTCCTGCGCGGCCACCCCACGCTGGCACAGACCAGGCTGCTGGCCGGGCGCGACATCGCCCCACCGTCACCCGCGCGCCGACAGGCCTGGAACGACGCGGTGGATGCCGCGCTCGACACCGTCACCGGCGCGGGCTCGGCGCCACCTCACATCGACAACCTGAGCCTGCTGCGCGACCACACGCTGGAGCGCGCCGTGAGCGCCGAAGCGGCCTTGCTGCGCCAGGCCGCCGAGCGCCGATCGATGGCGCGCCAGGCCTGGACGGCGCTGCAGGTGCGCCATGCGAGCGCCCAGCACGCGCAGAACGTGGTGGCGCAACTGCAGACCGCCCTGGAGCAGGACACCCAGCTGCGCTACAACGGCATGCTGCAAAGCACCTGGGAGCTGCTGGCCAGCGCCCGCGAGCGCATGGGCGCGCTCGATGCCGCGCTGCAGGCGCGCCGTGGCTACTGGCTCGCGCAGGCCGACTGGCAGGCCCTGCTCGCGGGCGCCGACTACGCCGGCCCCGACACCCCCTCCTCTTCATCCGGCAATGGCACGGCCGCCGCCGCAGGACACTGACATGACCGCCTCCCTCAACCGACGACATTTTTTTGCCGGCGCGGCCGCCACGGCGGTCGCCGCCACCAGCGTGAGCCGCGTGGCGCTCGCCGCCCTGCCCGAAGCCGTGCAGCAGACCTCGGCCGACACCGCCGCGCCGTGGACGCCGCCGGGCGTGACCGGCGCTGGCCGCCCCTACAACCCGGTGGTCACGCTCAATGGCTGGACCCTGCCCTGGCGCCTGAACAACGGCGTGAAGGAGTTCCACCTGGTGGCCGAACCCGTGGTGCGCGAGGTGGCACCCGGCTTCATGGTCAACATGTGGGGCTACAACGGCCAGAGCCCGGGGCCGACCATCGAGGTGGTGGAAGGCGACCGCGTGCGCCTGTACGTCACCAACCGCCTGCCGGAACACACCACCATCCACTGGCACGGCCAGCGCCTGCCCAATGGCATGGACGGCGTGGGCGGCCTGAACCAGCCCGCCATCCCGGCGGGCAAGACCTTCGTCTACGAGTTCACCGCGCGCCGGCCCGGCACCTTCATGTACCACCCGCACGCCGACGAGATGGTGCAGATGGCCATGGGCATGATGGGCTTCTGGGTCACGCACCCCCGGCAGAAGCATCCCTTGATTGAGGACGTCCAGCGCGACTACTGCTTCCTGCTCAACGCTTTCGACGTCGAGCCCGGCAGCATGACGCCGCAGGTCAACACCATGCTGGAGCAGAACATCTGGGCCTGGAACAGCCGCGTGTTCCCCGCCATCTCGCCGCTGGTGGCGCGCCTGGGCGAGCGGGTGCGGGTGCGCGTGGGCAACCTCACCATGACCAACCACCCGATCCACATCCACGGCATCGAGTTCGAGGTGAGCGGCACCGACGGCGGCCCCACGCCCAAGGGATCGCGCTGGCCCGAGGTGACCACCGACGTGGCCGTGGGCCAGATGCGGCAGATCGAGTTCGTGGCCGACGAGCCGGGCGACTGGGCCATGCACTGCCACAAGAGCCACCACACCATGGGGGCCATGGGCCACAGCGTGCCGACCATGATCGGCGCCGACCACCGGGGCCTGGTCAAACCCCTGCAGCGCGCCTCGCCCGACTACATGGTGATGGGCGAGCGCGGCATGGCCGACATGGGCGAGATGCAGATGGAGCTGCCCGCCAACACCTTCCCCATGATGACCGGCACCGGCCCCTACGGCCCGATCGAGATGGGCGGCATGTTCACCACGTTCAAGGTGCGCGCCGACCAGAAGGCCGGCGACTACAGCGACCCGGGGCCCTACGCCATGCCGCCGGGCACCCAGGCCCGGCTGGTCGATACCGGTGCGGCACCTGCGGCCGCGCGCCCCGCCACCCCGCCTTCCCAACCCGCCAGCGCCACCGTGCGCAAACCCGCCGCCGACGCGGGCCATCACCAACACTGATTCCATTTTTGAAAGGACACACCATGAACACGACGAACACCACCAACCGCCGCCAGTTCCAGTTCGGCCTGCTCGCCCTACCCTGGGCCCTGTCCCTGCCCGCCGCGCACGCGCACGGCGACCAGCACGGCAAAGCCGCCAGCGCGGTGGTCAAGGAGCAGAAGCCCTGGGGCATCGCGGGCGAACCCGGCGCCGCCACGCGCACGATCGACATCCGCATGACCGACGACATGAAGCTCAGCCCCAACCACCTGGAAGTGCGCGAGGGCGAGACGCTGCGCCTGCGCGCCATCAACAAGGGCAAGGTGATGCACGAGATCGTGCTCGGCACGGGCGCGGACCTGCGGGCCCACGCCGAGATGATGAAGAAACACCCCGGCATGGAACACGACGAACCCTACATGGCACACGTGCCCGCTGGAAAAACCGGCGACATCGTCTGGACCTTCAACCGCCCCGGCGATTTCGAATTCGCCTGCCTGATCGCCGGCCATTTCGAAGCTGGCATGCGTGGCACCATCCGCGTCAAGCCCAAGGCCTGACGCCCACCTTTCAGGAGCACCCCATGCAACGACGACACCTGCTCAGCGCCGCGATCGGCCTGTCCCTGGCGGCCAGCGGCGCCTTCGCCCAGACGCCCGCCCCCCCTGCGCTGCAGGTCTGGAAAGACCCCAACTGCGGCTGCTGCAAAGACTGGGTCGAGCTCATGCGCGCCGACGGCTTCCAGGTCCAGGTCTTCGACACCGGCAACACCGCGGTGCGCCAGCGCCTGGGCCTGCCCGCGAAGTACGGCTCGTGCCACACCGCCCTGGTCGGCGGCTACGTGGTCGAAGGCCATGTGGCGGCCAGCGAGATCCGCCGCCTGCTCGCCGAGAAACCCGACGCAATCGGCCTGGCCGTGCCCGGCATGCCGGTGGGCAGCCCGGGCATGGACGGCCCGGTGTACGGCGATCGCCGCGACGCCTACGACGTGTTGCTCGTGCAGCGCGATGGCAGCTCGCGCGTGTTCCAGCACCACGCGGGAGCGGCCACCGGCGGCTTCAAACCGACCTCGGGCGATGCGGTGGCCGGCGCGCTGCCGGTCAGCGAGGCCGAGGTGCGCAAGGTCGACACCGCCGCCGGCAAGATCACGCTCAAGCACGGTGAGATCAGGAACCTGGACATGCCGCCCATGACCATGGTCTTCCAGGCGCGCGACCCGGCCCTGCTGGGCAAGGTGAAGGCCGGCGACAAGGTGCGCTTCACGGCGGACAAGGTCAACGGCGCCTACACCGTGATGAGCCTCGAACCGGCACCCTGAGCCGGCGAAGTGGGTGGTCCGCGGTTTGATCTGCGTCAAACCGCGGCCAGTCTGGGCCGGCTGCTGCGTTTTTCCCCTTCGGTTTCGGCCGCAATGGCCGATGACCATCCCATGCGCAACAACCTGCCCGTCACCCCCAACGAATATGTGATCCCCGAAGGGGTCACGCTGGTGTCCACCACCGACCTGCAAAGCCGCATCACCTACTGCAACCCGGCCTTCGTGGCCGTGAGCGGTTTCGATCGCGAAGAACTCCTGGGGCAGCCGCACAACATCGTGCGCCACCCCGACATGCCCACCGAGGCCTTCCGGGACATGTGGGCCACCCTGGCCAGCGGTTCGCCGTGGTCGGCGCTGGTGAAAAACCGGCGCAAGAACGGCGACCACTACTGGGTGGAAGCCAACGCCACGCCGGTGCTGGAAAACGGCCGGACCGTGGGCTACATGTCGGTGCGCACCGCGCCCAGCCGCGACAGGGTGCAACAGGCCGAAGCCCTCTATGCCCGCATGCGGGCCGAAGGCCAGGACGGGCGCCCCACCCTCTCGCTGCGGCAAGGGCGGGTGGTGCAGGGCGGCTGGCTCGGCCGGCTGCAGGACATCACCCGGCTCACGCTGGGCAAGCGCATCGCGCTGTGCTCCGTGGGCATGGCGGCGGCGGGCCTGGCCATGGGCGAACTCGCGGCCCCCTTCGGCGCCATGGCGCACCTTGGCGCCGGCGTGGCCCTGCTCGCCGTGGCTTCAGTGGCCGCGCTCCTGCTGCGCCAGCAGATGCTCACGCCCCTGCAACGGGCGGTGGCGTTTGCCAACCAGATGGCCGCCGGGGATCTCTCCGCGCGCATCCAGGGCCACGCCAATGGCGAATTCGGCGAACTCACGAAGGCCCTGAACCAGCTCAATGTGAATCTGCAGGCCGTCGTGGCCGACGTGCGCCACGAGGTCGAGGGCGTGCAGGTGGCCTCCAGCCAGATCGCCGCCGGCAACCAGGACCTGTCCTCGCGCACCGAGTCGCAGGCCAGCAGCCTGGAGCAGACCGCCGCCTCGGTGGAAGAACTCAGCAGCACGGTGCAGCAGAGCGCGAACGCCTCGCGCGAGGCCTCGGTGCTGTCGCAGCGCTCGGCCAGCGTGGCGCGCGAAGGCAACGACGCCATGGCGCGCGTGATCCACACCATGGACGACATCAGCCGCTCGTCCAAGCGCATCGGCGAAATCATCGGTGTGATCGACGGCATCGCCTTCCAGACCAACATCCTGGCCTTGAACGCGGCGGTGGAAGCGGCGCGCGCGGGTGAACAGGGCCGGGGTTTCGCGGTGGTGGCCGGCGAGGTGCGCAGCCTGGCCCAGCGCACCATGACGGCCTCCAGGGAAATCAAGGCGCTGATCGACGAATCGACGGGCCAGGTGGCCGCCGGCAGCGAGCTGGTGCACAGCACCGGCAAGACCATGACCGAGGTGGTGCAGTCGGTCGAACAGGTCAACGGCCTGATCGCCGACATCACCCACGCCACGCAGGAACAGGCCCTGGGCCTGGGCCAGATCAACCAGGCTGTGGGCCAGCTCGACGCGGTGACCCAGCAGAACTCGGCCATGGTCGAGCAGCTCGCCGCGGCCGCGGGCTCCCTGCAGGCCCAGGCCCAGGTGATGAACGACGCGGTGCGCGTGTTCCGCCTGCAGCAGCGCGCGGGCGCCCTGCGGGCCTGAGGGCCTGAGGGCCTGAGGGCCTTCAGTTCGCGCTCAGGTCGATCTTCGCCGCCACGGCCTCGAAGGCCTTGAGTTCGCCGGCGAGCTTGGCGGCGAACTGCGCCGGCGTCACCGGCTGGGCCGCGACGTTGCCCTGCTTGGCCAGGGCGTCGCGGAATTCGGGCGTCTGGATGATCGCATTGATGTCGGCGTTGATCTTCGCCACGATCGCGGGCGGCGTGCCGGCCGGCGCGAGCACGCCATGCCAGGTGCCGATGGTGAAGTCGGCGACGCCGGCCTCGGCGAAGGTGGGCACGTCCTTGAGGTGAGGGAAGCGCTGACTGGACGTGACCGCAAGCGGGCGCAGCTTGCCCGCCGTGACGAAGGCCGTGATCGAACCGGGCGACGGGAACGACATGTCGACCACGCCGCCCACCAGGTCCGTCATGCCCGGTGCCGCGCCCTTGTAGGGCACGTGCAGCATGTCGGTGCCGGTGCGCAACTTGAAGATCTCGCCGGCCAGGTGCGGAATGCCCCCGACGCCCTGCGAGGCGTAGCTGAAGGACTTCTGCTTCGCGCGCAGGGCGGCGACCAGCTGGCCCACGTTCTGGTAGGGCGAAGCGGCATTCACCACCAGCACGTTGGGCACATCGACGGTGAGCGCGATGGGTGCGAACGACTTTTCGACGTCGTAGCGCAGGCCCTTGACCACGAACTTGTTGAGCGTGTGGCTGGTGGCCGTGACCAGCAGGGTGTAGCCATCGGGCCTGGCATTGGCCACCGCCGCCGCGGCGATGGTGCCATTGGCACCGGCGCGGTTCTCCACGATCACCGACTGCCCCCATTGCGCGGCCAGCGCCTGGCCCACGAGGCGGGCCGACTGGTCGATCGCGCCACCGGCGGCGTAACCCACCACCAGGGTCACGTGGCGATTCGGGAAATCCTGCTGCGCGTGCGCGGCACCGCAGGCGAGGATCGCGGCGAATGCGCCGCAGGCGAGGGTCTTCATGGTGTCTCCGTGGGAATCTGCTGCGCCACAGGCAGCGATGGAGCCCATAGTAGGAAGCGCGTTCCAGGGCGTCAAAGCGAGATTGGGCGGATTCCGCCAGGAGAAAAGCGGACACCGGCCGAACATCCTGTCACAGCAGGCGCAGGGGGGCGGCATGCTAATGTCGCGCCATGCCCAAGACCCTGCGATACACCCTGCTCTCCCTGCGCGAGATGCTGCTGTCTGCCGGCCCGTTCGCCATCCTCACGGTCGCCCTGCTCTGTTTCACCTACTGGTGGCTCAAGCCCAACCCGCCGGACCGCGTGGTGCTGGCCACCGGGCCCGCGCAAAGCGCCTACGAAGCCTTCGGCAAACGCTACGCCGAGGCGCTCGCGCGCAACGGCATCACGGTCGAGCTGCTGCCGTCCGAGGGTTCGTCCGCCAACCTGGAGCTGCTGCGCACCGGCCAGGCCGACCTGGGTTTCGTGCAGGGCGGCACGGCCGACATCGGCTACGACGACGAAGACGCGATCACCTCCCTGGGCAGCCTGTTCGTGGAACCGCTCTGGCTGTTCTACCGGGAGGACGCCGCCAAGCGCCTGCGCAAGTCGCCCACGGTCAGCAAGCTCTCCGAACTCAAGGGCTGGCGCGTGAACGTGGGCACGCCGGGCAGCGGCGTGCCGCGCCTGTTTTCCACGCTGCTGGACGTGAACCGCCTCAACGCCTCCGAGATGACGCTCAGCCAGCTGGAGCAGACACCCGCCACGGTGGCCTTTCTCAACGGCGAGCTTGATGCCGTGGTGTTCGCCTCGGCGCCCGAGTCGCTGATGGTGCAGATGCTGCTGCAGACGCCCGGCGTGCGCCTGCTGGACTTCGCGCAGAGCGAGGCCTACTCGCGCCGCTTCGGCTACCTCACCCCCGTGGTGATGCCCCAGGGCATGGTGGACCTGGCCAACAACATCCCGCCGCGCAACGTGCGCCTGGTGGCTTCCACCACCAGCCTGCTCGCGCAGGCCAACACGCACCCGGCCATCCTGCAGCTGTTCGCTCAGACCGCCATCAGCCTGCACAGCGGGGCGAGCTGGTTCAGCCGGGCGCGCGAATACCCCAGCCTGGAACACAGCGAGGTGCCCATCGCACCCGAGGCGCAGCGCGCCATCAAGGGCGGCACGCAGCCGTTCCTGCAGCGCTACCTGCCGTTCTGGCTGGCCAACCTGATCGAGCGCATGTGGCTGGCCATGGGCCTGATCATCGCGCTGGCGCTGCCGCTCTCGCGCATCGTGCCGCCGCTCTACACCTTCCGCATCCGCAAGCGCGTGTTCCGCTGGTACGCCGAGCTGCGCGACGTGGAGCAGCGCAGCGAAAACAGCAACGAGAGCGCGCAGGAGCTGCTGGAGCAGCTGAACGCGATGGAAGCCAAGGTGGAAAAGGTGGTGGTGCCGCTGTCGTACACCGACGAGCTCTACGCGCTGCGCAACAACATCCACCTGGTGCGCAAGAAACTCCTGCGCAAGGCTTAACGCTTTCGTGCGGCCGCGCCAAGCCGGATCAGCCCCCTCGCAGGGCAGCGACCCTACTTGTCTGCCTTGGCGCTGTTGAGCCAGGCCTGGCGCGCCACCTCATCGAGGGCCTCGTCCACCACGCCATGGTCGGCCACCACGCGCAGGCGATCCTGTTCCAGCAGGCGTTCGAGCCCGCGCTTGGTCATGGACAGCGAACGGCCGTTCGCGCCGGTGAACAGGAACAGCGTGCCGTGCGGGCTGGCCCAGGTGATCTGCCAGCGCATGGCCTGACCGTCCTGGAGCACATCCACCCAGGTGCCCACGGGCAGGTCCGAGGTGCGCTGCACCGCCATCTCGGCCTTGACTTCGGCCCAGTCGCGCTGCCGCTGCATGGGCCGGGTTTCGAGAAACGCCGGCTGGGTGGAGGTCAGTTGCGAGTCGAGCAGCACGTCGTCCATCAGGCAGGAGTCGCGCGCCTCGGTGCGCTGCATCCAGGGCTCGTCGTCCATCTCCGGCTGGATGCTGGGCTGTTCTTCCTCGGGCGGCGGCTCCTGGCTGCTGCGCTGGGTCTTGTAGGCCGCCTCGTGCAGACCCATGAGCGCCTGGAAAAAGGCCTCGGTCTGCTCGCGCGGGTAGTCGATGGAGTCCAGGCCTTCGCGCAGCGTGCGCAGCACGCCGGGGATGACCTTGACCAGGCGCGGCCGGTTCAGGCTGGCCAGCGCCAGCTGGCTGGACCACAGCAGGTCGGGCAGGATGTCGCTGTAGCGCCGCGCGGGCGAGTCGACCGGCGACACGGGTGAAGACTCGGACATCTCCAGCCGCGCCTGCGCCACCACCTGCGACCAGGGACCGGTGAGGAAGCGCCGCACCACACCCGGTGCTTTTTCGAAGTCGTTGCGCGCGCGGATCTCGGCCGCCACGCGTTCGGCCAGCAGGTTGCGCTGCTCCACGCGCACCAGCGTCTGCACCGCCAGGCCACGCGCCTGCACCTGCGCGGGCGCCACGGCCTCCGCTTGCGAACGGTGCAGGTCCGCCAGCAGGCTGGGGAAGCGTTCGGCAAGGTCCTCGCCCGGCTTGAGCAGGGTGCGCACGATGCCGCGCACCTGGTTGGAAAACGGGTTGTAGCCCGGATCCATCTCGCTGGTGAAGGCCAGGCTGCGCTCGGTGATGGCGTCGAGCAGGCGGCGCGCGGGGTTCTGCTTGTCGGCGAAGAAGCGCGGCTCGCTGCGCGCCAGCTGCAGCAACGCGGGCTTCATGTCCTGCACCAGGTTGCGCACCGGCGCGAGCAGGCGCTCGTCGGCCGCGATGCGCTTGAGCATGAGGGTGACGACCTCGCTGGCCAGCGTGCGGCCCATGACGTTGTCCGACACCGCCGTCTTGCTGTTGGACTTCTCGTTGAGGTCGAGGTTGCCGACCAGCAACTGGTGGAGATGGTCGAGCGTGAGCAGGTTGTCGTTGACCAGCACTTCCTGCACCGAAACCGCCTCGTCCCGCGGGCTGGCCGCCGCGACCGACCGGCGAGGCGCCGCGGCCTGCGTCACCACGTACCCGGCCGGCTTCACGCCCGAGCGATCGAGCTGCTTGCTCAAATGGGCGTACAGGTGGCGCAGCTCGTCACCGAGCGACATCGCGCCGACCTGCAGCCAGCGCGTGCGCACCGCGGCTTCCACGTGCAGGCCCTTGAGCGCCGTCATCAGCGCGGCCACGACCACCTCGACCCGCAGGGGATTGGCCTCGGGGTTCACCACCGTGAGACCCTGGGCGCCACTCATGCGCGAGGTCAGCGTGACCAGCTCTTCGTCCACCGCCATCTTCACGACCTGCTGCACGCGGGCGAGCTCCACGGTTTCCTGGACCTGGTCGTCGCCCATGAGTTCGAGCTCGTCGAAACTCACGGTGGGCGAGCGCCGCGAACCGGTGCCGGTGTGCGGCAGGGCGTTCTCCATCGACTCGGCGAACGCGGCGAGAAAACGGGTGGCGATCAGGTCGCGGTGCGACTCCAGCGTGGTGCGCGCCTGCAGCATGCCCTGCTTCTCGCTGAGCTGGCCGGCCGTGAGCTCCCGGTCCTTGAGGGTGCTGTGCAGCTTGCCCAGCCAGCGCGGCACCCATTCGCGGGTCTGCGCCAGGGCTTCGCGGAGGCAGGCGTCAAAGGCCTGGGTGTTGCTGGCGTCCATGCAGCCGGTGTCCTTCGTGAGCGGGGAAGAAAACGGAAAGGGTTATGCCCATTATCGGCAGGAGGGTGCCACCACCATAGCGCAAAAGTAGGCCGAAAAGGCCTGGTGTTCACCGTTCAGCCATCAACGCGCGCCAGCCATCGGCGCCCAGGTCGCGCAGGGTCTGCAGGTTGCGCTCGACGATGGCGTCGGCGTCACCACCGGCGGTCTCGATCGCGCGCTCGACGCTGTCCTCGCGCAGCAGGTGCAGCGTGGGAAACGGCGCGCGGTTGGTGGCGTTGGTCACGTCGTCCGGCGCCGTGCCCTCGAATTGAAACAAGGGGTGAAACGGCGCCACCTGGATCACCCCTTCGAGCTCGTGCTCGGCCACCACGTCGTCCACCACGTTGAGGAAGTCGTTGAAGACCTCGAAATCGGGGAACAGCGTGGCATGCACCAGCAGGGTGGTGTCGATCTCTTCGGCCGGCGTGTTCACCAGCAGGTCGAGCTCGCGGTCGAGGTCGTCCAGGAAGGCGTCCAGGTGCCGCGCGGTGCTCACCACGATGCGCACCTGGTTCTTCACGTACACCGCGCGCGCGAACGGACACAGGTTCAGGCCGATGACGGCCTTCTCGATCCAGTGGCGCGTGGCGGCTTCGACGTCCGACATCACTTCAAGGCTTTGAAGCGCATGCGCTTGGGCTTGGCACCCTCTTCACCCAGGCGCTTCTTCTTGTCGGCTTCGTACTCCTGGTAGTTGCCGTTGAAGAACACCCATTGGCTGTCGCCCTCGGCGGCCAGGATGTGGGTGGCGATGCGGTCGAGGAACCAGCGATCGTGGCTGATGACCAGCGCGCAACCGGCGAACTCGAGCAGCGCGTCTTCGAGCGCGCGCAGGGTTTCCACGTCCAGGTCGTTCGAGGGTTCGTCCAGCAGCAGCACGTTGCCGCCCTCGGCCAGCGTCTTGGCCAGGTGCAGGCGCCCGCGTTCACCGCCCGAGAGGCTGCCCACGCGCTTTTGCTGGTCGCCGCCGGAGAAGTTGAAACGGCCGCAGTACGCGCGGCTGGGCATCTGGAACTTGCCCACGGTGATCATGTCCAGCCCGCCCGAGATGTCTTCCCACACGGTCTTGTCGCCATCCAGGCCTTCACGGCTCTGGTCGACGAAGGCCATCTTCACGGTCTGGCCGATCTTCACTTCACCGGAGTCCGGCTGTTCCTTGCCGCTGATCAGCTTGAACAGCGTGGACTTGCCCGCGCCGTTGGGGCCGATGATGCCAACGATGGCGCCCGCGGGGATCTGGAAGCTCAGGTTGTCGATCAGCAGGCGGTCGCCGAAGGACTTGCTGACGTTCTTGAACTCGAACACCTCGTTGCCCAGGCGCTCGGCCACGGGAATGAAGATCTCGTTGGTTTCGTTGCGCTTCTGGTACTCGACGTCGCTCAGCTCTTCGAAACGGGCCAGGCGCGCCTTGCTCTTGGCCTGGCGGCCCTTGGGGTTCTGGCGCACCCATTCCAGCTCCTTCTTCATGGCCTTGGTGCGGGCGTCTTCGGTGCGCTGCTCCTGCTCCAGGCGGGCTTCCTTCTGCTCCAGCCAGGTCGAGTAGTTGCCCTTGTAGGGAATGCCGTGGCCGCGGTCGAGCTCGAGAATCCACTCGGCCGCGTTGTCCAGGAAGTAGCGATCGTGGGTGATGGCCACCACGGTGCCGGGGAAACGCTGCAGGAACTGTTCGAGCCAGTCCACCGATTCGGCGTCCAAGTGGTTGGTCGGCTCGTCGAGCAACAGCATGTCGGGCTTGGACAGCAGCAGGCAGCACAGCGCCACGCGGCGCTTCTCACCGCCGGAGAGCACGCCGATCTTGGCGTCCCAGGGCGGCAGGCGCAGCGCGTCGGCCGCGATTTCGAGCTGGTGTTCTCCGTCGGTGCCCGAGGTCGCGATGATGGCTTCGAGCTGCGCCTGCTCGGCGGCCAGGGCGTCGAAGTCCGCGTCTTCCTCGGCATAAGCCGCGTAGACCTCGTCCAGGCGCTTCTGCGCGGCGCGCACGCCGCTCATGCTGGCCTCCACCGCCTCGCGCACGTTCTGCTCGGGGTCGAGCTGGGGTTCCTGGGGCAGGTAGCCGATGCGGATGCCCGGCATCGGGATCGCTTCGCCCTCGATCTCCTTGTCGATGCCGGCCATGATCTTGAGCAGCGTGGACTTGCCCGAGCCGTTGGTGCCCAGCACGCCGATCTTGGCGCCCGGGAAGAACGAGAGCGAGATGTCCTTGAGGATCTGTCGCTTGGGCGGCACGATCTTGCCGACCCGGTTCATGGAAAAAACGTATTGAGCCATGGGAATGTTCTGCCTGAAGAATCTGCAGCCAGGACGGCCGCGCAACCCATGATTATCCCCTCAGAGACCCGTGGACCGCTTTTGAACGGCGGTTGGCGGCGGCAAAGCCCCGATCGTGCGACAATAGACCCTGTCGGGCACTTCAGTTGGCCCGGCGCCGGCACTTCGCCGGGGTGTGCGCAACCCGCTTGCGGCCACCGACTTCCTGAATCCATCTGCCCCAGACTGACCGGGCGCCGCAGCCAACCAGGCCGCGACATCCGGAGTGGCCGATGCCCCCAGCGCCCTGGACGGGCGCCTCATCTACATGACCTTTGACGATCTGAACCTGGCCCCGGCCATCGTGCAAGCCGTGCGCGAGCACGGTTACGAAACCCCCACCCCCATCCAGGTGGAAGCCATCCCCGCCGTGCTGGCCGGCCGCGACCTGCTCGGTGGCGCCCAGACGGGCACCGGCAAGACCGCCGCCTTCACCCTCCCGCTGCTGCAACGCCTCTCCGGCAGCGAGCGCGCCAAGAGCCGCTTCGGCGGCGTGGGCATCCGTGCCCTGGTGCTCACCCCCACCCGCGAACTCGCCGCCCAGGTCGAAGAGTCGGTGCGCGTGTACGGCAAACACCTTTCACTGACCTCCACCGTCGTCTTCGGCGGCGTCGGCATGAATCCGCAGATCAACGCCATGAAGCGCGGCGTCGACATCCTGGTGGCCACCCCTGGTCGCCTGCTCGACCTGCAGCAGCAAGGCTTCCTCGACCTCTCCACCGTGCAGATGCTGGTGCTGGACGAAGCCGACCGCATGCTCGACATGGGCTTCATCCACGACGTGAAGAAGATCCTCGCGCTGGTGCCCAAGGAAAAGCAGAGCCTGCTGTTCTCGGCCACCTTCAGCGACGAGATCCGCGACCTCGCCAGCGCCCTGCTCAAGGACCCGCTGCACATCCAGGTGACGCCTCGCAACACCACGGTGCAGCGCATCACGCAGGTGATCCACCCTGTGGGCCGCGGCAAGAAGAAGGCCCTGCTGGTGCACATCATCAACCAGCACAACTGGAGCCAGGTGCTGGTGTTCACGCGCACCAAGTTCGGCGCCAACAACGTCGCCGAGTACCTCACCAAGAACGGCATCCACGCGATGGCGCTGCACGGCAACAAGAGCCAGGGCGCCCGCACCCAGGCGCTGGCCGGTTTCAAGAGCGGTGAGATCCGCGCCCTGGTCGCCACCGACATTGCCGCGCGCGGCATCGACATCGACGAGCTGCCGCACGTCGTGAACTACGAGATTCCCAACGTCAGCGAAGACTACGTGCACCGCATCGGCCGCACCGGCCGCGCAGGCAACAGCGGCGAAGCCGTGAACCTCGTGAGCCTTGACGAAGAAGGCTTCATGATGGAGATCGAGCGCTTCACCAAGCAGCAGATCCCGGTGCAGATCTTCCCCGAGTTCATGCCCGAGCCAGGCGAGAAGGCCGAGCCCATCGCCATGGGCCGCCAGACCATCTGGGGTGGCGCGGGCAAGCCGCCCAGCCGCGAGGTGATGGCGGCTGCCGCCAAGGCCGCGCGCACCGAGATGCTGCAGCGCGTGCGCGAGAAGAAGGCCAGCGAGCCGCAGGGCCGTGGCAACGGCGGTGGCGGCCAGCGCCAGCGCCCCGCAGGTGATGGCAGCCAGGCCGACGGCCCGCGCGGCGAAGGCCGTCGCGGCAACGGTGGCGGCGGTCAACGCGCCAACGGCAATGGTGGCGGTGGCAATGGCCAGCGCCAGGGCCAGCGCCACGGTGGTGGCCAGCAAGGCCAGCGCCCGCCGCGCGAAGACCGCGGCTTCCGTGAAGACCGCGGCCCGCGCGAGGACCGCGAACCCGGTGCCGAGCGCCAGCCCGGTCCCAACGCCCACCTGGGCAGCCTGCGCATCAAGGAACCCCGCCCACGCGCGGCCAACCCCGGCGGCCAGCCCGATCCGCTGCGCACCAGCATCGACGCGATGCGCACCGGCAACCGCGGTGGCGGCAGAGGCAAGGGCGGTGGCGGCGGTGGTCAGCGCGGCAACGCGGGTGGCCCGGCCGATCCGCTGCGCACCAGCTACGGCCGCATCCGCTGAAGCGGCGGCTTTCCCACTACAGTGCGGTCATGTCCCTTGACCGCACCACCCCCCTCGGCGCCCCGTCTGCCCCCGCCGGCAACGGGGCGTCGGCACGTTATGCCACCCTCATGATGGCCACCTGCAACGTGCTCAACCTGGCACAGCCAGGCCGCCACTTCTACGAGGGACAGGACCCTTACACCCACACCGAGTTCGAGCGCAAGGTGGGTTGGCTGGGCGATCGGTTCCGGGCCCTCAATGCCGACGTGCTGGCGGTGCAGGAAGTCTGGGACGAGGCCGCCCTGCGCACGGCGGTGGCGCGCAGCGGGTTGCAATACGGTTTCGTCGCTGTGCCCGGTGCCGAAAACGGTCCCGGCCAGATCGGCGCGCAAGGCACGCCCCGGGTGGGCATCGTGACGCGCCTGAAGGTCGATTCGGTGCAGTCGCTCGACGACTTTCCCGAAGCGGCCCGCGTGCAGGTGCCTGGCCTGGGCCTGCATACCCGCTTCGAACGCCCACCGTTGATCGCGATGCTGCGCCTCAAGCACGGCCAGCCGGTCTGTGTGATCACCGCGCATCTCAAGAGCAAGCGGCCCAAGTTCCTGGAAGATGTCAACGGGGTGGGCATCGAAGACACGGCCGATCCGGCGGTGCAGGCCTTGGCCTCGCTGCGTTCGCTGGTCATGCGCGCCAGCGAAGCCCTGGCGCTGCGCCTGAAGGTGGTCGAGCTGCTGCACCGCACCCAGCTGCCGCTCGTGCTGATGGGCGACCTGAACGACGGTCCGCACAGCGTGACGACGCAGTTGATCGCGGCCACCTCGCAGGTGGCCTACGACAAGGGCGCTCTTGACCACGCACTGTTCAGCGCCTGGGACGTGCAAGGCGAAGCGGCGATGCGCCGCGACGTGGCGTACTCGCACATCCACCAGGGCTACCCCGAGGTGCTGGACCAGTTGCTGGTGAGCGAGCAGTTCGTCGCGACCAGCCGCCGATCGATCGGCGACGTGCGGCGCGTGGAGGTGTTCAACGACCACCTGTTCGAGGGCCGCGACCGCAGCCGCAGCGACCATGGCTTCGTGCGGGCGCTGCTGCGGCTGCGCCTGCCCGACCTGCCCCTGTCAGCGGGCTGAGGCGCCCGCTTCGCGGATGCGCCGCGCGAGGTGCGCGAGCGCCTCTTCCACCTGGTCCACCAGCACAAGGCAGAGGTCGCCGGGTTGCAGCCGCTCCAGCGCGGCGTCGATGGCGACGAACTCGCCCCGGATCTCGAGCACCTCTTTCGTGCGGCTCGCCCCGGCGAGTCCCTCGCGCAGCAGCGTGAGCACCTCGCCGTCTTCGCGGCCCCGCTGGCAGGCATCCTGGAACAGCAGCACGTCGTCGAAGGCCTTGCCCAGGATCGCGGTCTGCTCGCGGATGTCTTCGTCGCGGCGGTCGCCCGCGCCGCTGATCACCACGCTGCGCCGGCGCGCGGGCATGGCGTTGACCGCCTCGACCAGGGCGCGCATCGCGTCCGGGTTGTGGCCGTAGTCGGCGATCACGGTGGCGCCGCGGTAGTCCATCACGTTGAAGCGGCCCGGCGCGTTGTCGGCGTCGTTGGAGAAGCTGGCCAGGCCGCGCGCGATAGTGTCCCAATCGAGGCCGGCGCACCAGGCCGCGCCGATGGCCGCCATGACGTTGTCCTTCTGGAAGCCGATGGTGCCGCCGCGCGTGATGGGCACACCCTGCAGCGGGATCTGCACGCGCCAGCTGCCTTCGGTCACGATGATGCGATCGCCTTCGACGCAGATGGTTCGTTTGCCCTGCACACGGTGCGCGGCCAGCAAGGGGTGGTCGTGGTCCTGCGCGAAGAAGACCACGCCGCCGGTGCACTTGGCGGCCATGGCCGCGACGATGGGATCGGCCGCGTTGAGCACCGCGTAACCCGTGGGCGCGACGTTCATCACGATCACGCGCTTGAGCACCGCGAGGTCTTCGACGGTGGTGATGTAGTTCAGGCCGAGGTGATCGCCGGTGCCCACGTTGGTCACCACCGCGACCTGGCACTGGTCGAAGCCGAGGCCCTCGCGCAGCATGCCCCCGCGGGCCGTTTCGAGCACGGCGGCGTCCACGTCGGGGTGCAGCAGCACGTTGCGCGCGCTCTTGGGGCCCGAGCAGTCGCCGCTGTCGATCTGGCGGCCATCGACGTACACGCCGTCGGTGTTGGTCATGCCCACGCGCATGCCGCTGGTGGCCATGAGGTGCGCGATCAGCCGCGTGGTGGTGGTCTTGCCGTTGGTGCCGGTGACGGCGACCACGGGGATGCGCCCGTCGTCGCCGGGTTCGAACATGTTGGCGATCACGGCCTCGCCCACCGGGCGGCCCTTGCCGTACGAGGGCGAGAGGTGCATGCGCAGGCCGGGCGCGGCGTTGACCTCGACCACGCCACCATGCTGCTTCTCCAGCGGCACGTGCACGTTCTCGCAGACCACGTCCACGCCGCAGATGTCCAGGCCCACCGTCTGCGCGGCGGCCACGGCGCGGGCGGCCACCTCCGGGTGCAGGTCGTCGGTGACGTCTGTCGCGGTGCCACCGGTGCTCAGGTTGGCGTTGTTGCGCAGCACGACGCGGCGGCCCATTTCGGGAACCGACTCGGGCTTGAGGCCCTGCACGTCCAGGCGCGCCAGGGCGATGTCGTCGAAGCGGATCTTCGTCAGCGAGGTGGCGTGGCCGTCGCCGCGCCGGGGGTCGGCGTTGACCAGGTCCACCAGCTCGCGCACGGTGTGCTCGCCATCGCCGATCACGTGCGGTGGCTCGCGCCGCGAGGCGGCCACCACCTTGTCGCCCACCACGAGCAGGCGGAAGTCGCTGCCCGGCAGGTATTTCTCGACCATCACGTCGCCGATCTCGGCGGCCGCGCGGAACGCGATGTCCATGTGCTCGCGCGAGACGATGTTGACCGTCACGCCCTTGCCCTGGTTGCCGTCCTGCGGCTTGACGACCACGGGCAGGCCAATCTCCATGGCGGCCGCCCAGGCGTCGTCGGCGTCGCTGACGGGCCGCCCTTCAGGCACCGGCACACCGGCGGCGCCGAGCAGGGCCTTGGTCAGGTCCTTGTCCTGGGCGATCGACTCCGAGACCGCGCTGGTGCTGTCCACCTCGGCAGCCCAGATGCGGCGCTGGCGCGAGCCCCAGCCCAGTTGCACCAGGCTGCCGGTGGTGAGGCGGCGGTAGGGAATGTTGCGCGCCACGGCGGCGTCCACGATGCAGCCAGTGCTGGGACCCAGGCGCACGTCTTCGTCGAGCGCGCGCAGGCGGGCGATCGCCGCCTCCACGTCGTAGCTTCCGGCATCGCCCGCGCTGGCGGCGGCGAGCAGTTCGCGCGCGATGTCGAAGGCCAGCCGGCCCACCACCTCTTCGCTGTACTGCGCCACCACCTGGAACACGCCGGGCTCCAGCGTGGCCGAGGTGCGGCTGAAGGAGACCGGACACCCCGCCTGGGTCTGCAGGGCCAGCGCGGTGGCTTCCAGCACATGGGCCAGGGTCAGATGCTCTTGCGGATTGCTGGGCTCCAGAGGTCCCACGGAGGGGAAGAGCTCGCGCAGCCGCCGTTCGAAATCCGGCAGGGCTTGCAGGTCCATCTCGTGCGGTTCGCACGAGACGATGGCCTCGATGCAGGTGTGGCGGCTCCAGAGATTGGGGCCACGCAGGGTCCGGATGCGAGAAACGTCCATGACGGAAGCTGGGAGTGAATGAAGAGAGGACCGGCGCTCAGCGCGCCGCGTCCAGGGTAACCGGTTCTGGCCGTTCGGGTGCAGGAGCGACATCGAGACCCGCCGTCTCGATGCCGGCCGCCATCAGTTCGGGCGAGACCGCGAGCGCCCAGGCGGCGGCGGCCACGGCCATCAAGGCGTGTGCGCCCAGCGCCTGCAGCAGCCCTTGCACCACGGGTGCGTCCAGCCGCACGCGGTGGGCCTTGCGCACGCCTTCGGCCAGCACCAGCTGGCCTTCGAACACCGACACGGTGCGAGAGCCCGCCTCGCGGTGTTTCTGCAGCGCGGGCGAGGCGGCATCCATGCCGTAAAGAATCACATCCCCATCGCACAGCTCGACCATCTCCAGCACCCGGGCGTCGTCGGCGTTGAGCACGGCCACGCCGTCGGGCAGCACCACGTCGACCTGGGTGCGCATCACGCGGTAGAGCTGGTCGGTGCTGCGCACGTCGTGCCGTTCCAGGCCCTGGAAGTCGTCAAGATCGGTCACGACCCCCACGGTGCAGCGGTCGTAAGCCAGGCCGTCGTCCAGGATGACGGCCGGGCCGTTCTCCAGCACCACGGCGTCGATCTCGCGGTTCATCAGCAGGCGCTGGCCGGCCTCCCAATGGGCGCTGGGCCAGGCATCGACCTTGCGGTTGCCCAGGAACAGGCCGTCCTGGCAGGCCAGGCCAACCTGGTGGCCGCTCAGGTGCAGCAGCCAGCCTACCAGGCGGGCGATGGCGTTGCCATGGCGCGAGCTGGCCACGCCCACGATGGGCACGCGGCCGTTGCCGCCTTCGTCGAACAGGTGGTCCACGATGGCGCGGCCCACCGGACGCGACAGGCCGGTGGCGGGCTTGAGGTGCATCAGCAGCCCGGGCCCGGCGTTCACCTCCACCACCGCGCCGCCTTGCGCCTGCAGCGGGCGGCCGATGTCCTGGGCAACCAGGTCCACACCGGCCACGTCCAGCCCCACCACACGGGCGGCCAGCGTCACGGCGTGCGCCACCTCGGGGTGCACTTCGTCGGTGCAGTCGATCGCCACGTTGCCATTGCGCTGCACCATCACGCGCCGGCCCGCGGCAGGCACGGCCTCGCCTGACAGGCCCTGACGCTCCAGCAGCAGGCGCATGACGGGTTCGCGGTCCAGGCGGATGGTCTCGAGCGGGAACTCCTCGGCCTCGCCCCGGCGCGGGTCGCTGTTGAGCTGGCTGTCAATGAGCTGTTCCACGGTGGAGCGGCCATCGCCCACCACCGACAGGCTTTCGCCGCGCGCCGCCGCGACCACGCGGCCGCCCACGACCAGCAGGCGGTGCTCGTCGCCCAGCACGTAGCGCTCGACCATGACCTCGCTGCCCTCGGCGTCGGCCACCGCGAAGGCTTTTTCGATGTCTTCGCGCTCCGACAGGTCCAGGCTCACCCCACGGCCATGGTTGGCATCGGAAGGTTTGACCACCACCGGCAGGCCGATCTCCTGCGCGGCTTCCCAGGCGGCTTGCGGGCTGTCGACCACCTGGCCTTCGGGCACGGGCACGCCGCAGGAGGCCAGCAGGCTCTTGGTCAGGTCCTTGTCGTGCGCGATGTTGCCCGCGATGGCGCTGGTGCGGTCGGTCTCGGCCGTCCAGATGCGGCGCTGGTGCCGGCCCTGGCCGAGCTGGACCAGGTTGCCGTCGTTCAGTCGCAGGTGGGGGATACCCCGGTCCGTAGCCGCGGCGACGATGGACGCGGTGCTCGGGCCGAGGTAGCTGCGGTCGATCTGGTTGACCAGGCGCGCCACGGCGGCTGGCACGTCGAAGCCGGCCGCGCCGTCCTCGCGCTGGCGGATGGCGGCGAGCAGCAGGGCATGCGCTTCGGTGAGCGCGGCCCGGGCCACGGCCTCGTCGCGGGCGCGAAACACCATGCGGTAGACACCGCGCCGGCTGGTCTCGCGCGTCTGGCCGAAACCGGTGGGCATGCCCGCCAGATTCAGCAGCTCGATGACGATGTGTTCCAGGATGTGGCCGGCCCAGGTGCCTTCGCGCAGCCGCTGGATGAAGCCACCGCGCTCGCCCACACCGCAGTGGTGTTCTTCGAGGGCGGGCAGCCATTCGATCAGGCGTTCGGTGAAGCCGGGCAGCTTGTTGGAAGGAAAGTCCTCCAGATCGCCCAGATCCAGCCAGACTTCGAGCACCGGTCGGTACGTCCAGATATTGGGGCCGCGCAGGTAGTTGATGCGCAGCAGCGTGATGTCGTGTTTCGAGCTCATGTCTCCGGCGGGACGCGTGATTCGGGCGACCGGGTGTAGTACCGGTCAGGGGTTCAGAAGAACTTCAATGCCATCAACGATCGCGGGCTCGACATCGGTGAAAATGCAAGGCTCCCCCGTGGGAGCATGCCATTTCTCGCGGTCGACGCCACGCTGTCATCTTCACCATGCTTTCACACTTTCCAGCTGAATCCTCAGCCCCAGGAGCCGACCCTGCACAGGACGCCTTGCGGCCCGCATCAACCCAGCTGGGGGGCGATGATAGCGCTGTCGTTGCGTTGGCGCTGGACTTGGACAGCGATTTACATTTCCGTACGCGCACCCTGTTGTTAACCCGTCAAAAGTTCACACTCGAAGGCCAGGAGTGGATACTGAACCCGGGTATGGAGTTGCGGCTGAGCGACCACGCTGGTGTCGGCACCCTGGAGCTGCTCGACGCCCACGGGCGCATCGCGGTGTGGCACTTCACCATGGGCGTGCAGGCCCGGGCCGCGCGCATGGTCGACCACTTCCATCGCCTGATGGCCCAGCTGGATCAGGCGCCCGAGCAGGTGATCGAGGAACCCGCCCGCACCTGCCCCGAGTGCCAGGCCACCCTGCCGGCCGACAGCGATGAATGCCCGGAATGCGCCCAGGAAGCGCCGCAGGCCCCGCCGTCCACCTGGGTGCTGCTGCGCCTGTGGCGCTTCGCCCGGCCCTACCGGTGGACGCTGCTCACCGGTTTCCTGCTCACGCTGGCCTCCACCGCCGCCACGCTGGTGCCGCCCTACCTGACCATCCCGCTGATGGACCGGGTGCTGATCCCGTTCCAGAACGGCCAGGAGATCGACACCGGCCTGGTGCTGGCCCTGCTCGGCGGCCTGCTGGGCTCGGCCCTGCTGGCCTGGGGCCTGGGCTGGGCGCGCACGTGGTTGCTGGCCCTGGTGTCCGAGCGCATCAGCTCGGACCTGCGCACCACCACCTTCGACCACCTGCTCGAGCTTTCGCTGGACTACTTCAGCAGCAAACGCACCGGCGACCTCATGGCGCGCATCGGCAGCGAAACCGACCGCATCAGCGTCTTCCTGTCCCTGCACGCGCTGGACTTTCTCACCGACGTGCTGATGATCACCATGACCGCGGTGATCCTGTTCTCGATCAACCCCTGGCTGGCGCTGGCCACGCTGGTGCCCCTGCCCTTCATCGGCTGGATGATCCACCTCGTGCGCGACCGCCTGCGCACCGGCTTCGAGAAGATCGACCGCGTCTGGGGCGAGGTGACCAACGTGCTGGCCGACACCATCCCCGGTATCCGTGTGGTCAAGGCCTTCGCCCAGGAAGCCCGCGAAGCGCGGCGCTTCAGACAGGCCAACGAGCACAACCTGGCCGTCAACGACCGCATCAACAGGACCTGGTCGCTGTTCACCCCCACCGTCACCCTGCTCACCGAGATCGGCCTGCTGGTGGTGTGGGCCTTCGGCATCTGGCTGGTCAGCCAGAGCGAGATCACGGTGGGCGTGCTCACCGCCTTCATCGCCTACATCGGGCGCTTCTACGGGCGGCTCGACTCGATGAGCCGCATCGTCTCGGTCACGCAGAAAGCCGCCTCGGGCGCCAAGCGCATCTTCGACATCCTGGACCACGTCTCCAACGTCCCCGAGCCCGCGCAGCCGGTGCCGCTGACCCAGGTGCAAGGCGGCCTGCAGATGGAGGGCGTGAGCTTCCGCTACGGCAGCCGCACCGTGATCCGCAACCTGAGCCTGGACATCCGCCCCGGCGAGATGATCGGCCTGGTCGGCCACAGCGGCTCGGGCAAGAGCACCCTGGTCAACCTGCTGTGCCGCTTCTACGACGTGAGCGAAGGCGCCATCCGCATCGATGGCACCGACATCCGCCGCGTCGGCGTGGCCGATTTCCGCCGCCACATCGGCCTGGTGCTGCAGGAGCCCTTCCTGTTCTTCGGCACCATCGCCGAGAACATCGCCTACGGCAAACCCGGCGCCACGCGCGCCGAGATCGTGGCCGCCGCGCGCGCCGCGCACGCGCACGAGTTCATCCTGCGGCTGCCGCAGGGCTACGACTCGCTGGTCGGCGAGCGCGGCCAGGGTCTCTCGGGTGGCGAGCGCCAGCGCATCAGCATCGCGCGCGCGCTGCTGATCGACCCGCGCATCCTGATCCTGGACGAGGCCACCTCCTCCGTGGACACCGAGACCGAGAAGGAAATCCAGAAGGCGCTGGACAACCTGGTGCAGGGCCGCACCACCATTGCCATCGCGCACCGGCTCTCCACCCTGCGCAAGGCCGACCGCCTGGTGGTGATGGACCGGGGCCAGGTGGTGGAGATTGGCCCGCACGACGAACTGATGGCGCAGCGCGGCGCCTACTGGCGCCTGTACGAAGCGCAGGCGCGCAAGGAGCAGGAGGCCGCCGCCCTGCTCGATGCCGACACGCCCGAGGACCACGACGCATGAACACCCCGAACCCCGCCTGGCAACTGCAGCGCAACCCCTTCGGCCGCCTCGTGCTCACGGACGAGGTCGGGGAGACCCACGTGGGCGTGGTGCCCGTGCGGGCCTTCCCCATCGGCGCGCCCGACGAAGGCCTGTCGCTGGTGGGCAGCGACGGCCACGAACTGGTCTGGGTGGACCGCCTCTCCGCCCTGCCCGCCGAACTGCGGCTGTTGCTGCAGGAAGAGCTGGCGCAACGCGAGTTCACGCCGGTGATCCAGCGCATCGAATCGGTGTCCACCTTCTCCACGCCCAGCACCTGGCAGGTGACCACCGACCGCGGCCCCACCAGCTTCGTGCTGCGCAGCGAGGACGACATCCGCCGCCTCGAAGGCCAGGCCCTGCTGATCCTGAGCGGCCAGGGTGTGTGCTTCGGCGTGCGCGACCGCTTCGCGCTGGACGCGCACTCGCGCCGGCTGCTTGACAGATTCCTGTAACCCCCCTGCGTCGCCTTCGGCGCCTCCCCCCTTGAAAGGGGGGCGACACCAGAGGCCCGGCAAAGCCGGTTCCTCGGTGTCCCTGGGTCAAGCCACCTCTGGCGTGCAGCAGCTCATTCAGCCCCGAACGAACAGGGTCACCAGCGGTTCGTCGCCCACCTGCCGGCTGCGGTGGCCGTGCACCGTGGGGTCGAAGCTGGCCCCGGGGGGCAGCGTGTCGGCCGAGTAGAAATGCTGGCCTGGCCCGAAGGCGCGCCAGCTGCCGTCCTGCAGGCCGATCTCCATGCAGCCCTGCAGCACGAACAGCCATTGCGCCTCGCCGGTGCAATGGAACTCGCTGCGAAAGCCCACCGGGCTCTGGCGCAACTGGCAGGCCGTCGCCGGCAGCAGGGCCGACAGGCGGGCCGCCGGCGAGCCCTCGGACAAGGGGATCTCGGCCTCGCGAAAACGCGCACGGCCATCGGTGTCGGTAAACAGAATCACCTGCGGGAATGTGCTCAAGGAAACCTCCAGAGTCGGGCGTTGCTTTGTACCAGAGGCGTTCGCTCTTTTCGCTCACACTACGCAACCATGAAAGTTCTACTCGCCGAAGACGACCTCATGCTGGGCCGCAGCATGGAGCGTGGGCTGCGCCTGGCCGGCTTTTCCCTGGACTGGACGCAGGACGGCCTGCAGACGCAGGCCGCGCTGCGCGAGCAGCCGTACGCGGTGCTGCTGCTCGACATCGGCCTGCCCGGGCTGGATGGCCTGCAGCTGCTGCAGTGGCTGCGCTCGGAAGACCGCCCTGTGCCGGTGCTGGTGGTCTCGGCGCGCGACGCCGTGAGCGACCGCGTGGCCGGCCTCAACCTGGGGGCAGACGACTACCTCACCAAGCCGTTCGACCTCGACGAGCTGGTGGCGCGCGTGCACGCGCTCGCGCGCCGGGGCAGCGGGCGCGCCCAGCCCGAGCTGCAGTTCGGCCGCCTCACCATGCGGCCGCTGCGCCGCGAGGCGCTGCTCGACAACCAGCCCGTCGCGCTGGCCGCGCGCGAATACGACCTGTTGCTCGCCCTGATGGAGAACCCGGGCACCGTGCTCTCGCGCGAGCAGTTGGAAAGCCGCCTCTACGGCTGGCAGGAAGAGGTGGCGAGCAACGCGGTGGAGGTGCACGTGCACCACCTGCGGCGCAAGCTGGGCGCGGCCTGGATCAAGAACGTGCGGGGCGTGGGCTACAAGCTGGTCGCAGCGACATGAATTCGATCCGCCAGCGCCTGCTGTTCTGGCAGATCACGGCGCTGATCGTCACCAGCGTGCTGGTCAGCGCCTTCACCTACCACCTGGCCTGGCAGGCCTTCAACCGGGTGCGCGATTTCGGCATGGAGCAGATCGCGCATTCGGTGGTGCGGCACGGCGTGCGCCCCCACAGCTGGGCCCTGGACCCACCCGAGCACGCCGCCCCGCGGCCCACGGCCCGCCCGGCCCCGCAGGACAACCCGCCGCCCTGGGTGACGGACGACCTGGGCCGCTTCATCAGCCAGATCTGGTCCACCGACGCAGAGCTGCTGTACGCCTCGGTCGAGGGCATCGGCCCGCCCCTGCAGGAGCCCGGTTTCCACAATGTCGAGTGGTCGGGCGAAGCCTGGCGGGTCTACACGCTGGTGGACGACGAGGAAATCGTGCAGATCGCCAAGACCGCCAGCGACCGCGCCAGCAGCTTCGCCCAGATGGCGCCCTGGCTGCTGGTGCCCGTGGCGGTGCTGGTGCTGCTGCTCGGCCTGCTGATCCGCGTGGCCGTCAACCGCGCGCTGGCGCCGCTGGAGGCGATGGGCCAGGACATCCGGCGGCGGGACGAAAAAGACCTGCAAGCGATCGCCACGGACGGCTTGCCCGAAGAGGTCGCGCCGCTGGGCCAGGCGCTCAACCAATTGCTGGAGCGGGTGTCGCGCCTGCTCACGCGCCAGCGCCAGATGCTGGCCGACGCCGCCCATGAATTGAACACCCCCCTGGCAGCCGTCAAGCTGCAGGCCCAGCTCACGCGCCGCGCGCCGCCAGGCGAGCGCGAGGCCGCGCTGGACGAACTCGACCAGGGCATCGCCCGCAGCACCCACCTGGTGGCGCAACTGCTGCAGATGGCGAGGCTGGAAGCGGATGGGCGCGAGCGCCGGCCCGTGCCGCTGCGGCTGGACCAACTGGCGGCGGACGTGGTGGCCGCGTTTTCGGCCCGCGCCGAGGCCCGTGGCATCGATCTCGGGCTGGACACGCGCGAGGCCGCCACCGTGCTGGCGGATCCGCACGACCTGCGCGTGCTGCTCGACAACCTGGTGGACAACGCCTTGCGCCACACGCCCCCGGGCAGCCGGGTGGACTTGCACGTCGAGCAGAGCGAGGGCCGCGTCCAGCTGAGCGTCAACGACAACGGCCCCGGCATTGCCGAGGCCGACCGCCAGCGGGTGCTGGAGCGATTCGTGCGCCTGAGTCCGCAGAACGAGGCCACCGGCAGCGGCCTGGGCCTGGCGATCGTGGCGCAGATCGCCCAACAAAACGGGGGGCTGCTGACCTTGGCCAGCAGCCCCCCGGGAGGTCTGAGCGTGCGCGTCGCTTTCAGCGCACTGCCGACAACTTAGCCGCCGTTGGCGCGGCGCGATTCGACCAGCTCGGCGCGCACGTCACCACGTGCCTTGCTGTCGGCCAGCACCGGCTGGGCGTATTGGCCGGAGAACAGCTCGTTGG